>CAKRIN010000001.1 GCA_934343805.1 uncultured Lachnospira sp.
CCATAGGAAAAAGGGAGTGAAGAAGCTCACGCTTCCTCACTCCCTTTTTCCTATGGACCAGAGGGGAGTCGAACCCCTGTCCGAAAACCCATTCCCTGTTCTTCTACTATCATAGTTGATTGTTTGACATTCCCTCCAGTACACGGGAATCAACACCCTTGCACCTTTAGTAGCTTCATGATACGACCAGTACCTCAAAGCTTTGATACTGTCGTTTCCTACATGTTCGAAGCCTGGGTCTTAAAGTGTAGGTGCTTTAAGTCAGACTGCTGCAATTAGGCAGCGTATGCTAAATTATCGTTAGCGTTTATATTTAAGTTTGGATTTTGACGCTTTCCTGCGGATAGCTTCACCAGCTTCAAGATCCCCGTCGAAACCTTTACTAGCCCGTGTGTAAGCAGTTTTACCTGCTTAGATATATTAACATTGGCATAATGCCAAGTCAATGAACTTGTGATTCAAAACTGATAAAATATTTCTAAAATCTTAAATTCTTATTCTTGAATTCCTTCTGTGCATCTCTTATCTGGTCTTTCTTTGCAATAGAATCTCTTTTATCAAAGTTCTTCTTACCTTTTCCAAGACCAATCTCCATCTTCACTTTTCCCTCTTTCAGATATACCTGAAGTGGAACAAGTGTGTAACCTTTAATTGTAAGTTCACCTGTAAGCTTATTAATCTGGTTCTTATGAAGAAGCAGCTTCTTAGGTCTTAAAGGGTCTTTATTAAAAATGTTTCCCTTCTCATATGGTGTAATATTCATACCTAGGACATATACTTCGCCATTCTCAATCTTAATGTAAGATTCCTTAATCGAGCACTTACCTGCTCTGATTGATTTAACCTCAGTGCCATGAAGTACCATACCTGCTTCGTATTTTTCTTCTATAAAATAATCAAAATAAGCTTTCTTGTTATTCGCAATAAGTCTGTTTCCTGATGCGCTTGTTTTTGATGCCATGTCAATCTCCGTTCTATTCTATACAAAATCCTATGCAAATGCAAAATCTATTGTTCTTAGTATCTTATCGGTGCCTATAACAACTACCTTAACCTTCTGTCCGAGCTTATAACTTCTGTTTCCAAGTTCTCCTACCATCTCATAGTGTTCCTCGTCAAATGTATAGAAGCCCTTCATATTATTGACAGAAACCATGCCCTCGATAGTGTTTGGAAGTTCAACATATACACCCCACGCGGTAACACCCGAAACAACTCCGTCAAATGTTTCTCCAACAAACTGTTCCATATACTCAGCCATCTTAAGCTTATCTGTATCTCTTTCAGCATCTGCCGCACGCCGCTCCATAGCACTTGTCTGGACAGCAACATCCGGTAATATTGCATCATAATGGTCAGCTCTCTTTGGACTTAAACCTCCGTGAAGATTCTCCTTGATAATTCTGTGAATCTGCAAATCAGGATATCTTCTGATAGGCGATGTAAAGTGGCAGTAGTACTTGGCTGCAAGTCCAAAATGTCCTACACATTCAGTAGTATACTTTGCTTTCTTCATAGAGCGTAGTGTCAGCCTGCTTATAAGATTCTCAGCATCAGAACCCTCTATCTCAGAAAGAAGCTTCTGAATCTCCTTAGGTCTTAAATCATCAGTAAGTCTTAAAGTATATCCAAAGTTATTAATAAATGTGGCTAACTTCCGCATTTTCTCTGGATCAGGATTCTCATGCGTTCTATAAAGAAATGGCATATCCTGCCAGAAATAATCTTCTGCAACAGTTTCATTGGCAGCAAGCATGAAATCCTCAATAATCTTAGTTGCCACATTTCTGTCATAAGGCTTAATGTCCGTTGGATGTCCATTCTCATCAAGTATAATCTTACTTTCAGGAAAATCAAAATCAACCGAACCTCTTGCAAATCTTTTCTTTCTAAGAAGTGCCGCAGCATCTTCCATCATATGAAACATTGGAGCAAGCTCTTTATACTTCATAATTTCATTGGTATCATTATCTACAAGAATCTTCCTGACACTTGTATAGCTCATCCTTCTGTCTACATTAATGACAGTCTCACATATTCTGTGTCCTACAATATTGCCCTTTTCATCAATATCCATAAGACAGCTGAGTGCAAGCCTGTCCTCACCCTGATTAAGTGAACATATCCCATTAGATAACTTATGCGGTATCATTGGAATAACTCGGTCTACAAGGTAAACACTTGTGCCTCGTTTTAGTGCCTCTTTATCAAGTGTGCTTCCCTCTGTAACATAATGGCTGACGTCCGCAATGTGAACACCAAGATGATATACCGGACCTTCCTTTGATATAGATACTGCATCATCCAAATCCTTCGCATCCTCACCGTCTATAGTAACCATCTGAACATTTCTTAAATCAACTCTTCCAGCCTTATCCTTCTCACTTACCACGTCAGGGATATCATTAAGTGCCTTCTTAACTGATTCGGGAAACTCCACTGGTAAATCATATGCCTTGATAATAGACATTATGTCTACACCCGGATCATCAATATGTCCAAGCACCTCTATAATCTTTCCCTGCGGATTCTTGCTCTGACTGCCGTAATCACTTATAGAAGCAACTACCTTAGAACCTTCAACCGCTCCATTCATGAATTCCTGCGGTATAAATATATCACAGCTAATCTTGGCATTATCAGGTATAACAAATCCATAAGTCCTATTCTTCTGGAATGTTCCAACAACCTCTTTTACTTCATGCTCAAGAATGGCAACAATCTTACCTTCTGCTCTCTTGCCTCCGCTCTTCTCAGTAGTTATCACAACCTTGACTTTATCATGATAGAAGGCATTCATTGTGTCATTAGCCTTAACAAATATATCGTCTTCCCTGTCAGGTATCACAACAAATCCAAAACCTCTGCTTGTACTTTCAAATGTTCCAACAAGTGCTACATTCTCAGGCTTCATATACTTGCCTTTCTTAGACACTCCTATAGTTCCATCTGCAACAAGGCTGTCAAGTACTTCCATAAGCTCAGAGCGCTGACTCTTCGGAATATCAAGAAGAATTGCGATTTCTTTAGCTTTCATTGGAACATACATTTCATTACTGAGAATCATATCAGCAAGCATCTGTCTTCGCTGTTTAAATATATCCTTCTCCATATCCCTTATATCCCTTTCTAATCATAAAATCATACGGCTCAAAGCCAGCTTTTATAAAAGTAAAAAACACTCTTAAGAAATTATCCGTTTCTTAAGAGTGTCCGTAATTTAGAAATTAAAATTAAGTATAACTGCTATAACAATAAAAAGAATTACAAGAATCTTGGTTATCTTAACAAGCTTGCCTTCCATTGAACGGCCCTTGTTCTTACCCCAGTATGAATCAGCAGCACCACTAATTGTTCCTGACAATCCGTTCTGCTTACTTTCCTGCATAAGAATTATTATTGCTAAAGCTATACAAATTACTACAAATACTCCCATTAAACCAATTCTTAATACATCTCCGACAGACATATGAAACAATGGAATTATCTTATTCATACTATCCTCATTCCTGCGCAAAAGTGCGCCTTTTATTACATAATTATGCCAATACGGCAACATAGGTTATTCTATCACAATTAAACATCTTGTGCAAGAAAAATTGTAAATTAATTCACTACAAATTAATTCTCTATTGTAAAGCAATTTCAATCAATCAATCAATTAATTAATTCTTCTTTACAAGAAGTGACTCTCCTGTCATTTCAACTGGCTTTTCAAGTCCCATAATCTCAATAAGTGTAGGGGCAATGTCACATAATCTTCCACCCTCACGAAGAGTATAATTCTCATCATAATTAACAAGAATAAATGGAACTGGATTAGTTGTATGTGCTGTATGTGGAGCACCTGTTTCGTAATCAATCATCTTCTCAGCATTACCATGATCTGCACAAATGAAGAGCACTCCATCAACAGCCTTGACTGCATCTACAGCCTTGCCAACAAGCTCGTCAACCTTCTCTACAGCCTTAATAGCTGCTGGAATAACACCTGTATGACCAACCATATCAGGATTAGCAAAGTTAATAATAATAACATCATATTTGTCAGACTTAATAGCATCTACTAAGTCCATACCAACCTCTGGTGCACTCATCTCTGGCTTTAAGTCATAAGTTGCAACATCCTTTGGTGAGTTAACAAGTAATCTGAACTCATCAACATTAGGATCTTCAACGCCACCATTGAAGAAGAATGTAACATGTGCATACTTTTCTGTCTCTGCAAGTCTTAACTGTTTCTTTCCATGATTAGCAAGGAATTCACCAAATGTATTCTTAATATTCTCTTTCTTGAATGCAACCTTCTTATTAGGGATTGATTCATCATAATCCTTGAAGCATACAAATGTTAATGGAATAAATCCTGTCTTTCTTTCAAATCCTGTAAACTTATCATCGCAGAATGCTCTTGTCATCTCTCTTGCACGGTCTGGACGGAAGTTAAAGAATATAACAGAGTCATTAGCCTTAACTAATGAAAGTGGCTGACCATCTTTACAGATAACTGTTGGCTCAACAAATTCATCTGTCTTACCATTGTCATATGATTCCTGAAGTGCCTGAGTAGCTGACTCAGCCTTGATTCCATCACCTGTTACAAGTGAATCATAAGCCTTTTCTACTCTGTCCCAGTTATTATCTCTGTCCATTGCATAATAACGTCCTGATAAAGAAGCAACTTTACCAACACCGATTTCTGCCATCTTGTTCTCAAGAGTCTCAACAAATCCCTTAGCTGATGCTGGAGGTGTATCTCTTCCATCAAGAAATGCATGAACATAAACCTTAGATACTCCCTGCTGCTTAGCCATCTCTAAAAGTCCATACACATGGCTTAAATGACTATGTACACCACCATCTGATAAAAGTCCAAAAAGGTGAAGATCCGAATCATTCTTCTTGCAGTTCTCCATAGCTTCAAGTAATTCTTCATTCTTAAAGAATGTACCATCCTCAATATCCTTAGTAATTCTTGTAAGATCCTGATAAATAATTCTACCAGCACCAATATTCATATGTCCAACTTCTGAGTTACCCATCTGTCCGTCTGGAAGACCAACAGCAAGTCCTGAAGCATATCCCTTCTGGAAAGGGCATTCTTTCATAAGCTTATCCATAACAGGAGTATTAGCCATAGCAATAGCATTACCTTCTGTTCTATCATTTAAACCATAACCATCAAGTACCATTAAAACTACTGGTTTCTTACTCATATTCTGATTCTCCTTTAAATGTATGTTTTCAAATATTTGCCTATAGCATGATATCACATTTGCACAAAAAATCAAAGACCTTGTCTTGAATATTATCATCAAAACAAGGTCAATTAATTCATATCTACTTATTATAATTAACAATATCTGCAAAATCAGGCTTGAGACTTGCACCGCCAACCAGACCGCCATCAATATCAGGTTGTGCAAAAAGCTCTGCAGCATTAGATGCATTAACACTTCCACCATACAGAATTCTTATCTGGTCTGCAGTTTCTTTATCATATAATTCTTCAAACACCGTTCTTATAAATCCGCACACTTCCTGTGCCTGGGCAGTAGTTGCAACCTTTCCTGTTCCAATAGCCCATATTGGCTCATAAGCAACTATAGTATGAAGAACCTGCTCTCTTGTAACACCAACATACGCCTCAACAATCTGCTCTTTAATAAATTCAAGAGTTATTCCCTGTTCTCTCTGTTCCAGTGACTCGCCACAACATAAAATAGGAATAATATTGTGTTCCAATACCTTGTGCATCTTAAGATTCAATACAGTATTGCTTTCATTAAAATAGTTCCTTCTTTCAGAATGTCCAATAATAACATGACTAACACCTGCATCAACAAGCATCTCCGGTGACAATTCCCCAGTGAATGCCCCCTTTTCCTGATAATATACATTCTCAGCACCGATATGTATATTAGAACCCTTAACAGCCTCAACAACAGGCACAATATCTATAGATGGCACACAGAATACAACATCGACATCAGGATTATTAACATTAGGTCTCAATTCGGTAACCAGCTTAACCGCCTGGCTTGGTGTCATATTCATCTTCCAATTGCCAGCTATTACTTTTCTTCTCATTCTACGCCTCCTCACAAGAAATCATCCATATATCAATATATATGGACATCCCTCTTCAATTATTCCGATATGACTATCATAGTGTTAAGATAATAACATATTTTCATGTATATTTCAATAGCTTTGTGAAAAAAATAACAAAAAAATACAGACCCCCGAAATTCCTTCGAAGGTCTGTTATATTATATAAAAGAAATGTTTTTATCAGATAAATTACTTATCATTAGCAGCAACAACACCAGGAAGTTCCTTACCTTCAAGGAATTCAAGGGAAGCTCCACCACCTGTAGAGATATGAGTCATCTTATCTCCAAATCCTAAGTTATTAACTGCTGCTGCTGAATCACCACCACCAATAATAGTTGTAGCATCTTTAAGCTGTGCCAGTTCTTCTGCAACCGCAATTGTTCCTGCTGCAAAGTTAGGGAACTCAAATACACCCATAGGTCCATTCCAAACAACAGTCTTGGCATCCTTTAATGCATCCTTATAAAGCTCGCATGTCTTAGGTCCGATATCCATACCCATATCATCATCTTCCTGATGACCTGCCTCTACAACATGTGATGGAGAATCATTGCTGAATTCCTTAGCAACAACTGTGTCAATAGGAATGAGCATCTTAACGCCCTTTTCTTCTGCCTTCTTCATCATATCCTTAGCATAATCAAGATAATCATCCTCAACTAAAGATTTACCTACATTACCACCATGTGCTTTCTGGAATGTATAAGACATACCACCACCGATGATAAGAGTATCAACCTTATCAAGTAAGTTATTAATAACAGAAATCTTTGATGAAACTTTAGAACCACCAAGAATAGCAACAAATGGTCTTACAGGATTGTTAACTGCATTGCCAAGGAAATCAATTTCCTTCTGCATAAGGTATCCAACAACAGCTGTATCAACATACTGTGTAACACCTACATTAGAACAATGTGCTCTGTGAGCTGTACCAAATGCATCATTAACAAATACATCTGCAATAGAAGCTAAATCCTTAGAAAATGCTTCTCCATTCTTTGTCTCTTCTGTTCTGAATCTTGTATTCTCAAGAAGAATAACATCACCATCATTCATAGCAGCAACTGCAGCTCTGGCATTGTCACCAACAACAGTATCATCTGCTGCAAACTTAACTTCCTGACCAAGAAGTTCTGAAAGTCTCTTTGCAACTGGTGCAAGAGAAAATGCAGCATCTGGTCCCTTTGGTTTTCCAAGATGTGAACAAAGAATAACCTTTCCCCCATCAGATATAAGCTTCTTGATTGTTGGAAGAGCAGCTACAAGTCTTGTTTCGTCTGTAATTCTGCTTCCGTCTAAAGGTACATTAAAATCACATCTGCATAATACTCTTTTGCCCTTTACATTGATATCATCAATAGACTTTTTATTAAGCATATTAATATCCTCCATATAATACATAAAATAGCCGCCGTATATACAGCTTTATAAAAAACCGGAGAATAGTCAAACCATTCTCCGGCAAAAACAATCTAAATGATTAGTTTAACTCAGCGAAGTACTTAATTGTTCTAACCATCTGGCTTGTGTATGAATTTTCATTATCATACCAAGAAACAACCTGAACCTGGCAACCACCATTTGGAAGTTCATTAACCATTGTCTGTGTAGCATCGAATAATGAACCAAATCTCATACCAACGATATCGCTAGATACAATCTGCTCTGTATTGTAACCAAATGACTCTGTTGCAGCAGCCTTCATAGCAGCATTAACTTCATCAACTGTAACCTTCTTAGCAACAACAGCATTAAGAATTGTTGTAGAACCTGTAGGAGTAGGAACTCTCTGAGCAGCTCCGATAAGCTTTCCATTAAGTTCTGGAATAACAAGACCGATAGCCTTAGCTGCACCTGTTGAGTTAGGAACGATGTTGCAAGCACCAGCTCTAGATCTTCTTAAATCACCCTTTCTCTGTGGTCCATCAAGAATCATCTGATCACCTGTGTAAGCATGAATTGTACACATAATACCTGACTCGATTGTTGCACAATCATTAAGTGCCTTAGCCATAGGAGCTAAGCAGTTTGTTGTACAAGAAGCAGCTGAGATAATCTGATCTTCTGCTGTAAGTGTCTCATGGTTTACATTGTAAACGATAGTCTTGAGATCGTTACCAGCTGGAGCTGAGATAACTACCTTCTTAGCACCTGCATTAATATGAGCCTGTGCCTTAGCCTTAGATGTATAGAATCCTGAACACTCAAGAACTACATCAACACCAATCTCTCCCCATGGGCAGTTATTAGCATCTGGTTCTTTGTAGATCTTAATAGTCTTACCCTTAACTGTGATTGTACCAGCCTCATCATCAGCTGTTACCTGATCTTCCTCACCGAAGTTAACATATCTTCCCTGTGATGAGTCATACTTTAAAAGATGAGCAAGCATCTTAGGGCTTGTTAAATCGTTAATAGCAACTACCTCATATCCTTCTGCACCAAACATCTGTCTGAATGCAAGTCTACCGATACGACCAAAACCATTGATTGCAACTTTTACTGACATAAAAACAATTCCTCCTAAAAATGAATTTTTATAACATAGTTTGTTAATATTTCAACTATCGTGTATTTTACATAAGAAGAAGCAAAATATCAAGACTTTATTCCTATTTTTTACATTTTGGTATAATTTTCAATGAATAATCAAGTCCAGTTGGTTATTTTGACGAAATCTCCCAAAATAATGTATCCAATCTTGTATAATTAACACTACTCCCTGTATAGTACTACGACAATGGGAACATTTCCTTGTATTCCCCAAAGTACTCCTCGAAATTAGTACCTTTATCTTTCTTAAGATTAATAAGATACTCGTGTGTATCAAATGCATTTAACTCAAGCTCAATTATAGCAATTGCAACGTTAGAGCAATGATCAGCAATTCTTTCAAAATCTGTAAGAAGGTCATTAAATATAAATCCCTGATGAAGGGTACATTCTCCCTTCTGCACTCTCTTGACGTGATTCATTTTCATTTCATCACAATATATATCAACAAGCTCCTCAAGCGGCTCTGTCTTATACGCGAGTGCTACCTTATTCGCCTCAAATGCTTCTATTACATTTCCAACAATCTCTTTCATGATTGATGACATAAGTTCAATATTCTCAATGGCAACATCAGAAAACTTAAGTTTCTTATTGTATAATTCCGCAGCCGCCTGCGATATATTAACAGCGTGATCACTGATCCTTTCAAAGTCCGATATTGTATGAAGGAGCTTTGAAACTTCCTTATTCTGACCAGGCGTAAGTTCCTGCTGGGTAATTTTAACAAGATAAGAACCAAGCTTGTCTTCGTATCTGTCTACCTTATCTTCCCTGCGCTGAATTTTATCGTACTTTTCCTGAGAAAATGTATCAAGCAGTTCCATTGAACGGATCAGATTCTTCTGTGCCATGTGTGCCATAGAACACAGAACTGTCTTAGACTGTTCAATAGCTACTGTCGGATGAGCAATAAATCTATCATCCAGCACACTGATTTCAACAATATCCTTGTCCTCTTCATCTATAACCTCCTTAAAGATTGCACATACAATCTTCTCAAGCAGTTTAATAAACGGAAACAGCACAACAACTGTTGCAACTCTGAAAAGTGAGTTAACAAATGCAATAGAAACTGTTGTCATCGTTCTGTCCATGAATGAGAAATTAACAAAATGATTAACAGTATAAAATACTACTGCCCATATTAATGCACCAAGAGCATCTACTAACAGATATACAAAAGCTGTTCTCTTTCCATCTGTCGTTGCTCCAAATGAAGAAATAATAACAGGCATTGCAGCACCTACAGCTATACCCATTATAATAGGCAGGGCAACTGAAAATGTAATCGCTCCTGTAACTGATAAAGCCTGAAGAATACCTACTGTTGCAGAGGCACTCTGTAACACAGCTGTCACTAACAGACCAATAAGAATTCCTATAAATGGATTAGAAAACTTGGTAAGCATATCTATAAATGCTGGCTCAGATCTTAAAGGAGCAACTGCGGCACTCATATTCTGCATTCCTACCATAAGTATACAGAAACCAATCATAATATCTCCAATATGCTTCTTAGTAGGATTCTTACATACCATTCTGAACATAATTCCAATGACTCCAATAACAGCTGCAAGGACTTCTGTTGAAAGAAGGTCAACCCATCCTGCTCCACCGCTTATATCTGAAAGACATAAAACCCAGCCTGTCACTGATGTTCCGATAATAGCTCCCATTATAATACCAATAGCCTGTTTCATCTTGATCATACCGGCATTAACAAATCCTACAACCATAACTGAAGTTGCTGATGACGACTGTATAATTGCTGTAACTCCTGTTCCAAGAAGCACACCTTTAAGAGGAGTGTTACTCAGTCTGTAAAGAATAACCTCCAGCTTTCCTCCTGCCACCTTCTTTAAACCATCTCCCATAAGCTGCATTCCAAAAAGGAAAAGCGCTATTCCGCCAAGAAGAATAATCACAATGTGTATCAATTCAAAACTCACGAAATCTCCTATCTGCGCATAAAAGTCAAGGTCGGACAGCGTAGGTAAAACTTCTACAATCTATGCGCATTCACATAATCAGAATCTATACGCTGTCCTTTTAATAATACCAATACAAATAATCATTTTCAAGAAGGAATTACCTATATTTTACATCACACTTACATATTCTACATAAACATCAAAAATACCAATTGCGATTTAATTATGTTTATGTATAATGTATATTGACATTTAAGCATAAAGGTGTAATTCACATCAAAGGAAGGACAATTATCATGATTTTATCTGATTATCATTTACACACATGTTTTTCTTCGGATTCCGAACAGAATCCTGAAGCATTTATCCAAAAAGCAATCCAATCCGGTTTCAAACATATATGTTTTACTGATCACAATGACTTTGACGCTCCACCTGAAGACGGAAAAGAAATGTTTAATCTCGATTTTGCAGGATATCTTAAGTATTTCCAGAATTTAAAAGAAAAATGCAGTCATAAGAATAATATCAATATACACATTGGAGTTGAACAGGGGCTTATGAGAAGCGTTGCAGACAGAGTTAATGCTTATGACAATGACAAAAGCCTTGATTTTATCATAGGCTCATCACATCTTGTACATGGAGAAGATCCATATTACCCTGAATTCTGGGAAAAATATTCTATCAAAGACACAGTAGCCGCTTATTATGAAAGTATTCTTGACAACCTTAACTGCTGTGAGAATTTTGATGTATACGGACACCTTGATTACATTGCACGTTATATTCCTGACAAATCCTTTCAGTACAGCTGTCGCGATTATAATGATCTTATTCATGATATTTTAAAGACACTTATTGAAAAAGGAAAAGGCATTGAAATCAATACCGCCGGACTTAAATACGGCATGCCAGAACCCAATCCATGTTTTGACATTGTTAAAATGTATCATGACCTTGGTGGTGAAATAATCACCATTGGTTCCGACGCTCATGAAGAAAAGTATTTTGCATACAAATTTGACATAATTCCTGATATGCTTGCTAATGCTGGTTTTAGCTACTACACAATATTCAACAAAAGAAAGCCTGAGTTTATAAAGTTATAAAGCAGAACAGCTGCACATTGAGTTGTCTCAACATGCAGCTGTTTATTCACATTTATATATTTTTATATATTCTGAAGCTATATGCAGGAAGCTCTATCTTTCCAGACAAATCCTCATTTTCCCCGGTTATCAGATTAACTGCCATGGCACATTCTGTATCCAGATATGCAGTATATGGATTGTTATCTGCATTAATTGCAACCAATATCTTCTCACCATCACATTCTCTCTTAAAGACATATTGTCTGTTAGTAAGCAGCTTCTTTGTGTAATCTCCGTAGCATAATGCCCTGCAGCCATGATACGCCCTGCTTATATTGCTGATTGTTTCTGTAAGTTCATTGTATTCCGGCTTCTCAAATGCAGGTCTGAGTATATTATCGTTATCTCCGCCTTTAACAGCCTCGCTTCCCCACTCACTTCCATAATATATACATGGAATACCCGGCATTCCAAACATAAGCGCATATATCAGAGGAAGATGCTCTTTAACATTAAGCACACTCGCTATCCTTGAGACATCATGATTATCAACAAATGTAAAAAGATGCTTTCCTGTGTACAGGCACCATGGTTCTTTACCATACTGTCTTTCTATGCTGTGTGCAATTTCAAACATATTCATAGAATTAAAGCTTGAATATAGCCCCTTATAACACTCGTAGTTAGTGGCACTATGAAGCATTTCATCATTGACTATCTGATTATAATCTCCATGAAGCATTTCTCCTACAAGAAAGAAGTCCTTCTTCATTCTGTCTGTTTCATATCTTAAACGCTTCATAAAATCCCTGTTAAGACAATATGCAACATCCAGCCTGATTCCATCTATATCAAACTCGTCTATCCATCCACGAACTGATTCTATAAGATAATCAACGACCTCAGGATTGTTAAGATTTAACTTCACAAGATTATAATATCCTTCCCAGCCCTCATACCAGAATCCGTCATTATATGGTGAATCCCCATCAAAGTTTATATTAAACCAGTCCTTATATTGTGATTCCCATTTTTTCATGCAGACATCTTTAAATGCGAAAAATCCTCTTCCTACGTGGTTAAACACACCATCTATCACAACTTTTATTTCATTATTATGGAGAGCCTTAACAAGTCTTGCAAAATCGTCGTTAGTTCCAATTCTTTTATCTATAAGTCTGTAATCTCTTGTATCATATCCATGATAGTCACTTTCAAATAATGGTGAAAAATATACAGCATCTACGCCCGTCTTCTTAAGATGTGGTATCCAGTCTTCCAGTTCAGATATACACCTTCTCATAACTCTATCATTATCTCTTAACCCGTCGCAAAATCCCAGCGGATACACCTGATAAAAAACTGCTTCATCATACCACATAATCCCAACCTCCGTAATTTTCTGTTCTTAAGCATATTTTACCCAATTACATATCTATTAGCATATGTTACATAAGTTCTCTCAGCTTGGCAACATCCTTTTTAATACATTCTACCACATAATCCGCCTCAACATGCGTTATTGTGTGATTAATTGTAAGCCGCAGTGAACTCTCTGCAAGATTATTATCCAGACCTATTGCAAGAAGTACATGTGATGGTTTTCCTGTTCCTGATGTACATGCTGAACCTGCCGATACGCATATTCCCTGTTTATTGAGCATAACAACAAGCATACCGCCATTAACATATTGAAAACTAAAATTCATATTTCCCGTAACTCTCTTATCCCTGTCTCCATTAAGTCTTGAATGTGGCACCTCTCTTAGTATTCTTTTAATCATATAATCAGATATTCTCTTTTCCTGCCTTGCTCTTTCTTTTAATGTATCATACGCAATTCTTGCAGCAATTCCAAGCCCCACTATTCCTGCTACGTTCTCTGTTCCAGCCCTGCATCCTGATTCCTGTCCTCCTCCATGCATATACGACACTGGCCTTGCACCTTTAACATATAAAAATCCAACTCCCTTTGGTCCACATATTTTATGCGCACTGACATTAAGATAATCTACACCAAGTTTCTTGACATCTATATCAATATGTCCAAATGCTGCAACAGCATCTGTATGCACCTTCGCTCCACATTCCTTTGCCACTTTGCACACATCAGCAACTGGCTGGATTGTTCCTATCTCATTATTAGCAAGCATAACTGAAATCAAAAATGTGTCTGTTTGGATCAGCTTTCTTAACTCATCAAGCTTTACAATTCCCATTTCATCAACCGGTACATATGAAAGTCCATATCCACGCCTGTTAAGCCACAATGCCGATTCTGTCACGGCCTTATGTTCTATACTGCTTATAATTATATGTCCGCCATCCCGTTCAAGACTCTCAGCTTTTACCGCCCAGTTATCTCCTTCTGTTCCTCCTGATGTAAAAAATATTTCATCTTTATCAGCATTTATTATATCCGCAATTATCATTCTCGATTCTTCAACTGCATTCCTCGCTCTCTCAGAAAGCCTGTATACACCTGACGGATTTCCATAATCACTTACAAGATACGGAAGCATTTCCTCCACAACCTTCCTGTTAATTGCTGTTGTTGCTGCATTGTCCATATATATCATCAATAATTCCGTCCTGTATTTCCTTATAATATTATATTCTCCCAGAACATATAATGTTAACAAGTTAGAATGTGGATATATATATGAAAAACAATTTTTCTCTAAAAGGCGGCATCTTTAAATCAGCCATAATACTCACTGTTGCAGGTGTACTCACAAGACTTCTTGGTTTCTTTTACAGAATACTGCTCACTCAATATACAGGTTCTACAGGTGTCGGCTTGTTCCAGATGTGCATGCCTCTGGCTGCTTTGGCTTTTGCTGTGTGCTGCAGTGGTTTTTCTATTTCTGTATCCAGATATTCTGCGTCCTCACCCTCTCTGAAATGGCTCTTATGTGCAATCAGAATTTCTCTTTCACTTTCTATATCTGTAATGATTATTCTGCTTGCCGGAAGTGGATTCATTGCTAAACATATATTTATGGAAATGCGTTGTATGAACATCATCCGTATAATTGCCATATCACTGCCCTTTATGTGTATGCATAACTGTATATCCAGCTATTACTATAGCCAGAAAGAATCTTTTCTTCCTGCATCATCACAACTCATAGAACAATTGGTCCGCATATCTGTCATTATTATATATGTGTGCTTCAATAATTCATCTGTTATTTCAATCGCAGATGCCGTAACCGGTAATATATGGGGTGAATTGTTTGCTGGCTTATACTGTGCAATTCCTCTCCTTATACGCTGCCGGCATAATAAAAAAATGACTCACAGTCTGGTAGCTTCTTTCAATGACTATACTGCTTTAATCCGGTATGCCCTTCCTGTAAATGCCAATCAGACAATCCTGCATCTTCTTGAGGGTGCAGAAGCAATTCTGATTCCAGCCATACTCTGTATGCATGGTTTTTCCAAAGACTCAGCAATAAGCCAGTTCGGAATTCTGACTGGGATGGCTCTTCCACTTGTATTATTTCCATGCACCGCAGCTAATTCATTTGCTTTAATGCTGCTGCCAAAAATATCTGACGAAAGTACTAACTCCTCATCTGACAATCTGGTTCTGACTGTCCGTCGTACAGTTTCGTTCTGTCTCAGTCTTGGTATAATAAGCACATTTTTATTTATTAATTATGGTGCAAGGCTTGGTGCAATAATGTTCCATGAAGAGTCAGTCTATCTGTACACCTGTATTCTTTCATGGTTATGTCCTTTTTTATATCTTAAAATAAGCCTCACAAGTGTAACTAACGGATTGGGATATACAACCCTCACATTTTTTATTAATATTACAGGTATAATAATCAGACTTGTATGTGTATTTGCTTTAATTCCAAATCTCGGAATATCAGGCTATCTGTATGGTGTTCTTATCAGCAACATATGTGTCAGTCTGTTATATATTGTAAACATATACAAAAAAATCGGTATACAGCCCGACCCTTTCGGCAACATAATTGTTCCTGCATGTATTGGTATTATTTCAATCTTTTCTTCCAAAATACTTACGCGTATTATATTCTCGCATATATTAAAGAAAGCAGGAGAATGTATCCCCCTGCTTACCGGCGCAGCAATCTGCTGCATTGTATATATACTGCTTTTTATTCATGAACAATCGGAGCAACATTCTTAATAGAAGGCGCATCTTTCCAATAATCTATTCTTGTTTCGTACTGCTGCCTTATCCACTCAATGGCAGCCAGACGGCCTTCTTCTGTCATGTCAAACTCCTCGCTAGTCTTGTCTTCTTCTTTAACCGCACATGATGCATATGGACCTCTCCATACAGTTGCACACAGCCGTATATCTGGTTTCTCTCCTACCGGCATAATTATATATCTCATTCCATCATGCTGACCGCTGTATCTGCCTTTGTATTTAAAGAAATTCAGCGGCATTATTCCTTCTGGATCAATCATTGTTATTACCTTCTACACCATTAGTTTCTTTTATAAGCTTCTCATTGTAAAATGCTCCTGCAAGATACATAACCCCTATTATTACAGGAAGGCATATCAATATAAGTGTATTGCCAGTTAATCCGTACTTAGATACAGCAAATACTATTACCAGATCTATCGCTCCCGCAATTGACATAACAATTCCGTATACTTTTATTCTTCTTGCCGCACCGGCATCACCTATATTTGTCATACCATAAAATCCGGCAACAACAAAATATATTCCTTCTATAATTACCGCAATAAATGCTACATTAAGTAACTTAACAACTGTATACAATGCTCTTCCTTCCTCACTTGAAGAGAACGAATATAGTTCTGACATTATATAGAATGCATAAAATGCCATTATAATTCCAATTGTTATTGCCAGCATTGATGCCAGCTTAAGTATCCTGCACTTTGGCTTTTCAGTTACTACGCTCATGTTATTATCTCCGTTTATTATAGTCCTAAGTATTCACTTGGCAGAATTGCCTTTATGTCTGACATAGAATAATCTGATACATTTCTTGTAACTATATATTCTGCTCCATAATCCTTTGCACATTCCATTTGCAAGCAGTCCTCGAAATCAGAAAATTCTTCATTTGCAAGGCCAGATAATAATTTAACTTTGTCTATGCCCTCTACATCAAAAATCGTACATAAGCTTGATAATATTTCTCTTCGTTCTTTTGCAGTATAATCTTTCCTTAATATAAAGAACATATTAGAAATAGAATGAGCTGCAACGCAACCTTTTATATTTCCTTCGGTGCATGAAAATATCACTTTCTTTGCATCCTCAAAAAACGGCTCTCTTTCAAGAAGATAATCAAGTAACACATTGGTATCAATCAGAATTTTACTTACCATACTTATCTTCCCTATAAGAAGCTAATTCTGCATCATAATCTGTAACTGTCCCTTTTTTTCGTAACTGCTCTAATCTTGCAAAAGCTTCTTTCCTTTCTTTATCAGAATCATTATATAATCCATTTAACCCCTGCATAATCTGAATTACAAAGGATAACTTATCTTCTGGTATCTTTTCCAATTCCATTATCGCACTCTGTCTTAATGCTGTCATAGGTCATACCTCCTTCAAATTTTCAGATAAAATCATCAATTCTTTATATGACATTATTCCCCATCATTTTCCTTATTCTATTCCCCTACTGTAGCTATATTCCATATACTTTTCTATATAGTTTCTTATAAAAAGTATATAATACATCTATATTTTTTTCAATAATAACACATAGGAACACACATATTATATCAACTGATTCAGTAATCAAGCTACAACTCCCTTAAATACAATAATTATCATAACTCTCATTAAGGTCATAAGGAGTTATCTGGTATACATAATAATTGAGCCAGTTAGTGTAAAGATTATTAGCATGGCTTCTCCATGAAAGAAGTGGCTTTCTGTTGCAGTCATCTTCCGGATAATAATTAACCGGGAGTTCTGGCTCAATACCTTTGTCATAATCTCTCTTATATTCCTGGTCCAATGTGAGTCTGTCATATTCAGGATGACCCATAACAAATATTTCTTTGCCACCATCTCCTAATACAATATATATACCGGCTTCATCAGAATCTGCAAGTACCTTAAGTCTTGGATTATCAAGTATTTGCTGCCTGTCAGCCTCTGTATATCTTGAATGTGGTGCCATAAAAATATCATCAAATCCTCTTACCAGTGGTTCTTTACGATTCATTACTCTGTGTGAATATACTCCTGACAATTTCTTCTTAAGCAGATCCTTTTTCACTCCATAATGATAATATAATCCTGCCTGAGCTCCCCAGCATATATGGATTGTAGATGTAACATGTTTCTTAGACCATTCCATAACAGTTGTAAGCTCATCCCAGTAATTAACCTCTTCAAAATCAAGCTTTTCAACTGGAGCTCCAGTTATAATCATACCATCATAATTGTTATTCTTGATTTCTTCAAATGTCTGATAAAACTTCTTAATATGTGATGCAGATGTATTCTTAGAAACATGTGATGACATCTGTAAAAATGTTACATCTATCTGTAATGGTGTATTGGATAAGCCTCTTAAAAGCTGAAGTTCTGTATCCTGCTTAATAGGCATCAGGTTAAGAATAACTATCTCCAGCGGACGTATATTCTGTGATATAGCCCTGTTCTCATCCATAACAAATATATTCTCTTCCTCTAATTCCGCCTTAGCTGGCAAATCACTCTGTATTTTAATTGGCATATCAAATCCTTCTTTCTAACCATTAATATAAGTCTGTATATTATAATCTATTTAAAAACATCAGGCAAGCAGGTTAAGAAACTCATCTATTGTAAGGACTGTTACGCCAAGAGCATTAGCTTTATCAAGCTTAGAGCCTGCAGCTTCCCCGGCTACCAGATAATCAGTTTTTTTACTTACACTTCCTGTTGCCTTACCTCCATTGGAAGTAATCATTTCTTCCATATCCTTGCGGCTGTAATTATCAAAGCTACCTGTAACAACTATTGTTTTTCCAGCAAGTTTATCTGAAGCTCCAGTCTTTTCAGGCATTGTCATATTGACTCCATATTCCTCAAACTTTCTTATTAAAGCCATATCTGATTCATCATGAAAGAATTCATATATACATCTGGCAGTTGTTTCTCCTATATCAGGAATATTCGTAAGCTGTTCCTCATCTGCCTGTGCAAGCTCCATAATATTATTATAATAATTCATTATCTGCTTAGCTGTAGTCTTTCCAACATTTCTTATTCCAAGTGCTGTCAAAAGCCTGTCCGGCGTGTTATCTTTTGACTTTTCAATTGCAGCAAGAAGCTTATCGGTATTCTTTTCCTTTCCGATAATTCCTTTTTCAATAAGTTCATCTCTATGTTCTTTAAGGGTATATATATCTGTATAATCCCGGATATACCCTTCCCTTATTAACGCCTCAACTAGCGTATCTCCCAGCCCCATAATATTCATACAGTCCAGAGAGGTAAAATAAGCTACTGTTCTTGTAAGCTGTGCCGGACATGACGGATTGACACATCTTATATCAGCTGTATCATCTTCTCTTATAAGTGGTTCCTGACAGACCGGGCAAAGATGTGGTGCTTCAAATATATGCTGTGGCTGCTTAACACATCCATTAAGCTTAGGTATAATCTCCCCGCTTTTAAACAGCTTGTACTCACCGCCAATTCCGATTGACATCTCATTAATATAATCCTGATTATGAAGAGTTGCTCTTGAAACACTTGTTCCACATAAACGTGCAGGCTTTCCTGTTGCTGAATCATGAAATATTCCTGTAAATGTAAGTTTACCCGTTCTTCCAACATCAACAATGATATCGTCCATAGTAACTATCTTTTCTTCTGGAGGATACTTATAAGCAATATGTCCACTTGAGTACTTGCTTCCAGCAGGGAATTCCTGTCTGTATGCTATATGATCTATCTTTACAACAGCACCATCTATATCATATGGAAGTTCATCCCGCATATTACCTATTTCATTGATGGCGCTAATTATTTCATTACTATTGCTGCATACCCGGTGATACACCACAGGTACACCTGCCTTAGCAAGAATATCCATTCCTTTGGAATGACTCTCCATTATCTCATCTGGTCCTGCCTGAACATTAAATACAAACATCTTAAGACCTCTCTGTCTTGTGATTGATGTATCAAGCTGTCTTAAGGTACCTGCTGCAAGATTTCTTGGATTCGCTGCCAGCTTCTTGTCTAATCTTTCCTGTTCTTCATTATATTTTTCAAAATCCTCATGGCTCATATACACTTCACCACGCAGTTCCAATGAATCATACGGAAGATCAATTACCTGAAGCACATCATCAACAACAAGCGCATTGGCAGTTACATCTTCTCCTATAAGACCATCTCCTCTGGTTTCTGCAAGATTAAGATGCAGCTTATTATCAGCCCCCTTAACATATCTTAATGTCATACTCAGTCCATCTATCTTGGTTTCAACCGAAAAGCTGCAGCCCGGATGAACTGCATGAACCTTATCAACCCACTGTACCACCGCTTCTTCTGTAAACACATCTTCAATTGAAAGCATTGGAACATTATGAGTCACTTTAACTCCTGCCTCACGTTTAACAGTTCCACCTATCTTCTGGGATGGAGAATCTTTAGTAACCCATTCCGGATGTTCTTTCTCTATCTGCTTAAGTCTGATCATAAGCTTATCATATTCATAATCACTAATCTCAGGTTCATCCTGGTTATAATATCTATCCATATGATAATCAATCGTTTTCTTAAGTTCAGCATATTCCTGTAATGTATCCATCACTGCCTCCATAAATATTTGTTATATAATTTATTATCTTTCTAACTGCTTATTAAGCTTCTTCACTTCTTCATCTGTCAGTTTCCGATATTGCCCGGTCTCAAGATTCCCCAGCTGCACATTCATAATACGGACTCTTGTAAGTTTCGTTACCTTATATCCAAGCTGGGCACACATACGTCTTATCTGTCTGTTCAATCCCTGCGTAAGAATAATTCTGAATGTCTTATCAGACACCCTGGTAACCTGGCATTTCTTAGTTGTTCTGTCCAATTCCTTGATATACATACCTTGTGACATATTTCTTACAAATGTATCATCAATACTTTTATTAACTGTGACTATATATTCTTTCTCATGTCCATTAACTGACCTTAGTATCCCATCCATAAGAGCACCATCATTCGTCAGTAATATAAGTCCGTCAGAGTCTTTATCCAGTCTTCCCACCGGATATATTCTTTCATGATATGATATATAATCAACTATATTATTCTTTCCCTGTTTATCTGTTGTTGTACAGACAATTCCTACAGGCTTATTAAATGCCAGTATTATTTTTTCAGGTGCTTTACTGCTTATTATCTTACCATCTATAGATATTACACTATCATCATCTACCATAATTCCCATTACAGCAGTATTACCATCAACTTTAATTCTTCCCTGCTCTATCATGCGGTCTGCCTCACGCCTTGAACACACACCATGAGCACTAAGATACTTATTAATACGTTCCTGCATATATCCTCCTGCCCATTCATAATATATTATGAATGAATACGCATATGCATTAATATTAACAAAGAAATTTCTTTAATTCAATTGTTGCCAGTTTTATTTTAATAATGTATATTAAATAAGCGTACAGTCAATTAATGTCTGTACGCTGCATTCATGTACATGTAGCTCAGCTGGATAGAGCGTTCGCCTCCGGAGCGAAAGATCGTGGGTTCGAATCCCATCATGTACATTCTTACATTGTTATAATTCTTTCTGTTCTGTTATATTCATATACATTATCAGACAGCACCTCATCTGCTGCCACTCCCTCAGCATTAACTTCCCTTACCATATTGATCAGGTCTCCCTTCTTAAAAAATTCAATCTTAGGAAGCAGGATTACCTCATGCACTGATGAAGGCAGTATATACAGGTCTGCATCTAACTTCTGCGCAAAATCATATAGTACATTCTCATATAATATACATGCAGCGCCATTAATTCTACTGTCATTAGTAAGTACATACATATCATTCTTATTATAATCTGCCTCATCCTCATATTCCTCTGACAGATTATTAATACTTTCAAGTAATGCTGTCATGGATTTAATTCTGCTGTGAAGAAGTTCTGGCGTATTCTTTAATGCCGCTTTATATACATCATCAACATCAACTCCCCACAGTTTTAGATTATTGTTATATATAAGTGCAGTTGCACTCTGTTCCGCATCTTTACTGAGCAGGCAATAAAATACCACAGCCAGGTCAAGAATTCTCTTATGTGGAACTTTCTCAAGAAGCTTCTCATTACTCTTATAATTAATGACCTTGTATACAATCTTGTCCCTGATTCCCTCAAAGCTTTTCAGCTTATCAACATCAAATTGTACATTACATCTGTTCTCCAAATATATATTCTCTATTCTGACAATTATATCATTAATCTCTGTTCCATTCTTATACTCTTCAAAAAATCCGTTAAGATATATTGTTGGCGATATATTACTTCCCTTTTCCATAATAACAAGTCCATCCAGTTCACAGCCATTATTCTTTATCACATGATTAATTGTCGTTGTTCCTCCTTCCCCTGCAATATAAGCTGAATTCTCCTTAATGTAATTAATAAACTCCCTGTACTCCATAAAAAATCCTTTCTGTTAATCGTAGTTAATTGAATAAATATTATGTTCCTGCGCAAGGAAATAAGGTATCCATTATACATATGGATAAAGAAATAAAAGATACTGTCATATCTGACAGTCTATTGAAATGTACTACTTAGATAAGTGTTTTGTACAAAAATAATATTATACTTTTTCTATGTTATAGTCAACAATATATATAGTATTTACTATTTGTTGTTGTATAAGTAATGTATATATACATCATTAGTAATAAACACGTCGTATCTGGTAATGTAAATGTTTTTTATTACAGCTATACCAGATACGACAAACACAAAATACAGGTTCAGACAACTATCTGTCTGCAAGTTTCTTTAATATATCAATAATAAGTTTCCATGTCCTCATCGTTGACTGTATATCAAGTCTTTCTTTTACAGTATGAATATCTTTAATATCAGGTCCAAATGATACACAGTCAAGTCCTTTTATCTTTGCTGCCATTATTCCACACTCAACGCCGGCATGCATAGTCTCGACCTTAGGATTACTTCCATACAATTCTTTATATGAATCACACATTATATCCCTTAACGTAGATTCTCTCTGGAATTCCCATGCAGGATAAACTCCTGATATACTACATTTGCCACCAATTAACTGTGCAATATCTGTTACTTTCTGTATTATATATTCTTTCTGGCTCTCAACACTGCTTCTTATAAGATAAGTTGCTGTACAAGCTGTATCATCTGATGATATAACACCAAGATTAAGTGATGTTTCCACAAGTCCTTCT
Organism: uncultured Lachnospira sp.; assembly: GCA_934343805.1. Classification (GTDB taxonomy): domain Bacteria; phylum Bacillota; class Clostridia; order Lachnospirales; family Lachnospiraceae; genus Lachnospira. The sequence continues at coordinate 23,147 of CAKRIN010000001.1, forward strand.
ATATCATTACTCATTCTGATCACTCCATCTGGAATAAATTCTAGAGCATTAATAATTGTCTGTGTAGTATCATTATCATAAGCATCACACACTGTTTCCCTGCCCTTATTTATTTCTATCTGCATTTCAGGATCAGTAACCAGATACTCTCTTTTTAAAGCCTGTGCAGTTTTATTTATACAATCTGCTGTCTCTTCATACATGTCCTTATCAATTATCAGTCTGATATCAGCATACGGAGCTATAGAATTATCCTTTTCGCCTCCATTTATACTTATTACTCTGATTCCTTTATTTCTGGCACCAAGTAATATCCTTCCTGCAATATTATTAGCATTTGCTCTCTGATATATAATATCTGTTCCAGAATGTCCACTTGTCAGTCCATGAATCCTTATATCTGTTTCAATTCCTTCAGACTTACACATATGCACCGGGAACTGAATCTTAAGAGTTGCGCCTCCGGCACATCCGGCTAAGAATATTCCTTCCTCCTCTGAATCAATATTAAGCATCATGCGGCCATCAATACAATCAGTATTGATTCCCTGTGCGCCAGTCATTCCCACCTCTTCATCAACTGTAAATATCGCTTCAATTGGTGGATGGACATATTCATCACTATCAAGTATTGCAAGTGCATATGCAACTGCAATTCCATCATCTGCTCCAAGAGATGTTCCATCTGCTCCTATATATCCATTCTCAATTATCAGATCAAGTCCATCTTTGTCCATATCCTTGACTTTATCCTGTGTCTTAACAGCAACCATATCCATATGTCCCTGTAATATAACAGGTGTTTTACTATGAGCATTGTCACTTGCAGGCTTTTTAATTATTACGTTATAATACTCATCCTGTATAAACGTCAATCCTCTCCGCTTTGCAAAATCACACAGGTAATTACTTATTGCCTCTACATTACCGGAACCATGTGGTATGCTGCATATCTGCTCAAAATATTTAAACACCTTTTCAGGCTGAAGTCCTTCTAATACACCCATATTACTCCTCCTGTATATTATTGTATGTCTATTATAAATTGCAGATTTATAATAAACAAGTATATACTAACTCTAATTATATGCCTTTTCTCCGCTTAAAAGCCGGTCAAGCATATCTGCCAGTGGAACCATTGCATTTTTTACCTCCTGGCATGTATTAGTCTGTGCTCCTGCCTCAATAAGCATTGACCTTCCTTTCATATGAAGACAGTATCTATATGCATTAATGTATATTTTTCTAAGATAACCCGGATAATATTTCTGTCCTAAAAGATACATCTGCAGACTCATAGCCAGATTGTCATCCCTGCATGGATTATAAAGATATGATATATCACCCTTGGCATTACTGTAGCTTATTCCATTAAACAGCATAACCTTCGCCATTGTCTCTCCATTATATTCGGTTATAAGTCTTGTTGTATCCGCCACTCCATCCCTGTGCAAGTCAATTACCACCTCTATTGATGGATTAGCTTCAAGAATTCTTGCTACATTCTGTTCAGCATATGTATATGCCTTGCTTCTGTCTAACTTTCCATCAACATAATCATATATTGTTGTATCATGGTATACATTGTATCCATATGTATTAGTCAGAAGTTCTGTAAGATAGTCCCCAACACCTATTATCGATGTAGAACTGTCTCCTTCAACTGTATCAACAAATCCTTCCTGGGAATGTGTGTGGAATATAAGTATCTGTGGTGCATCTGATTTCTTCTCTATTGATAAATCCTTATTAAGGAATTCTTCTGGTCTCATAATCTGCGGAGTAAGACTTGTTATGGATGTGACAGTATAGAATTTCATAAGGAAATCATAATTAGTAAGATCATTTATATCATACTGCACTCCTGCTGGCTGCACGGATACAGCTGAATTATCTTTTGCCACATCTGCATTGGCCGTCACTACGCCACAATCTGATTCTGTTGCCAGCGATTTATCATCATCCATTAATCCAAATATACATTCCGAATCTGCCCATACAGACCCCGAATAGCTTGTTTTTTCTGCTTCATCAACAAATGTATTCGTTGGAAAAAGCGTTTTCACTGCATTTTCATATATTCTATTCTGAATATAATACATCAAATTAAAGCTATAATTCATCATTACAATCATAAGGATCAAACCTGCTGATATAACCATATAAACCGGCCTGTACTTTCTATCGCTCATATTTAACCTCCAATACTACATTGTATTCGGTTTAACCATGAATATGAACGCCAACTCTGTTAATTGCTTTGGAAATCACCAGACTTATATTCTTAATGTCTGAATCAATATCTTTCGGAGTAACATACATCTTATCAGCGCCTTCAATCATTCCACCTGCATCTATGACTGTAGGCACACCTATAGCAAGAACCGGTACTCCTATTGTCTCTTTTGTTATTCCGGTTCTGTGATTTCCAACACCTGATCCCGGATTAATTCCCTGGTCAGATAATTGAATTGTGCTGTTAAGACGCTTCGCATTTCTTGCTGCAAGAGCATCTATTGCTATGCACACATCCGGCTTTATCTGGCTTACAACTCCCTTTATTATGCCCGCTGTCTCAATTCCGGTCTGTGCCATAACACCAGGACTCAAGGTACATACCCCTGCATCCAGATTAGCATCAATAGCTATATAAATATTATCTACTACAGCCGGTCCTAATGAATCTGATGTGATATTTCTGTTACCAAGTCCGATAACAAGTATTCTCTGAGGTTTTACATTTCTATTCATACGTTTTAAAAGCTTATATATATATCCAGCAAGCGTTGTAATTACTTCTTTGCTGTAATCTTCATCTCCATCTGCAAGTTCATCTGCCTCTATTGTAAGGTATGTTCCCTTAGGTCTTCTTATTGCAATTTCTCCCATATGATTAACTACCTGAAGTTCAGTGACCCTGACACCCATTCTTGATTTTGTACTCTCACGCAGTCTTATCCCTTTTATTCTACCAGTTCCGTTCATTGCCTCTTCATTAGCTTCAACTGCAAGGTCTGTCCTAACTATGATCTTTTCCATATATTTCCCCTGTGATATAATATTTTTGCTTTAATACACCAAATATTGTGGTTGAAAATGAAATTTTTATACCAAAATCTTCATTTGGTTCTTGACATATAGATGTTTGTACTATAAAATGTGTGAGTATGTTTACATTAGATCGTCCGTGTCCGGCTTTAATGCGAAACAGATATTATTATTGAATTATGATTTGGAGGTGTACGGATTGGCTAACATTAAATCTGCTAAGAAGAGAGTAATTACAAGTCAGGTAAGAGCTGAGAGAAATAAGGCGATTAAGTCTAGAGTTAAGACTTATATCAAGAAGGTAGAGGCTGCTGTTGCTGCTGGTGACAAGGCTGCTGCTAATGAAGTTCTCCCTGTTGCTATAGCTGAGATCGAGAAAGCTGCTTCTAAGGGAATTTTCCATAAGAATGCTGCTGCAAGAAAAGTATCTCACATTACTAAAGCTGTTAACACAATGGCTTAATTGGTATATCAGAATTCTAAAAGAACCAGATGCTGACACCCACTCGCATCTGGTTCTTTTTTATTACACATTTATTACATACTGTATTTAATAATAAGTAGTTCTACTCCAAGCTTATCGTTTATCTTTCCCTTTTTTACGCTCTCTTCTGTACTTGCGCATTCATTTAATGCATCAATCAGAGTATTCATTTCAAAATACTTTGCCTGCGCCTGATATTTCCCCGCAACAAATGGTGCAACACCTATCTTTGATGCAATATCTCTTCCAGAAACACCCTTTGCCATAAGTTCTTTAACCTGCAAAATCCCATTAAACTGTCTGACAATAAGATATAATATTCTCATTGGAGGCTCCTTAAGTGCAAGGAGATCATAATACAAATCCAGTGCCTGCTGCTGTTTCTTGTTAGCTATAGCACTTATCATATCAAATATATGGCTTGTTGTCTGGGTTGAGCATACACTCTCCACATCCTGCACTGTTACCACATCCCTGCCATAACAATAACTCACAAGCTTATCAATCTCCTGCCTGATATATTCCATCCCGGCTCCCGTCTTATCAAGAATAAGCTCACATGCATCCCTGCTTATCTTAAGATTATCCTTTGCAAGCAGTCCTGCAATCCACTTTTCGAGGGTGGCTGTAGTCTGTGGCTTCATCTCACACACATATCCAGCCGCATCTATCGCCTTAAATACTTTATTTCTCTTATCTATTTCCTTTTCGACTAATACCATAATAAGATAGTCTGGTATATTCTTAATATAATCTGCAAGCTGGTCATTCGAGCTTTTTAAAAAGCCTGTATTCTCCATTACAACCAGTCTCTTCTCACTAAAAAAAGGCATTGTCTCACACACGTCAATTATGTCCCTGACATTAGCATTATCCCCATCAAAATATGAATAATTCATTGTGTCATCACCAGTTATAGCTTCTTTAAGTCTGTCTTTATACTGCTTTTTAAGATATTCTTCCTCACCATATAAAAGATAAACGCTCTTAAATTCGCCTTTTTTAATATCTTCGCCAATGACCTTCACCTTTAATGCCTCCAAACATAGTATTTTATTATAGTATCAGATATATTTTAGCTGTTCAAGTCTCTATATGTATAAACATTGGTCTGTCCTTTTTTATACTCAACAACTATCTCACCCTCATCCATTGTTATAAGATACTCTGATCCCGACTTCTTAAGTCTCTGGATTGTTTCATTATGTGGATGTCCATATGAATTATTTTTCCCACAGGATATCAATGTCAATTGTGGCCGCAATACATCAAGCATCTCCTCAGATGATGATGTTTTACTGCCATGATGCCCTGCTTTCAGAATCGTTACATTCTCTATTGGGTAATTATCTTCAAGCATACATTTTTCTGCTTTTGCAGAAGCATCTCCCATCATCATCATAGAAAATCCATCACTTTCAACAAGATATACTGCTGATGAATCATTCGTTGAGGAATACTTATAACCCTGACACGGATGCATGCATTTTACTGTTATCCCATTACTGTTAACTTCCTGACCTTTATGTGAATACGCAACTCTTATCCCTGCATCCTCTGCCTTTCCTGCCAGATCAGCAAGTATGTCATCTCCATCTGTTTCCGGCATCACAATAGTTCCTATTTCAAATGTATTGTCGCACAATTCTATCAGTTCATATATTCCGCTTATATGGTCCTTATCTGAATGACTTACAAATATATAATCAAGCTTTCTCACGCCGCAATATTTAAGATAACTATATATGTTGTATCTTCCGACATTCTTTTTGCTTGTGCTTCCTCCATCAAAAAGCATATTGATTCTGCTTCCCTGCACAACTATTGCATCTCCCTGTCCGACATCAAGCATTGTTGCCATAATCTGCTCTGGTCTCCTATGTTTAAGTCCTGCAAATGTAATCACATATATAATTACAACTAACAATTTTATCTTCCTGTTAATCCTTATCAGCCTGTCCATCTCAAAAAATCTGAAACAACATATAACTATCAGCAAAGCCACATATACTACAATGGACGATTCTGACGGGCATCCGGTTACAATAACTGATATCTTGCTTTTAGACGCCATTTCACACATATAATTATAACAATTCAGTACATACTCTGATGCCCCAGCCAGATAAACAGCCAGCTTTAACGTTATCAAACCCGCAATGCCTGTCATTATTCCACTTACCATCACAATTGACATCAATGGTATAACTATCATATTAAGAAGCAGACTTATAACTGGAAGCTGTCCCGTCTGGCATAATACAACAGGAAGAGTAGCTGCTGTTACACTTATACCTGTTATAAAAGCATTTAAAAGCATTAATGCTATTCTCTCGTAAAATTTTTTCTTTTTATGTGCCTGCACACCAAAAAATATCAATATATTCTGTTCATTATACAAAACAGGTTTTACAAATATTATCCCGGACATAGCAAGAAAAGACATCCAGAACCCTGTATTGTATACATTATATGGATTAAGAAACAACAATATAACAGCAGCAAGACCAAGTGTATTAGCACCATCACTTGTTCTTCCAAGAACATCAGCTATTATAAATACCACCAGCATTATCACTGCCCTTCCTGCAGATACACTGTTTCCTGTCATGCACAAATACATAAAAAGAATAATGCCCGACAAAACAGCTGCAGATATTACGCTTATATATTTTTTCAGACATCTGTATACAAATAATCCTACAATAGATACATGTAATGCACTTATAGCCAGTATATGTGCTATTCCATTTTTCTGGTAAAGATCTTTAGTCTGTCTGTCAAGCTGTGTTCTGTCTCCTAATATAATCGACTGCATTATGCCTTTGTTAGTGTCTGTGTATACATTTTCATATACATTCTTTATAGAATCAGACAGTTTACCGGCTATATAACTAAAACTTTCTGTTCTCTTTTCAATTTTATCAATATTCTTGATCCTTGCTATGTAATTAATACCTATTGAATTATAATATTTTCTGCTGTCAAACTGTCCCTCATTCACAGGCAGCTCGAAGTCTGACAATTCCACATTGATATGTATAGCATTACCAGTCTCAAATTCACATTCATCACTATAAATTATTATCCCCGCCTTAAAATTATCTCCCCATCCATGAGGAATAATACTGGCATTCCTGATTACAACTGTATAACCATTCTGGCTGCTGCTTATGCTGTCCACACGTCCTCTGACATCTGCAGTGTATTCTTTATCTGACAGCATTCCCTGATATGCCATCCCTTTACTTATATCTGTTATTCTTGCAATCATTATTGGATATATAAGAAACACCAGAAAATAGAAAGCTGAAATTCTTGTTCTCACTATATATATACCTAATCCTGTGAGACACGCAATTCCAGCAAATATAATATATATATGTGCATATATATACATCAGAATGGCAGCAAGTCCAAGTCCTGCTGCCAGCAACATTGGTCTTCTCAATCAATTCCTTTCCGGAATTCATCGCTCAATAATATCATTATTCATGGTAAATACCATATCCAGGCTTATAATATCTCTATACATAAGATTAGAATTGCCATTAACCATTATCTTAACACCATCAATTCCGTCAAGTCCTGCAAGGGAATTGACTATTGAAAATATAGTAACATTACTTTTTGCATTTACCATATCTGATGCAAATTCAGGACTCAGATTCACATAGCATATTTTATCAACAACTGATATACTTAAAAGTTCTGTTGTTGATGGCACGGTCTGATATACCCCGGACTCTCCCGGTCCATTAATTATCTGCTCAACAACAACCTTTTCTAATGATACATTTTTGTTATAACATATTTTCTTTCTCGTCTTAACAAGGGCGTCTCCTGTCTTATTGCCATAATAAAGATTAATATTAACCCACTGTACCTGTGAAACAGCTCCTTCTGATGCATCCACAAAATCATCTGCACTCATATTCCCAATAACTGTTCCATCACTATAAGCAGCATCTTTACCATCAACATAGAATCTTACATAGACCACTTCACTTATCTGTGCCAGTTCTTTCACAACAGCTGCCCTGTAGAGAGTTTCGGTATCCGTTTTCATTCCATAATATGAATTGTCAAAGTATACATTAGCGTATATCCCACTAAACTCAACTGTAGGTGCATTAACTGAAGCCGGCTTTATAACAGATTTGTCTTTTCCGCTGTCAGAATTCATTGCATCAAGCATCTGTCTTGCAACATCTACCGAATCAGTCTGTTCTATGTATATAGTTCTGGATACAAGTGAACCTCCGTCTGAACCAGCAAAATATATAGTATAAGCTGTTCCTTCTTTCTTAGAGTCACAGGCCACAGACATAAAAAGCATTATAACTGTCAGCATCACACACATTATTCTCTTTTGCGATACTTTAATAATATTCATGGCTTCTCCTTATCCATTACTGCATTTCAACATAATTAAGTGGGATTCTCATAGTAAATGTCGTTCCAGAATTTTCTTCACTGTGAACCTTTATTGTTCCATGGTGCATAAGTATAATATTACGCACTATGGCAAGTCCCAGTCCTGTACCACCTGTTTCTCTTGATCTTGCTTTATCAACGCGATAGAATCGCTCAAATATCTTATTAATGCTTTCTTCTGGTATTCCTATACCTGAATCCTCAACCCTTACATAAAAATACTGATAGTCGGCATTAAGGGAAACATGAACCCATCCATCATCTATATTGTACTTGATAGCATTCTCTACAAGATTAGAAATAACCTGTGTGATCTTTACTTCATCCACCTGTGCAACAACCGGTCTGAAGCTTTCAAAAAGAAGTTCTACGTTCTTTTTCTGAGCAATTGGCTTAAGTCTTTTAAGAGTCATCTCCATTAATTCATTCATATTAACAGATGCAAGATTAAGTGATGCTACAGACTTATCCATTCTTACAAGTGTCAGAAGATCTTCTATAATCTTGCTTTCCCTGTCAATCTCTGTAACAATATCCTGCATGAATTCCTGATATACTTCCAGAGGTACATTCTCCTGCGTATTAAGTGATTCAGCCAGTACTTTTATTGATGTTATCGGCGTTTTTAACTCATGTGACACATTGGAAACAAATTCCGCTCTTGACTGGTCTGTTTCATTAGCCTTATCCATAATCCCATTAAAGTCATGAGCCATTTCCCTGATTTCTGTATACCCTTTCACTGGTATTCTCTCATCTGTATGTCCGGCATTAACATTAGCAACAATATCAATAATCTTTCTGACTGGTCTGTTGAGGAAATATATTCCAACCATCAGCTCTGCCAGACATAATGTTATTATTACGATCTTAATATTATTATTCTGCTTATTAACATTAAGAAACATGGCATCGAGTTCTGTATAGTCAAGGTCTGCTACAAGAACAGCAATAAAGTCGCCCTGCTCATTATATATAGGAACAGCCGCCTCTATATTTCCTGTTTTTTTATCATATCCGGAACTATTCTTATGGCTGTCAAATATTTCAAATACCCTTGAATTAATAATTGTCTTATCAGTATCCGTAAAATATGTATCTGTATATATTACATAATTCTTATCAACAACACGTATCCTTATCTGATTCAGTGCTGAATAACTGTTAAGCCTGCTGTTCATTCCATTATTATCTGCATCCTTCAGACTTGAATAATTCGCATATTCTGCAGCAATCAATACTGCTTCATTCTGCACAACAGCAGTCTGTCTTGAAATAACAGACTGCTTGTATATATACTCAAATCCTTCAAATGTAAATATAACTGCAATTATTATAATAATTGCTCCCAGCAAAAACTGATGCACTGAATACTTGCATACAAATCTGAAAATATTATTAAAGATACCTTTTAAGGTTATCTTTCTGCGATTAATTCCTCTGCTTTTCTTATTCTTACTAAACATTAAAGTAATATCCTACTCCCCATTTTGTGTGAATATACTTAGGTTCACTCGGATTATCTTCTATCTTTTCTCTAAGCCTTCTCATATGGACATCAACAGTTCTTCCATCTCCTGTGTAGTCATGTCCCCACACTGTCTTTAAGAGACTATCCCTGCTGTATACCTTTCCTGTGTTAACTGCAAGCAATTCCAACAGGTCAAATTCTTTTGCTGTAAGATTAATTTCCCTACCAGATATATAGAGATTCCTGCTGTCGCAATCTATTTTCATATCACCAGCAATTATTACATTGCTCTTTGCCACAGCTTTTTCTTTGACAGAATTTCTTCTTAAGATAGCCTTCATTCTTGCCTTAACCTCAAGTATATTAAAAGGCTTAGTTATATAGTCATCTGCGCCATAATCCAGCCCAAGTATCTTATCCATATCGTCTCCCTTGGCTGTAAGCATAATTATCGGAACATCCGAGAACTCTCTTATCTGCTGGCACACTGATAATCCATCAAGCTTAGGAAGCATTATATCCAGAAGGATAATGTCATATTCATTATTTCTTGCATACTCAAGGGCTTCTTCTCCGTCATAAGCACAGTCAACAACACTATAATCCTGTATAAGACTAAACTTTAATCCTTTAACTATCATCTTTTCATCATCAACAACTAAAACCCTTCCTGCCATAACACTACTCCTTCTTTATCTACTCTATATCACATATCAGTGTCTATACACAGATATGCTCCTTTATCTTATTGTAGGCAGATTCTTTAATACCAGAAACATTCATAATATCTTCTATGCTTTCAAATCTGCCATTATCATTCCTGTACTCAATTATCTGTGCTGCCCTTGCACTTCCTATACCAGGCAGCCTTGTAAGCTGGGATTCATCTGCCTCATTGATATTAATAAGTCCATTATCCGCTGTCTGCTGCGCTGTAATCTGCTCACCATATGCCGGTATATATATGCGTTCTCCATCTTTCAGAACAGCCGCCATATTAATCGACGACACATCAGCATCTTCTGTTATTCCTCCTGCAAGCTCCACTGCCTCATATATGCGCATGGAACTGCTGCACTTCACGACCCCTGATTCTCTTACATTGCCACACACATACACATATATATCATCTGTCTGTGATTCCGCATACTGATATGTGTCTGATATATCAGCAACAGTATCCCCTGCAGCAAATGTATCCTGATTATCTTCTGTATTCCTGCGTGATGATACATATATAATGCCTGCAATAACTATAAACAACGCACATACAGCATACTTAACGATATGTATATTCTTTTTTAAAAATAATTTGTAATTCATGTACTATCTCCTTTCCCCTGCGGGTTAAGGAAATCCTCTTTGCGTACTCTTCTATTTTACAGAATTGTTCTAGTGAATACAAGTCTATTTTTAGTTTGAATATTTACACTGTTTTCTTTCTTTGGTAAAATAGCAATATTAACGGCTAAGGGAGGAAAGCCATGAATTCATCTAAGAAATCAATTTTAAATTCTAATCTTACGTATGTCATAGCATTTGTGCTTCCACTTATTATGATGGTGGCACTCTACTATACAAGAGAGATTTTTCCTTGGGGAAAGAACTGCTATCTGCGTTCTGACATGTACCACCAGTATGCTCCATTTTTCTCTGAATTATGGCATAAGATAAGACACGGCGAAAGCCTGACTTATTCGTGGGATATCGGTATGGGAACTAACTTCACATCACTTTATGCATATTATCTTGCAAGTCCTGTAAACTGGTTCATCGTACTCTTTCCACAAAAGTACATGATAGAAATCATGAACAGCATTATCATATTAAAAATTGCTGCCAGCAGCCTTTCTATCACTTACTACATTACTAAGCATTTTAATACTAAAACATGCGTTGCCGCTCTGTTTGGTATATTTTACGGAATGTCCGGCTTCATTGCAGCTTACAGCTGGAACATAATGTGGCTTGACTGTGTTATTCTTGTTCCACTGATTATGCTCGGTCTTGAAAGACTTGTGAATGAGAACAAATGTATATTTTATTGTATAACTCTTGGTTTATGCATATTTACTAATTACTATATTGCAATTATGGTATGCCTGTCAGTTGTTATTTATTTCATTGTTCTTATCATTGCATATGATGGTCCTAAAAGTCCGGTGCGCTATATTAAAAAATGTATTAATTTCTGCATATATTCTTTACTTGCAGGTGGACTTGGAGCATGTCTTCTGCTTCCTGAGTTTTATACGTTTTCACTTTCAGCTTCAAGTGATACAACATTTCCAGAAAAGCTGAATTCTTATTTCAGCATCCTGGCTGTACTCACAAGACAATTAGTTGATATACCGGTACATTTGGGACTTGACCATCACCCAAATATATACTGCGGAGTTGCTGTATTTTTATTACTTCCGCTCTATATAATGTGCAAGAAAGTTAATGCAAGGGAAAAGATTGGCAAATGCATCATCCTGCTTATCTTCCTCACTGCATTTAATCTGAATATTCCTAACTATATATGGCACGGATTTCATTTTCCTAACAGTCTTCCTTGCAGGCAGTCGTTTATTTACATCTTCTTCCTGCTGACTATGTGTTTTGAAGCTGTCAATAATCTGAAATCATTCAGCAACCGCCAGCTTGGTACATCCTTATGGATATCGGTTGGTCTGCTTGTACTTATTGAGCAGCTGTTTACCACGGATAATACTTATTCCTTTACAGCTGTATATACAAGCGGAATATTTATTCTTATATATGCACTTTTTATGTTTATCAACAACAATGCCAGATTAAGAATTCCTCTAATTCTCATCTTGACATTCTCTGTTTCTGTTATTGAATGTACCATGAACATGGATTCAACAGGTATCGGAACTACAAGCCGTACATCATATCTTCTTGATTACGACGCTGTTAAGACTGTAACTGATACTGTTGCTTCTGAAGACGATTCATTCTACAGGATGGATAAAATATTTGGCGCACGTTCTAAAAATGATGGCGCATGGCATAATTACAGAACTGTTTCAACATTTTCTTCTACATGCAATGCCGGTATGTCAAAGCTGTACAACCTGCTTGGTATGGAGAACTCAACCAACGCTTATGGATGTAATGGTCTTACTGCTGTGACAAGTTCATTATTCAGTGTGAAGTACTCTATAAGTAACAGGCTTCTGGTAGAGAGCAATCTTCGCAGCTATTACACCGGTAACGATGGCGAATTCGTATACACCAATAATTATACTCTTCCTGTTGGTTTTGCAATTAATAATGAATCCGCATGGCATCTGAATCTTTCTACATCTAATAATGGTATTGAGAATCAGAATGTACTTATTGAGTCAATGACAGGAATCAGTGATCTATATACATTTGTTGATGAATTTCCAACACAGTCTGACTGTTTTATCACTCCTGTAAAAAGTGCCCATATGTATCTAACTGTTGAGAACAAATCTGCAGATACTGTTACTGTTAAGATTAATGACAAAGAATATAATTATACTAACATGAAAAATAATAACCGTATCTTAGATATTGGTTATGTTACTCCTACGGACAACATCGAAGTTACCTGTGATTCCGGAATGAATCTTACTGCATACAGTCTTGATTCTGATAAGTTCATTAAAGCATATAATATACTTAATTCTGAATCTTATCAGGTTGAGAAATTTGATGATACACATTTTAAGGGAACTATTACTGTTTCTGAGGATAAAACATTACTGTTTTCTATTCCATTTGATGATGGATGGTCAATTTATATTGATGGTAAGAAAGTGGATTCTTACATGTGGAAAAAAGCTCTTTTATGCGCAGATATTACAACAGGAACTCATACTGTTGAATTAAAATATCGTCCAGTGAACTTAATATTGGGTTGCTTTATTACCGCATTTAGCATTATTATATTGATTGGCATTTATATTTTCAGCCGTCTGATTAAAAAAGGAACAATCCGCACGGACAAATGGCCTGTATTCATTAAGAAATATCTTGAATTGCCTGTCAGTGATTCGCATGACAATTCTGAAAATTCTGAAGATTCACTCTTACATGAAAGTATAGAAGATTCTATTCTTGATGAAATGGATGATTTTGATAACCTTGAAATACAATCTGATGATCTAGCATCAGATGATGACGATAATGCCAGCTTAGATGAAAAAACAATTTAAACACGGAGGATTTATAAATGAAACTTTGGGGTGGACGATTCACTAAAGAAACTAATGAACTTGTTAATAACTTCAATGCGTCAATTTCATTTGACCAGAAGTTCTACAAACAGGATATTGAAGGAAGTATTGCTCATGCTACTATGCTTGGAAAACAGGGAATTATTCCTGAAAGCGAAAGTGAGCAGATTGTAGAAGGTCTTAAGGGTATTCTTGCTGATATCGAATCAGGAAAGCTTGAAATTACTGATGAATATGAGGATATTCATACATTTATGGAAGCTACTCTTATCGAGAGAATCGGTGACGCCGGAAAGAGACTTCATACCGGCCGAAGCAGAAACGACCAGGTTGCCCTTGATATGAGACTTTTCACAAGACAGGAGGTTCTTAATACTGACGCTGAACTTAAAGAGCTTATGGCTGTTATCTTAAGAATCATGAAGGAGAATACTCATACATTTATGCCTGGCTTCACTCATCTTCAGAAGGCACAGCCTGTTACTGTTGCTCATCATTTCGGTGCTTATTTCGAGATGTTCAAGCGTGACAGAAGCAGACTTCATGACATATATGAAAGAATGAACTACTGCCCTCTTGGTGCAGGCGCACTTGCAGGAACAACTTATCCATTAGACAGAGAGCTTACTGCTTCTTTACTTGGATTCTACGGTCCAACTCTTAACAGCATGGACTCTGTTTCTGACAGAGATTACCTTATTGAATTCTTATCTGCATTATCAACTATCATGATGCATTTAAGCCGTTTCTCTGAGGAAATATGTATTTGGAACTCTAATGAATACAGATTCATCGAACTTGATGATGCTTTCAGTACAGGAAGCTCTATCATGCCTCAGAAGAAGAATCCTGATATTGCAGAGCTTGTAAGAGGTAAGACTGGCAGAGTATATGGTGCTCTTATGAGCCTGCTTACAACAATGAAGGGTATTCCTCTTGCTTACAATAAGGATATGCAGGAAGATAAAGAATTATCATTTGATGCATTTGACACAGCCAAGGGCTGCATCAGCCTTTTCAAGGGGATGATCGATACTATGAAGTTCAACAACAAGAGAATGGAAGATTCAGCTAAGAACGGCTTTACTAACGCCACTGATGCAGCTGATTATCTTGTTAAGAAGGGAGTTCCTTTCAGAGAAGCACATGGTATTGTAGGTCAGCTTGTTCTTATGTGCATTGAGAAAAATATTGCACTTGATGATCTTTCACTTGAAGAATACAAAGCTGTAAGTCCTGTATTCGATGAAGATATCTACGAAGCAATAAGTCTTCAGACTTGTGTAGATAAGAGACTTACTCTTGGTGCTCCTGGTCCGGAGGTTATGAATAAGGTTATTGCTATATATGATGAGTATATGAAGGAAAATTAAAATCATTTCGGGGTTGTACAGTCTGTGGGTTAAGCATTAGCGACAACTTTAGGTAAGCTGACCTAGTGGCTGTAAATGCCGCCATATACAGAGTTTATTTCGGTGCAGGAAATCAAACGCGCTTCGCTTGAACGAGATTTCCTGCACCGAACTTTTGTATATAGCGGCATTAACACCCACATGGTAAGCTTACATGTCGTTGTCGCTAACGCTTAACTCACAGACACTACCACCTCGAAGTACCTTCCTTGATTCATCCCATCTATATCAAGTATTAAAAAAGGGTATGGAAGTTAACCATACCCTACTCTGAATAACAAAGCGACCTCGCCGGATAAGAACATATTTTTTACCGGTCGTCATGTCGAAGAAATGCTTCACACTGCCGCAACTAAATTATAAGCTGCTCGTGTGGCTGTTATGCCGCCATATACAGCCACTAGAGCAGCTTATCTTAGTTGCGGCAGTGTGAAGTGTTTCTTCGACTGTACAACCTGTAAACAATTACACTCTTATCTTAGTTCCTTTTGTATCCCTGTGAGCCGTCTTCATCTTGGCAAAGCTGATGCTCCTGCCCTTGTATTCCATTGTGAACTCGTCACCTTCTGTAAGCAGAAATACATCTTCTATATAATCATCTTTTGAAAGCTTGATTCCTCTTACACCAACAGCACTCTTCTTCTTCATTGGAATGTCTGTTAATGGGAATTTCAGGAATACTCCGCTTTCTGTCTGCACAATTACATTCTGATTACTCTCAACAACCTCTTCTTCCTTGATTTCGCCATCAAGTGAGAACTTGGAATAGATTTCCACTCTTGCATCTGTTGAATACATTCCGATAAGCTTATCGTCATCTGCTAACTTTGTACATGCAACTGTACGCTTTGCGACCTGGAATTCTTCGCTGTCTACAAGCTTCATCATGCCCTGTCTTGTGACAAAAAGCATTTTCTGGTTCTTAAGACGTTCAAATGGAGTGATATACACAATTATCTCCTTAGAGCTGTCATAGTTACACAGGTTATCAATAGGAGTACCTTTATCCCTGAACTTAGTGAATGGCAGATCCTTTATCTTTAACTGATGCATGTCTCCCGTATCAGTGAATATGCAGATTTTATCTGTGTTCATTACTGGAATGACATATTTGTTCTCATTAAATACAGCCTCTTTATTTCTCTCAAATGCAGCCATATCAATAGTTCTTGCATATCCGAATCTGTCCATGATAAACATGACTTCCATCTCTGGAATCTTCTTTTCCTCAAATACTGCAGCCTCGCCGTCTTCAATTACAGTTCTTCTTGCAACGCCGTATTCTTTCTTAATATTAAGAAGATCAGCCTTAATGACTTTTGCCATCTCTTTTCTGCTGCCAAGAATCTTTTCATACTTCTCAATCTTCTTGACACATTCGTCATACTCCTTCTGAAGATTAAGAATTTCAAGACCAATCAGCTTATACAGACGCATTTCCAATATGGCACCTGCCTGTCTTTCAGTGAAATCAAGACCTGCAGCCTGCTTTCTTGACTGCTCTGACTTGAACTTGATTCCCTCAACATTACCATTAACAAGACAATCCTTTGCCATCTTAAGATTGGCACTGCCTCTTAATATCTCAATAATAAGATCAATAATATCACACGCTCTTATAAGGCCTTCCTTAATCTCCCTGTTAGCCTTCTCCTTTTCAAGAAGTGTTGTGTACTTTCTTGTAGAAAGCTCATACTGGAAATTAATATGGTGTCTTATTATATCTTTAATACCTAAAGTCTCAGGTCTGCCATCAACGATAGCCAGCATATTTACACCAAATGTATCTTCCAGCTTAGTTTTCTTGTACAGAAGATTTTCAAGATTCTTGACATCAGCGTTCTTCTTAAGTTCAAGTACAATTCTTATTCCTTCCTTGGAAGATTCATTGGAAATATCCACAATATCAGTAGTTTTCTTAGTCTCTATAAGGCTTACAACATCAGATATGAATTTACCTATGTTAGCACCGATCATTGTATAAGGAATCTCTGTAATAACAAGCTTATCCTTCTCAGAACGATTTTTTGCCGGCTCAAATACAACCTTGCCTCTTAACTTAATCTTACCTGTACCAGTCTCATATATTGCACCAAGTTCACTTTTATTAATTACAATTCCACCTGTCGGAAAATCTGGTCCCGGACAGAACTGCATAAGTTCTTCTGTTGTAATATCCTCATTATCCATATATGCACATACTGCATCAACAACCTCTGAAAGATTGTGTGGAGGGATATTAGTTGTCATACCAACCGCAATACCATCTGCACCATTAACAAGAAGATTAGGTACTCTTACCGGAAGAACCTCTGGTTCTTTCTCTGTTTCGTCAAAGTTAGAAACAAAATCTACCACATTCTTATCAAGATCGGCCAGATATACATCCTGGGTAAATTTCTTTAACTTAGCTTCTGTATATCGCATGGCGGCAGCACCATCTCCTTCGATAGAACCAAAGTTTCCGTGTCCGTCAACAAGTGCCATGCCTTTCTTAAAATCCTGTGAAAGTACTACAAGTGTCTCGTATATTGAACTGTCACCATGTGGGTGATATTTACCCATCGTATCACCAACGATACGTGCAGACTTTCTGTGAGGCTTGTCATAATTAAGCCCCAACTGGTCCATGGCATACAGCACCCTTCTCTGTACAGGCTTCAAACCATCTCTTACATCAGGAAGTGCTCTTGCTGTAATAACGCTCATGGAATAATCTATATAGGACTTCTGCATAACTTCAGAATACTCAGTCCTTATAATCTTTTCAGCCATCTTCTACTCCTTTTACTCTTATGCATCAATTTCTGCTTCATTAGCATGTGTATATATAAATTGTCTTCTAGGTGGTACATCAGTACCCATAAGCATTGCTGTTACTTCTGTTGCAAGTCTTGCATCTTCAATCTCAACCTGCTTCAATATTCTTGTTTCAGGATTAAGAGTTGTTTCCCACAACTGGTCAGGATCCATTTCTCCAAGTCCCTTGTATCTTTGCAGTGTAAATGTTCCAGATGCATGTTTCTTCCTGTAATTATCCAGCGCCTTGTCATCATACAGATATTCACCCTCGCCTTTCTTAGGTACAACCTTATAAAGAGGTGGCGTGGCAATATACACATGCCCCTGATTAATAAGTTCAGGCATAAATCTGTAGAAAAACGTAAGAAGTAATGTATCAATATGTGCTCCATCTACATCGGCATCTGTCATGATTATAATTTTATTATATCGTAATTTAGTAATATCAAAATCATTGCCATAGCCCTCTAAGAATCCACAGTTAAACGAATTAATCATTGTCTTAATCTCAGCATTAGCAAGCACCTTATCAATACTTGCCTTCTCGACATTAAGAATCTTACCTCTGATTGGAAGAATTGCCTGTGTTCTTCTGTTTCTTGCTGTCTTAGCTGAACCGCCGGCTGAATCTCCCTCTACAATGAATACCTCACATTCCTCAGGATTCTTGCTTTCACAGTTGGCAAGCTTACCATTGCTGTCTATAGAGAATTTCTGCTTTGTAAGCATATTTGTCTTAGCTTTTTCCTCTGCTTTTCTTATCTTTGCAGACTTCTCAGCACAGGCAATTACAGCATTGAGGTCATCTAAATGTCTGTCGAAATAAAGCTGTACTTCATCACCTGTTACATTTGCAACAACTGTACCTGCATCAGGATTATCAAGCTTAGTCTTTGTCTGACCTTCAAATCTTGGTGCAGGATGCTTAACAGCAACAACTGCTGTCATACCATTTCTTACATCAAGACCGGTAAAGTTAGCATCCTTATCCTTCAAGATACCAAGCTCTCTGGCATACTGGTTGATAATCATGGTAAACTTGGTCTTAAAGCCTGTAATATGCGTTCCACCCTCCTGAGTGTATATGTTATTACAAAATCCAAGAATATTTTCCTCAAATTCATTAACAAACTGGAATGCAACTTCAACCTCAATGTCTTCCTGCTTCTTCTTAAAGTAGACGATATCACATACGGTCTCTTTGCCATTGTTAAGGTCTTTGATATATGCCTTAAGTCCGTCAGGCTCATGGAAAGTTTCCTTATCCTCGCTGCCTTTTCTCTTATCTTCAAACTCAATAGTAAGTCCGGGATTAAGATATGCTGTCTCGTGTAGTCTGCTCTTTATCGCATCCGCCTTGAATCTAGTCTTTTCAAATATTTCTCCATCAGGAAGAAATGTAACAGTAGTACCTGTATCATTCTTCCTGCATGTGCCAATCTTAGCAAGAGGCGCTGTTGCCTTTCCACGCTCGTATCTTTGCTTGTACACACCACCATCAACTCTTATCTCAACCTCAAGCCATACAGAAAGTGCATTAACTACCGATGCACCAACTCCGTGAAGTCCGCCGGATATCTTATATCCGCCATCTCCAAACTTGCCACCTGCATGAAGTACAGTAAATACAACTTCAACAGCAGGTATACCGGCTTTAGGGTGTATTCCGATAGGAATACCTCGTCCATTATCCTTAATAGTTGCCGTCCCATCATCATTGAGTGATACATTAATATTAGTACAGTACCCTGCCAGATGTTCATCTACCGAATTATCAGCAATCTCATATATAAGATGATTAAGTCCCTTTGTTCCAACGCTTCCAATATACATACCAGGTCTCATTCTTACAGCTTCGAGTCCTTCAAGTATTGATATACTGTTAGCATCATATTTATTAGCTGCCATCCTTTTGTTACTCTCCTCTTTATTTTCCAAAATGCGAATTAAATGTTTCTTCAAAACTACCATCAAACACTAAACAATCTTTCAGATTAAGCTTTTTCCACTCTGAATTATTAAATTCCATATATATTCCTGATTCATATTTTTCAAAATCAGCATTAAACTGTTCAAGCTTTCTTTTTTCCAGTATTGCAGACTTATTGACCTCAGTCTTAGCCTTATCATTATCAGATGTACACCTTATGATATAATATCTGCCTGATGCCTCAACAACCTTGCTCATTTCTCCTGTTGACAGATTAAATGCAGCATTTTCAAATGCTTCATCCATCTCCCCTCTTTTCAGCTCATATTCATACTGTCCATCTTCATTATATTCCTTAGCCACTGCAAAAAAAGAACTTCCAGAACTGACCATCTGATAAGCCTTATTAATGTCATCTTCTGAATCTGAAACAATATACTGGATATCAATTACTCTTGCCTCATCCGCACTTACTTCTATGTTCATATTAGAAGTTAAATCCTCATATAATTTCTTAGCTATAGCAAAATCGGTAAACATATCTTTAAGCTTATCTTTTGTTATCCCGGCTTCTTTAATCTGGGCATCTGTAAGGGAAGCATAGTAATCATCTACTGATTTATTAACCGCATCCTTTTCTTCTCTCCCAAGTACAACTCCACGTTCCTTAGCTTTTACATTCATGGCTCTTACTCGCATAAGCTTAGTTTTTATCTGATCTTTTATATAATCTTCAAAATTCTTTCCATCTATCTTCTCACTCCATATATCACTGCCAAACATTTCTTCATATTCTTTCTTTACATCAGACATAAGTATCTGTGCTTCACATGAATATGTAGTGTTGCTGTTTGACGTCTTTATGAGTTCATCTTTATCCATTCCTGTTGTGAAATATATTCCTTTTCCATTAAAAAACTTAATATATACACCTATAGCCAACGCTATCAGTAGTATTATAACCAATATGACAATCTTCTTTTTTCTATTCTTCATTCTTCCATCCTCTTATATTACTTATGATATGGCTCATTCTTCATGATTCTGTATGCCCTGTACACCTGTTCAAGAAGAATAACTCTCATTAACTGATGTGGAAATGTCATTCTTGAAAAGCTCAGCTTGTAATCAGCTCTTTTAAGTACCTGCTCTGATAATCCTAATGATCCGCCAATAATAAATGTAATATTACTTATCCCATTAATTCCAAGCGTTTCTATTTTTTCTGATAATTCAACTGAATCAAGCATTTTACCTTCTATTGCAAGCGCACATACATATGCATCATCTTTAATTGACGAAAGGATTCTCTCTCCTTCTTTTCGCTTTATCTGTTCATTTACAATATCACTTGCATTATCAGGTGTTTTTTCATCTGGAAGCTCAACAATATCAAGCTTACAGTACCTTGAAAGACGCTTGGAATATTCATCAACAGCCTGCGTATAGAATTTCTCTTTTATTTTACCAACACATATAACAGTTATGCGCATATCTTTAATTATCCTTCCACAAAGAAATAAGCACCATTATCAAGCCTGAACACTTCAAGCTGCTCAAGTAATTCTTCATTACTAAGATCTGACACGTCCATTCCTTCATCATCCATGACTTCTCTTAGCTCTTTTATATTTTTGCAATAAACTGCCATACAATCCTCAAGAAACTCCTTGGCTTCTTCTAAATCATATGCAACAGGCTCATCAAAAAGCTGTTTCTGATCTCTTAAAAATACTTTTGCACATTCATCAATATGTTCCATTGTCCTTTTCCTCCATTCTTACACCAGAATATCTTTAAATCTCTGTCTTAATGTTCCTTCAACCCATCCTGTAATATGTTTGCCATGTTTCTTTACTTCATCAACAGCTTTCTCCATTGCATATGATTCTGAAACCATATCAAGCATGGCAATATCATTATAATTATCGCCAAATGCCATACATTCATCCGCTGACAAGCCAAAATACTCCTGTATCTGTCTAATACCTTTTCCTTTATTAACTGACTTATCCATCAAGTCAAGATATAACTCTCCTGATACAAGTACAGATGCTTTATCTCCCCACTTATTAATAAAATGGTCTTTTGAGTTGCGTATTCCCGAAAGATCACATACAGCAATTTTAAGGATATCTTCATCAATTTCAGAAAAATCATTAACCAGAGTTGTATGATAATTAACAATCTTAGTCATTCTGTGATAATACTCTTCCGTCTTAGGCTTGATATATGCAGTATGTTCACCTGATACAAGAACTTCACAATCAGGCTGATTTATAACATCTTCAATAATATCGAGTGCAAATTGTCTTTCCATAGGAGTCTTTCCTATCGTCTTCCCCTGATATTCAACGAGTGCTCCATTCTCTGCTATATATGCCAGCCTGTCACTTACAGGTTCAAATAATCTCTTGAGACTTGTTATCTGTCTCCCGCTTGCCGGAGCCACAATTATACCATTATCAAGCAGCTTTCCTATACATTCAACGGCTGTTTTATCAACCTTTTGTGCTCCATTAAGCAGTAATGTTCCATCAAGGTCACACGCCACGAATTTTATCATATAATTTCAATTCCTTTCTATAATCCTCGTGCTAGAAATTAATAAGTTCGTGATAAAGCTTTGCTACCGGAAGACCTACTACATTATTGTAGTCACCTTCAATTCCCTTTATATATGCGGCAAATCTCCCCTGAATTCCATAAGCACCTGCTTTATCCATAGGCTCTCCTGTACTTATATACTCTCTTATCTGTTCATCTGTCATATCATATACCCAGACATCAGTCTTTTCATAAAAACTTACGTTCTTGTGAAGACTGCACAGATTAACTCCCGTATATACCTGATGCACCTCTCCACTCAGACTTTTAAGTATCCTGAATGCATCTTCTTCATCCTTAGGTTTTGTGAGAATACTTCCCTTATGATAAACAATAGTATCTGCACCTATAACTATGATGTCCTTATTATCCATATACCCTTCCAATACAGACTGTGCCTTTGCAGATGCCAGTTCTCTTACATAATCTTCTGGTTCCATCTCTTTTATATTCTCATCTGCATCACTGGTAACAACTTCATAATCAAGTCCGATCTGTGAAAGCAGCTCTCTTCTCCTTGGTGACCCCGATGCAAGCACTATATGCTTCATATATTCTTCCTCGTTTCTTACTGTATTTTGTGGTCAAAGTCATTTTTGCTCATACATTTTGTATTATAACATATATATTTTTCTGTGCAAAGTATTCTGTTTTCTCAACATAAAAAGGATTTTCCACATACGCAGAAAATCCTTTCAGTTTAATTAGAATTTTTATCCTGAACCCTACGGGTTTCATTATATGTCCCCTTTATTTTGTCAATCTTAACTGAGTTCATTAACAAAGCAACATATCTTTCATCTCCGTCAAATGAGGCATCTGGAAGAGACAGATTAATCTTGATTTTACCTTTTCCTTTAACCATATCAGCAGGAACTCTTATATTCAGTGTTTCCTCCTCAACAAGATACCAGCTAAGAAATTCATCATTAATAGTAACTCCTACATGCTCTTTTGGCAGCTGTATCTTATTCAGTTTAAAATAAATGTATAATTCATCATCATCATTATAATCAAGTGGTATTGACATTTCAAATTCATCTCCACTTGTCCAGGTCTGTCCGGCTTCACTCTTTCCAAGTCCCTTAGTAACATAAGCTGTCGCAGTTCCTTCTACATTAAACAGCAGCTCTGTGCCAAGAGTATACTCTTTAGCATCTGCTGAAAACAATTTAAATGTTCTTCCAGTCTCGTTAATCTGTGCATTGTCAGGTAAAGCACCTGTTATTTTATACTCGACCGCCTTATTAGACTTTTTATCCTGATAATAAAATAATCTTTCCTTATTATCTCCATTACCTATCTCATCAATGCTCTTTATTCCATCTGGATCTTCACTTCCAAGCATTTTCATTAATGTAGGCTGTATGTTTTCATAAGATACAGGAGTATTGTCTACAGTAAATTCTGAAGTTTTATTTCCATCCTTAACAAGCAATACCGGATTACATTCTATTCCATATGCACCATGATCTGCAAGAATAATAATCTTTGCATCATCATATATACCAAGCTTTTTCATCTGTTCAAAGTATTCATTAAGAATGGTCATTACTCCCATCTCCTGTTCTTCAAGAGATGTTTCCTTATTGCTCATTGTTGCATCTGCTTTAAGCTTAAAAGGTCCATGCGCCCCATTAAGGTGATATACACGGAAAGCCTTATCTTTAATAGTAGTCAGTTTATTACTGCAAAGCTGTTCATAAAATATATCATCATCCAGCTGATAACAGCTCTTATCAGCCTTACTGTTTAATGCTGCCTTATCAAAATCACCTGAATACATCCACACATATTTTTTCAAAATGTGTGGAGCATACTGACATGCTGTAAACTGGTACATTTTCTCTCCAAGAATCTTATAATTATGTACCTCTTTTTTCCCATTATACAGATTAGCTATGTTAATGTCTGCATCAGATGGTGCAAATGTATTTTCTGTATATATTCTTGAATCATAACCTTTTTCATCAAGTATCTTATATGTATCACACTCATCAAATGAATCATTGATATAATCACTATACTTGCCTTCTGATGTATATGGCTTTCCTGTAAGCAGATTAGGTATTGCAAGAACCGTCCTTGTACTGCCACCCACTGTATCAGGATAATATGTAAAATCCTTAAACAGTTCTTTATACTCTGTATGAGCATCTAAAAGTCTGGCAAAATCTCCTGATTCATAGCAATCCAGAACAAACATTATTACATTTTCATTCTCTGATAATGTGTATTTGCCCTCATTAGTGAATATATATTCTCCATTATTCTGAGTCTTTGGCTTCATTCCAAGCACAAGAACAACCAGTGTTACTATCTGTATTCCAATTATCCACAACGAACCATATTTACTGACAAGTTCTGATATTTTAGGCTTAATAAACTTGAGGATTACAGGAACAGCTATACATACAATCCATATAGCAGTATCCCATATAGCCACAGATTTGTAATTAGACCATACAACCTTTTCTCCATTAAGTGTTCCATAGTTCACGTTAATATAATTACCCTGAATATATAAAGCAAGTGATATTCCAAATAATACAGTCGTAATCCATGAAGAAGCTTTCTTGGGTACAACAGCAATCACTATCAAAGGAACCACTATAAACACCAGTGTCATCACTATGCATATTCCTATAATATCCTTAAAGTTAAAGAAAAACTCTGATGCATTATTAATATATAACTGGACCGGTCCAAAAAAGCCCATCATAAACCCAAACATCACAACAGGAATTATTGCTTTAACTATCTTATCTTTAATATTTCTCATAAATTCTTTCCTATTCTCTTAATAATATAAAGTCACTAGAGTAGTTTACCACATACTTATTTTTAATCAAGTATAATTTCGTATTAATATTAAATGCTGCCACACAACAAAGTTGCACAGCAGCATTAATCACATCTTAATCTTTAATTATTTATCAGACTTTTTCTTATTAATCACAACAACTGTTCCAAAGGCTATAACAGCCACAACAAGAATAACTACATATATACCAGCATGACTGTTATCTCCAGTTGTAACCAGTTCTTCATCCGCTGCTACCTCTGGTGAATCACCTTTTGTTTCAGGATCTCCTGCTGCAACAAGTTCTTCATCTGCTGCCACTTCAGCGCTTCCTCCAGCAATCAGCCTTGTACTATCAGAACTGCTTGTACTATCAGAACCGCCTGTACTATTGCTGCTATTAGAGATATTTGAGTCTGATGTTACTCCAGTACCTGATGTATTTGATCCTGATGTTACTCCAGTACCTGATGTAATTCCAGCGCCTGATGAGGCATTAGAACCAGATATATTACTATCACTGCCTCCATTGCTGCTATTTGTTGCTGAACTTTCCTTTATGCTTTCCCTCTCGCTCTCTGCCTGGCTTTCCTTTATGCTTTCTCTTTCACTCTCTGCCTGGCTTTCCTTTATGCTTTCTCTTTCACTCTCTGCCTGGCTTTCTCTTATACTTTCTCTTTCACTCTCTGCCTGGCTTTCTCTTATACTTTCTCTTTCGCTCTCCGCCTGGCTTTCTCTTATACTTTCTCTTTCACTCTCTGCCTGGCTTTCTCTTATGCTTTCTCTTTCGCTCTCCGCCTGGCTTTCTCTTATACTTTCTCTTTCACTCTCTGCCTGGCTTTCCTTTATGCTTTCTCTTTCGCTCTCCGCCTGGCTTTCTCTTATACTTTCTCTTTCACTCTCTGCCTGGCTTTCCTTTATGCTCTCCTGTATACTCTCTTCGTTATTATCTGACTGGCTTTCATTTACATCAGCACTTTCACTTTCCGCCTGAGTTGTTTCCTGTTCATACGCATCTGATATAAAATGCATCTGACCATTTAAATTAACAAATGTTTTTGCAATTACCCTTCCATTGCATGTATTTTCAAGCTCAACATCTGAATCTGGCGCAACAACAATTCCACATACTTCAGCAATTTTTACTTTTCCCTTAACATCAACTGCATTCATTATAACTGTCTGGGCAATATCACAATCTTTAAGGCTAGCTGAGTTAGTATTATTAATTGTCATTCTTTTAATAGCAAGATCACCATCTGCATCAAGGAAATTAATTATTACAAACTGTCCATCAGCCTTATTAACCACATCTATCTTATCCTGAAATTCAGTAACATTACCAACGTGAAGATTAACCACAACAATCTGTTTGTCCTTCTTTGATGCAAGGTCTATTTTAATTTTATTATCAGCATTATCAATCACTATATCTGCTTCATCATCAGACATAGATGCATACTTTCTAAATGTTTCTGCCACTTTCTGTCTGGCAGCAGTAACATCCATATAATCTGGTACATAATATATCTTTATAAAATCCCTGCAATTAGCAATATTAATAACAGCACCTGTCCTGTCGGTTAATGAATCACCCTCTAATGCATATATCTTTGATTCATCAGGACGATAATCATAATTAAATCCAAGAACAAGATTATCAAATGTTTCTTTATCAATCTGCATAAGAGATGTATCATCTATATTTCTTATATATGTAGTTCCCATACTCTTATCAAATACTGACCAGCTGTAATAATTAGCTGTTGAATGTAACATATTAACAGCAAAGTTAGTCTGATTATGATTATTATTAGTAAATTCCTCTGCCACAACTCCATATGGCTTAGCCGTTCCCAAAAGTTTCTCTAATACATCCTGCGTCTTAGAATATGCTCCTGCTTTCATTGAACTTCCAATGACAACTGAACCCGCAACAAGTACACCTGCCATAGCCGCCGCTGCAATCTTCTTAACCCCTGCATTAAGTCTGACAAACTTTTTAAAATTCATTATTTCCTCCATAATTCCTTAATAAATTCATTTCTGAACAGTAACTATATTTCTCTCCCAAATCGTATGATATCACTGGTACAGAAGTACTACTTCCCTCTTTTGGGGGTATTTTAATAAATATAATAAAAAAATCCGTATGAAACGCCTTTCAGACCGGCACTTCATACGGACTTATATAAATTAATATATTTTATGCTTCAAGACTTCTGTTCATTGCAGACTCTAATGCATCTATAGATGCTCTTATAATATCATGGTCAATACCAATACCAAAGTAACTCTTTCCATCTTCTCCTGTTATTCCAACATATGCAATAGCACTTGAATCTGATCCCTTCTTTAATGAATGTTCTTCATAGCAGAATATATCGCATGGTTTTCCAAAATGATCTGCAAGCGCATTGCTTACCGCATCAAGACGGCCATTTCCACCTGCTTCTATATTCTTTCTCTCTCCATTCTGTTCAACTGTTACTACAGTCTGAATTCCATCAATCTGCTTAAAATGGACTTCTGTAATCTTAAATATTGGTGTATGTTTCTTATATCTTCTTTCAAATATCTCAAGGACTTCATCTGCAGAAAGCTCCTTATGATTAACGTCTGAAACATCTTTAACTGCATATCCAAGATCTTCTCTCATAGCCTTAGGAACAATCATTCCGTAATTATGTTCAAGAACATAAGCAACACCACCCTTACCAGACTGACTGTTAATTCTGATAACATCTGAATCATATGTACGGCCAACATCTTCAGGATTAATAGGAAGATATGGAACTGTCCATTTATTAGGATCATTCTCTATTCTATAATGCATTCCTTTAGATATAGCATCCTGATGAGAGCCTGAGAAAGCTGCAAATACAAGCTTTCCGCACCATGGATGACGTTCATCGATATTCATCTGAGTAAGTCTTTCAAATACCTCTGCAAGATGTGGCATATCAGAAAGATCAAGTTCAGGATTAACCCCCTGCATATACATATTCATTGCAAGTGTAATGATATCAACATTACCAGTTCTCTCTCCATTGCCAAAAAGTGTTCCCTCAATTCTGTCTGCACCAGCAAGAAGTCCTAACTCAGCATCAGCAACACCCGTTGAACGATCATTATGTGGATGAAGAGATATAATAACATTCTCTCTGTTATGCATATTTTTAGACATATATTCAATCTGGCTTGCAAACACATGTGGAAGTGACATCTCAACTGTTGCAGGAAGATTAATAATACACTTCTTATCAGGAGTTGGCTGCCATATATCAACTACGGCATTGCACACTTCAAGTGCATATTCTGGTTCTGTTCCTGTAAAGCTCTCCGGGCTGTATTCAAAGAGGAAATTTCCACCATCGGCTTCAGCAAGTTCCTTTAATAACTTAGCTCCATCAATAGCAATCTGCTTAACCTCTTCCTTAGATTTCTTAAATACCTGTTCTCTCTGTGCTAAAGATGTAGAATTATACACATGTACAATAGCTCTTGGGGCACCCTTTACCGCCTCAAATGTTTTCTTAATGATATGTGGTCTTGCCTGTGTAAGAACCTGAATTGTAACATCATCTGGAATCATATCTTTCTCTATAAGAGTACGGCAGAATTCATATTCTGTCTCTGATGCAGCTGGAAAACCAATTTCAATTTCCTTAAACCCTACCTCTACAAGCATCTTAAAAAATTCAAGCTTTTCATTAAGGCTCATTGGCTCTACAAGTGCCTGATTTCCATCCCTTAAATCTACAGAACACCATATAGGTGCCTTATCAACATATTCCTTGTTTACCCAGTCATTACACTTTACGGGTGGCATAAAATAGCCTCTTTCGTACTGTCTGTAATCAAACATTCCTAAACCTCCATTAAAATAATATGTGTTCTTAATAAGTAAAAGCCCTAATTAAAGCAAGCATAAAAAAATCTTTCGTCTATGGACACTAATGTCCAAAGAGACGAAAGATATATCATCCTACGCGTTACCACTCTTCTTCATAGCTATGCTATGCACTCACTGAATACGTACATCTCTGTATTATATTCTGTCCACTATAACGGTTGGCATCCGGCTACTCCTACTTCTCATTAATAATGATTTCAGGTAACAGCTCCAAGGCGAGTTCAATAAGTTCCTTCCACTGCCTCACACCACCCGGCAGCTCTCTGACTCTGGTTCTTACCTAATAGTCCTCTTCACAGCATTTACTTATTATCTTCGTTTATTATAATTGCCATGTTTCATAAAGTCAAGCAAAAATTCCAGTTCATCATCAGAAACATTTTTATCTGAGTATCTGGCTTTCTCATACTCAGTTGTTATTCTGCCTGCATACTGTTCATCAGAAGTAATATTTCCTCTTGTAATATCCTCTGGCTGCATACTGGCAAGTTTATCCATAGATAGTCCATTCTTTTTATTGTTACGGACTACTGCTTTCTTAAATGCCTTTCTATATTGCAGATTAACCGGCAGGCTGTTTTTTTGTTCATTGTCTTTTTCTTTTCTCAGCCTGTGCTCTTGTTTTCTGTCTCTGCCAATAAACTCTATTTTATCACCATTTTCATCCTTGGCTTCTTTAAACTTTTTAGTATACCTGTATATCAGATATATTGTAAGTGCCAGCAATGCAATTATCACAACGACTGCAAAAGCCGTAAACAAAGCCCCCATAACAGGATTATCATCAAACTCCATTGTCTCTGGTGCAACTCCGTCCCCTTCACTTTCAGTCTGTGTAGGTGTTTCAACATATTTAACTTCTTCATCTTTCTCACGCATTATTGCAAGCAGGAACTTCAATATGTATTTTAACGCGTACATTATGCCAGCTTCGGCTATAGAAAATATATTACCATAACGTCCCTGATAGAACACTACCATACCTGCTATCATTAACATTGATATAACAGCTGTCATTATGACATTAATTTTTATCATTCTTTTCGCTGGAAACTCTGATTTTCCAACATTGCTTAAAAACAGCTCATTAAGTGCCTTAACCTGATTACCTGCAAATGTGAGAAGAATAAATACCACAAAAAAGAATACCTCACAACCCACAAGCACGCTGCTGTCAGCCTGCCCACCAATTATGCATCCCGCAACCATAATGGCGCAGTAATATACCGGTACGCTTTCTTGCGCCTGAAGGATAGCTTTTTTCTCATCTTTTCCAATGTCATCAATACCATTGCCATATTGCGACATATTCATATATTCCATTTTCCGTACATTTGCAAATCTTATGCTCATTGACCTTATGCATACAGCCAGATTACATACAACATACGCAGTCACTTCAGCATCTGTTCTTCCAGCAATAACAGCCATGACAATAAATATTCCATGAATCAGCGCAAACAGAAAAAATGCTTTTATATACTTTCTTGCAAAATACGACACTATAACCGGTATACACATCATTAATACATATGTCATATAATCTGCCGGTTTTCTTGTTATTCCAAGTATCACCATTGCAGAAAAAGCCATAAATACAATACACTGATTGAGGATTTCAATTACTGACCTTGTTATCCTTAATTGTCTGTTACCAGAAATGGTTCCTGACCTATCCATAAATCGTCTCCTCTTAATTAACACTCCATCCCACAGGCTCCACATTACAGCTATCAAGTGTGTATTCACATCCCGGAAGATGAGGTACAATCCACACAAAGCTTTGTGGCTCCTGTATTATCCGTGATATTATCATTTGAAGCTTCTTTCTTCTGCTTGATGATATCATCACATATATACAATCCGTAAAATCACTGTCCACACAGTCTTCTACTCTTTTCTTCAGTGTATCCGCATACTCTTCCATAGAAATATGTGTATCGATTCTTGCAAGTGCAGTATTAATATAATTAAGATGTCCTGCTCCTGCTCCTTTTCGCACTATTGTCTGCTCTTTGGTATCAGTATCACATCCATTGCATATCATCGATACATTAATTCCCTGTGAAATGAGTATTTCTGATAATCCTGCTGCAATGCTTATTGCCTCTTCATCAATGGTGTCGTATCTTAACGCCCCATCCTCTTCCAGATTAAGAAGTATGCATACGTTACGGCTAACAGATTCATCATATTCATTAACCATCAGCGAGCCTGTTTTCCCTGTTGCCTTCCAGTTAACATTCTTAAGGCTGTCATTACTTGTATAATCTCTTATGCCCCTGAACACAAACGGATCATCCATAAGATATTTCCTGCGTTGTACTTCACCTGTTACTCTTGTATTAACTGCTCTTAGCTGTTTCATATCAGCCACTTTCGGATATACAGTAATCTGACAATCGTTATCATATTTTATAACATTTATTTCATTCATAAATGGTCCGGAAAATGTTATCTCCAGCCCGGATATTCTAAACACACCTCTTTTGGTACATTTTAATGGTATTCTTCTCGTTATTCTCTGATTAGATAAGAATGAAAACACATCATTTCTATATACTTTATCTGATACACTTGAATTAGTATCAGCATCTGTAAACTGTAATTCTCTTCCAATCTGAAACTTAAGATTAACACATGGTAATGGAAGTACTTTCGCATTGGTAACAATCTCTGTCAGATAAATAGTCTCGTCTTTAACGGCATGTTTTTTGTCAAATCTGACATCCACAGATAACTCCTTATCCCAGTTATGACGAAACACCTGCTTTACTATTATATATACTATAAGTACACCCAGCAGCATAAACAATACATTCATTATTTAGTCCATTCTTCAGTAGGGACAGTTGTCTTATCAACTATGTCCTTAATGATCTGTTCTTTATTATCTCTGTTCATATATCCTGTCTGCAATACAATCCTGTGTGCCCACACATAAGGCGCAAGCGTTTTAACATCCTCTGGTACCACATATTCTCTTCCCTTAACATACGCATAAGCCCTTACAGCATTAAGCATTCCTAAAGTTCCTCTTGGGCTGATACCTATAGATACATTTTCTGTTTCCCTGGTCTGTCTTGCAAGCTGTGTTATATAATCAAGCAAAACCGGATGAACATAAACATCTCTCGCAGCTGCCCTCATTGCTATGACATCTTCGCATGTAGCAGTCTCTTTTAATTCTTCTGCCGGGTTTCCTTTTAAAAATCTGTTAAGTATAAGCACTTCTTCTTCTTTTTCAGGATATCCCATATTAATCTTCATAAGGAATCTGTCAAGCTGAGCCTCTGGCAAAGGATATGTTCCAGTTGTCTCTATAGGGTTCTGTGTAGCTATTACTGTAAATGGTTCCTGTAATACATCGACAGTTCCATCAACAGTTACCTGATGTTCTTCCATACATTCAAGCAAAGCTGACTGAGTCCTTGGAGTTGCTCTGTTAATCTCATCTGCAAGAATAATATTAGCAAATACTGGTCCTTTTCTAAATACAAAATCTGCTTCCTTCTGGTTAAATACATGCACTCCTGTTATATCAGACGGAAGAAGATCAGGAGTAAACTGGATTCTAGAAAACTCCCCTGCAATACTTTTAGCAAATGACTTTGCCATAACTGTTTTTCCTGTACCTGGCACATCCTCTAAAAGTACATGTCCACCTGCTATAATACAAGTGAGAACAAGTTCAGAAACTTCTCTTTTGCCTACTATTACTCTGTCCACATTATCAAGTATATCTTTAACCTTACTCATAGCTCCTCCATAACGAACATATTTAAAACTACTCAGAGTATAACAAAAAAACTGCCAGATAAGCAAGTATCTGGCAGTGGATTTAAAGCATTAATTGTCCGTTGGCATTTCCTGGTTAACATCAATCCCCCGTGGTGCTACCGGTGTAGAAAAAACAATCTGGGTACTTGTTCTTCCGAACTTCTGAAGCTGTCCTATAAATGTATCAAGCTCCATTGTACTCGGAAACATTACCTTAAGAAGCATTGAATAATTACCTGTCACACAGTTACATTCAACTACATTAGGGCATGATTTTATAAATGGATAAAAATCCGGTTTCTGAACTGGTGCAACTTCAAGATTAATAAATGCTGTAATATGATATCCCAGCTTTAACTGATTAATCTTGACTTCATAGCCTTCAATTATTTCTTCCTTTTCAAGTCTCTCAATTCTTGCTGAAACTGCCGGTGAAGATAAAAACACCTTCTCTGCCAGAGCCTTAAGTGGCATCCTTGCGTTCTGCTGTAAAAGTGTAATTATCTTCTTATCGATTTTATCCATAATCATTCCTCCTTGGGTTTATTACAAAAGGGGACAATCCTAGCTATATAACATAACTAAAATCGTCCCCTTTGACTTAAAATATTAACTTGAGTATAATATACACCTAAGATAATAAAATAGCAAGCCTTTTTTCTTTATTTTCATTGCTTTTAGACATAATATTTGTTAGAGTATAGAAAATACTAGTGCTTGCAATAGCAGATTGGAGATATTATGGATAATCAGGATTATAATACTGTTACTCTCATGCTAGATGATAATACAGAATGTGAATGTGCAATCGTGCGCATATTCCCTGCTGGTGACAACCAGTACATCGCTCTTCTTCCTCTTGAAGGAGAAGCTGCTGACAACGATGAAGTATATCTGTACAGATATAAGATTGATGACAACAATGAACCTGTTCTTGAAAACATTGAAACAGATGAGGAATACGAAATAGTATCAGACGCCTTTGATGAAGAATTAGATGCTATGGAATACGAAGAACTGTACGAAGAAGAGGATAACGAGTAGTAGTTATTATATCTTCAAGAAATCTAGAACATGCTGTATCTTTATTGTATCTTTTCTTAGGATACATAAGATACAGCTTTTCTTTTGCTCTTGTAACCGCAACATAAAAAAGCCGTCTTTCCTCTTCTATCTGTTTGTCAAGCACAGCCTTCGAATATGGAATAATCCCTTCGCACACATCCACAATAAATACAACTCTGTATTCCAGTCCCTTGGAACCATGCATTGTTATAAAATGTACCCCTTTCTCCTGCATTTCATCCTTACTGTCATTCTCAGCCCTTGCAACACTATGTATCCATTCACCGATTGATATATACCTCAATGCCTCATTCTGCAGCCGGGATATAACACCATAAATATCTTCCCTGTTAAGTCTGTGTTCATATATATATTCATCAATATATCTGTCATAGCCAATCTTCTTTCTTATGTAGTTAATAGCTGCAAATGGACTCATATTCTTAATCATGTTCATATCCATCTCAAAATCATTAATTCTGCCAATCATTGCTTCATTGCAATTATATATTCTCTTCAACGACTGCATATCAAATGGATCTGTTATATACGATCGTGTTATATAACGCATAGGCTTATTGATTACTCTCAGATAATCATTTCTGCTACAGCTTCCCATCGCAATATTAAGATATGAAATAATATCTTTCGATATCCAGTGTTCATACAGATTCTGTGTCCTTCCACTCCCCACACATGGTATTCCATCAACTCCTGCCCTTATCATAAAAGTATCTCCAACAACATTAGTTCTTGACAGAACTGCAATATCATCATAATCAATCCCTGAATCATTAAGTCTTTTCAATTCCGAAACAAGATAATTCTGTTCATCATTATATGTTAAAAATTCACATATATTAACTGGTTCTCCCATGACAGATGACGACCTGATATCCTTGGCAAATCTATGCCGGTTTTCTTCAATAAGTACCCTCCCTGTCATGACTATATTAGCTGTTGAGCGGTAATTAACATCCAGATAAATCTTCCTTGTATCCGTATATATCTGTGAGAATTCAAACATAATTGACGGACTCGCTCCCCTGAATCCATATATACTCTGATCGTCATCTCCCACGACAAAAAGATTCTTATACTTTTCTGCCAATATAGATATCACTTCAAACTGCGCTTTGTTAATATCCTGAAACTCATCTATTAATATGTATCTGTACTTATCCTGCCACGCTTCCCTGTAATCATCCCTTGCTTTCAAAAGCTTAAGACATTCAATTACCATATCATCAAAATCAAGCAGGCCTTTTGAGTTAAGCATATCCATATATCTCTTATATATCCTTCTGAAACTCCCCTCCGGAATTCCGGCTGCCTGGTAGGAATCTATATTCTTCTGTCCATTCTTCACCAGACTAATCTGTGATAAAACATTATTAACAGCTTCCGTCTCATCATCATACTCCAATTCAAGCATGCACAATTCATCTCTCACAAAGTTATACTGTGTCTGTGCTTTAATGATACATCTTGAAGAATAATTATATGCATTCTTAAGAATTGTAAAAAATACAGCATGAAAAGTTCCAAACGTAACGGCATTACCTCTTCCTCCTGAAATATTACTAAAACGTTCTTTCATCTGAACCGCTGCTGCCTTAGTAAAGGTTATCACAAGAATATCTGATTGACTTACCCCTAAATGTTCAATCAGATACTTCACCCTGTTAGTAAGAACTGCTGTCTTTCCTGACCCTGGACCAGCTATTACCATGCATGGTCCTTTATCATGCTGAACAGCCTGTTTCTGTGCCTCATTAAACTCCAATTATTACTCCTAAAAAAATAACTAATATACTATATGTATATTAGTTATTATAAATAAATACTATTCACTTGTCAATTCTTTTAGTATATTTTTATCATTAATAGCTTGTTATCTTATCATCTGAATCATCTGTATTTGATATTCTTTTAATAACAACATAATATTCTACCTGAGGATTAACTCTTACAAGTACCCTGTCACCTTCTTTGTGACCTAATAGCGCCTGTCCTAACGGAGATTCAATACTAACCATTCCACTTAATGAATCTGCCCTTATAGTAGTAACTATCTTTACTATTTCAGTACTTTCATCATCCTCATAATATACCTCAACAGTATTATTAACTCCTACCTCGTCATCAGCTGATTCATCATCAATAACTGTAGCATTCTTAATGGTTCTTTGCAGATATCTTATACGGCTTTCATTTTTATTTTTAAAACGTTTGGCAGCATGATATTCAAAATTCTCGCTAAGATCCCCTTGTGCCCTTGTTTCCTTTACATCATCAAGCGCAGCCTTTCTTACCTCATGGATTCTGTATTCAATCTCTTCTTCCATTTTTTTGATATCATTTTTTGTAAGTTCATGTCCCATAACCGACACCTTCCTTAAATATTATTTAATATAGACAGCCTGACTTAATACATCATTATATCTTTGAAAAAATGTATCTGCATCTCTCACAACATTTCCTGCTATAGAATCAGCCACTTCAACAGTGTTATCCTGCTCATTATACCCGCTAAGAACCACACAGTGCTCATTAGTCATCCATTCAAAGCTGTTACCATCAATTGTATATGTTTTTGCATAAGTTGATTTCATATCTTCCGTATTCCATATAATAACAGGTCTGTCATCTGAAAGTATATCTACAATCTGCTCTCTTGTGCTGTTACTTATGTCAACTGCCTCATAATCAAGCGCTCTGTCTGCAAAGAATTTATTAGCTGCATTTACAATGACTGGCGCATAACATCCAAATGAATTGTCATTATACACACTTCCAACAAAAGAAGTAAACATATTATATGTTGACGAATCAAGATAATTATCTGCCATATAATCATTTGTCACATCTATCCCCATATAATTAAGTACCATTGTAAGTGATGTTATTTCACAACCTGAAGGCATATCCGGATATTGATATATAACTTTAACATCTAATGAAATATTTTCGGTTACATTTTCTGTCGCATTTTCCGTTTCATTACCAGTCTCATACTCATCCTGTGCTGCTTCATTTTCTATCTGTATATCATCTGGCACTGATGTTTCCTCTGATTCAGCCACATTATTAACCTTAGATGATTTTAAAATATTACTGATATCAATAATTCCCTTATAATCAGCATAAAAAAACAAACAAACTATCAACGCAAGGAACGATATTCCAAGCATAACAATCTGCCTGCTTTTTCTTTTCTTTTTCTTTATCATATATACCTCTGAAGTGCAACATTTAATCCAGCAATTATTATATACCACCCCAAATCCCGTTTGCAACGCATAAAACACATTTACAGCCACCCTGATGTAATTCTGAAATAATTTCACCTTGCACTTCCATAAAAATGCGTTATAATAATTAAGTTGCAACTTTATTACGGCGTGTGGCTCAGTTTGGTAGAGCGCGTGGTTCGGGACTACGAGGCCGCAGGTTCAAATCCTGTCACGCCGATTTACGCAAGATTATTCTTTATATACGCAAGAGCTTTACTTACAGGCGGAAGGTTTATAACTATTAATGTTACAACTGCTTCTAATCCAATATAAGATCCATTATATACTATAGAATATATTACCGCACTGTTAAAGAATTCCGGTGTATATACAGCAAAGAATATCCATCCTGACAGAAACGAACATATGAATCTACCAACCACTCCTGTTACATATCCCTTAACAAGTCCATGTTTTGAATCCGAAAATATTCCAGATAATCCCAAAGCTCCAAATCCCAATATATAATCGAGCATTACCTGTGGAATACTGACTATGTATGGATCTAATAACAACTGAAGAATCCCATATGCAAATGCTGTTGTAAGTCCAGCTCTTATTCCGTACCAATATCCAATCAATACAATAAACAACATGCTGAATAAAGTTGCTGCTCCCCCCATAGGAAGTCTTATAACTTTAATCATTGACGTCACAACAGCAAGTGCAATAGCCATTGATGCAAATGCTATGTGCTTTGCATCAATCTTTTTATCAGAATTACGCATTACACAGCCAATCACTAGCAGCACAATTATTGCTGCTATAAGTCCGGCATATCCAGCCTTTGTAAGGCTATAACTTATTCCACTTTCATCAATTATTTTATTAACGAAAATTTCCATTTATGTCCTCATTTTTTATTTATAATTCTGCATTATACTTGAAATAGTTCTTTCCGAAGCATTCTTTGATAACTCAAGTTTACTACAAGTATTATCATTGACTAATTTACTGTTCCTCTATCCTTTGGTTCTTTGCCATTACTGTTGTGATAAAAATCAAGCCAATACTCCAAATAAATCTGAAAAAATTCATGACAACTGACATGACCGCACAAAATAATTTTTTGTCATTTGTTTTTTCATTCAAACTCCTTATCGTAAATTATCAATTTATTACACATGCCAAAAGGGGCTTGTCAATACACGACAAGTCCCTTAAAAAATCAAAAATATATAATTACTTAGAACTTACCATTCTTAGCAGCTTCCTCAACAGAAACAGCTACAGCAACAGTAGCACCAACCATAGGGTTGTTACCCATTCCGATAAGTCCCATCATTTCAACGTGAGCTGGAACTGATGAAGAACCTGCGAACTGAGCATCTGAATGCATACGTCCCATTGTATCTGTCATACCATAAGAAGCAGGACCTGCTGCCATGTTATCTGGGTGAAGTGTACGTCCTGTACCACCACCTGAAGCTACTGAGAAGTACTTCTTACCTGCTTCAAGTCTTTCCTTCTTATATGTACCTGCAACTGGATGCTGGAATCTTGTAGGGTTTGTTGAGTTACCTGTGATAGAGATATCAACATTCTCCTTCCACATGATTGCAACACCTTCTGTTACATCATTAGCGCCGTAGCAGTTAACCTTAGAACGAAGACCATCTGAGTATGCTGTTCTAGAGATTTCCTTTACTTCGCCTGTTGAGTAATCCATCTCTGTCTCAACGAATGTGAATCCGTTAATTCTTGAGATAATCTTAGCAGCATCCTTTCCAAGACCATTAAGGATAACTCTAAGAGGTTTCTGTCTAACCTTGTTAGCCTTCTCTGCAATACCGATAGCTCCCTCAGCAGCAGCAAATGATTCATGACCTGCAAGGAATGCGAAACATTCTGTCTCTTCTTCAAGCAGCATCTTTCCTAAGTTACCATGTCCAAGACCAACCTTTCTCTGGTCAGCAACTGAACCTGGAATACAGAATGCCTGAAGACCCTCTCCGATAGCTGCAGCAGCTTCTGAAGCCTTTCTTGCACCCTTCTTGATAGCGATTGCTGCACCTACTGTGTAAGCCCAGCATGCATTTTCAAAACAAATTGGCTGGATACCCTTAACCATAGCATATACATCTAATCCGGCATCCTTAGTAATCTTTTCAGCTTCTTCAATATTAGCTATACCATAGCTGTTAAGAACTGAAGTAATCTTATCTATTCTTCTCTCATATGATTCAAATAAAGCCATTCTAATTGTCCTCCTTACTTAACTTCTTCATCTGTTCTTGGGTCAATAATCTTAACAGCATCTGCAACTCTTCCGTACTGTCCGCAAGCTTTCTCATATGCTGTTGTAGGGTCATCACCCTTCTTAATGAAGTCTGTCATCTTACCAAGGCTGACAAACTTGTAACCGATAATCTGGTTGTCCTTATCAAGGGCAATACCTGTTACATAACCTTCTGCCATCTCAAGGTAACGAGGGCCTTTCTTTAATGTACCATACATAGTACCTACCTGAGAACGAAGTCCCTTACCAAGATCTTCAAGACCAGCACCAACTGCAAGTCCACCTTCAGAGAATGCGCTCTGAGTTCTACCATAAACGATCTGTAAGAATAATTCTCTCATAGCTGTGTTAATTGCATCACAGACAAGGTCAGTGTTAAGAGCTTCCATAACTGTAAGTCCTGGTAAAATCTCTGCTGCCATAGCTGCTGAATGTGTCATTCCTGAACATCCGATAGTTTCAACTAAAGCTTCCTGAATGATACCTTCCTTAACATTAAGAGTAAGCTTACATGCACCCTGCTGAGGAGCACACCAGCCAACACCATGTGTAAAACCTGAAATATCTTCAACCTTCTTATTCTGTACCCATTTACCTTCTGTTGGCACTGGAGCTGCTCCATGATGAACGCCCTGTGCTACTGGACACATATTCTCTACTTCCTGTGTGTAAATCATCTTATTACTCCTTTCGTAATTCATAGTGTTTACTATAAATGAAACGACGGCAAGAAGCCGTCGTCCAAGCCTTGACTATTTTCTCACAAACTTTTGCATTAGTCAATGTGAGACTCAATATTTTTACATTAATAAAACAAAAAATTCACATTATTATCTCTTAGTTACTACTTCACCCTGTTTCTTATATATAGAACCTGCAGGGATAAAGCCTCTTACACTTGATAAAGGATAAATGTTGCTTTCTCTTCCTACAATTGTGCCTGGATTAAGTACGCTTCCACATCCAACCTCAACATTGTCACCAAGAAAAGCCCCTATCTTCTTAATTCCGGTATCAATATTACCATCAGGTCCTTTTATAGTTATAAGCTTCTTGTCAGATTTGACATTAGAAGTTATAGAGCCTGCTCCCATATGAGCCTTAAATCCAAGGATTGAATCTCCTACATAATTATAATGTGGAACCTGAACCTTGTTAAAAAGAATTACATTCTTAAGCTCAGTTGAGTTGCCTACAACAGCTCCCTCGCCAACAATAGCCTTTCCACGGATAAATGCACAGTGTCTTACCTCGGCATCTTTACCAATAATTGCAGGTCCTGCGATATAAGCTGATGAAAATACATTGGCACTTTTGTGCACCCATATATTTTCTCCTCGCTTCTCATATTCGTCTTCTGGTAATGTATTGCCAAGTTCTACAATAAAATCGCCAATCTTTGCAAGTACCTCCCATGGAAATGTACAGCCTTCAAACACTTTCGCTGCAATAGTTTCATTAAGGTCATACAGATTACCTATCTTTAATGCATCATTATTCATATCTAACATCCTCATTATATTAATTATTCAACTGTAACAGACTTAGCAAGATTTCTTGGCTTATCAACATCATTTCCCTTAAGAACTGCTGTATAGTAAGCAATAAGCTGTAATGGAACTGCTGCAACCATTGGCATAAGAAGCTGGTCTGCCTGTGGCAATCTGATAATAATATCCGCCACTCCATCTTCAATATCAAGTTCTGGTTCTGCAATAAGCACTACAAATGCGCCTCTTGACTTAACCTCCTTAATATTACTTATTGTCTTTTCCTCAAGATTCTTCTGAGTTGCAATTGCAATTACAGGCATCTGTTCTGTAATAAGCGAAATTGTTCCATGCTTAAGTTCTCCTGCTGCATATGATTCAGAATGAATATATGATATCTCCTTTAACTTAAGAGAACCCTCCATGCTAAGCGCATAATCAAGACCTCGTCCTATATAGAGAAGACTGTCAGCATTAATAAGCTTTGAAGCTGCATACTGGCATTTGCTTTCAAGAGCAATGGCTTCTTCAATAACCTCTGGTATTTCTTCAAGCATCTTAGTATATTTGCTGCATTCTGCTGCATCCATCTTTCCATTAGCATAAGCTAATTCAAATGCAATTAAGTACATAATTGATACCTGAACCATATATGCCTTGGTAGAAGCTACTGAAATCTCTGGACCTGCATGTGTATATACAACCATATCTGCTTCTCTCGCAATTGAAGAGCCCTTTACATTAACAATTGCCATAGTATCAGCCCCAGCCTGTTTTGCAAGTTCAAGCGCGGCCTTAGTATCAGCAGTCTCACCTGACTGTGATATAACAATCATAAGATCATCTTCATTAATAAGCGGATCTCTGTATCTGAATTCAGATGCAATATCAACCGTTACAGATACCCTTGCAATCTTCTCAATAATATATTTACCTACCATACCTGCATGCATTGCTGTACCACAGGCAACAATATATATATTCTTGTAACTTTTTAGCTTGTCAGAATTAAATCCTTCTGCGCTGAAATCTGGCATGTCATCTGTAATTCTTGGCATGATAGTTCTCTTTACTGAATCAGGCTGTTCATGAATTTCCTTAAGCATAAAATGTGCATATCCGCCCTTTTCTGCAGCATCCACATCCCAGTCAGCTGTATTTAACTCTTTATGTATCTCATTACCATGGACATCATATATCTTAACTGAATCCTTCTTAATAACTGCTATCTCATTCTGATCAAGAAGATAATAATCTCTTGTGTAATGAATAATAGCTGGTACATCAGATGCTATGAAATTCTCATGCTCTCCAACACCTACTATAAGAGGGCTGTCCTTTCTTACTGCAAATATCTCATCCGGGAAATCCCTGAACATAATTCCAAGTGCATATGACCCCTTAATCTCTGATAATACCTTAGCAATTGTCTTCATTGGATCTCCATCATAGTAATAATCAATCAGCTTTGCAGCAACTTCGGTATCGGTCTCACTGGCAAAGCTGTATCCCTCTCCTATAAGAAAATCCTTAAGCTTCTTGTAATTTTCAATAATACCATTATGTACAATCGTAACTCTCTTATTTCCATGTGGATGTGAATTAATATCTGATGGTTCTCCATGTGTTGCCCATCTTGTATGTCCAATACCTACATGTCCTTCTGGTTTTCCTTCCTCATTCATCTTCTCTACAAGGTTAGCAAGTCTTCCCTTGCACTTCTTAACCTTGATATTACCATGGTCAAATACAGCAATACCTGCTGAATCATAACCTCTGTATTCCAGCTTTGATAATGCATCCACAAGCACATCTGCACTGTCTCTGTCGCCTACATATCCTGCAATTCCACACATTTATTTAATCCCTTTCAATTCCTTACTTATAATTCTTGGCAGTTTCATTAAATAGTCCAACTAGCCCTGCCTGATTTCTTAATGCCATTACAGCCCTTGTTCTTCTGGAAACAAAACCATCCAGTTTTTCCATATACTCATCTGATGTAATATTTCCTTGTGCAACACCTGTAAGTCCTTTCTCCCAGCTTGCTGTAAGCTCCGGATTAAGCAGATGCCTTATAGAATTATCAACAACATCATATATTATCTCACCTAAAAATGTAGGTGTAATAATCTGTGTCTTCGAGTTAATAGAAATATACTTAATAGTATTAAGTTTCTTAAGAATCTCGGCTC
This sequence comes from uncultured Lachnospira sp., assembly GCA_934343805.1. Taxonomy (GTDB): domain Bacteria; phylum Bacillota; class Clostridia; order Lachnospirales; family Lachnospiraceae; genus Lachnospira. The sequence continues at coordinate 66,336 of CAKRIN010000001.1, forward strand.
TTGTAGCACTGGTTCCTATTCCACTACCCTTAATCTGGGCTCGCAATTCTTCATCTTCAATAAGCTGACCCGCATTTTCCATTGCAAGGATAATAGAACCTGAGTTATATCTCTTAGGTGGAGATGTTTCCCCTTCTTTAATGTTAAACTCATTAAATGTGATTGTAGAACCTTTTCTATATTTTTTCAATACCTCAAATAATGCTGCATCACATTTATTATCATCTTTATTATCGTTATTATCATCATCCTTTGCTTTCGCATCAGCTTTAACCTTAGCAAACGAATTCTTAGCCACACCAAGATACCCTTCATCTACAAGAACCTTAAATGAAGCATACAGCTTTTCATTCTTAACATCACTGGTAATACTTATCTTCTGATATATTGCCGGAGGATAAAATATACTTAAAAATCTTCTGACAATTATCTCATAGGTTCTGGCTGCTGTAACTGACAGACTCTTAAGATTATTAAATCCCTGACCTGTAGGGATAATCGCATAATGGTCTGTAATCGCCTTATCGTTGCAATATCTTGTCTTCTCAATCCCTTTCTGCATATTATTCTGCAAAATATGCTCCGCGATTTCCTTAACAGGTGCGAAATTACGAAGGCCACCTATATTCTTATGTATTTCCTTGCTTACAGCAGTCGATAACACTCTCGCGTCAGTTCTTGGATAAGTAACCAGCTTCTTTTCATACAGTTCCTGAATAATATTAAGTGTTTCATCAGGACTTATTTTAAAAAGCTTACTACATTCATTCTGAATCTCAGCAAGGTTATACAGAAGTGGCGGGTTCTTAGTTTCTTTCTTTCTCTCAATTGAATCAACTATTCCCTGTGCCGGTAGCGGATCAGATAAGACACCGACCAGTTCTTCAGCCTTTTCTCTGTCCTTAAAACCATTGTCCTTATATAAATATGGTGTACCGGCATATCTGCTCTTGTCGCTTACACGCCATTCGGCATCAAATATTGAATTTTCAACCTGTGCCTGCCCTATTACTCTATAGAACGGAGTCTTTACAAAGCTTCTTATCTCACGTTCTCTTCTTACTACCATACCAAGAACACATGTCATAACCCGACCGACTGAAACAACAGCTCTGTCCAGATGAAGATAATTAGCAATATTCCTTCCATACTTTAAGGTAAGAACTCTCGAGAAATTAATCCCCATCAGATAATCCTCCTTGGCTCTCAGATATGCTGAGGCACTAAGATTATCATATTCAGATATATCCTTTGCTGTATTAATGCCTTTAATAATCTCTTCTTCTGTCTGTGAATCTATCCATACTCTTCTTTCTTTTTTGCCTTTAACTCCAGCCTGCTGCCTTACAAGTCTGTATATATATTCTCCCTCACGTCCCGAATCGGTACATACATATATATATTCTACATCTTCCCTTGTCAGTATCCCCTTAACTATATTAAACTGTTTCTCAACAGCCGGAATAACCTCATACTTAAACTCCTTCGGTATGAATGGAAGCGTATCAAAGCTCCATCTTTTTAATTCAGGGTCATAAGCATCAGGATAACTCATAGTTACCAGATGTCCTACACACCATGTCACTATATGTTCATCACTCTCAAGATATCCATCTTTTCTTGTAAAGTTAACATGCAATGCCTTGGCAAATTCTTGTGCGACACTTGGTTTCTCCGCTATGTATACGGATTTGCCCATATCTTTCCTCTTTCTTTCACATTAATATATTATAACTCTTTAAGACTAATCAGCTTAACATTACTGTCTTTTGCAAAATTACGCAGTTCATCATCAAACGAATCCTTTGAAAACAGATATACATAATCATTTCCAATTCCTGCCTGACGTACATTAAGCATAAGTTCTTCAAACATTGTAAATGTAAATATATCATTATCCCAATTACATTTACCGACAACATACTTTCCATCAGTATCACATGCAATTATATCAATATCGCCATTTTTCCCCCACCATCTTCCAGAACGTGCTATCTTAATTTCAAGTCTGTTCATGGAATCAAGCAGATGTATAAACTCTGTGCCCACTTTAACAAAAGCTTCCTTGGCAAATGCATATATATTATCTGCAATATATTCGTTATAAAAAGCCTCCGCTCCCATAAGACACAATTGTGATTCATTAGGATATATGTACCTGTACCAGAATTCTGTGAATCCGGACTTAATCCTGTATAGTCCTTTTCTTGTATATTCTTTTCCTGCATAATCATATGAAAATATCTTCTCAACAATCTCACGTTCTATAAGATTCTTAAGATATACACTTATCTTATCCCTTCCAAAACCAGTATGCGCATGTAGCTCATTAAGCTTATTCTCTCCACCGGCAATACAATACAGAATTGTATTATATAAGGATGTTTCCCTTAATTCTTCCCGTATATAATCACACCCTGCAGTTCTAAGCAGCATCCCATCTTTCAGTATATTATTAATAATATTATCTTTAAGCGGCATGTTATCACTAAACTGCACAAGATAACCCGGTACACCGCCTGTAATCGCATATATAACCATATCATCCAGAACTGAATGTTTAGGAAACATCCTGACAATATCCACAAAAGACAATTCTTTAAGCTTAATAAATGTACTTATAGACAACGCACATTTACCTATTGCTGATACCATACTGTTCTCTACCCAGCTTACTGATGAACTTGTTACAATAACCATAACCTTTTCATCATACATTCCTCCATTCACAAGCTCTTCTACAACACTCATGAAGTCTTTGCTGTTCTTTACTATATTCTGAAATTCTTCTATTACTACTATCTTAGTATCTGCCTCTATACGGGAAGTTTTCTTAAGAAGCTGGACATATAACTCCCTGGTGTCATTGCCAGCAAGTTCCTTTATCGCATTATATTCATAATCAGCAAGCAGTCCTGTTCTTTGCATATGCATTGCCATAAGCTCTGTCTGTCCCAATTGTGATGCAAGTGCAGCATTATAATAAAAAGCTTTCTTGTCTTTAAGAAATTCCCTTACAAGTTCTGTCTTTCCTATGCTGCTTCTTCCATAAAGCATTATTAACGAATTGCCAACTGCATTATAGTATTCATTTAGGCGATTCATCTCTTCAGTTCTTCCAATCAACATATCTGTTTCTCCTCTGATTACCTGTTATGATAACCCTCTCCTGATTCATCAATTGTAAGCATATATGCAGGTATATATTCTTTCATAAAAAAATCCGCCTCTTTAAGCTTCATATCATTAATTGCATTAAATATTGTCTGTTCAGCATCCACAAAATCCATATTACCAGTCTTTTTCTCTTCAAGACATTTAATATATGCAGATATCTTATCTGCAGCCTTAACATATACCCACAGTTCTTTCTCTTCTTCCGTTTCAAGCAGTAGTCCCGCATATCTTTCCCTTATATTCTCAGATAACCCGGACAGCATCTGATCCTGTGCAACATTCTCGACTTCTTTATAGGCATTTCTTATTAAAGGACTGTAATACTTTACAGGAGTTGGCATGTCTCCTGTAATTATCTCTGTAACGTCATGATACATTCCAAGTATTGCAAGCCTTTCAGCATTAATATCGCCACCATATATTTCATTATTAATAATACCAAGTGCATGTGCAATATATGCAACTTCCAGACTGTGCTCACACAGATTCTCATTTCTTGTGTTTCTCATCAGCCCCCATCTGTTAATGTATTTCATCCTGGATAACATTGCATAAAAATGATTATCTTTCATAACTACTCCATCCCTCTTATCACATCGTTAAATCGTCTTTTAATTTTATCTCATGTAATATATTTAAGCAAGTACCAAAAAGAAAAAGTGATGCCCAAACGGCACCACTTTTCTTTTTGGTATGTGTATATAGAATTTAATTATTCAGCATCCTTAGGAGTTATATAACCCTGAGCTTTAAGAAGCTCTGCTATAAGAACTGCTCCACCTGCAGCACCTCTTAATGTATTATGTGAAAGTCCAACGAACTTGTAATCAAATACGCTGTCTTCTCTTAAACGTCCAAGAGAAACTCCCATACCATTCTCATAGTTAACATCAAGTTTAACCTGTGGGCGGTCGTCCTCTTCAAGATATTGAATGAACTGCTTTGGAGCACTTGGAAGATTTAATTCCTGAGGAACTCCTCTAAAGTTTCTCCACTTTTCAATAATCTGTTCCTTAGTTGGCTTCTTTTCGAAGTTAACAAATACTGCAGCTGTATGTCCATCAAGGACTGGAACTCTGATACACTGACATGTGATAACAGGATCACTTGCAGGAACAATCTTTCCATCCTCAATCTTACCCCATAATCTTAATGGTTCTTTCTCTGACTTCTCTTCTTCTCCACCAATATAAGGGATGATATTCTCAACCATTTCTGGCCATTCCTTAAATGTCTTACCGGCTCCTGAAATAGCCTGGTATGTTGTAGCTACAACAAGCTTTGGTCCGAATTCCTTTAATGCATTAAGAGCTGGTGTGTAGCTCTGGATTGAGCAGTTAGGCTTAACACAGATAAATCCTCTCTTAGTGCCAAGTCTTTCTCTCTGAGACTTGATAACTTCAAGATGTTCTGGATTAATTTCTGGAACAACCATAGGAACATCAGGTGTCCAACGATTAGCACTGTTATTAGAAACAACAGGAACCTCTGCCTTAGCATATCTTTCTTCTATAGCCTTAATCTGATCCTTTGGCATATTAACTGCACAGAATACAAAATCAACCTTAGACACAATTTCATCAAAATCTTTATCCATGTCATATACTGTCATCTTCTTAACGAATTCTGGCATAGCTGTCTGCATTTTCCAACGGCCATCAACAGCCTCTTCATAAAGCTTTCCTGCTGAACGTCCTGATGCTGCAACTAATACAACTTCAAACCAAGGATGGTTCTCAAGTAATGTTATAAATCTCTGTCCTACCATACCAGTACCACCAAGGATACCAACTCTTAACTTATCGCTCATTTTTAACTCCTTCATTATGTAAAATCTAAAAGACACTTCCCTCTGTTCTGTCTTTCTGCGACGGACATTTGTTTTTGTGTCTAAGAAAATATATCACATGGTACTATATAATGCAAGTGATTTTTAAGTTTTTTCTTAATTTTCTTTAAATAGTAAATATTATACAATGCCTGCAACCAAAAAGGACTTACGGATAATCCGAAAGTCCCTTTTAGAAATATTAGGAGAAGTAAATTCTTATAATCTTAATTATTACTCTGTTCTTCTTCTCTTATATACAACTACTGCACATGTGCATCCTGCCATTGCTATAGCTAATATTAATACATATACCATCATATGGCTTGCATCACCTGTCTTTGTCTCATCAGCAGCTACCTCTGGCTTATTAGCTGATGTTGATGCAGCATCTGATGAAACTGTTTCAGCCTGAGGTCCGGCTATTACTTCCTCATCAGCAGCTACTTCTGGTCTCTTAACCTCAGATGAACCATTATCTGTTGAAGCAGATGTTACATTCTGTGATGGAGCCTGTGAAGTCTGTGATGGATTAATTGCTGGCTCTGTAACTGGGTTAGTTGCAGGTTCTGTTACAGGAGTAGTTGCTGGCTCTGTTACAGGATTAGTTGCAGGTTCTGTTACAGGAGTAGTTGCTGGCTCTGTTACAGGATCTGTTGCTGGCTCTGTTGCCGGAGTAGTTACTGGCTCAGTTGCTGGCTCCTTATTATCAAGATCGCTCAATGTCATACTTACTGCATTAGATACAGTAAGCTTATATACATTTACGCCACCTGATGTACTACCAATGTAATATACACCTGCTGATGGAACTTCTAATGTATATGAAGCTAAGCCTTTTCCATTAACACCTGAAACTGTAGCTACCTCATTTCCTTTAATATCAAATATTTTAACAGTCCTTGAATCATTCTTATTAGAGCTCATAGCTATTAATGTTACCTTAGCTGCTCCTGTTGTTTTAAATGCAATTGCTCTTGCTGATGTACTTGCTGCTCCGCTAAGTTTAATTCTTTTAGAGAAGCTATCACTGCCATATTTCTTAGAACTGCTATCAACCTCTACAGTTCCATTGGCTTTTCCATTGTCATCCTTAGAATCACTTGCAATAATTGCAAAGCCACTATTGATGAATGACTCTGTATAAGCCTTTGATGAAACATCATTAGCATTAAGAATCATATCAGAGTCCTTAACTTCCTCTGATGATGGCTGTGTTGATGTTGGCTTAGTAGCATCTGTTGCTGGCTGTGTTGGCTTTGATGATTCTGTCTCCTTTGAGCTTTCTGTTGCCTTAGTGCCATCTGTTGCTGGCTGTGTCTCCTTTGATGAAGACTCTGTTTCCTTTGAAGTATCTTCAGTATTCTTAGATGGCTCTGTAGCTGGCTCATCCTTTCCTGAATTGCTTGAAGACTCCACCTTTACAAGCTGGTTAGCCACATTAAAATGTGCTCCAAGTGCAGCACTGTTACCAGTTGTCTCATAGAGACCTTTCATGTTGATTGTTCCGTCTGCATTTCTTAACTGGGCATCAACATCCTTTGTTACATCAATAAAATTAGTTGTGTTCTTGAACATACCTGCTGTAGTTAATGGTTCAGATACAATTGTTCCAACCTTAGCACCACTTGTAATACTTACTGGCAATGCTCCTGTTACACTATAATAATTCTTTTTATCCTTATTGTAATATATTGAATTGCTGATCTTTCCAACAAGCTTATCTGAAGCATTTGAACCACCTGCTGATATTATTCTTGTAAATGTAGCATCAGATGAATTTCTGTAGCACATGTAGTTAGCCTTATCGCTATCTACCTTACCATTAGATACAGCTGTAAGGTTCATATATGTAAGAGCTGATGGATTATTATTATCTGTAAATCCTGTAGCTCCATTATTAAATGACAGACTGTTCATAATCTTATGAGGTGTTCCAACGCCTGATCCACCAAGCTTGAATCCATTCATATCTCCATCTGCAACATGTAATCCATTAGTAAGTGTTCCATTCCCAAATGCTACACAGTTTCTGATTGTCAGAACTCCAATAGGACCCGTAGCTGTCTTTGCAAAAAGATCCCATCCGTCATCTGAATTACAGTATGAAATACATCCGTCAAATACATTTCCTTCACCACATGTAAGCTTAGCTGCGAATCCATCTGCATTCTCGCCCTTAGCTTTACCCTTAGGATCTGCTGTTGGATCATCAAAGTTATTAAATGCTGTACAGTTGATGATCAGGTTGTTTGATGGCCATAAATCCTTTGTATCTGCATTAGTATCATATCTTGATATCTGAAGACCTGAGTCCTTATTAGCTTCAAATATACATTTTTCAAATATATTATTATTACCTGAAAGAAGAACTCCATTATCTCCAGCTCCATAGAAGTTAATTCCCTGGAAATACCAGTAATCTGCATCTGCTACAAATCCTCTGTTAGATCCTAAAAGCGTCTGCTCTGAGAAATCGAATTTAACCTTCTTGCCTTCTTCAGCCTTAAGTATGATATATGAATCTGCAGTACCATTAGCCTTTGTTACAAAAGCAGGACCACCTGTATATCCGTCCTTATCTGTTGTCTTATAATCATCATCAGTTGTAAACTTATAAGTTCCTTCTCTAACGATAATTACATCTCCTGCTTTAGCACTCTTGATAGCTGAGCGGATTTCATCAGAAGAAGATACATACTTGGCATTCTTAAAGTCTGCATCTTTCTTTGTGCTTATATCTGTGTAAGCTCCTGAATATGAAAGGCTTGTCTTGTCATATGAACCTGTTGTATCAGTTGTAGGAGCCTGTGTTGCTTCTGTTGTATTCTCTGTTGCAGCTTCTGTTGTCTTTGTAGCCTCTGTTGTGCTCTCAGACTTTTTAGTTGTTTCTGTTGCACTATCAGATGGCTTTGACTCATCAGCTGCTGTAGTTGTTTCACTTGAATCTCCGTCATTTACAACAACCATGAAAATATAACTTTCTTTATCTTTCTTAGAAAGAACATATTTACCAGCCTTGCCTAAAGTAACTGTTCTGAATTCAGCTGATGTTCCGATACTATCAAACATAACATCATCATTAACTTTAACAGATGCACCTGACTTAGCTGCCGATACTAATATCGATAATGTTGCATTATCTGTTGTTGTAGTAAATGTAATAGATCCATCCTTATTAAATTTAACAGCCTTGCTATAAGACTTTCCGTTATATGTTGCTGACTTATCAGATAACGAACCACTTACTGTAAAGTAAGAAGAATTATTACTTCCACCAGCAACATACGTGTATGAACCTGGTAAAGTCGCAATATCCTGTGTTTTAGTTGTTTCTTCTGCCTTTGATGCAGCTTCTGTTGTCTTTGTCTCAGACTCTGTATTCTTAGATGTATCTTCTGTAGACTGTTCTGGCTGGTCAGGAGTTACAACTGTTCCATTAACGCCACCTACTGATACAAGGTCTGTATTCTTGTAATTAGTAATTGCAGCCTTTAATTCCTTATTAACTGAATAATCAGTATCCTCTGTTTCTGTAAACTTCCAGTCAATAACACCTTTTCCAAGACTTCCTGCACCCATATCAGATGTGACTAATGCTGGAACATCTTCTGCATCAATAAGGCTTCCTGCCTTTACTCCAAGATCTACTGTTGTATCAAAGTTATCATATGTTGTTCCACCAGCTACTGTCTTGTAAGAAGACGGAACTTTCTCATTTGCTGATTTAGCAAGGTATGCATCAAATGTTGTAGCATCAGCCTGTGCTCCTGTTTCTGAAACTGCATTAGCATAGATAATTCCAGCAGCACCCACAATCTTATTCCCATACGCCTTGATAATACCACCATTCTCTCCTGAGAATGTACCATCACCTAACGCATCACTTCCCTGTCTAGATGAAAGCATTGGGTATTTACAATTTCTAAAGTAATTGTTCTCAACATATACTGAAGAACCCATTGTAGCACCTGCGCCATACTTTGCATTACCATCATAGTAATTATTGTACATATGTACTGACATAGTTCTTACTCTGGCATGTCTTGAATCTGAATGATCAAACCAGTTGTGATGATATGTAATATAGTTAGGACCTGACTCGCTCTTCATTCCGCAAAGTGAACATTTACCTGAATCATAAAAATGTACATATGAAACAGTTATATACTGTGAATTTCCCTTAATATCTATAGAGCCATCACCTTTGGCCTGATCTGAATCTCCTCCAACCTTGCCATAGTAAAGATCTACATTATGAATCCATATATTGCAGTTATCAGTATCAAGAGAAATACCATCATCCATGAAATTAAGGATTGATAAATTTCTCATTTCAACATTTCCTGCATTTCTTAAAAGGAAACCAAATCCGCTTATAGATGCATCTGCACCAACACCTTCAAATGTCATATGAAGATCAGAATATGAATTAGAACCTTTAATCTGAACTCCTTCAGAAGAACTTGAAAACTTATCCATTCCTGAATCTGTAAGGCATCCAATTACACGTACATCAAGAGATCTTGTCTCTGTCTTCTTACATGCAGCCTTTGTATATGCATCAATAATTGTCTGAAGGCCTGTATATTCTACCTCTTTCTTTCCCTCATTAATAGATGCTGTAATTGTCTTTGCATTATCATTAGTGACATAAAGAACAATCGCATCATCCTTAAGAGTTCCGTCCTCATTGTATGCACCTGAACCTGTCTTTAATGTTGATTTTGATGAGAATGCAAATCCTGATCTGTCATAAGCGCTTACTGTAAGTGTATCAGTAACTCTTGCTTTATCAGTAACTTCCTTTCCATCCTTTACAGGAACAACCTTAATTACATACTCGCCGGCTGCAAGTCCTAATGCATCCACTCTGTAGTAATTGTTATATTTTCTTATTAATTCATTGTCAATTCTCTGGTAAGCAGAATCTGAATCTGCTGCCTTTTTTACATAAGCAGTATATCCATCAGCTTCCTTATCAATAGTCCACTGTGCATATGCTGATTCATACCAGCCTGCTGATGTACCATCAATAAATTTAACTACGCCAACTTCAGCTTTTGCTGTAAGAATTGAAGTTGGAATCAGAATACTCACTGTCATAACCAGTGCAAGTACCCATGCCCATTTTCTACGGGCTGCTTTGCCTATTATAGCCTTCATAGTTCTCCTCCCAATGCTTTTTTGTGCATATTATTCAAAACATGCAAACATCATGGCGCTATATTAGCAATTTTCAACAGTAAAATATATAGTACCCATATAGGATTTTAGTACCATATTGTCCGAATAGGTACTATCTTTTATTTTTTACCTACTTTTCGGGGGAGTTTTCGCTATTTTGTATAATTTTCAAGTCCAAATACACAATACATTGTAATTATTGCACATATTTTCAAAACAAAAAAGACACACTAACCATAATGATTAGTGTGTCCCCCTTAATCTTTAACAGATATTAATATGCAATACCATTAGATACCTCTACATAATAAATATTAATTCCACCTTCTTCTGAAACGATATAATATTCTCCTGCATTATCTAATGTATATGAAATATACTTGACTGATGAGCCAGGTACCTTTGATGTATTTGTTACATCATTTCCATCCTTGTCAATAATCTTGATACGTCTGCTTGAGTCAGTATCAGAGCTTGTTGCATATATCTTTACCTTTGATTCGCCTGCTGTCCTGAATCCGATTGCTCTTGCTTCCTCAGTTCCTGCTCCACCAAGCTTAATTCTCTTAGTAAAGCTTATGCCCTTATACTCTTTACTGCTCTTATCTACAGTTACAGTCTTTTTGCTTGTTGCAACAATCTTAAGTCCATCTACAACAGTTGTCTTTTTAAGCTTTCCTGTTGAAGCATCATTAGCATTAAGAACAAGTTTCTCTCCATTTGTTGGATTAACAGTTGTCTCTTTCTGTGTAGGAGCCTCTGTTGCCTTTGTTGTACTTTCTGTTGCCTTTGTTGCTTCCTGTGTTGCTTTAGTTGTTTCTTCTGCCTTAGTTGTTTCCTGTACTTTAGTTGTCTCTTCTGCCTTAGTTGTCTCTTCTGCTTTAGTTGTCTCCTGTGCCTTAGTTGTCTCCTCAGACTTAGTTGTCTGTTCTGGCTTAGTCACATCTTCTGATGAAGAGCCATTACCTGATAATGTAATCACCTGATTAGCAACATTGAATCTTGCACCCATTGAAGAATAGCTGTCAGTTGTTTCATACAGACTGTTCATATTAATAGTGCCATCTGCATTTCTAATCTGTGCATCAACATTCATGCTCATGTCAATCTTATTAGTTGTATTCTTGAACATTCCAGATGTTTCGGCAGGATTAGTCACTACTGTTCCCTTCTTGTCTCCACTTACAAGCGCTGTTGGGAGAGTTCCTGATAATCTGAAATATTTTCCTGAATTATAATAGATTGAATTGCTCATCTTTCCGGTAAACTTATCAGAATCTATAGCATTAGCTGATACAAGTCCCATAAATGTTGCATCACTTGATGTTCTGTAGCATAAGAAATTACCTTTCTTTGCAAACTTTCCATTACCCCATGCTGTAACATTCATAATTGTAAGACCTGTTGGGTTATTATTATCTGTAAATCCTGTTGCTCCATTATCAAATGAAAGGCAGTTCATTACCTTATGTGGAGTTCCTACGCCTGATCCACCAAGCTTAAAGCCATTCATATCACCATTAGCATAATGAATACCATTAGATAATGCTCCATTGTTAAATGCTACGCAGTTTCTAAGTGTCACTACTCCAATCGGACCAGTCGCACTCTTGGCAAATAAATCCCATCCATCATCTGAATTACTATATGATACACATCCGTCAAATACGTTGCCTTCACCACAAGTAAGTTTTGCTGCAAATCCATCTGCATTCTCACCTGTACCTCCCTGATCTGGGAAATCACAGTTATCATGTGATGTACAGTTGATTATAAGATTGTTAGCTGGCCATAAATCCTTTGTTGCTGCTGATGTATCATATCTTGAAATCTGAAGACCTGAATCTCTGTTAGCCTCAAATACACATTTTTCAAAAATGTTATTATTACCGGCAAGTAATACTCCGTTATCTCCAGCGCCATAGAAATTGATTCCACCGAAATACCAGTAATCACCATCTACAACAACACCTCTGTTAGCTCCATCAAGCTTCTGTGCTGAGAAGTCAAACTTTACTTCTTTTCCATCTTCTGCCTTAACAATAATATATGAACCAGATTTTCCATTCATAGCATTGTTAATTACAACTGTATCAGAGAACTTATATGTTCCGCCCTTAACAATAATTACATCTCCAGCCTTTGCTGAATTAATAGCACTAAGTATTTCACTTGAAGAAGATACATATTTAGCATTCTTAAAATCTGAATCCTTCTTTGTGCTTATATCTGTGTAAGCTCCTGAATATGAAAGGCTTGTCTTATCATATGAAGAGCCTGTTTCTGTAGATGTTGTTTCTTTCTCAGTTGCCTTTGTTGTTGCCTCTGTTGCTTTAGTTGTTGCCTCTGTTGCCTTTGTTGTTGCCTCTGTTGCTTTAGTTGTGCTTTCTGTTGCCTTTGTTGCTGCCTCAGTGGCCTTTGTTGTACTTTCTGTTGAATCAGTCTCTGGTTCTGTAACAATCTTTGCATTAGTACCGCCAACTGCAACAAGCTGTGTATTCTTATAATTAGTAACTGCTGTCTTTAATTCCTTATCTACAGCGTATACTGCATCATCCTTATCTGAGAATGTCCAAGGAATAACTCCGCCGCCAAGACTTCCTGCACCCTTGTCAGATGTAACTACATCAGGAACATCCTTTGCATCAATAAGACTTCCAGTCTTAACTCCAAGATCTACTGTTGTATCAAAGTTATCATATGTTGTTCCACCAGCTACTGTCTTGTAAGAAGAAGGAACTTTCTCATCTGCTGATTTAGCAAGGTATGCATCAAATGATGAAGCGTTAGCTGCTGCTCCTGTTTCTGAAACTGCATTAGCATATATAATTCCTGCTGCTCCTACAATTTCATTACCATATGCTTTAATGATACCACCATTCTCTCCTGAGAATGTACCTTCGCCAAGTGCGTCAGTTCCCTGGTTAGATGAAAGCATTGGATTCTTGCAGTTTCTAAAATAGTTATTCTGTACAAACAATGAAGAACCCATTGTTGAACCTGCACCATACTTTGCATTACCATCATAATAGTTGTTATACATATGTACAGACATAGTTCTTACTCTTGCGTGTCTTGAATCTGAATGGTCAAACCAGTTATGATGATATGTAATGTAATTAGGACCTGATTCACTCTTCATTCCGCATAATGAACATTTGCCTGAGTCATAAAAATGCACATATGAAATTGTTATATACTGTGAATTTCCCTTAACATCAATTGAGCCATCGCCCTTAGCCTGGTCAGCATCTCCACCTACTTTACCATAGTATAAATCCACATTATGAATCCAAACATTACAGTTAGCTGTATCAAGAGAAATACCATCATCCATGAAATTAATGATTGAAAGATTTCTCATCTCAACATTTCCTGCATTTCTTAAGAGGAATCCAAAGCCGTTAATTGTTGCATCAGCTCCAATACCCTCTATTGTCATGTTAAGATTTGAATAAGCGCTTGCTCCCTTAATCTGAACTCCTTCAGAAGAACTTGAAAACTTATCCATTCCTGAATCTGTAAGACATCCTATCACACGGACATCAAGTGCTCTCGTTTCTATCCCCTTGCTTGCACTCTTTGTATATGCATCAATTATTGTCTGAAGACCTGTATATTCTTTCTCTCCTTTTGCCTCTTTAACTGATGCTTTAATTGTCTTCGCATTATCATTAGTTACATAAAGAACAATTGCATCATTTTTAAGGGTTCCATCCTCATTGTAAGCTCCTGAACCTGTTTTATACTTTGATTCAGATGAGAATGCAAATCCTGATCTGTCGTATGAACTTACATTAAGTGTCTTAGTAACCTGTGCTTTAGAAGTTACTTCTTTTCCGTTCTTTACCGGAACTACCTTAATCACGTAATCTCCCGCTGCAAGTCCTACAGCATCAACTCTGTAGAAAGTCTTATACTTTCTTATGAGTTCATTGTCGATTCTTGAATATGATGAATCTGACTGTGAAGCTTTCTTGATATACGCTGTATATCCATCAGCTTCATCATCGATGGACCATTGTGCATATGCGGACTCTAACCATCCTGCAGCTGCTCCATCAATAAATTTAACTGTTCCAACATCCGCTTTAACGGTCAGGAAAGATGTTGGAATAAGAATACCTGCCACCATAACAAGTGCAAGTACCCACGCCCATTTTTTGCGGGCTGTTTTGCCAATAATAGCTTTCATATTTTCCTCCTCAAATAATTTTTGTGCATTTTGCTACATTAAGCAAGGGATTGCTTTTACATATTAGCAATATTATCTAAAAATGTACACCCTATTTTCGTGGGAAATAAGTACTAAAAAATCACCGAAATCGTTTTCGCTGATTCCGGTGGTTGTCTTAGCACATTATTATTGTTCTGGATATTCAAATATATACTTTTCATATCCATTAATTATTCTTGTATATTCATTATATTGATACTCTTGTTTAAACTTCATCTGATATGTTTTATGTATATGTCCATGGATAAAATACTTCGGATGATATTTATCAAGAATATATTTAAATCCATCAAATCCTTTATGTGGTTCATCCGGACCATCTCCAATTCCAGCTGCCGGAGAATGTGTAAGAAGTATATCTATCCCTTTATTTTTCTTTAAAGAAAACCACATTCTGTTTATGCGGCTGTTCATTTCTTTCTGGGTATACTGGTTCTTTCCCTTCTTGTATCGTATAGAACCTCCAAGTCCCATAATACGTATTCCCTTGTATACATATATCTTATTCTCTATGTTAATACATCCATCTGGTGGCTGTAGTTCATAGCAATCATCATGATTACCATGAACATATAAAACAGGAACTTTTGAAAAAGAAGCAAGAAAAGACAGATACTGAGGTTTCAGATCACCTGCTGACAATATCAGATCAATCCCCTCTAACTTTTCCTTTTCAAAATAATCCCATAAATATTTAGATTCAACATCTGCTAACACAAGTATTTTCATCAATTAATCCCCAGCTGCCACTTACAGCGTACTTTCTATTCTTCTTCTTTGACAACTCCCTGTAACGCCATTTTAAGCTTTGCATTGTCAGTAAGTTCATCATACTGCGGAAGTCTGCCTTCTACATTATCAAGCAGCCAATCCATTGTTATTATACTTTCCGGATCTATTAAAGCACCTTCTTCAGCCTTTACTATTCCGTTCTGATCTTTCAATTCTCCTTCAAACACTCTGAATCTTGCTTCTTTAAGCTCCTTTTCAAAGAGCTTCACAAGACGCTTTGTTGCTGATGGAAGACTTTCAGAATAGATAAGATCAACAACTCCTGCTGACATACCCCACCAGTAATTAAGTGCCTTAACATTATCTCCATCCTCATCTTTACTCCATGAACCGCTCATAATACTCTGTATAAGCTTCTCATAAAACACTCCCCAATGCCATACAGGCATAGCAAGATGTTTATCTGAATCACTCACTTTATACAAACCAAACTTTCTCTTGCTCTTTCCCGGGGTTATCATATCCTGATCTGATATGATACTTATATTCTTTCTGGCAAGATTAGCTTCAGCATCGTTATCCTTAATACTGCTCCATTCAAGATGTACCTTAGCTCTCGGATTAACAAACTTAACCCCTAGCGCAAATGCATTGATATTGGCACATGCACCATATACCGGATTATCCGCTATGTATCCGACATTATCATCATCTGCCATAGCTCCCGCAATAATTCCTGTTATAAACTTAGCTTCAAACATTCTTGCATAATAAGACCTTATATACTTATGTGATATATTAAGAGAACAATCAAGAATCTTTACTGACGGATGTGCAATCGCAGCCTTTAATCCCGCCATATTCATTGCTGAAGATGTAAGGAATATAAGATCACATCCCTTCTTAATCAGCCGTTCAATTGCATCCATATCACTTTCTTCTGGAATTGCATCACTCTCAACATATGTTTCTATCTGATCTCCAAATGTATCATCAATATACTGTCTTCCAAGTTCGTGGGCATAACACCATTCTGAATCCTGAGGTGTATTCTCATATACAAAGCCCACCTTCAATTTCTTTACCCCGCCTCCCATAGGAAGAAGATAGCTTAAAATATTCTTCTTAGGTGCAGCAGCAGGTGTCATCTTTAGTTCAACTTCACTATTATCATCAATAAGCTCGAACTCTGCCCATGTCTTGGCAACATTCTTAACCATATCTGCCTTAGTCATTTTCTTTACAGCATCATATCCATGAATATGGATAAATCGTAAAAATGAATCTCCTACAGGAAAGTCAAATTTATCCCCACCTCTTGACTCATATGCAAGCCTGAAATTAAGATAACATGAAACAAGATCTTTCTTATCGTCCTCATCCATTGGTTCTCCCGGCGTAATTCCAACCAGCTCCATAAGTGTTGTAAAACTGCCCTCTTTGCTGAAATATATATCATTCAGCTTTGTAGATTTATAGAAATCCATGAATTCATAATATATCTTAACATCCGGATCGTCACTGTACTTAGGTATCTTTCTTATAACCTGCGCACTTACTGTCACCGCCTTAAAATACTTAAGCACACTTACTCTTTTATTACCTTCAAGTACATAAAACTTATTCATATATTCATATACTTTTATGTCGTCTCTTATTCCCTCATTCACCTGACTATCACTAAGAGATGCCCATTTTGCAGCAAATTCTGTACCCCAGTCAAGAATAGGCATGAAGTTGTCTGCAAATGCATTAGTTCTGCCTGACGTACATGTTCCTACTACAAGTCTTAATGGAATCTGATCACTCCCAAGACTAACTTCTCTGTCAATACTGTTTTCATCAATAATATCCTCCAGAACCGGAAGATATGGGTAAGTACCCTTATTTACACACGCATGATATTCTTTTTTACCGATCTTTACTGCACTAAGATAATCCTGTACTGACATATCTTCTACCTTTCCTTTCTGTCTGCATTCTACCCTTTAATGTTCCTGTATGTAACATTTGCAGACTGCCATATCATTTTTATTTCTACTTACATATATAAAACTATCACATTTTCACTAAAAAATACACCTTAAAATTGACTTTTATTAATTATGCTAGTATCTTATTCGATAGGCTTGAATTTTTCTATATTTTCAGTCTGAGTAAAGCGTATGCATGTACGCATCTAAAGAAACGGGGTATACATATGAATATTGAATTTTCTAAAAGAGCTGATCGTTTTGGCAGCAACATTTTTAATATACTTAACGAAAAAAAGAATGAAAGACTTGCGCAGGGAAAACCTGTATATAACTTCACTGTCGGAACACCTGATTTCAAACCTGATGAATCTGTTATGAAGGTTGTTTCAGAGGCAGCACTTGACCCTGAAAATTACAAGTACTCACTTGGTGATACTGATGAACTGCTTGATGCTGTATGCAAATGGTACAAACGCCGTTACAACACTGTCATAACTCCAGACGAAGTCACTTCTGTATTTGGAACGCAGGAAGGCATGGCACACATTGCTCTTGCTTTGTGCAATCCTGGAGATTTGTGCCTTGTTCCTAATCCTGGCTATCCGATATTTGAGATTGGACCATTCCTGTGTGATGCAAAGATTGCTTATTATAATCTTCTCCCAGAGAATAATTATCTTATAGATTTTGATTCTATAGATGAAGAAACTGCAAGAAAAGCCAAGATGATGGTTGTATCTTATCCGCTTAATCCTGTATGCGCTACTGCACCTGATGAATTCTATGACAGACTCATTGCATTTGCTAAAAAATACAACATTATAATTATTCATGACAATGCATATTCTGAGATTATATATGACGGACAGAAAGGTGGTTCATTCTTAAACCATGAAGGAGCAATGGATGTCGGGGTTGAATTCAACTCGCTTTCAAAGACCTATAATCTTACAGGTCTGCGCCTTTCATTTCTTATTGGAAACCGTGAAATCGTAAGCAAATTCAAGACTGTCCGCTCACAGTTTGACTACGGAACAAGTCTTATATATCAGAAAGCTGCTGTTGCTGCACTTAACGGTCCGCAAGGATATGTCGCTGACAACCGTGCTGAATATGAGTTAAGAAGAAATGCTCTCGTTGCCGGAATTAAGAAGCTTGGACTTAAACCTGCTGATGTTAAAGGCACAATGTTTGTATGGGCTGCCATTCCTGACGGCTATACCAGTTCAGCTGATTATGTTATGGAACTTCTTAATAAGACTGGCGTTTTATGTACACCTGGAAGCAGCTTCGGAAGCCTTGGAGAAGGTCATGTAAGATTTGCCCTTGTACTTCCCCATGAAGAAATTGAGAATATATTTTCTAATCTGTAATTCACTAAAAAACATAATATACGTACAAAACCCCGTATCCTGCAAAACAGAATACGGGGTTTATATGTATCTTTGCTATTAACAATCACTGGTGATTAGCCACGGATCTTCTTAACAAGAGCAACAGCCTCTGCTGTCATATCCTTAATCTTGTCAAATTCTCCTGCCTTAATCATATCACCCTTAACCATCCATGAACCACCACAGCAGAAGATCTTATCGCATGATAAGAATTCCTCAAGGTTAGCTGTGTTGATACCACCTGTAGGCATGATTCTTACATTAGTGTAAGCTGCGCACATAGCCTTGATCATCTTAATTCCACCTGCAGCTGTAGCTGGGAAGAATTTAACTCTTGTAAGGCCTCTCTTAACAGCCTGTGCAAGCTCTGAAGGTGTAACGATACCTGGCATAACAGGAATGTTCTTAGAAATACAGTAATCAACGATTTCTGGATCAAATCCTGGGCTTACGATAACTGAAGCACCAGCTGCTACAGCTCTGTCAACCTGCTCTGTTGTAAGTACTGTACCTGCTGCAAGTACCATATCTGGATATGCTTCATGCATAAGACGGATAGATTCCTCAGCTGCTGCTGTACGGAATGTAACCTCTGCACAAGGAAGACCACCATCAACTAAAGCCTTAGCTAATGGAAGTGCATCTTTAGCATCATTCAATACTACTACTGGAATTACTCCAAGTTCTTCAAATTTGTCTGCAATATTGCTCATAATTATATAGACTCCTTTCATATTCCCTCATATCGAGGATAATTTTGTCCGCAGATATTCTACCACAATTACCAGAAAACAGCAACGGAAAATTGTATTATGATTTTATTTTGCTTCCCATAACTGGATAGTATCACTAGTTGATGTATCTTCTGCCATTCTGCTTATATCAATTATATTGCTTGCCGTGGTTTCTGACATTTCTTGTACTACAAGATTAACCATACTATCTACTACTGTGCCTGTTTCTGAAACCGGTTCATAGCTTTCGATTAATTCCACACTAACATTAGTATAATCAATCTCATACAATGCAATATTAGCAAACTCTATCTTTCCTACACAGTAATCCCCACTATTACCTGCATATGCCTGACTGATTGTTATACTGTCGTTATTAGTCTTATTCTTTAAGATTAGGTCATCTCCGTTTCGGTATAACTTTATGACAACAGCCATAATCTCTTTTATAATATTCTTATCAATTTCATTAATCGTCTCAATACAGTTATCTCCTAACAATAAATTCAGCTCTGTTCGACAGAACGCATTATTTCCTATACCGTTCTTTGCCAGATAATCACCTGTAAAAATAGTCTTAACCTCAGAACATCTTATATTCCTTATATATTCTTCCGAAAAGTAATCATTAAACGCCTTCACCTTAATCTCTTTACCATTGTTATAAAAAGAAATTTCACCGCTGGAATTCGTTCCCTCATATAATTCTTGAATTCCGTTTGTATTTTTTTATAATCCATTATTATTTGAATATTTTCTAAGAGTTTCATTAAACCCATCATCATTAAATAATTTCCCGGCTTCTGTGCTTGTTATATATTCTTTTCTTCCATCAGAATTAGAACATATATTATCCACAACTTCCCACATAGCTACTTTTCCATCGCTGCCAAAGTACACATATGCCGCCTCAGCGTCCGGAGATGCAAATGAAAAATTTTCACTTACAAACTTTTGCACATTTTGGATTGTTTCTGCATCTGAACTTCCACTTAAATTATATTAATTAAACACTTCAACCCAATCATCCTCTGAAGACTGTATGCCATTTGCGATTGCCTCTTTTATTCTTCCTAATGCATCCATTTGTATTCTTCCCCCTCATACACTATGTCTATTTCAAAAAAAATTCTATTTTTATTTTTTTCTATGTTTTCAAATCCACATTGTAGCTTCCCGATTAAATATATTAGTTCTCTTTTATCTGCCCTTTTTGTTAAAGACGCATTTTTTTCAATATATATTTATATCTATATATTTCCTTGTTATTTGTTTCATCAATATAATGTTCCTGCGAAATAAATTCAAAAATCAATTCAAAATATTCATTATCAATAAACAATAAATACAAACTATCATATGTTTTGTCAGACTCTCTAATAATAACCTGCTTTGGTCCAAATACCCTTGCCCATGTATAGGCAATATGTCCATCCAATGCGTATATATAACTTCCATCACGCTTTGCTTTATAATACTCACCTGGAAGAAAATATGATGATGGATAATAAGGATTTTTTATCTTCATTGCATCTATCTCATTACATCTTTCTGAACTTAATCTCCCAATTTTTAATTCAAGATTTCTTAAGATTTCCTCTGTAATTATCATTTACCTCTCTCCTTTACTAATACATATTTTTATACCTTTTATTACTTCTTTTAATCGCCTCTTTTATTCTTTCTAATGCATCCATCTATATTCTTCCTCCTCATATACTATATCTTCCATAAAAAATTCCCCCATTTTATTACGTGTTGAATTTAAATAAAAACATTTTAGTTTTGCAATCAACTGTATTATTTCTTTTTTATCCAGCCTTTTTGTTAAATATAAATTTTCTTTTAAATTATATCTATATCGATATATTTCCTTGTTATTTGTTTCATCAATATAGTGTTCCTGCGAAACATACTCAAACATTAATTCAAAATATTCATCACCGATAAACAATAGATACACATATTCGTCATCTGATGTGCCAGATTCTCTGATTGTAACTGGCAATGGACCAAATTCCCATTACCAAGTATATGCAATTCGCTCATCCAATGCACATATATAGCTTTCATCACGCTCTGCTTTATAATACTCACCGGGTAAATAATGCCTTGAAGGATAATACGGATTTTTTATTTTCATCGCATCTACCTCATCACATCTTTCTGGACTTAATTTTTCTTTTTTTTACTCTAGATTTCTTAGGATTTCCTCTGTAATTATCATTTTTACCCCTTTTCTAAACATCCATATGTGCATAAAACATCATTGTTTCCATGGACATTTTTAGGCAGTTCTGATCCTTAGGAAATATGCCCTCCACTTTTAAAATAATATCCGCTAATGCAAAAGCAAAGACACTTGGATACTCCTCTGTCTGTAGCTTATATGGTTCTAATTTTTTAATTACATTTTCATATGTCGTTTTTGCATTATTAATCTCCGTATAAGGATTGCAAGTGCCATCCTATATTCTCACATCTGGATTGCCTATTTTTTTTGCATTTTCTGAAATAGTCAGTTGAAGGTCCGGTACATTATATTTCCCCTTCTCCTTTCTATATAATGATATGACCATATTCCATACTGAAAGGGGACTGTCATATAAGTATTTGTTGATAGAATCTCCCATCCAGAATGTTCCTGATTTTGTTTCAAGTTTGGTTCTTGATATATATTGAGAATCCTCCATATTTTCAAGCATATTTTTACCTGAATTTTCTTTTGCAGTTACAGCCACTGATATGCCTGCCATTGTTGTAAGCATGTAACAAAAGGCATCACCTTTAATTCCATTTGGAGTTTTAAATATTGGCTCCAAAAATCTTGTTATAAATCCTGACGCCTCATATATTCTTAACATTGGGTTATCTTTTGATTTCTCCTCTAATTGCTTAAAATACATTTTTACCTGTTCTGTCATTTCCTGCTCTCACATCTTTTTGTTTTCCATATTTTTGTTTCTCATTTTCTTATCTCTCCTTTTTTTATCTCTCCTTTAAACTTATTAATATAATATTCTCTTACCCAGTTCCATATATCATCATCTTCCAGATGACAGCAAGCCTTACCGGATATAAGCTGCTCATATAAGCCTTCAAACCAGTTATCCTGTTTCAGGCTATAATCATATTCTGAATCCGTGAATTGTTTGCAATATTTTTTGACAATCTCAGCACTTATGTAAAGCATTTTCTTCTTATCAAAATCATAGAATCCTAATATTTCTAAAAGCAGTCTGGCATACATTGTTTTATTAACACGATATAACGAATTCACTAACGCATATATTGTTCCCAGCTTGTACCTGAATTCTCCCGACTTAAACCAATCGGCTATATCTCTTACATAACCGTAACTTTCTATATCTTCCCAAAGATTCTTATCCCATGCTGTATTCCAGTCATTTTCCATAATATACCTTATTAAACTGACTGTATCTGATATATTGCCTTTAACATTTTTCAGGCGATAACAATATATATTATGATTCTTTATTCCTGTCGGAATTATATCTAGTATTTCTTCTATGGCATTTAATTCAAAATTTTGCTGGTTATCCGCAAGCTGCTTTTCTTTTAGTCCGCATCCGCCCTCATAATCCGAGAATATCGGCTGATGTCTGAAAGAAAATATGCCGAACTTCCCAACTAATTGCGGATAACAGACAATCAAATTTTCATATACAAGTCCTGTTTTTCCTATAACTTGTACTTTATCCCCCATATTAATACTTTTATCACATTCAAGATGATTTCTGTATACTATTCCTGCGCCTTTGTAATAGTTACCCCTCTCAGAATATCCTCCTCTCTTGTTTGGTATTGGCATTATTGTTTCCTTTATATGTATTTCATCAAGCTTTTCTCCTGATTCATTAGAACTTATTTATTTCGCATTTTACTTCTATCACTAATAAGCATAACAAACATTAGAACACATGTTGCCCCTTCTGCTGCCGCATATGCCAGCCACACACCTGTCATTTCAAACAGATATGAAAGAAGAAATACGAAGCCCAGAATGAACACAAAACCTCTCGCCACAGACACAACCGCTGCCTTAACTGCCTCCTGTGTTGCGCTGAACACTCCACTCCCGACAATATTAAGCCCTGCAAAGAATATGCCTGTAAAGTACAGCTTAACTCCCATATCTGCATACACCGCCATCATCTCTGAGCCTTCACTGTTGAATATCGCCACGAATTCCTTTGAAAATGTAAACAAAATACAATACATAATTCCAGCCAGCACAAAGGCTGTTATATATCCCATTTTCTTTAACTGTAAGCAGCCTTCTCTATCACCCTTACCAAAGCATTTGCTTATAAGTGGCTGGCTTCCCTGTGCAATTCCGTTAAATGCCGCTGTTGTCACAATTGCGATATTGGCAACTACACCATATGCAGCGACACCTATATTTCCGGCAATTCCAAGTATAACGAAATTATATGCCAGAGTGATTACCGCTGATGACATTTCTCCAACAAATGCTGATACTCCAAGCTGGCTTCCTGACACAAGTTTTCTGACTGAAGGCTTACACACAACAAGCCTGACACTGCTCTTCTTAGAAAAGAAATGTATACAGCATATCCCAATTCCTATAATCGGTGACATAGCTGTTGCAAGTGCTGCTCCTTCCATTCCCAGATTCATTGGGAACATGAGAATATAGTCGAATACTATATTAAACAGACTGCTAAAAAGTGTTGCACTCATGGCAATTCCTGGTGCGCCATCATTTCTTACAAACGCATTAGTCACATAGTTACACATGAACATTGGTGCAAAACACATAAATATTTTAGTATAATTATTTCCCACTGCCACAATATGCTCATCAGCTCCAAGAACACGCATGATATCTGCCGAAAAGAATACTCCGGCAAAAACAAATATCACACTTAACATTACACACCATATTAACGAATTCCAGAAATATTTATCCGCGTCTGCATCTTTTTTAATCTTACCAATTGCATACCTGATAGCAGAGCCAACACCAATCATTTCACCTACTGAAAATATTATGCTGTATAACGGCATAACAAGATTTAATGCTGTAAGTCCGTCTGCGCCTTTTGCAACAGATATAAAATATGAATCAGCAAGAACATAACAGGAAAATCCAATCATTCCAAGAATATTCTGTGATACATATTTATAAAAATTCTTTCTATTCTCCTCCCTGCTCATCTACATCTCCTTCATTAATTAGTATAAGTCACAAAAACGGCTCCCATCGGGAGCCGCATTTGCATACTATCAATAATCCTTAATAAGGATACATCAATGATATCTCTATAGTCAATCACTTAGTTCCAAAGATTCTGTCGCCAGCATCCCCAAGTCCCGGACAGATATAAGCATCTGCATTAAGCTCTCTGTCCAGATGTCCTATGTATATCTGAACATCAGGATGTGCCTTATGAAGTTTTTCAACTCCCTCTGGAGCTGCTATGATACACATGAACTTAATCTGCTTTCCTCCAACCTTCTTAATCTGATCAATAGCATCTACTGCTGAACCACCTGTTGCAAGCATTGGATCTGTTACTACAATAGTTCTTTCCTCAATTGGATGTGGAAGCTTACAGTAATATGGTACAGGTTCGTGTGTTTCTTCATTACGATACATTCCTATATGTCCAACCTTAGCCGTTGGTACAAGTGAGAGTACTCCAGGAACCATTCCAAGACCTGCTCTTAAAATTGGTACAATTGCAAGCTTACGACCTGAAATCATAGGTGTCATACAAGTTTCAATAGGTGTCTCAATCTCAACATCTTCTGTTGGAAGGTCTGATAAAGCCTCAAAGCCTTCAAGCATAGCTATCTCTTCTACCAGTTTTCTGAATTCATTAGTTCCTGTCTTCTTATCTCTAAGAATTGAAATCTTATGCTGGATAAGTGGATGTGTAAATATAGTTATATTCTTCTCATTCTCAAAATCCATCATTATTAAATACCTCCAAATAAGTTATTAATTACAACTGTAATCAGTTATATAAATTATGATATTATTCAGCATCTTCAGATTCTTCTTTTTCAGAATCTGTGTTCATAACATAAACTCCACGGCTGCTGTCACCTGCTGGATTCTTCCCAAACTCATAATCATTGCCAGGTAATATTGCATTTAGAAGAATACCTGCTATAGCTGCAATTGCAAGCGCTGTAAGCGTTATAGATGTTCCACCAATTGTAAATGTAAGTCCATTACCGAAACCTAACCCACATACAAATATAACACCTGCAATAATAAGGTTTCTTGACTTAGTAAGATCAACCTGATTTTCAACAACATTTCTTACACCGATAGCTGATATCATACCATAAAGCATGAATGACACACCACCAATAATCGCTGTTGGCATCGTAGATATAACTGATGAGAACTTAGGTATAAATGAAAGTACGATTGCAAATACTGCTGCAATTCTGATTACTCTTGGATCATATACCTTAGAAAGTTCGAGAACTCCAGTATTCTCACCATATGTAGTATTAGCCGGGCCACCAATTGCTCCTGCAAATGCTGTGGCAACACCATCACCGATAAGCGTTCTGTGAAGTCCCGGATCTGCTAAGTAATTTTCTTCAACTGTGGCAGAAATAGCTGACATATCTCCAATATGTTCCATCATTGTTGCAATAGCAATAGGAGCCATTACAAGAATAGCTGTTACATCAAATTTCATGAACTGGAACTTAGGTATTCCAACCCATGCTGCTGAAGAGATTGCTGAAAAATTAAGTATTGCCGAACCATCAGGATTGTGTACCCCACATGCATTAAGGATAAGTGCAAATACATATGAAATTACTACACCCATAAGAATAGGAATAATCTTGAAAAGTCCCTTACCCCATATATTAAATATAATAATTACAGCAAGCGCAACAAATGCAAGCAGCCAGTTTGTTGATGCATTAGAGATTGCTGAACCTGCAAGTGAAAGACCAATACATATAATGATAGGTCCTGTAACTACAGGTGGAAGGAATTTCATAACTCTGTTGACTCCGACAAGCTTAATTATAAGTGCAAGTACGAAGTAAAGCATTCCGGCAACAAATATACCACCACATGCGTAAGCAGCCTTATCATTAGCTGACATTGTAGCATACATGCCGCCGTCAAGATTAGCTACTGTATAGAATCCACCAAGAAATGCAAAGGAAGATCCTAAAAATGCAGGCACCTTAAACTTAGTGCACAGATGGAATATTAATGTGCCAAAACCAGCACAGAAAAGTGTTACTGATACAGACAGACCTCTGGTAAGCTCTTCACCGCAGGCAGCCTGAAAATATCCCGATACCAGAATAGGTACAAGGATGGTTGCGCCAAACATGGCAAACATATGCTGAATACCAAGAATCAGCATCTTCGCTTTACCAAGCTGTCTGGCATCGCGAATAGGTTCCATTTTCTTTTGTTCCATAATACGCTCCAATCAATATAATTTTATATAATTATAGAACATATTAAGATTTAGAGCAATGAGAAAATATTCCATTTTAAACATCCATTTTAAACATTTCGGGGCATGAAAAGCTTTTGCTTTCCATGCCCCGAAACTTATGTTATAGTCTAAACTTGTAATTATTTCTCTTCCGCAATAGCAGCCTGTGCTGCTGCAAGTCTTGCAATAGGTACTCTGAATGGTGAACAGCTTACATAATCAAGACCAATCTTGTGGCAGAATGCAACTGATGAAGGATCTCCACCATGCTCTCCGCAAATACCAATATGAAGATTAGGATTAACTGGTCTTCCAAGCTTTATTGTCATATCCATAAGTTTGCCTACACCATTCTGGTCAAGCTTTGCAAATGGATCATTCTCAAATATCTTAGATTCATAGTATGCATTAAGGAACTTACCCGCATCATCTCTTGAGAAACCAAATGTCATCTGTGTAAGATCATTAGTACCGAAACAGAAGAAATCAGCTTCCTTGGCAATCTCATCAGCTGTAAGTGCTGCTCTTGGAATCTCAATCATAGTACCAACCTCATATTTAAGGTCAATTCCTGCTGCCTTAATTTCCTCATCTGCTGTCTCAACAACAATTTTCTTTACGTACTTTAATTCCTTAACCTCACAGATAAGAGGAATCATAATCTCAGGCTTAACATTCCAGTCTGGATGTGCCTTCTTAACATTGATTGCAGCTCTTATAACAGCTCTTGTCTGCATCTTGGCAATCTCTGGATATGTTACTGCAAGACGGCATCCTCTGTGTCCCATCATAGGATTAAATTCATGGAGACTTGCAATGATATTCTTAATAGTCTCTACTGACTTGCCCTGTGCATCAGCTAACTTCTTAATATCCTCTTCCTCTGTAGGAACGAATTCATGAAGAGGTGGATCAAGGAATCTGATAGTTACTGGATTGCCTTCAAGTGCCTCATAAAGTGCTTCGAAATCTCCCTGCTGATATGGAAGAATCTTATCAAGTGCTGCTTCTCTTTCTTCTACTGTATCAGAACATATCATCTCTCTGAATGCTGCAATTCTGTCTTCTTCAAAGAACATATGCTCAGTACGGCAAAGTCCGATACCTTCTGCGCCAAGTTCTCTTGCCTTCTTGGCATCCTTAGGAGTGTCAGCATTAGTACGTACCTTTAACTTTCTATACTTATCAGCCCACTCCATAACTCTTCCAAACTCTCCTGCAATCTTGGCATCAACTGTAGGAATCTGTCCGTCATATATATTACCTGTTGTACCATCAATAGAGATATAATCTCCTTCATGATATTCCTTGCCTGCAAGCGTGAACTTCTTATTAGCTTCGTCCATTGCAATATCACCACATCCAGATACACAGCATGTTCCCATACCTCTTGCAACAACGGCTGCATGGCTTGTCATACCTCCTCTTACAGTAAGAATACCCTGTGAAGCCTTCATACCTGTAATATCTTCTGGTGAAGTCTCGAGTCTTACAAGAACAACCTTTTCTCCCCTTGCATTCCATACTTCTGCATCTTCTGCTGAGAATACAATCTTACCGCATGCAGCACCAGGAGATGCCCCAAGTCCTCTTCCTGCTGGAGTTGCAGCTTTAAGTGCAGCTGCATCGAACTGTGGATGAAGAAGTGTATCAAGATTACGAGGATCAATCATTGCTACTGCTTCCTTCTCTGTTCTCATTCCCTCATCTACAAGGTCGCATGCAATCTTTAATGCTGCCTGTGCTGTTCTTTTACCATTACGGGTCTGTAACATGAACAGCTTGCCATGCTCTACTGTAAATTCCATGTCCTGCATATCTCTGTAATGCTCTTCCAGAGTTGCACACACATTCTTAAACTGTTCAAATGCTTCCGGGAACTTCTCACTCATTTCCTGAATATGCATTGGAGTTCTTACGCCGGCAACAACATCTTCACCCTGCGCATTAGTAAGAAATTCTCCAAAAAGTCCCTTTGCACCAGTTGCAGGATCTCTTGTAAATGCAACACCAGTACCACAGTCATCTCCCATGTTACCAAATGCCATAGACTGTACATTAACTGCTGTTCCCCAAGAATAAGGAATATCATTATCTCTTCTGTATACATTAGCTCTTGGGTTGTCCCATGAACGGAATACAGCTTTGATAGCTCCATATAATTGTTCCTTAGGATCATCTGGGAAATCTTTGCCAATCTTGGACTTATATTCAGCCTTAAACTGTGTTGCAAGCTCCTTAAGATCGTCTGCTGTAAGCTCTACATCAAGCTTAACCCCTCTCTCATCCTTCATCTTGTCAATAAGCTCTTCGAAATATTTCTTACCAACTTCCATAACTACATCTGAATACATCTGAATGAATCTTCTATAACAATCCCATGCCCATCTTGGATTGCCAGATTTCTGTGCAATTACATTAACAACATCCTCGTTAAGTCCAAGATTAAGGATTGTATCCATCATACCCGGCATAGAAGCTCTTGCTCCAGAACGAACAGAAACTAAAAGCGGATTCTCCATATCTCCAAACTTCTTGCCTGTAATCTGTTCCATCTTCTCAATATGTTCGTTAATCTGTCCCATGATCTCATCATTGATCTCTCTACCATCCTCGTAATACTGGGTACAAGCTTCTGTAGTAATAGTAAAACCCTGTGGAACAGGAAGACCAATATTAGTCATCTCTGCCAGATTCGCACCTTTACCACCGAGAAGCTCTCGCATATCTGCATTACCCTCTGTAAATAAATACACCCATTTCTTCATAACAAAACCTCCATATTTCGTATTCAATTATCCTCTCTGTCCGTTATTTTCAGCTTGTTAAAATTATAACATAGTAATCGTTTTCGTGCAACCATAAATGTATTTATTTTAATACAATTTTATATACAAGCCTTACATTTACAGAATATGCCATTTGTGGGAGAATATTCATGCTGTTTGGAATGTATCAGCATCAATACTGGTGCTATTCCAAAAACATAATAAAAGGAGGACTTTTCTATGACTTCTATGCCTAAAGACCCTGTTATGCTTTTAAGCTTTGTCAATACACAGCTTCGTGACAATTACACCACATTACAGGAATTATGCCATTCATACATGGTATCCGAGAAAGATATAACTGATAAGTTAAAGACTATCAATTACGAATATAATAGTGAAAAGAACCAGTTTGTTTAGATTTGAAATAGAAATGAAGAAACTGCCGGACTGAATATTCAAAAAGCACTAGCTTGACTCTCCGATACCTACTAAAGCATCTTTAAGCACGCATTTAGTATGTATTTTTTTGCTTCTCAAATTGAACACACCTTTAATTTACATACGAAACAATCATTCAATTACATTTTAGTAGGTTTTTTTCAGAATTTTTGATTAATAGCAATGAATTAAAACTAATATTATCAGTAATATACATACTAAGCTTGTGTTTTACAATTGTTTAGTAGGCTCTTTAATTTCTTCTATACTTAATAATAATCTAAATAACGTACTAACTTCTGAATCAGACTCAATTTAGTATGTTTGGAGCAGAGACATTTTAAAAAACAGGTGTAATATATAAGTCTTCCCTATACATTACACCTGTCATACTTAATTCTTTATAACCTTAATCCAATTATCCTACCGGCTTATTTCTGTCTTGCAGCGGCTCTGGCTGTCAGCTTTCCATCTACAAGGTCAATAACAATATCATCACCTGTATTGATATTGCCTGCAAGTATTAACTTGGCTGCCAGTGTCTCTACTGTCTTCTGGACATATCTCTTAAGTGGTCTTGCACCATACATTGGGTCAAATCCATTCTCAACGATAAAATCCTTGGCTGCGTCGGTAAGAACAATTTCAAGTTCCTTATCTGCAAGTCTTTTATTAACATCTGCAACTAAAAGATTGATGATGTTGCTGATATTGTCCTTAGTAAGCGGCTTGAACATAATTATCTCATCAAGACGGTTAAGGAATTCTGGTCTGAAGTGATTCTTTAAATCCCCCATAACTGCTTCCTCTGCTTCTGGCTTAATTGAGCCATCCGGATTAATTCCTTCAAGCAGATATGACGAACCAATGTTACTTGTCATTATGATTATAGTGTTCTTGAAATCCACAGTTCTTCCCTGTGAATCAGTGATACGGCCATCATCAAGTACCTGTAAGAGGACATTAAATACATCTGGATGTGCCTTCTCAACCTCATCAAATAGAACAACTGAATATGGTTTTCTTCTTACAGCTTCTGTAAGCTGTCCACCTTCATCATAACCTACATATCCTGGAGGCGCTCCGATAAGTCTGGATACGGAATACTTCTCCATATACTCGGACATATCAAGTCTTACTATATTAGATTCATCATCGAAAAGGCTCTCAGCGAGTGCTTTTGCAAGCTCTGTCTTACCTACACCTGTAGGTCCTAAGAACAGGAATGATCCAATTGGCTTAGTTGGATCTTTAATACCTGCCTTAGATCTTATGATTGCTTCTGTAACCTTAGTAACACCTTCATCCTGACCTATAACTCTCTTATGGAGCTGTTCATCAAGATTAAGAGTTTTCTGCCTTTCAGATTCACTTAACTTGCTTACCGGAATACCAGTCCATCTTGATATAATCTTGGCAATCTCTTCTTCAGTAACACTTTCATGAACGAGGCTCATATCTCTGTTATTTGACTTCTTCTCAGCTTCTTCCAGAGCTTTCTGTGCCTGTGGAAGCTTACCGTACTGAAGCTCCGCTGCCTTATTAAGATCATATTCTCTCTTAGCCTGTGCTATCTGTGTATTGATCTGGTCAATCTCTTCCTTTAACTTACTTACCTGGTCAACAGAAGATTTCTCGCTGTCCCATTTAGCTTTCTGGATATTAAAATCAGACCTTAACTCAGATAATTCCTTCTGTAATGCATCAAGTCTTTCTTTACTGAGGTTATCCGTCTCTTTCTTAAGGGCAGCCTCCTCGATCTCAAGCTGCATAATCTTTCTTCTCTTCTCATCAAGTTCTGCAGGCATTGAATCAAGTTCAGTTTTAATCATTGCACATGCCTCATCTACAAGGTCAATAGCCTTATCTGGCAGAAATCTGTCTGAAATGTACCTGTCTGACAAAGTAGCGGCACTTACAAGCGCGCCATCTGTAATCTTAACTCCATGGAACACTTCATATCTGTCCTTAAGACCTCTAAGAATTGAAATTGTATCCTCTACTGTAGGCTCATCAACCATAACCGGCTGGAATCGTCTTTCAAGCGCCGGGTCTTTCTCGATGTACTCTCTGTGCTCATCAAGAGTTGTAGCACCTATACAATGAAGTTCACCACGGGCAAGCATTGGCTTTAACATATTGCCTGCGTCCATAGCACCTTCTGTCTTACCTGCACCTACAATAGTGTGAATCTCATCAATAAACAGAATTATCTGACCTTCAGATTTCTTAACTTCATCAAGCACAGCCTTAAGTCTTTCCTCAAATTCACCACGATACTTCGCACCTGCAACAAGCGCACCCATATCCAGTGCGAAAAGCTTCTTATCCTTTAATCCTTCTGGAACATCACCTCTGACAATTCTCTGTGCAAGTCCTTCAACAACTGCCGTTTTACCAACACCAGGTTCACCAATAAGGACCGGATTGTTCTTAGTCTTACGTGAAAGGATTCTTATTACATTTCTGATTTCATTATCCCTGCCTATTACAGGATCAAGCTTTCCATCCTTCGCTCTTTCTACAAGGTCTGTAGCATATTTGCTAAGAGTATCATAAGTTGCCTCCGGATTATCCGAAGTAACACTCTGGTTACCTCTTACTGTGGCAAGAGCTGACAGGAATGATTCCCTGTTAATTCCATATGTCTTAAAAAGCTGCTTTATGCCCTTGTTAGGTGCTGCAATCATTGCAAGCATAAGATGCTCAACAGAAACATATGCATCCCCCATTCTCTTTGCTTCATCTTCTGCATTTACTAAAACCTTATTAAGATCATTGCTTACATAAAGCTGTACATTTCCCGAAACCTTATTCTTCTGGCTAAGCAGAGTCTCAATATTCTTAACAAATGTGTCCTTATCAATTCCCATCTTCTCTATCAGACTTGCGATAAGACTATCTTCTATAGTTAAGAGACTGTACAGAAAATGTTCCTGGTCAATCTCCTGATTACCATAATCGTAGGCAATCTTCTCGCACTGGTTAACAGCCTCAATAGACTTCTGTGTAAACTTATTAATGTTCATACGATTACCTCCTTCTGTTACAATGAAGCTTCAACTTCACTGTTTATCTATTGTTTTCCTCTTACAATTGATGTTATACATCTCATTGTTAGCACTGTCAAGAGGCGAGTGCTAATGAATTTATTAAAAAAATATAAAGCCAGCAAAATACTGGCTTCTTCATTACATGCATCCTCAAACACCTATTAATAATACAGAAACATCATTAACATTTGTTCCTGTCGGACCAGTTATGATAAGTCCATCTGTTAATCTGAGTGCATTATAAGCATCATTATTCTTAAGTACATCAAATATATCTATGCCATTATTCTTAAGGACATTTGCAGTATCGCCATCGCAATATCCACCAGCGGCATCAGTTGGTCCATCCGTTCCATCACTTCCTATACTGAATACAGCAACATCTGGCATATCTTTTATTCCATCCGCTGCTGATAATGCAATTTCCTGATTTCTTCCGCCTTTACCATGACCTGTAATATTAACTATCGTCTCTCCACCAGCTATATATGCAAGTTTCTTATCAGTCTTATAATATGTTTTCGCAATTGATGCAAGAAAGCTTCCTGCTTCTTTTGCCTCGCAACATAACTGATCTGTAAGTATTACTGGCTGATATCCATATTTTAAACATTCTGATGCAACAACTTTGCATAATTCACGTACACTTCCATTAATATATGTTGTGACATTATTAAGCTGCTTTGGCGTTTCTATATCCATTAGTTTTCTGGCATCTTCGCTAAGTTTAATATTATATTTATCCACAATATACCTTGCTTCTTCGCATGTTGACAAATCCGCACATGCCGGGCCTGATGCTATCATATCCAGCGGATCTCCAAGTATATCCGACAACACTATTGACACAACCTGCGCAGGCTCGCACATTTTGGCAAACCTTCCACCCTTTATTTCCGATAAACGTTTTCTTATTGTGTTTATTTCAACAATATCTGCACCACATGCAAGTAACTGATTAGTTATATCCTGCAATTCTTTTCCTGTAATCTGAGGCTTTTCAAATAATGCACTTCCACCACCTGACAAAAGAAACAGAACTGTATCACCTTCCGAAAGATTTCCCACCATATCAATTACCTTCTGCGTTGCTATGAAAGAATTCTCATCTGGCACAGGATGACCCGCTTCAAAACATTCTATATTCTTAATAGGAGCTTTTACATGTCCATACTTTGTTATTACAATCCCATTATTTATTCTCTCACCCAGGCAATCACTGGCTGCTTTAGCCATCTGCCATGCTGCTTTTCCTACTGACACAAGAATAACTTTCCCCTCAAATTCAATATTATCAAGTGTCTTTCTGACTGCCTCATCAGGAAGGACTTTCTTTATTGTCTCATTAATTATATTATCTGCAATCATTCTTAATTCTTTATTCATAAGTTTCTCCTTCAACATAATCTGCTGATTAACTATTCTGAAAAATATAATAAGCTTTCCGCTATTAAATTCAAGTAGATAAATATTATTTTTCTGCATTATTATTTACCTTTGTAATATTTATACCTTTTTCCCATGAAAATATGTTATTATATAGAAAAACAGATTCGGGGTAATTATATAATGAAACAATCAGAAAGATGTAATATAGATATTCGACAGATATGTTCATTGCTGCTGTTAATGATAATAACTGTCCTGACTATATATCTATATAATACAACTCAGGTTAAAAACCTTGGCTTTGACAACGATTCTCTTTCAGTTATAAAAGATAATTTTACACTTACATACAATTCAACCAAAAAAAATGTTTCACTTCCTTTTAACCTTAACGAAAAATCATATGATATTGTTATTCAGAGACATTTTTCAAGGGATGAAATTTCTGGTGGATATATATCTTTCTATGCCTATAATCCGGCATGCAATATATACATAAACAACCAGCTTATACTGCATGAAGACACTTCCAATGATTCACTGAATCTTGCAAATCCTTCACACTGGTATTGTTTTGAAGTTCCTGATGGAGATTTTGACCTGACAATTAATATGCACAACAATTTAAAGTTAAGCACCATATTTGAATTATACAGTGGTTCAAAAAGCGCAATACTTTTCAACATCATTAAAAAAAATGTTCTTTCAATTGTACTGAGTTTTATTACAATAATTATTGGTGCTGGTCTTGTTATTGGTTCTGTTTTTATAAAAGGAAAACTTTCCAACAGATTGCGCTGGCTTGGAATTACATCCATTGATAGTGCCATATGGGTTTATTCTTTATCGGATTCTTCCCAGTTAATTATTAATAAGACTTCTGTTATAGCTTTACTTGGATATTGTTCTTTCTTTATGCTGCCTTTACTTGTAACCGGATTTTTGCTAACATATGACGCCTTTAAAAATATGGTATTTGTCCGGATCTTTTACTGGTCTGAATTTGCAGCTATAGTAATCATATTCATGATGCAATTTCTAAATATAATACAATGGACTGATCTGCTTATCGTTGTACACATAGAAGTAATAACTATAATTCTGGTTATCCTTATAAGCTCCATAAGAAACATAAGGCACAAAATTTCTGATGATAACAGCATATATTGTGCGCTTATTATTATTGGTGCATTTATTTTTACAGATATCGCAAGATATTATATTTCAAAGCCTGCAGATGGAATGATTAAATATTCAACATATGGATTAATAATTCTGTTAATGTACCTTACTTATTCCGTTATTCATATGATTACCAAAAGTTCTCTTCAGGAAGCCAAGAATGCAGTTTATCGCGAACTTGCATTTAAAGATGCCATGACTCAGCTTGAAAACCGTTCTGCGTATGAACTTAAAATTACTGAATTAAGAAATAATAATTGTTCTTCCGGATTTATACTAATAGCTGATCTTAATAATCTTAAATTAATTAATGACAGCTATGGGCATCAATTTGGAGATGATGCAATAACCAGAACTGCTTCTCTTCTGCGCAGATTTTTTTCAGATTGTGCTCATTGCTATAGGACTGGCGGTGATGAATTCTGCATTATTTCAGATAAACACTCTGATAAAGAACTAAATCATGTGATTAGTGACTTTCAGAATGCAGCTAAAGATGAAGAAGCATTGCTAAGTTATCCATATTCAATAGCTATCGGTTATGGCAATATCAATGCAGATGGCATTGATGAATGTATCAAATCTGTAGATGCCGCCATGTACAAAAACAAACATGACAGTAAAAAGGGACGTGCAGATTAATAATATTGAATAAATCAGACATTTCAGGTTCATAATTATTACTATAATTTCAAACATAAAGGAGAATTTTATGAGTAATAATATGGATCTGGAATATGATATGTTCTGTTACCAGTGTGAACAGACTGCTGGTGGAAAAGGCTGCACCAAGCTCGGTGTATGTGGAAAGACTCCCGAAATAGCTAATCTTCAGGATTTACTTATTTATCAATTAAAAGGAATCAGCTTTTATGCAAAACATCTTTTAGATTCTGGACTTAATGTTGATAAAAGCATTGTAAGTTTTATTGAAAACTGTCTCTTTACAACTCTTACTAATGTTAATTTCAATGTGGATGACCATATCCACCTTCTTAAACAATCCCGTGATATTAAGAGCAACCTCAAAAATATGATTGGCATAACCGATCACGTCACTCCCGCTGCTGCATATGAACTGCCCGAAACAAAAGCAGATATGCTTCGTGACGCGCCAATGGCAGGCATAATGTATGACAAGACATTAGACCCTGATATCCGTTCTTTAAGACAGACAATTCTTTATGGACTTAAAGGAATAAGTGCCTATGGACATCAGGCAAGAGAGCTTTCCTATTACAGTGACAATGTTGATAATTTCTATATCACAGCACTTGAAGCAATTACCGACAACACACTTACTGTAGAGGAACTTATCCGTCTTACACTTAAAACCGGAGATATGGCTATTGAAGTTATGAAAAAGCTTGATGAGGCAAACACTACCATTTACGGTAATCCATCACCTCACACAGTTAATGTTCACATTAAGAAAGGTCCGTTTATTATCGTATCAGGCCATGATCTTAAAGACCTCGAAATGCTATTAAAGCAGACTGAAGGTCTTGGTATTAATATATATACTCATGGAGAAATGCTCCCATCTCATGGTTATGATGGTCTTAAAAAATATGCACATCTTGTTGGTAACTTTGGTGGAGCATGGCAGGATCAGCAGAAGCAGTTTGATAATCTTCCCGGCTGTATTTTAATGACTACCAACTGTCTTATGCGCCCAAGAGACACCTATAAAGACAGAATATATTCCACTAATGTCGTAGGCTGGGATGGTATTAAATATATTGAGAAAAAACCTGACGGTGAAAAAGATTTCTCTGAAATCATAAAACAGTCTCTTGAACTTGGAGGCTTTACTGAAGATCAGGAGGTTAAAGAGATTCTTGTAGGATTCGGACATGAAGCGGCACTTTCGCATGCAGGAGAACTTGTGGAAGCTGTCAAATCCAAGCAGATAAGACATTTCTTCCTTATTGGAGGCTGTGACGGTGCAAGACCGGGAAGAAGTTATTTTACTGATTTTGCAACAATGGTTCCTGATGACTGTATGATTCTTACACTCGCATGTGGCAAATACCGCTTCAACAAGCTTGATTTTGGTACTGTTGCCGGACTTCCAAGACTCCTTGATATTGGTCAATGCAATGATGTGTATTCTGCAATTCTTATTGCTAACGCTCTTGCCGATGCATTCAATACAGACGTTAATAGTCTTCCATTATCACTTATTGTTTCATGGTACGAACAGAAGGCTGTTGCTGACCTTCTTGCACTATTAAGTCTCGGCATCAAAAAGATATATCTGGGGCCTACCCTGCCGGCATTCATAAGTCCAAATGTATTGCAATATCTTGTTGACACATTTCAGTTACAGCTTATAAGCAATCCTGAAGATGATATCAAAACATGTCTTGGACAGGCTGTTTAATACAGCTTCATATAATTTGCGGTGCCCTTATATATCGTCTTAACATAGAAAAAAGGGCACCGCACTAATTTCTTAGTGCTCCAGCCCCTTCTAATACTCTATAACTCTGCTAACCCTGCAAGAGCAACATATTTCTCTGATACTGTAAACCATGTTGGAAAATCTGTTATTCCTGACTGAGGAAGATTAAAAATCCTCTGAAACTCTTTAACTGCAGCAGCTGTCTGCTCGCCATATATTCCATCTACACTAAGAACTGGTATCGATTTATAATATTCTCCAATCAGGTTAAGCTGTTCCTGAAGCTGTCTTACTTTTTGCCCTGATGAACCGATATCTAAATTCATTCCCGGCCATGAATATGGTATTCCACTTATCTGCTCTGCTTCATTAATATACACATCCTGACCATAATAATACCTTAATATCTCTATAGATGAATAATTCTGGTCTCCAAGATACTTACTTCCCCATTGAGAAAGCCTGTTAGGACATGTAACCCTTTTTCCATCGCAATACTGCGTAAGTATCGGCTGTTTTACATTTGGTCTTGATATGTAATTGTCAAATATATCATCTACTACCTGTGATATACTTTCAAATACATTTCTCCCATTAACCCATTTCTGATCATATGCAGTTGATGACGTTATTGTAAAGTCATAAAACTGATTCCTATACCATTCGGTATATACACGATTAAGCGTAAATGACATTATTGCAAGCACATTAGCCTGTATGGTCTGTCTTGGCCATGTTGAATATATTTCCGAGCTGGCAACATTTTTAATATAATCTTTATAAGTTACATAATAATTGTCAGCTGAAGAATCCGTTGGCGGTCCATCATGCACGACTACTATCTCTGGTACAACGACCCTGTCAAGGACAATCTCTCCCGACTGTCCCATTGGTTTTATCTCCGCCTCATCTATTTTAGGTGGATAATCTCCATATAAAGTATTAACTGGAATTACAATATTATAATCCGCATTATTCTCCATA
This sequence comes from uncultured Lachnospira sp., assembly GCA_934343805.1. Classification (GTDB taxonomy): domain Bacteria; phylum Bacillota; class Clostridia; order Lachnospirales; family Lachnospiraceae; genus Lachnospira. The sequence continues at coordinate 105,300 of CAKRIN010000001.1, forward strand.
TTTTCTCTACCGGTCATCCTTATATTCTGAAGACTGATTTCTCCTGAAAACATATCACTTCCTGACACATTGACATCGAAATATCCTGGTGCAGTAACCCTTATATCATATTCAGAAAATGGCTGTCTGTTTCCTGGCTCCATGCTATATTCAATAGGAGGTGCGCTTAAATCATTAAATATTGCTATTCCATCTGAATCAGTAGTAATCTCTCCAACTTCATTGTCAGGATTACCTGTATATGATATTCTGACAGCTGCACCTTTTACTGGCACATTTTCATAATTCACAACGCTTACTTTAAGTCTTCCCTTATCTATATTTCCTTCTGGCACTTCAAATGTATGTACATATCCAACATTCATAATTAAACCTCATTAACGTCTTAAAATACTTATATGATGTTGGTACATAAAATATGCATTTTGCATACAATATTATGATCAATCTATACGGAGATATTATGGCTAAATATAAAATTGCCATAGATGCCGGTCACGGAGGCGGCGATTATGGTGCTACTTATAATGGAAGATCTGAAAAAGATGATAATTTAAAGCTTGCACTTGCTGTTGGAAATATTCTTGAAAAAAATGGTGTTGATGTTGTATACACAAGAACAACAGATGAATATGAAACCCCTTTCAAAAAAGCCACAGATGCAAATGAAGCTAATGCCGATTATTTTGTTTCTATACACAGAAATTCTTCTCCAACGCCTAATCAGTACTCTGGAGTAGAAAGTCTTGTATATAACAATTCTGGCATCAGAGCAACAATGGCAGCTGACATCAATTCAGAACTTGAGAAAGCAGGTTTTAAAAATCTTGGGATTACTGAGCGTCCTAATCTCGTAGTCCTTAAGCGAACACATATGCCTGCTGTTCTTGTTGAAGCCGGTTTTATAAATAATGATAAAGACAATGAACTTTTCGATAAAAACTTCGATAAAATTGCAAATGCAATTGCAGATGGCATTCTTAAAGCCTTAGGTATTTCACCATCCCAAACAACACCTTCATCAGTTAATTCAGCATCAACTGGTTCTGATTATAACTCAGACAACTACACTAACAGCAATAATAATAATGAGAAGATTTGTGAAAAAAGTCATGATGAAAATAACAGAATTTGTAATAAAAAATATACCGGAAGCTGTACATGCGAAGATAACTATGAACCAGTAGCACTGTATCGCGTACAGGTCGGTGCATACAAAAACAAAGACAATGCCGACAGAATGTTAAATTCCCTGCTCATAGAAGGTTTTCCGGCATTTATTATATATGAAGACGACTACTATAAAGTACAGGTCGGTGCATTCCGTATTTTATCCAATGCAATTAAAATGGAGCAAAAACTGCGCCGCTTCAGATACAGTACCTATATTGTATATTCATAAAATTAAAGGAGGAAAACCATGTGTATGAACCAGCATGGTTTTCCTCCTTTATAAACATATTAATAAATTGTAATCAATTAATTCTTTGTGAATATATCTGAATATCCATCTGCAGTAAGCGTAAGTGTTTTACCACTTATTGTATATGTATACTCTGTTGGATCAGATACAGCTCCCATATATTCCATAGTAATTGTTAACTTACCATCCTTTGCAGCATATGTTGCATTAACTGTTGTGCCATCAGATGCAATAGTACCCTTGCCATCAGCATTAATTGTCAATATTGTAGTAGATGAACCTATTGTTTCTGTCCATGTTCCAACAAGACTGCTGTCAACAGTACCAGTTGTTGTAGTTGTACCTGCTGCACCTGTTGTTCCTGTACCTGTTGTTCCTGTACCTGTTGTTCCTCCATTTGTTGGAGTTATTGTTGTACTTGTCAATGAGCCAAACATCTGCTTATAAAGATCATCTCCTAAAATCTTTGAGAAAACATTAGCATTCTGTACAAGTTCCATAGAAAGTGCTGTCTGCTGGGCACTTGTCATATTATATACATTAACCGGATTGCTGAAATTAGATGATGTATACTTCATAGAGCTGAATTCCTTCTGGGAATAATCACCTGTCACCTTGAAATCAGCCTTAACACCATCAGCAAGCATATTCATTGATAAATCATTAATAGTTACTGTATTACCTGATAATGAGCAGTCCAGTCCCATATTAAGATATTCTGTTCCCTGCTTCATCTCAAATGCAACTGCTGAATTGTTATCTCTATTCTGGATTGTATACTTTAATGTAACATCATCTGCTTCTGCTTCAACAACAACATAATCTGAAGGATTCTTATCTCCAATAAATGCAACTGAGAATGTTCCAGATGTTGTTGAATCAATATCTGAAAGATTCATGGCAACTCTTACAATATCGTCATCATCATCAACATACATTGAGAACTTAACTGGTGTCATTCCCTTAATAGAATCTGCAATTGTACTCTTAAGCGAATCCTGTGTATATCCAGCTATAGAAAGCATTGACATATATGATGATGTTGCTGAATCTGCATATAAAGCATCAATTGCTGCATCACAAGCTGCCTTAACTGCTGCTTCATTTACTGTTACGCTATACTCTTTTACCTTAATATCACCATTCTGTGAATTGTATGTAAGACTATCATTCTTATCATACTGGCAATTCTCAGCAAATGCATCAATTCCCTTAGCTAATGCTCTTGCAGCAGCCTTAGCAGGCTCCTTATACTGCTCAACATCACCTGTTCCAGAGAACATTGACAAATATCCTGAGATATCACTAAAGTCTGAATAATAACTAATATCTGAATCCTTAGCAAGCTGTGCTACAGACATGCTGAATGACTCACTAAACAGTTCTGGAACCTTAAAATATACTGTTGTTCCATCTGTATAAAATGAAACTGTAAGTAATGAAGTGCTTCCATTCTGAAGCTTTAATTCTCCAGCTGCTTTATCTGAAAGTGTATCTACCTGAACATCATAGTATAAAGTATCTGCTTTTACATACTTAGTATAATCTTCTCCATCTACAGATACAGAATCGAACTTAAATGTTCCTGAGAATTCTGTCTTATCAGATACTGATGTTGTTGAAAGATTATTAAAAAGCTTATCTACTGAATCCTCAAGAGATGCTCCAACTTTCTTAACTGCTTCTATCGCATGCTTATCTTCTGAATTACTCTTTAACTTTGGCAAGAATATAACAAGAAGAACTGCTGCTACAACTGCTACTGCAGCTACGATTGCTGCAACAATTGGCCACTTTTTCTTTTTCTTAGGAACTGGAACACCCTGTGGTGCTTCCTGATATCCAGGAGCTGCTGCATTATATCCAAACTGTGGCTGACCAGCACCAAACTGTGGCTGCTGATATCCAAACTGTGGCTGTACTGGTGTCTCCTGTACCGGCTGTACTGGTGTCTCCTGTACTGGCTGTACCGGTGTCTCCTGTACTGACTCTACTGGTGTTTCCTGTACTGGCTGTACTGGTGTCTCAACAGGCTTTGTTGTTTCTGCCTGAACATTCTGTGGAGCTGCTAATGGAGTTCCACATTTAGGACAAAATTTTGCTGTCCCTGCATTATATCCGCATTTTGTGCAAAACATAATTCTTCCCCTCTCTTATTTTTTTTAATTATACTATCAGATATGATTAATATTTTCAATATAAAACATTTATAAAAAAGGCTTCTCAAACGTATCAAAATATGCACGATATTAATAATTTATGCTTTTTTGTATTCCCTGAACTCATAACATATATCAAAATATGTATGTTCATCACTCGTTCTCGTAACACTCCATTCAGGTAATTTATCAAGATCCGGCATATAAGAATCAGCATCATACTTATAATCTATGTATGTAATGTGTGCCGTATTGCAGTATGGCAGAAACTGTTCAAATACTGATGCTCCACCTATAACATATATATCTGAAGATTCATAATCTTTAGTGTATTCCAACACTTCTTCTACTGAGTGCGCAACCTTTACATTATCATTCTTATATGTTTTATCACTTGTAAGAACAATATTCTCACGTTCTATAAGCGATGTTTTCTCTGATATATTCTCAAATGTCTTACGTCCCATAATGGCAGCTTTCCCAGCTGTTTCCATTCTGAAAAGCTTGATATCTTCAGGGATATTCACAAGAAGCCTTCCGCCTCTTCCTATAGCCCAGTTCTTATCAACCGCTGCAATTAGATTCATATCTACAACTTCCCTTCTATTTCCTTAGGAACATATGCAAGTACTTTTATTCCTGATTCAGTATATTCTTCACTTTCAAGCTGTCCGTATTCTCTTATTAGCTGGATCTTACCAGCCTCGCTATAAGGAAATACTCTCTCAATCCTTATTCTGCTTAAAAGTATAATATCCTGAAGACACTGTTTGAAATCCTCAAGTCCTGTTCCCCTTATAGCTGATACGTTATATGTATAATCAGCTTTTAAATCTTTAGCAACAGGCTTCTGTTCAAAGCAATCGCATTTGTTAAAAAGTGTTATTACCGGCTTATCTCCAACTCCCAGTTGTTTAAGAGTTGCATACACAGTTGTCGTCTGCTGCTCATAATCAGGGTTGGACACATCCACAACGTGCACAATAATATCAGCATATTTGGCTTCTTCCAGTGTACTTTTAAATGCCTCTATAAGATTATGCGGAAGCTTTCTTATAAAACCAACAGTATCAGTAAGTAGTATTTTTTCTCCATTAGGCAGTTCTAATGCTCTGGTGGTAGGATCAAGTGTCGCAAAAAGCTTATCTTCTGACAGCACTCCTGCATCAGTCAGTTTATTAAGAAGAGTTGATTTACCAGCATTAGTATAACCAACTATTGCTGCAACAGGAGTAGATGCTTTAGACCTTTTCTCCCGCTGCACATCCCTGTGTGCTTTCATTTCTTTTAAATCAGCTGACAACTTAGATATTCTGTCACGTATAAGTCTTCTGTCAGTCTCTATCTTTTTCTCTCCAGGTCCTCTTGTACCAATACCACCACCAAGTCTTGACATGGAAGTTCCAAATCCAGCCAGCCTTATTGACCTATACTTTAATTGTGCCATTTCAACCTGGACTTTTCCTTCACTTGAAGTTGCTCTTGCAGCAAATATGTCAAGAATCACCATAGTTCTGTCCATAACCTTAATTGAAAGTTCATCTTCAAGGTTCTTAAACTGCGCCGGACTAAGTTCATCATCACAAATAATTCCTGTAGCATCAAGTTCATCAATAAGAACCCTTAATTCTTCTATTTTGCCTTTTCCTATATAAGTTGCCGGATGAAAATTATCTCTTGTCTGTACCATTCTTCCAACAGTAACAGCCCCTGCTGTTTTAGCCAGTTCAGCAAGTTCGTCGAGTGAGCGGTCAGTATCATCATCTGTATCAAATGCAACGCCCACCAGAATAACTCGTTCAATTATTTCATCTGTATCATATAATGTCATATACATTCCTCTTTATTTCTTTTTTCTTTCAGAAAAATAATCACTCAGATAATCAGTTACTTCTTTTTCCGATGACATTGTCATTACCTTTTTAGTAACCTGTTCTGCTTCCTTTATTGTCCAGTCTGCTATAGACTTTCTTGTTTCAAGTACCTTTCCTGTAGATACAGAGAATTCATCCAGTCCATATGCCAGAAGCAAAGGTACCATCATAGGATTAGCCGCTGCCTCCCCGCACATCCCAACTTCTATTCCAGCTTCATGTGCACATACAATTGTTCTCTTTATAAGTCTTAACACAGCCGGATTAAATGCTGAATACAGGTAAGCAACATTCTCATTACAACGATCAACCGCAATAGTATACTGTGTCAGATCATTAGTACCTATTGAGAAAAAATCTGCCTCTGTCGCAAAAACATCTGCCATAACTGCCGCCGCAGGTGTCTCAATCATAACTCCAATCTTAATATTATTATCATAAGCAATCTGATTTCTATCAAGATCTTTGCATATTCTTCTTACCATACTTTTTACAGATTGAATCTCTCCAACTGATGTAACCATTGGTACCATAATTCTTATATTGCCAAATGCACTTGCTCTTAATATTGCTCTCAGCTGTGTTGTAAAAATATCAACCCTGTCCAGGCAAAAACGTATTGCCCTGTAACCAAGGAAAGGATTATTCTCTCTTGTAAGTCCCATGTATGGAATATCCTTATCCCCGCCTATATCAAGAGTTCTTATTGTAAGCTGTTTTCCTTTCATAAGAACAGCAGCCTTCTTATATTCCTGAAACTGCTCTTCTTCTGTAGGCAGCGAATTCTTATTAAGAAATAAAAACTCTGTCCTGAAAAGGCCTACTCCCTCAGCACCCTCTTTAACCGCCTTTGATGCTTCAGCTGCACCGCCTATATTAGCCGCAAGAATAACAGTTCTGCCATCCGCAGTCTGTGTACTTTTATCAACAAATGTTCTTAATTCTTCTATATGTTCTTCATATTTTTTCTTTTTCTTATCATATATAGATAATGTCCTTGGTGTCGGATTAACAAACACTTCTCCATAAGCGCCATCAACTATTATCTGGTCATCATTATGTACTTTGGACATTACATCTTTAACACTCAATACAGCTGGTATTTCTAATGCTCTTGCAAGAATTGATGCATGAGCAGTATCTCCACCTTTTTCTGCGACTATACCCACAACATGTGCTGTATCCATAGATGCTGTCATTGATGGCTGTATCTCTTTTGCAACAATAACTGTATTCTCTGGAAGATTAGTTAAATCTGCCCTTACAGTACCCTGCATTATCTGGATCATGCGGTCCTTCATATCAACAATATCTGATACTCTCTGCTGCATATCCGGATTGTCCATTGCTGCAAATATACCTGCAAGCTTATCACATGTATCTTCAATTGCAGCCTCCGCACAGATATTATCCTTTTCAATAGCATTGCACACTTCATTTTCTGTTGTTATATCCTTTGCCAGATATATCTGGTTTTTCAGAACAAGTGCGTTCTTGTCATTATTTCCCAGCTTTTCTTCTAACTGTGCAAGAAGCTGTTGTGTTTCTTTAATAAATTGTTCTCTTACATTGAAGAATCTTTCTTTTTCCTGCTCCGTATCATGTATTTTATTCCTGCTAACTTCATTGTTCTTATTATCAATAATTAATACATGTCCAATGCCTATTCCTCTTGAAGTTCCTATTCCCCTTAACATATTAACCTCCTATATCCTACTGGTTAAACACATATCTGATCATATTAACAACAGTTTCTGACGTATTTCTTGAATATATTGTTTCTCTTGCCAATACAGGCTTATCTGTTATTATTCCATCTACACCTTTATTAGTAAGATTCTTTATTGATTCTTTATTGTTAACGGTCCATGCATATACCTGTTTTCCTGAATTATGAATCGCATCAACTGTTCTCTTAGATAAAAATGATGCATTAATACTAAAGAAATCAATATTAGCCATGTCATAAAAATCACCATATGCAACTGATAATATATATCCTGCCTTAATATCCGGATTAAGGGTTTTCACTGCTCGTAATGCTGAACTGCTAAACGATGTAATAACACAATCGTCAACCATATTGTATTTTTCTATCAATTTGACTGTGTTTTTAGCCAGATTATATCCGTCATCTGATGGCTTCAGTTCAATATTAAGCTTAATCTTTCCCTGTGCCAGCTCCAGCACCTCCATTAATGATGGAACTTTTTCTCCTGCATATTCATTTGAATACCATGAACCTGCATCAAGTTTCTTAACTTCCCTATATGTCATGTTACTTATGTTCTCATCTACTCCTGTAGTCCTTAGTGCAGATGAATCATGCATTACAACAACTTCTCCATCCTTTGTAAGCTGTACATCAAGTTCAATATAATCAGCCATATTTTCAATTGCTTTTTCAAATGCAGCCATTGTATTTTCCGGAGCATCAATTGATGCTCCTCTGTGAGCACATACCTTTGTCTCATGGAATATAGCCACATTTTCAAATGGATTATTATTAAAAGTTATTATCAGATAAAAAATGTCCGCTGCAAGAGCCGCAAATATAACAAATCTATATATCAGCCTCCTTCTTCTTGCCGGTCCCTCCTGTATATCTATAAACTCAAATGTTATGTCATCTGTTCCCACATATTTATAGTAAATATGCCCGATAGCAGAAAATGATAACGGAATAGCCACACACACCAATATACATTTAATTACAAATCTCTCTGTTCTTAAAGCTGATAAAAAAATCGCATTACCAAGATATGCCATATTAAGTATCTTGACTCCGAGCACAAGAAATACTGACAACAGCACATAAGTTACAGCAATAATAGTAAGCATAAGAAGATTATAAATTACAAGTGCCATTATTGTTCCAACCGGATGTTTTCTTACTATGGAGGCACTCTTCTTATATGCTTCCCTGAATCCTCTGCCTTCCATAATGCATATATTCATACTGTATATTCCAAGTATTACTACCACATATATAATTATAAGTGCTGCTATAAGTCCGGCTTTTACATACCAGTGATTCTTAAGCACATACATTTTAAAAAGATTGTAATTAGTTTCACTAAATAATATATTAAGTAATACTGTAACATTGGATGCAATAATAGATATAAAATAGAAAATACTCAGACCAACATGACGTATCTTAAATACCTTTCTGAATATTTTATATGAATTATAAATAATATCCAAAATAGATGCATTTAAAAGCTGCCTCTTGGTTTCAAAACATACAGACAAAAATGTCATTTCATATGTACAATACATAACAAAAATAGACATCATTATAAATAATGCAATGATAACTACAGGATGAGTTAACGCTCTGTATATATACTCATTAGTAAGATAATTAATTCCAGCGGCTTTCATGCACAGATTGATACATAAAAGCAGAATTGGGAATATAACAGCAAAAGCAACAAGCTTGTATGCCAGTTCAAAAACCCATACATGCCTGCTGCTATTAATTAAAAGGCTGAATTCATTTCGTATCTTCTTAATAAACATAAACTTTCACTCCGGCTTTAATTGCAATCATCCTCTGTTATTTGTGAAATATTTTCATAAATTTTTTGAATTCATTCTTAACATTCTCATCATGAATATTAACATTGACTGCAAAGCTGTTCATAAAATCTGCAAGATATGACACAAGCAATATTATTGCCATGACACCTGCAACTTTTGAATCAATAGAAAATACGAAACGCTCCACAAATTTATTCAGGAATCCAAATATAAATACAGCCACAAATCCCCATGCAAGTGTTGACTGTAAACATATTATTCCCTTGTAATTAAACTTAAGATGATCATAATTCCACCACACCTCACCAAACAGCTTTAACATAACCTGTGCTGTCAGATATTCAAATGCAGTTGCACATATACATCCGAAAATATATAGTGCAATATAATTATGCTCAATTGGCTTAAAAATATTAAAAGCAATCAGTGTTCCGAAACCATATATTACACAGAACGGCAGCTTGGCAAAGCCCCTGTTTTCCCAGTAACCAAGCTGCTTCCTGATAACTATACATTCCATACACCATCCAAGAAAGCTATATATAAAAAACCATATAACAAGCTGGCTTATATTCATGCTTCTAAAACTTATACCCATTAAATGTGACATACGCCCCTCCATAATATATGGAAACACAAGAATTCTGATTACAGAAGTTCCTCAAGAGTCTGTCTTATTGCGCTGATGAAATCCTGTGTGTTAAGTGTTACAGGCTTCTCCATTGTAGTAATAAGTGCAAGATCCTTTGTCATCTTTCCATCTTCAATAGTCTTAATGCATGCGCGCTCAAGAGTATCAGCAAACTTTCCGAGTTCCGGAATGTTATCAAGCTCTCCTCTCTTTCTTAAAGCGCCTGTCCATGCAAATATAGTTGCAATAGGGTTAGTAGATGTTTCCTCCCCCTTAAGATGCTTATAATAATGTCTCTGTACTGTTCCGTGAGCAGCTTCATACTCATAGTATCCATGAGGTGATACAAGAACAGAAGTCATCATTGAAAGTGAGCCAAATGCTGTGGCTACCATATCACTCATAACATCTCCATCATAGTTCTTGCACGCCCAGATATATCCACCCTCTGAGCGGATAACTCTTGCTACTGCATCATCAATAAGTGTGTAGAAATATGTTATTCCTGCTTCTTCAAACTTTGTCTTATACTCTGCGTCAAATATTTCCTGGAAAATATCCTTAAAAGTATGGTCGTACTTCTTAGAAATTGTATCCTTAGTCGCAAACCAGAGATCCTGCTTTGTCTCAAGTGCAAAATTAAAACAGCTTCTTGCAAAGCTTTCGATAGAATCATTGAGATTGTGCATTCCCTGAAGCACTCCTGCTCCCTTAAAGTTATGGATAAGTTCTCTTGTCTCCTCACCTGCTTCATTAGTAAATACAAGCTCTGCCTTGCCGGCTTCCGGAACTTTCATCTCAGATGCTTTATATACATCGCCATATGCATGTCTTGCAATTGTTATAGGCTTTTTCCATGTCTTAACATATGGCTCAATTCCCTTAACAATAATAGGAGCTCTGAATACTGTTCCATCAAGCATTGCTCTGATTGTTCCATTAGGGCTCTTATACATGTCCTTAAGGTTATATTCTGTCATTCTTGCTGCATTAGGTGTAATAGTAGCACACTTAACAGCAACTCCGTATTTCTTAGTTGCTTCTGCTGAATCTATAGTTACCTGATCATTAGTCTCGTTTCTATGTACAAGGCCTAAATCATAATACTCTGTATTAAGGTCAATAAATGGTGTGAGGAGCTCGTCCTTGATAAGCTTCCACAATACTCTTGTCATTTCATCTCCGTCCATCTCTACAAGTGGAGTTGTCATCTTGATCTTTTCCATAACTAAAAGAACCTCTCTTTCTTTTTCTTACCTGATTAAATATTATAATTTATTTCAAATGTTTTGTAAACAGAAACTGACTTGTATTAGCATGATTACTTTGTTATAATTCATAAGTAATTTTTACATACTAATTTAACAATGCACAGATTGTGCATACACAATATGGAGGTACAGATACATGTGTGGTTTTGCAGGTTTCACCGGTTACCTGGCTGACGGAGATGCTGTTCTTGAACGTATGATGAATAAAATCATTCACAGAGGTCCTGACAGTGCCGGTAAATACATTGATGATAAAGCATACATGGGTTTTAGAAGACTTTCTATCATTGATCTTGATAACGGAAGCCAGCCTATGTTTAACGAGAACAAGAAGATTGTAATCACATTTAATGGAGAGATATATAACTATCAGGATTTAAGAAAAGACCTTATCGAGAAAGGTCATGTATTTGCTAACAATTCGGATACCGAGGTACTTATCCACTCTTATGAGGAATATGGAAAGGATATGCTTAACAAGCTCCGCGGGATGTTTGCATTCGTTATCTGGGACAGCGAGAAAGAAACTCTTTTCGGAGCAAGGGACTTCTTTGGAATAAAGCCTTTCTACTACACTGTTGCAGACGGCAATATGATATATGGTTCGGAGATTAAGAGTATCTTAGAGCATCCTGCTTACAAGAAAGAAGTTAATCCAGTTGCACTTGAAAATTATCTTACATTCCAGTACTCAGTACTTGATGAAACTTTCTTTAAGGGAATTTACAAGCTTATGCCAGGACACTGTTTCACATTCCACAAGGGTGAGCTGAATATTGAAAGATACTGGGAGCCAACATTTGACGCTGATGAGAACAAGTCATTAGACGAATTTGTTGATGAGATTGACAATGTAATGCATGATTCCGTAGAACACCACAAGATTAGTGATGTCGAAGTCGGATCATTTCTTTCAAGTGGTGTTGACTCAAGTTATGTTGCTGCTACATTTAACGGTGATAAGACATTTACTGTTGGTTTTGACTATGAGAAATATAATGAAATAGATTATGCCAAGGCATTATCTGATAAAATTAAGATTGACAATTATTCCAAGCTTGTTTCGAGTGAAGAATACTGGGCTGCAATTCCTAAAATCCAGTACCATATGGATGAGCCTTTAGCTGATCCTGCTGCCATCGCTCTTTACTTTGTAAGCCAGACAGCGGCCAAACATGTAAAGGTTGCCATGTCAGGTGAAGGAGCTGATGAATTCTTTGGTGGATATAACATTTACAGAGAACCTCTTGACCTTGCAGAATTCCAGAAGCTTCCTAAAGGTTTAAGAAAGGGACTTGCTAATATTGCCAATGCTGTTCCATTCAAGTTTAAAGGCAAGAACTTCTTAAACAGAGCAAGCAAAACTGTTGAAGAAAGATTCATCGGTAATGCATTTATGTTTAATGAAAAAGAACGTGCCAAGATATTGAAGAATCCTACAGGAAAGTATGACCATAAGGAACTTACAAAGCCTTTCTATGACAAGGTTGCTGATAAAGATGATGTTACTAAGATGCAATACATTGATATCAATTTCTGGCTTATAGGTGATATCCTGCTTAAAGCTGATAAGATGAGTATGGCTCACTCACTTGAAGTAAGGGTTCCATTCCTTGATAAGGAAGTATTCAATGTTGCCCGTACTATTCCAACCAAGTATAAGGTTAATAAGAGCAATACCAAGTATGCCATGAGACAGGCTGCTCACAGACATCTTCCAGACATGGTTGCTGAGAAGAAGAAGCTCGGATTCCCTGTTCCTATCAGAATCTGGCTTAAGGATGAGAAGTATTATAACATGATTAAGAAAGCTTTCACTAGTGAAGCTGCCCAGAAGTACTTTAACACTGATGAGATTGTTAAATATCTTGACGACCACAAAGAAGGCAAGGCAGATAACTCTCGTAAGATATGGACAATTTACATGTTCCTTGTATGGTATGAAGATTTCTTTGGCAACGGGGTAAAAGAAGCTGCTTAGAATTAAAGAAAACACAAAAAGTGGCACCGCACTAAAAATAGTGTGATGCCACTTTTCTATGAATAATTACTTTCCCATAAAGCATACAGCGACCATTCCCGGACCTGTATGTGCTCCTATTATAGGTGAGAGTGTACTTCTTCTGACTGTAATATCAGGATATAACTGCTTAATGTTATCTGCAAGTGAATCTCCAAGTTCCTTGATATCAGCGTCAACTATATATACAACATCATCCTTTAACGTATCATTGAAATGTTCCTTAAAGTAATCAACAAGCCCTGATATTGCTGCTTTATTGCCTCTCTTCTTGGCAATTGTTATAAGCTTTCCTTCTTCATTAATCTCTAAGACAGGTTTTACATTAAGCATAGTTCCCACAACGGCTGTTGTAGCACTTACTCTTCCACCTCTCTTAAGATACATAAGATCCTGAACCATAAAGTAATGCTTTATCTTATGGGTAGCAGCAACAAGATCTTCATAGTTATCTTCTATGCTCATTCCTGCTTCCTTATTGCGGATTGCTCTCTCAATAAGAACTCCCATTCCTCCTGTTGCTGCAAGACTGTCTACAGGATAGAAATCCTGTTCAGGATATTTTTCTTTAAGTTCAGCCTTAGCCATAAGTGCTGACTGATATGTAGAAGAAAGCCCACTTGAAAGGCTTAAGTACAATACCGAATATCCTTCCTTAAATGCCTCATCTAGATATTCTTCATACATATAAGGTGATATCTGTGATGTTTTGGTTAAATCACCATTTCTTTGTCCATCATAGAACTTCTTCATAATGTCATCTGGCTGTACGCCTTCACTTACCCGCATTGCTTCTCCAAGTGAATATTCCATAGGAACGAATCTTAACCCCTTTTCCTTAGCGTAAACCTCATCAATATCTCCAGATACATCCATATATATTAAATACTTGCTCATAAATTCCTCACATGCCATTCATTAGTTTATTAATATACTCAGTGTTACTTATTAGTCTCTTCTATAAATCTTTCAAGCTGCTTCTTAGCTGCACCGCTCTTAATTATTTCTCTTGCTTTCTCAATACCTTCCTTCATTGTAATACCATCAGAAGCAAGATATATAGCTGCACCTGCATTAAGAAGAACTACATCTGTCTTAGGGCCTTCTGCGCCATCCAGAATATCTTTTGCAATCTGCGCATTAACTGCAGGTTCTCCACCAACAAGGTCTTCTTTTCTGCATCTTGCAAATCCGAAATCTTCCGGTTTGATAGTATATGTCTTAAACTCATCACCCTTGAACTCACAGACTTTGGTATCAGCGCTTAATGATATCTCGTCTATGCTGTCCATTCCATATATTGTCATTGCTCTCTTACAACCTAAGTTATGTAATACATGGGCAAGCGGTTCAACAAGCTCCTCACTGTATACCCCGAAAAGCTGCATAGATGCTCCAGCAGGATTAGCTAATGGTCCAAGTACATTAAACAGTGTGCGGATTCCAATTTCCTTTCTTACACTTCCAACAAATCTCATAGCTGGATGATACTTCTGGGCAAAAAGGAAACAGATATTAATATCCTTAAGAATCTGTGCCATTCTTGCTGGTGCCGCATCGATCTTAACACCAAGTGCCTCTAAGCAGTCTGCTGTGCCACATTTGCTGGAAGCAGCTCTGTTACCATGCTTTGCAACAGGAATTCCAGCTGCTGAAACAACAATAGAAGCTAAAGTTGATATATTGATTGAGTTAGAGCCATCACCACCTGTTCCAACAATTTCAAGAACATCCATATCATTTAAGAACTTCTCACAGTGTGATCTTAAAACCTTGGCTGCTGCTGTAATCTCGTCAATAGTCTCTCCCTTTGCTGCCAATGCTGTAAGAAATGCTGCCTTCTGTGCATCAGTGGCTTCTCCTGTCATAATTTCTTCCATTACATCATTCATCTGCTCTGCTGTTAAATTTTCTTTCTTAACAAGCTTTGCAATAGCTTCTTTAATCATAAACCTTAGCCTCCTATAAACATATCTAAATGATAGCTTTAGTGTATTACTATAACGCTGTACTGTCAATCCATAACAGCCTGCATAGGTTATTTGTCTCAAACACATCATCAAAAAGGAATGACTCATAAAGCGATTCCATATTCTCTTCTGAATATTCAACCTGCCTTGAAAAAATATGTACAGTATCTATTCTGTCTTCAAATGTAAACTGTCTGCGTTTCTTATACCACACAAGCATATCCATCTGACGTAGTATGAAATAATTAGCAATAAACATTTTTGCCTTACCAACAACGTCGTAATCATATACAGACTTTGCAAAATATCTGAACACGAGATACGTTATAAAATTCTTGTATTCATATTCCCTTCCAATCATTGCAGTCATGAATTCTTCCTGAATTTCATGATATTTTTCATTGTCCATATTATCATGGAAAATCTCTGACATATCAGATAACATCTTTTCCCATCTGTCATTAAGTACTTCCATGTCCTCATATGAATACATAATATTTCTTATACATTCCTGAATATCAGTATCATCAAACTCTTCATGCTCTGATTTATCATTCATCTCCATAAGAATATGTTCTATATTGCTTCTTCCAAATGCATTAACAAATTCCTTAAGTCCATCAGAGTCATCTTCATTAATACATTCCTGTATTGACGCACAATATTTTAGTATAACAATCAGCTTTTCATTAATAGACATTTCTGGCATATCAAGGATCTTAAAAATTTCATCCCTTGCCTTAAATATCTTAACAGCATATGCACTGTCATATTCATCATCTTCTGAATATTCTTCATCACAAGGCTTTAATACTGTTGTAAATGCTTTGTTCTCTGAGAATATAATTCTTTCTGCTTCTTCACAGGCAAGTCCTATTCCGCTTTCCTTGATTTCTCCATAATATTCAGAATATCTTGGAAACTGGTCACACACAACCGATAAATGCTCTGCTCCCAGTTCTTTATGAATTGTACACAAGCCATTCTCATCCAGAAGTCCACAGTGTCCATCTATGAGTTTGAAGCAGTCCGAACCATCTTCACTTTTAGTAATTACTGCTCTGATTCTGTCTCCAAGCTCTCCCTCAAGGCTCATATAATAATTATAAGTATCATCATCAATATCTATTTCCCAGCCGCCAACACAACAGTTATCCTTACATTCTGACGTTATACAGTGAAACTGGTCATAATAGAATGGAACTCTGAGTTTCATAATCTTTACCTTCTCCTTAGTCTGTAACGATATCCGCTATCTGATATCTTATAACCTTATCTACATCAGACAGCTTAACTTCTACCTGATGTCCTATTTTACCGGCACTGAACATTATGGTTTCAAAATCTGTGGCTGTTTTATGAAATGTTGTAGTAAAATACTTTTTCATACCTATAGGTGAGCATCCACCATGCACATATCCAGTAAGTGGCAGTAACTCCTTTGATTTAATCATCTCTATGGATTTCTCTCCAACAGCCTTTGCCGCCTTCTTTAAATCCAGCTCCTTATTAACAGGAACTACAAATACATAATTCTTTCCAGACTTTCCAACAGTAACAAGTGTTTTAAAAGCCTGTGCAGGATTCTCATTAAGAACCTCTGCTATCTCATCACCGCTTAACCCTTCTGCATCAGGACACACATGTGTCTTATAAGATACCTTCTTCTGGTCAAGCACTCTGCATACATTAGTCTTATCGTCTGATTTTCCCATAATTACATTCCTCTGGATTCTATATCTGTCTCATTCTTTCAAGTCGTTCATGAAGCTTTCTTATATGCTCCATCTCAGCAGCACTTTCCATTTTCCTGTCTGAATAGTAATATTCAACAGTTCCCTTTTTACCATTGTCTGTTTCCGCAAAAAATCCATTCCTGACAACAGTATTTTTAAGATTATTAGCCACTCCAGTATTTCCATCCACCATTTCTATTTCATCTGGAAAAAGCTTTGCAAATGAATCTTTAAAATAATTAAAATGCGTGCAGCCTAATACAAGCGCTGAATATTCATTAAGCTTGTATGGTTTAAATTCATTTTTCAAATAATCCAACACATCCTGTGAATCAAAATCATCATTCTGCGCGTACCTCACAAGCTTCGGTAATGCAACAACATCAACAACATGGTTAACATCATACTTTTCTATAAGTTTCTTTAATTTTTCTCCTTTAGCTGTTACTGGCGTTGATACAACCATCACACGCTTTCCGCAATTAAGTGTATGTTCAACAGCAGGCTTCACTGCTGGCTCAATTCCTATAATCGTCAGCTTATATTTATCCCTGAGGTAGCTTATTGCCGCACTTGTAGCTGTATTGCATGCAAGCACAACTGCCTGACAGCCTTTTTCCACAAGAAACCCTACCGCATGATCAACAAGCTTCCTTACCTCATCCCTTGTCTTCTCTCCATACGGAACATTATCCACATCCGCATAAAATATGTAATCAGCTTCCGGCAGAGTAATCATTGCCTGATGAAGTACTGACAATCCTCCTATACCCGAATCAAATATTCCTATCTTCATTATGTCACAATCCTCTGAATTCAATCTAATCATTATATACTCTGCAGTATACTATCATCTTACCCTTGAGCACCTTAACTCTGCTGGGTCTGATTTCGCCTGAAAATATCTTATCCGCAAATGCTGAAAAAAGATATTTCTGAATTAAAGCTCTTAATTGTTTGTTACCAGATCTTCTAATTGCTGATGCAACCCATACGCCAATAAAACATACCGGCCATACCCATATAGGAACATACTGCATAATTCCTATGGAATATTTACCTGTCAGCATAAAAACAACTGCAAAAAAAATAACTACATAGATAACAGCCCATATATATGCCTTTACCCAGTCAACTGCTCCAAGTACTTTAAGCCTGTTAGTATACTTTCTATAATTATCTGATTCTTCTATTGTAATAGGTAATTCAATTATCTCCATAATCATCGCCTCAATTCTTTTTAATGCTTTTATCAATTATTATAATCCCAGTGTCAAAAGTATTCAACAAAAAAGTAGTGCCAGCCATTCACAGCCAGCACTACTATCAGTAATCAATAATCACTCAATACTTCTTCTACATGCTTAATAGAAAGTTCAAGATAATTAGAAATCTCATAATCAGGAACGCCATTATCATGAAGAATAAATACTAATTCTTCTATACTGGTTCCCTTTCTTCGTTCCATCATAATAAAATGCTTGACCTGAGTCTCGTCCATACCACACCTCACATAACACATATTATCTAATTATTCCGCATCGAAACTTTCGCATATTATATCAGAATGAAGCTATCCACGTCAAGTAAACTCATCAAAAGCTGCTAATCCTCCAGGATTTTTTCCAGCATATGCACCCTGTTGAATGGGAATGAAAAATAATATCCGTCTACAAAATCGGTTGTTCTGGCTATTATTTCTTTTGCAATATCAATTCCTGTCTGTTCTCCCTCTTCCTTAGTCATATCAGCTCTGTACCTTGAAAGTACCTCATCTGTAACATTTATTCCTGTCATCTCATTTTTCATAAATGTTGCGTTTCTAAGACTGACAAATGGCATTATTCCGCACAATATTCTTGCATCAGTTTCTTTCTTTATCGTCCTTAATCTATCAATATCCTCATCTGAAAACACAGGCTGAGTCATAAAAAATGTTGCACCGGCAGCAATTTTTTTCTTCACTCTGTCTAATTCCACTTTAAAATTAACACGTCCCTGATTAATAGCACCTCCATATATAACAGGTCTGGCAGCAAACTGTTCCTGATTCATATCCGACATAATATTCATAAGTCCTACCGAATCAAAATTAAAAACACTCTTAACTGTCGTTCTTACAACAGACGGAATTGGATCACCCGTAATAACAAGAAAATTATTAATATCATTAATATGTGCGCCAAGCAGCTGTGAACGCATAGCAATCGCATTTTTATCCCTGCAGCATATATGTGGCATAACACACATTCCTGTTTCTCTTGAAACTTTTTCAGCAACAAGCACTGAATCTGCTCTTGTTCTTCCAGATGGTGAATCTGGAAATGTAAGCACGTCAACACCTTTAGACTTTAAAAGAAAAGCTGCATCCATAAGCTTTTCATCATCAGTTCCCATAGGTGGTGCAAGCTCGACTGCTATCAGTTTTTTCCCTTCTTTTCCCTTGTAAAATGCCGCATCAATTGCAGCACTTTCCTTTAGCGTCTCATCAGCAGGTATTTCTTTCTTAACATATGGCACTGCACTTACTTTATCAGTCATCCTTCTTATATATTCAGGTGTTGTACCACAACATCCTCCAACAATATCTGCTCCCTGTTGTGCTATATCTTTCATGATTTCCGAAAAATATTCAGAATTATTATCTGAAAACACCATTCTTCCACTTACAACCTGTGGATATCCGGCATTAGGAAGTACAGTAAAGTACTTACCTGTTTTCCCGGCAAGATTCTGAATCAGCTTTTTCATATGTCCTGGTCCTACACCACAGTTAAAACCACAAGCATCTATATACCGATTATTTCCAGCCTCTTCAATAAGCTTTCTTGCGCTAAGTCCTGCTGTACTATATCCGAACTGGTTAATTGCGAACTGGGTAATAACAAAGCTGTCTTCTCCAACCATTTCAATAGCCGCTTCAATATTAACAAGCTCTGCAAATGTCTCAAATACAAATATGTCAACTCCGAGCCGCCTGAATATTTTACATATATCTTTGTATTCTCTTTCAAGATGAACTTTCTCAATCATATTCTCGCCTGGTATCGGTCCAATATCAGCTGCAATAAGTACATCAGTTCCTTTCACTGCCTCTCTGGCTATCGCTACAGCATTAGTAATATTATCCTTAACTGCATCAAATCCTTGTCCAAAGCTTACTGTATTGCTTGCAAATGTATTAGTTCTTATTATCTTTGCACCTGCATCAATATATGCTTTGTGAATTGCAAGCACCTTATCTGGTGCAATTGAATTAGCCAGTTCTGGCAAGCTGCTTGTATCATTGATCTTGGCATAATATGTTCCAAATGCTCCATCTGCTATCATTCTTTCTCTGCCAAGTTTTTCCTCTAATATTCCCGCTGTATTAATATATTTCATATCAAATCCCCTGTATTTCGTTATTTTCTCTGCATAACATATATTTTATTATATATTTAAAAAGGAGCCGCTGTTAAATAAGCGACTCCAAAATTGTATCATTAATATATTTAATTTGCACTATATTTTAAAGGAAAATATATTTCAATATGAACAACACCGCAAGTACATACATAAGTGGAGTAATCTTCTTAGCCTTTCCAGCGACAAGATTAACAATAACATATGAAATAACACCAACTGCAATACCTTCTGAAATACTGTACATAAGTGGCATGCAGATAAGGCAAAGGTAAGCCGGGATACTCTCTGTTAAATCATTGAAATCAATTTCAACAACTGCACTTACCATAAGGAATCCCACAAAAATAAGTGCCGGAGCTGTTGCAAATCCAGGAATTGTAGTAAATACAGGTGCAAACACAATTGCGATAAGGAATAAGAAACCTGTTACAACTGAAGAAAGTCCTGTTCTTCCGCCTTCTGCAACACCTGATGAACTCTCAACAAATGTTGTTGTTGTAGAAGTACCCAGTACAGCACCTGCGCTTGTTGCGATAGCATCAGCTAAAAGAGCCTGCTTAATTCTAGGAAGTCTTCCGTTCTCATCAAGCATTTTAGCCTTATTGGCAACACCAATAAGTGTTCCAAGGGTATCGAACATATCTACGAAAAGGAATGAGCACATAATAACAATAAAGTCTAATATGTTAATATTAAGCCCTTTAAGGTTAAAGCACTGTCCAAATGTCTGGCTGATAGCTGTGATATCAAAGCTTCTCCACGATGGAATAAGTGAATAGAATCCTGCAGCCACATCAACCTTATAAAGTCCTGTAAGCTGGCAGATGATACCAAGTACCCATGTTACAACAATGCCAATAAGAATAGAACCTTTAACATGCTTTACATAAAGAATAGCAATAACAAATGTACCAATAACCGCAAGTAAAGCGCCTATTCCTACTGTATTAAAATCAGTCCTGAAATTAACAACCGTTACCTTAGTAGATTCACTTGCAATAACAAGGTTAGCACCCTGAAGACCAATAAATGCCACGAAAAGGCCGATTCCTACTGATACGCCCTTCTTTAATGTTGTAGGAATTGCATTAAATATAGCTTCACGAACATTAGTAAGTGAAAGTACGATGAATACAAGGCCTTCTACAAATACAGCAAAAAGTGCTACCTTCCAGCTATATCCCATAGATCCGCATACTGTATATGCAAAATATGCATTAAGTCCAAGTCCTGGAGCAAGTGCAAAAGGATAATTAGCAAGGAAAGCCATTGCAAAACAACCTATAGCCGAAGCAATTGCTGTCGCCATAAGAATTGCATTGGAATCCATTCCTGATGCTGACAGGATGGATGGATTAACAGCCAGAATATATGCCATAGTCATAAATGTTGTTATTCCGGCTACGACTTCAGTTCTCACACTGGTGTTGTTTTCTTTAAGTTTGAACAATTTGTCCATTTTTACCTCAATTTTATAAATATTAACTTAAATAATAGTAACATATTTATAAATTTTATTCGACAATTTTTCTTTTATTTTATCTGAAGTATCATTATAACACATATATTTTTTCATAAAACCCTCAAATATATACAAACTCCCACCAAAAGAGGGATGTTTATTTAATAGCTTAATAGTACCATATAATCGTACTTTAGTTACATACCTGTGATATTGGTCGTGAACACAGGGTTTGGGAATACATTTTTGAAAAACAGAAATAATCCTCATGTATGCAGTTGGGAGACCTGCATACATGAGGATTATTTTATTTCTTAATATCTAACTGGGCTGTACAACATGGACATCTTGTAGCCTTAATTGATATCTTGCTGAAACAATAAGGGCATTCCTTAGTTGTTGGAGCCGGCTCATCTTTTTTCTTTCCGAGATTCATCATCTTATTCATGGCCTTTACAAGAAGAAATAGTACGAATGCCATAATAAGGAAATTAATGACTGCCGTTATGAATGCTCCATAATCAAAGACAACTCCTCTTATTGTAAATGTTCCACCAACTGTTACACCTTCACCATCGGCACCACCAGTACACACAGCTATAAGTGGATTAATAAAGCTGCTTGTCAGTGCTGTAACGATACTTTGGAATGCAGCACCAATAATAACACCCACAGCCAGATCCATTACGTTTCCCTTTAAAGCAAATTCTTTAAATTCATGAATAAACTTCTTCATCTGAAATCCTCCACGTATATTAATTATTTATCGCAGCATTATATTGTTCTTAATTTAGCTGAAATATCCTGTACATTATCAACAATATAATCTGCCCCTGCTCTTTCAAGCTCATTTTCTTCTGCAAATCCATATCTTACTCCCATAGATTGTATTCCAGAAGCTTTTGCGCCTAATATATCGTCTTTTCTGTCGCCTATCATTATAGCTTTTTCTTTCATTTTTAATAAATCCTGACCAGACTGTCCGTTTTCCTGAAGACGGGCAAATACTTCATCTATAACCTGATTCTTGTGTCTTCTTTTTCCACCTTCAAGTTCACTTCCAACTGCCACATCAAAATATCTTGTTATATTAAAATAATCAAGAATCCTTGGGACATATATTTCCGGTTTGCAGGTAGCAAGTGCAACTATATAGCCTTCTTTCTTAAGACCGGCAAGTAATACATCAATCCCGTCAAAAAGAACATTTTCATATATTCCGATATCATTATATCTTTCTCTGTAATAATTAACAGCTTTAAGTGCTGTTTCCTTATCAAGTCCATAAAACTGTTCAAAGCTCTCATCAAGTGGCGGACCTATAAATCTTCTTAACATAGCCTGTTCATTTTCAGTTATTCCAAGCTTATCAAGTGCATATTGTACACTTCTTGTTATTCCTTTGCTCGAATCTGTAAGTGTTCCATCAAGATCAAACAAAATGTATTCTTTAGTCATCATCTTCTCCTGTCAGTCAAAATATTTCATAATTCCATCTATATTACGATTCACTCTGTTCTGTAATTTTTCCATTCGCAGCTCCTGCATAATATATTCATAATCAAAATCTGCCGTATGACATCCATTATCAATGTTGTAGAATGAATTAATGCTTCTCTTAGCATCCATATATCCTAATTTCATGGCAAACGAAATAAAATCAGTTGTAAAATTCACTACTCCATCAACAAAATTCCCAAGACTTCTGCTTGGGTATATTTCTAACAACTCATCAAGTTTAAAACGATTTCTGTCAACCCGCTGTGTTTCAGAAAGACTGACAATGATCATATTCCTAAGCCCCATATCATACAACGGTTGCACCGGAAGATTATCAGCAAGTCCTCCGTCCTGATATGCTACACCTTGAATATTAACGCTTGAATATATAAACGGTAATGCACTTGTTGCGAGTATTGTCTTAACAGCCGTATCCTTATCAAGCTCATTAAGCAGCACATAATCTGCCACTTTCCCTTCTCTGCATATTGTATTATATACCGGTATTGAATTTTTTAATTTCTGTGGGGTAACTATATTTTTAAGAATGTTCTCAAGTGCTGATCTGTCTGATAGTCCATCCGACCAGTCATCATCAAGATTAATAAAATCCTCCAGTCCGAAATCCTTCCACAAATGCTCAATTTCTTCCTGTGAAAGTGCTGCATATGCAAATGCATTAATGCCTCCGACACTGGAACCTGATACACATTTAATCTTTATTGGATATTCCCTCAATGCCTTAAAAACACCAACCTGATATGCTCCTTTGGCTCCTCCTCCTGCTAATACCATAGCAAATTCATCTGCCATATAGTTTCCCTCCTCTATACATATAATATTTCTATCAGATAAGTTCTTTATATGTATTTATATGGAAGTCTGCAACCCTGCATAATTCATCCCAGTCATCTGATGAAGCCTCATCATATACGGCAACAACCTTGAAACCTCCTGAACCGGCTCCCTTTGCTGCTGTCAATACATCTTCAAATACAATGCACTCATCAACGCTACAGCCTGCCCTCTGCGCTGCCTTAATATAGACATCCGGATATTTCTTGCCTCTCTTAACTTCATTAGTCTGTGTAAAGCCGTCAAACAAGTAATAAATTCCATTCCTTTTAAGACATGGTTCAAATAATGCTTTGTCCGATGATGTTGCAGATACAATTTTCTTTCCTGACATACGCATTTTTTTAATAAAATCTTTTGCATATGGCTTCAGCAGAACTTTATCTGTATACGCATCTAATGCCGCATTATACCATTCTTTCATTATCTCTTCTGTTGACTCTTCAAGTCCATACTTCTCTTTAGTATATACAGAACCACTTTCAAATGTGTGTGTTTTTATTTCCTGCATATATTCCTCTGTCACAGGAATTCCTCTTCTACCTAAAAAATCCATGTCGACCTTAGCCCACACTTCAGTAGAATCAAGTATAGTCCCATCAAGGTCGAATATGATACACCGGTAGCTGCTAAGATCTAACATGGATCTGTCCTCCTGATTATTTGTATGAGAATTTATTCTTAACATTAACTTTCATATCATCTGTATATTCCTTAATATACTGTGAATACTTCTGTTTTACAACGGCTGATGCAATTGTTTCATCATCCCCGCCATCGTATGATCTGCTTATATAATATAATACATAATAGCATGTGTTAGATTCATCCTCAACTACTGTGACGTCCCCCTCGCTTCTGTCTGTAGATATAATCCAGTCAGCACATGCTGTTTCTATGCTGCTCTTCTTAACAGAAGAAACAAGTGATGCATCGTCCTTCTCATATGTATCATCATCAGCTGCAGAATAATCTCTGCATAATTCTATAAACGATTCCTCTGATACTACAGACGCTGCAAACTCGTCTGCTGTTGCTTTCGCTGCTTCCATTGCAGATGCATCTGATGACTCCGCTTTAACAACAAACTTTCTGTAATCAAACTTATCATAGCTATCTTTATTAGCCTGATAATATTCATCGGTTTCTTCATCAGTTGCCTTAAGTTCATCTGTCAGATGTTCCTGATATGCTGTACTCTTAAGATAATCCTTTAAGTAAGAGCTGATTTTCTTTTCTGTTGCTCTCTTGCCAAACAACTGCTTAATATAATCAGAATATGACATATCCGCTTCACTTGCTGCATCCTTTAACTTACTTATGAACTCGTCATAATCAGCATCAACATTATCATACTCAAATCCCTTATCATCTGCATCCTTTAATAATGCTTTGATTTCCTTAATAGAATCAACTGTAGTATTGGCAAAATATTCATACCATGTATAGCCGGTTGAATATTCCTGACTCTTATCAGACTGGGATGTCTTATATCCCATATAAGATGAGTAATAATCTCCATATGTCATTGTTCCATAAAGAGACGTATTAAGATTATTAGTCTTAGTTATTCCATAATAAAAATCAAATTCAATCTCACTAAGCTTATCACCATCAACCTCTATGTAATCCCTGTATATACTGTTAAGCTTCATTCCTCCAGCAATTCCACACCCAAGAATAACTCCTGCAAGAACAGCAATTGTAACCCATTTGGTTATTAATTTTCTTCTTGCCTCTTTTCTTTCTTCTTCTTTCCTTTTCTGCATCTTGCGGTCATATTTTGTAACCACTTTCTCTTTATCCAATGATGCCTTATTATCAGCCATAATTTCCTCCCTATTCATATCCATTAATATCTTTAATCTTATCTAACTGCTTCATCCACTCATGAGAACTTGCATCACTCGGCATTCTTAAATCTCCTCTCGGTGATACCGCAACCGAACCTACCTTAGGTCCATCAGGCAGACAAGAACGCTTAAACTGCTGTGCAAAGAATCTCCATGTAAATGTTCTTAACCACTTATAGATAGTCTTATCATCATATTCTCCTGCAAATGCATACTTTGCAATTCTGAATATCTTATCCGGCTCTGCACCAAATCTTAGCATGTGATACATAAAGAAATCATGCAGTTCATATGGTCCGACAAGATCTTCAGTTTTCTGTGCAATAGTACCATCTTCCTTAGGCGGAAGAAGCTCAGGGCTTACCGGAGTATCAAGTACATCATTAAGAACTAATGACAGTTCTTCATTGCCACATGTATCAGCATAGAACTGAACCAGATGTCTTACAAGAGTCTTAGGAACTGATGCATTAACACCATACATGGACATATGGTCACCATTATAAGTTGCCCATCCTAATGCAAGTTCGGACATATCACCTGTTCCTATTACCATCCCATTCGTCTGGTTGGCAATATCCATAAGTATCTGTGTTCTCTCTCTTGCCTGACCATTCTCATATGTTACATTATGATTATTCTCATCATGTCCGATATCTTCAAAATGCTGTCGGACAGCCTTCATAATATTAATTTCCCTAAGCGAGCATCCCAGCTGCTTAGTAAGCTTTACAGCATTATTATATGTTCTGTCTGTTGTGCCAAAGCATGGCATTGTAATACAATGTATCCCGCTTCTGTCAAGCCCGCAAAGGTCAAATGCCCTTACAGTCACAAGAAGTGCCAGTGTCGAATCAAGTCCACCCGATATTCCGATTACTGCATTCTTACAATTCGTATGCTCAAGCCTCTTCTTAAGTCCATATGACTGGATATTAAGAATCTCCTCACATCTTGAGTCTCTTTCCTTCTTATCAGAAGGTACGAAAGGTGCTTTATCAAAATATCTGATAAGCTCTAATTCTTTATTAATAAGCTCCTGTGCCTGCACTTCTGTATATGTGCTGTTCTCATCAACTGCATATGTACTCATTCTTCTTCGCTCAGAGCAAATTCTGTCGACATCGATATCAGCATATACAGACTCATCCGCAAACTTATGTGCTTCTGCTAGAACTGTACCATTCTCACATATAAGATTATGTGCTGAAAATACAATATCCTGAGTGGATTCTCCACCTCCTGCACTTGAGTACACATATCCACATACAAGTCTTGCTGACTGTCCGGAAACAAGCTGTTTTCTGTAAGTGTCCTTGCCGATTGTCTCATTGCTTGCAGATGCATTAACAATAATTGTTGCACCATTCATTGCATGCTTTATGCTTGGCGGCTGAGGTGTCCACAGATCCTCACATATCTCAACGCCAATCTTAACTTTTCTGTTATTATCAAATGTAAATAATAATTCACTTCCAAAAGGAACCTCTTCACCATCAACATCCACATATACACATTCGTTAAATCCAGGTGTAAACTGTCTTCTTTCATAGAATTCCCCATAATTAGGAAGATACATTTTAGGAACCATACCAAGTATCTGTCCATTCATAATACCTGCAACAACATTGTACAGTTTTCCGTTCATTTCATACGGAAGTCCTACAAATGTTATCATTCCATTTACATTTTCTGAAAAATGTTTAATTGAAATGAGTCCTTCCAATGCAGAATCAAGCAGTCTGTCATGAAGAAATAAATCATTACATGTATATCCTGTTATACACATTTCTGGAAAAACAGCTATAGCAGTATCATTCTTATAAGCCTCTCTCATAAGAGTCTTAATATTCTCTATATTATATTCACAGTCAGCCACTTTAATCTTCGGTGTCATGGCTGCTGCTCTTATATATCCGTCTTTCAATTTGCCCTCTCTTTCAATATATGTTCTTATTGTCAAACATTAAAATTATATCAGACTGGGTATATATTTACAATAAAGGTCACAAAAAAGTCACTTTTGATTATATTGTCCATAAACAAGTGTTACACCACTTTCCTGCTCTTTTGGCTCATTACACCCAGCCAGTGTTGTTAACATACTTATAATAACAATCAATGCAAGTAATACTGCTGTTACCTTTTTCTTAGTTCCATCTTCTAACATAAAAAACCTCCACCATTCATAATTTTATTATGAACCGGTGGAGGCTTTATTATACTTTAAATGTACTTATTCAATTACGGCTGCACTAACCTTTATTACTCTGTGTCCAGCTAAAAGCTTGTTCTCAATCTTATAGAATGCAACCACCTTAAGAGACTTGCCATCTTTAGCAACGAACTCCTGAACATAGCTTACATATCTCTTATCTATGAACTTTTCTCTTAACTCTGTTATTACTTCCTCATACTCAACGCTTGGTACGAACTGCTTAAACACAATTCCTGCCTCAAAATCATCTTCTGTATATCCAAGAAGCTCTGTAAATCCATCATCGATATCAATAATCTTACCACTTCTCATCTCCATAGAAAACTGTGTAAAAGGAATTGCTTTCATTACTTCTGCCATAATTAATCTCCTTATCCGTAAAAACTACTTAGAAAGTGTTGCAAGACGCTCAGTTACCTGTTCAAGCATCTGTGTATATTTTACCAGTTTTGCCTTCTCTTCGTCAATCTTTGCCTGAGGAGCTTTTGATGTGAACTTCTCATTGTTAAGCATTCCGTTACATCTCTTGATTTCGCCCTGTAATCTGCCTTCCTCTTTCTTAAGTCTCTCTATTTCCTTGTCGATATCAACAAGCTCTGCGAAAGGAATATAGATAACAGCATCCGGTATAACTGTTGAAACAGCATCCTCTGGTATTCCAGCCTTGTCAGCCTGAACCTTAACCTCGCTTGCATATGCAAGTGTTCCAAAGAAGCCAAGTGAATTGTTAAATATGTTCTTAACATCTTCACTTGCTGAAACAACATATACAAGTGCCTTACGGCTAGGAGCAACATTCATGTCTGCACGTAAGTTTCTTATGTTACGGACAGCTTCCTTGATTGTCTCAATAGCCTTCTCCTCTGCTGCGAAGTTGTTAGCTTCATCATATACAGGCCATGAAGAAATCATGATTGACTCTTCCTCATCCTGAATATTGCAGAATATTTCTTCTGTAATGAATGGCATATATGGATGAAGCAGCTTAAGTGCATCTATAAGAACAGTTTTTAATGTCCAGATAGCTGCTGTCTTTGTCTCGTCTGCATCATTGTAAAGTCTTGGCTTAACCATCTCAATATACCAGTCACAGAATTCTTCCCAGATAAAGTCGTTAAGCTTGGCAACAGCAATACCAAGTTCGTACTTCTCCATATTATCTGTAACTTCTTTGATAAGTCCATTCATCTTAGAAAGAATCCACTTATCAGCATCTGTTAAGTTAGCAGGTCTTGCATCTGTAGCCTTTATCTTATTGTCAGGGTCATTCATCATAATAAATCTTGAAGCATTCCATACCTTATTAGCAAAGTTACGGCTTGCCTCAACTCTTGACCAATAGAAACGCATATCGTTGCCAGGTGCATTTCCTGTGATAAGAGTGTATCTTAATGCATCTGCACCATATTTATCAATAACTTCAAGTGGGTCAATACCATTTCCTAATGACTTGCTCATCTTTCTTCCCTGGTCATCTCTTACAAGACCGTGGAATAATACCTTGCCAAATGGCTTCTTGCCCATATGCTCATATCCTGAGAATATCATCCTGATTACCCAGAAGAATATAATATCATATCCAGTTACAAGCACATCTGTAGGATAGAAATAATCAAGCTCAGGTGTCTTGTCTGGCCAGCCAAGTGTTGAGAATGGCCATAATGCTGATGAGAACCATGTATCAAGTGTATCAGGATCCTGCTCAACATTAGTACTTCCACACTTAGGACATGTGCATACAGTCTCTCTTGAAACTGTCATTTCTCCACAATCCTTACAGTAATATGCAGGAATTCTATGTCCCCACCAGAGCTGTCTTGAAATACACCAGTCTCTGATATTATCTGTCCAGTTGTAATATGTCTTATCCATAGAAGCTGGAATAAGTTCAATATCACCATTCTTAACACCTTCAACTGCAGGCTTGATAAGCTCGTCCATCTTAACAAACCACTGTTGCTTAATCATTGGTTCAACAGTTGTCTTACATCTGTCATGAGTACCAACATTATGTGTATGGTCTTCAACTCTCACTAAAAGTCCAAGTGCATCAAGGTCTGCAACCATAGCCTTTCTTGCCTCATATCTGTCCATACCGGCATACTTTCCACCAAGATTATTGATCGTAGCATCATCATTTAAAATGTTGATTTCTGGTAAGTTATGTCTCTTACCAACCTCGAAATCGTTAGGGTCATGTGCAGGAGTAATCTTAACTACACCTGTACCGAATTCCTTATCAACATAAGGGTCAGCAATGATAGGTATTTTTCTGTCTGTAAGAGGAAGCTCAACTTCCTTTCCTACAAGGTCTGTGTATCTTTCATCATCCGGATTAACAGCTAAAGCTGAATCTCCAAGTAATGTTTCTGGTCTTGTTGTTGCAATCTCAACAAATCTTCCCGGCTCTCCAGCTACAGGATAGTTAATATGCCAGAAATGTCCTGCCTGCTCCTCATGCTCAACTTCTGCATCTGATATAGAAGTGTTGCAGACCGGACACCAGTTAACAATTCTTGAGCCCTTGTATATAAGTCCTTTCTCATAGAGCTTGATAAATACTTCCTGAACAGCCTTAGAACAGCCTTCATCCATAGTGAATCTCTCTCTGTCCCAGTCACATGAAGAACCAATCTTCTTTAACTGGCTTGTGATAGTTCCACCATATTCCTTCTTCCATTCCCATGTTCTCTTTAAGAAGCCCTCTCTTCCAAGCTCATGCTTGTCAATTCCTTCTTCCTTAAGAGCATTAGTAACCTTAACCTCTGTTGAGATTGAAGCATGGTCAGTTCCCGGAATCCAGAGAGCTTCATAGCCCTGCATTCTCTTGAATCTGATGATAATATCCTGCATAGTGTTATCAAGTGCATGACCCATATGCAGCTTACCTGTAATATTAGGTGGTGGCATAACAATAGTAAATGGTTTCTTGTCTCTGTTTACTTCTGCGTGAAAATATTTTTTTTCAAGCCACTTGTGATATAATCTGTCTTCGATTTCAGACGGATTATAATTCTTTTCCAATTCCTTGCTCATTATTAATCTCCTTTTTAATATTGCATTCCGGGTTCTTTCCCAATTATGTGCGAGCAGCTCATATGCCAGAGCTTCGCTCTGGCATTGCCGTGGCGCTCCTCGAGAACCCATACAAAGTTCTCAGTTCGTGCAAGCACGACTGCGAACTTTCCATGACTTCTCTCATCGCTGCTCGCGCAAAAAAGCCCTTTGCAGGGCATATACTCTGCAAAGGGCGTAAATAAACTTATTAACGCGGTACCACCTTTGTTTAATTATCTTGTGATAATCCTCATTACTCCTTAACGCGGAATACGTCACAGCCTACTTAAATCAACCGTTCAGCCATGCGGCTCCAAAGCTACCTTCCATATCATTATTACCTGAACCATCTTCCAGCCAGTGAATGATTCTCTCTGTCGGATAAGGATATGTACTCCTCTTTTTCAATGCCTTTAAATATAAATTTCTTTTCTATCTTAATATCTGACAGAGAAAAAAGCAAGCATTTTATTCTATAACTTCTATCTGCTTAATATTAAATTCATTGCCTTGAATAAGATATGTGTGCTTACTGCCACAATTCGGACAGACTTTGGCGTATTTCACAGTTTCATAAGTTTCCCCGCAGTCCTCACAGTAAGTTATACCCGGAATTATCTCGACTTTCATCTCACAGTCCTTCACAAGTTCTTCTTTCTTGCAAGCCCATTTCCAGCAATCCGTAAGATATTCCTCCACAACACCTGATACTTCGCCAAGCTCAATTGTAACTTTAGATATGCTTGAAACATCATTATCTGAAGCAACTGCTTTGAGATCATCTATTATGTGAAATACTACACCTAATTCATGCATACATTTTAGTCCTTTTTCTTTTTGAATTTAATCTTGATTGCCTGCTTTGCACCATATGGCAGAATGTACTTAAGCTTATCCTCACTCTTTCTCATAGTGCTGCACTCAGGAAGGTCTCTCTGAAGATGAATAGCATCAAACTCACACTTTGTTGTACAGATACCACAGCCTACACACTGGTTCTCATCAACGATTGTTGCACCACAGCCCAAACATCTTGCAGTTTCTTTCTTAACCTGTTCCTCTGTGAATACACCTGCATCACTTCTGAATGACAGCTTATCAACTCCTGACTTCTTAGCTGGGCGCTGACGTCCTGTATTGTCATACTTCTCAACGCTGTAGTCATCCTTATCAAGTTCAACATAATAATTAGGATCTCTTCCTATTGTGAGAGAACTATGTGGCTGTACATATCTATGGATAGATATAGCGCCCTGCTTACCTGCTGCAATAGCATCAATAGCGAATTTAGGACCTGTATATACATCTCCGCCGACAAATATATCTGGTTCTGCCGTCTGATATGTAACCTTATCTGCAACAGGATAATTACCATGCCAGAATTCTACTTTAGTACCTTCA
Source organism: uncultured Lachnospira sp. (assembly GCA_934343805.1). Lineage (GTDB taxonomy): Bacteria > Bacillota > Clostridia > Lachnospirales > Lachnospiraceae > Lachnospira. The sequence continues at coordinate 137,684 of CAKRIN010000001.1, forward strand.
AGAAGTCTTCCCCATTCTATAGACTGTCCGACAGACATTATCACATTGCTGCATTCTATTGTCATTGTCTCATTCTCATCGTACTGTGGATTGAATCTTCCATCAGCATCCTTAACAGAAGTACATTTCTTAAATACAATGCCTGTAACCTTGCCATCTTCTGTAATGATTTCTTTAGGTCCCCAGCCACCAATAATATTGATACCTTCTGATTCAGCAGTCTCAATCTCTTCTGGAAGTGCTGGCATAATGTCTCTTGTCTCAAGAGATACCTGTGAAACCTTAGGCGAACCACAACGTATTGCTGTTCTAGATACATCAATGGCAACATTACCACCGCCAATGACTACTGTGTCACCTGTAAGCTTATAACTTTCATCATCTGTTGTAATATGAAGAAGTTCCACACCAGTCATGACACCATTTGCGTCTTCACCTGGAACTCCAGTCTTTCGTCCCCCCTGGCATCCCACTGCAACATAGAAAGCTTTATATCCCTGCTTACGAAGTTCTTCAATAGTAACATCTTTTCCTACTTCAACACCGCATTTAATTTCAACGCCCATTTCTCTCAGGACATCTATCTCAGCCTGTACGATATTCTTTTCCATAACGAATGATGGAATACCATATACAACCATACCACCCGGTTCTTTATTCTTCTCGAATACAGTCACATTAGTATAGCCTTTCTCTGCAAGGTAATATGCACATGAAATACCAGCTGGGCCTGCACCGATAATCGCAACCTTCTCGTCAAAATACCCCTTAGTTGCAGGAACAACCTTTTCTGGAATATATCTTGTTTCTGCATTGATATCTAACATTGCGATATATTTCTTAACTTCATCAATAGCAATTGACTCATCAATAGTTCCCCTTGTACATGCGTCTTCACAACGCCTGTTACAGACATAACCACAGATTGCAGGAAGTGGATTGTTCTTCTTGATAAGAGCGAGCGCATCCTGGTATCTTCCCTGTGCAGCCATCTTTAAATAGCCCTGTACAGCAATGTGGGCTGGACAGGCTGTCTTACATGGAGCAGTTCCTGACTCATGTGTATTGATTCTATTCTTATCCCTGTAGTCCTCTGACCACATGTGTCTGCCCCACTTCTGTTCTGAAGGAAGCGGCATCTTAGGATATGTAACCTCTGAGCCATCCTTTCTGCAAAGCTTCTGTCCAAGAGACAGTGCTCCTGCCGGACAGTACTCTACACAGCGTCCACAGGCTACACAGTTCTGTTTATTAACATGAGCAACATATGCTGAACGTGACATATTTGGTGTATTAAATAACTGTGATGTTCTAAGCGCATAACAGACATTAACATTACAGTTACATATAGCAAATATCTTATCTTCACCATCTATATTAGTAATCTGGTGAACGAATCCGTTATCTTCAGCTTTCTTAAATATTTCAAGTGCTTCTTCTTTAGTGATATATCTTCCACCCTTGCCTGTCTCAACCACATAATCAGCCATATCACCTACTGCAATACACCAGTCTGCTGGGTCATCTGCACATCCCTCGTCAAATGTTTTTCTCGACTTACGACATGAACATGGACTCGCTGCATACTTGCCATCATATTTATCAAGCCAGTATGAAATCTTCTCCAGTGAAATAGCCTCGTTACACATATCAACTTCCTTCTGGACAGGAATAACATGCATACCAACACCAGCTCCTCCTGGTGGAACCATATGAGTAAGTCCCTCTAATGGCAGGCGGCTCATTCTTTCGAAGAATCTTCCCATTTCAGGATGCTCTTCCAATACTTTACTATTCATATTGGCAAATTCCGCACTTCCTGGTACAAACATCGGAACTACATACTGTTTCTCATGTTGTGGATTCTCCCAGTTATACTCTACAAGTCCATTGAATGCCATCTTTTCAAGAAGCTCTTCAAGATGTTTTTCTTCAACGCCTGTTATCTTAACAATTTCTGGTAAAGTCTTAGGTTTACGGACGCCCATCTTCAAGGCAACCTCAGCCATCTCATCTGTACATATTGCCGCAAGTCCCCAGTATTCCGGATCATCAGCTGTAAGCTTTTCCAATCCAAGCTTAATTGGCGCTCTGTCTGTTACCATCTTTCCCAGCTTTAAAATTGGTTCTCTTACGGGAAGCTCTGGATGTGGATTTTTAAATTCAACATTCTTGGTTTTCTTTGCCATAAATCATCCTCCGTTATTCTTTCCTCTGGCAAATGCCGGATTCTTTATCAACTGCACAATAAGTGGAATCACCATAAGTACCCATACTATAGGCTCTGAAACAATTACACCCCAATAACCCATGATTGGAACAAGGGTAAATGTTATAACAACCTTTCCTAAAAGTTCAATTCCACTTGATATAATAGGGGTCAGCCTGTCTCCTATTCCCTGCAGTGAATTTCTTATAATGGTAATCATCGCCGTCACAAAATAAAGCAGCGAATCAACTCTTAAATACAGCGTCGCTGTATCAATTACTTTTCTATTATCAGAACTTATAAGCATTCTTACAAACTCTGGAACAATCGTATATGACGTAATAACGCATAATACACACCATATCCATCCCATAAGAATTGATATTAATATACCTTTTCTTATTCTCTCGTATTTACCGGCGCCAAGATTCTGTCCGCAGAATGTTGCCATTGTAGTTCCAAGTACTCCAAACATCATCATAAACAATTCAGATATTCTTCTTGCTGTAGTATGTGCAAGTATTATATCCTGTCCAAAAGAATTAATTGCACTCTGCAGCGTAACCGAGCCAATTGATACCAGACTGCTCATAAATCCCATAGAGCATCCTGTTGACATAAGCTTTCCGCGTAAAGATGCATCTGTTTTGAGGTCGTTCCTTTTGATCCACAAAATATCGTATCTTTTTAGTGAATATATAAGGCATGCCACAAGTGCTATGAGCTGTGAAAGAACCGTTGCAACAGCAGCTCCTCTTACTCCCATTGGAATAACTTTAAGAAAAAACAAATCTCCTCCAATATTAAGCACTACTGATACACCCAGGAATATTAATGGCGTAAATGAATCCCCTATTGCCCTTAACAATGCAGCACATACATTGTAAAGCATAAGTATTGTCATTCCGGCAAATATTATAAATATATAATCATATGCTTCCTGTAACAAAACATCTGGCGTATTCAACACTTTTAAAAGCGGTCGTAAAAATATCAGCACGATTGCAGTAAGACATGCTGATATCATAATTCCATACTTAAAAGAGCCCGCCACTGTTCTTTTGAAATTCGCAATATCACCAGCGCCAAAAAACTGGGCAGCAATGACGGCAAAGCCATTAGTAAGTCCTTGTAAAAAGCCTATGACCAGAATATTAACTGAATTGGTCGAACCAACTGCTGCCAGGGAACTCTCACCCAGAACATAACCTATTATCTTCGTATCAACAAGATTATAAGTCATCTGAAGTAACGACCCTATGAATACCGGTAAAGCAAACCAGAATACAAGCTTTGTTATACTTCCTTTAGTCAAATCTTTCATAAAAACATTCCCAAATATTAAATTTCATCACATTAATCAACTGATAAATAAGCATCAAATTCATCTGCTATTTCATCAAAGTTCTTATCATATACAGCTGCAAATTCACCATATAAAAGCTTTCTTGCAGCCAGAAGCATTCTGCTGTCTGCAGACTTCATTTTTCTTAAATCCTTAGCTCTTTCATTCTTAATGACATACAATGCACGAATCAGATGCATAAGTTTTAAAGCATCCTGAGATTTCATGTATTCATCATACTGCACAGGTGTGATCTTTTCCATAAGCTCAGAATCCTTCTTGCAATTTCTGGCTCTCTCCTTTAACTTGTCACATTCCTTTTCTGTCATAACATTTCTAATCATGACCTTATTGCTGTCTACCGGTGAATAAATAATTCCCTTGCTGTCAAATACCGGCTGAAGGAAATAATAATCTCCTGATATTCCTTTAATAGGTGGCGTATCAATCTTCTCAACCTCGCACACTCCAACAACTCCGTAAACTACCTTATCACCAATTTCAAACATACTTTCTGTACTTCCTTCCAATTCTTCGTTAAATCCGTATCAATTAATATTATTATATTACATTTTTTTAATTTTTCAAAGACAATTTTAAAACAAAAAAGGCTGATGCCTTGATGACTTTTTATCATCGAAGCATCAGCCCCTTCTAAAACTTTCGATTAAAAATCAATTAAAACAGGTCAACTCTGCCTGCAACTTTTCCATCAGCTACATAATAGCAGGCATTATCCTGTGGCTTTATGTACAACTTAATATCCTTAGCTGTTACCTTCTGTGCCTTAAGGTCTGCCTCCACCTTCTTCATAACGGCAACCTCATCTGTCTGGTTCTCGTTATACTGGATAAACACCTCAGTCTTAACTTCCTTCTTTGATGCCGCCTTGCTTGCAGTCTTTTTAACTGCTGCCTTGGCTGTTGTAGCTTTCTTAGCTGTTGTCTTGGCAGCTTCTTTAACAGTTTCTTTAGCCTCTGCGACCTTAGCCTCTGCTTTTGCTGCTGTCTTCTTAGCTGTTGTCTTGGCAGCACTCTTGGCTGTTGTTGTCTTGGCAGCTGTCTTAGCTGTTGTCTTCTTGGCAGCTTCTGCTGCCTTTACCTCTGTAGCCTTAACTTCATTTCCAAAAATTGCCTTAGTCTCCATGTTCCTATCCTCCTTAATTCTTAATACTACTCCCCTGCAAGAAACTTCTTAAGAGTCTCTACTGCTTTATCTGCATCATCGCCTTCTGCTGATATTGTCACAGACATTCCATCCTTTAATCCAAATGCCATTATCCCCATAAGGCTCTTGGCATTAATATTCTTTCCATCTGATGAAATATCAATATGGCTCTCAAACTGGCATGCGGTCTGTACAAGCTCCGCTATTGGATTCTTATGTACTTTATCAATGTTAGCAACGTTGATTGTCTCAGTCATTACAAATTACACCTTACTTTCGTTAAATTTCAGTTACTTTTGTAAATATACCCTAAGCAAAGATATAAGTCAACATCTCATTTAGAATTTAATTATTCTGTCCCTGTATCCATCATCATATAACTGCTGCATCTGTATGTCAAAATCCTCTGATGGTTCGTAGTCATTAAGCAAAGAAATAAGTTTTTTTATCTGTTCATTGCTGCAAGCCTTTTCCTTATACTGTGGCTCAGTGTGCTGCTTTAATTCTGCAATATTCTTAACATCTTCCTCTTTAGGAATGTCTAATGCACCTGTTACCACTCCTATTGCATAAGCACATTCATAATTGCCTGTCATTTTGGCATTGGTAAACTCACATTTACGTGCAAGTGCCTGTTTTGCTAACAAAGGTACCATTATGCATTAAGCTCCTTTTTAAATGTTGAAACATAATCTGCCGCAGCTTCTTCTGAATAATTATTAGTCTCAAGAAGCTTGATAAAATGTGAACCTACAATTGCACCATCAATAACATCTTCAAGCGGAGCAACATCTGCTGCTGTTCTTATTCCGAATCCCATCATAACAGGAATCTTAGATTCTTTCTTAACTTCTGTAAGGTATTCTCTTATCTGTGAATGGAAGTTAGCACCCTTACCTGTAACACCCATTTGTGAAACGCAGTATACAAAGCCTCTTGCATTCTCTAAAAGCATTGGAATCCTTCCCTTAGATACAGGAGAAACAAGCTGTATGAGAATTGGAGAATTATCATTCTCTGCAAGAACTCCATTAATCTCGCCCTGCTCTTCAAATGGGAGATCAGGTATAATAAGTCCGTCTATTCCATTTTCGATACATTTGTTTACGAAGTTCTCAACACCATAATGATATACAGTATTATAGTAAAGCATGAATACAACAGGACTGTTAAGACCAGCTTTTCTCACTTCTCCCATCATTGCAAATGTTTTCTCAAGAGAAGCACCATTCTGTATTGCCTTAAATGATGCATCCTGGATTACAGGACCATCTGCAATAGGATCTGAGAATGGAACACCTATCTCCATAATATCTATCCCTGCCTTCTCCTGCGCAAACATAAGCTTCTTGGTTGAATCATAATCTGGAAGCCCTGCTGTTGTATATGTAATAAATGCCTTCTTTCCTTCTGCCTTAAGTGCTGCGAGTCTTTCTTCTATTCTATTCATTACTTGTTAGTCTCCTCTCCGTTAAGATATTTCTGAACTGTATTAACATCCTTGTCACCACGGCCTGAAAGACACATAACGATTGTCTTTCCTTTATATTCACCCTGTGCCATTTTAAATACATGTGCAAGTGCATGTGCACTCTCAATAGCTGGAATAATACCTTCCATCTTGCAAAGTTCCATAAGTGCATCCATGCATTCCTTATCTGTTACTGAAACATATTTAGCTCTTCCTGAATCTCTTAAGTAGGCATGTTCTGGTCCAACACCAGGATAATCAAGACCTGCTGAAATAGAATGAGCAAGCTGGATATTACCGATTTCATCCTGTAAAAGATATGTCTTCATTCCATGAAGAACACCAACCTGTCCAAGTGCCATTGCTGATGCATGCTTTCCTGTCTCAACTCCCAGACCACCTGCCTCAACTCCGATAAGATCAACATCCTTATCATCAATAAAATCTGCAAACATTCCGATTGAGTTAGAACCACCTCCAACACAAGCAACTACAGCGTCTGGAAGCTTGCCAGTCTTTTCAAGGATCTGCTTTCTTGCCTCTGTACTGATAATTCTCTGGAACTCCTTAACCATTCTTGGATATGGATGTGGACCTACAGCAGAACCAATTATGTAAAATGTATCCTCTGCCTTTTCAGCCCATGTTCTGATAGCCTCATTTGTTGCATCTTTTAAAGTTGAACTTCCTGTTGTTACAGGCTGAACCTTCGCACCAAGCATCTCCATTCTGAACACATTAAGTTTCTGTCTTTCAATATCCTCAGCACCCATGAAGACTGTACACTCCATATTAAAAAGTGCTGCACCTGTCGCTGTCGCAACTCCATGCTGCCCTGCGCCTGTCTCTGCTATAACCTTAGTCTTACCCATTCTCTTTGCAAGAAGAATCTGTCCAATAACATTATTAATCTTGTGTGCTCCTGTATGGTTAAGATCTTCTCTCTTAAGATAAATATCCGCACCATATTTTTCACTTATTCTTTCCGCGTAATAAAGAGGTGTTTCTCTTCCAACGTACTCTTTAAGATAGTACATATAATCTTTAATAAACTGTGGGTCTTTAATTGCCTCATCAAATGCTTTCTCAAGTTCTGCCAGCGTATTCATAAGTGACTCTGATACATACTGTCCTCCGAACTGTCCATAATACTTGCTTTCTGCCATTTTTTCTTTACCTCTTTTTCTTAATATTTTGCATTCTGTATAAATATTTTTACCTTATTCCCATCTTTTCCTTTAACTGATGTATTATCATACTCAACACCTGAACTTATATCAACAACATCCGGCTTAACAGCCTCTATCGCGCTCCTGACGTTGTCTGGTGTAAGTCCTCCTGCAAGGAACAGCTTCTTATCACCACAGTCAGCTTTTCCAAGACTGTTCCAGTCAAATGTCTTCCCACTTCCCGGAACTCCTGCATCAAAAAGCAATCCCTTTACTTTACTCCGGCTTCGCCATCGCTTAGTCTCCATATAGATATCATCATCTGACTGTTGCTTAATATTAACCGCCTTTATAATACCAATATTGCACATATTATACACATCTTCAGATAAATCTCCATGAATCTGTATATAATCAAATCCCGCCTTCTGTATTGCATCAAGCTGTGATGCATCAGGAGATATAACAACTGCAACAGTTTTAATGTCCGATTTTTTCAATCTTGTAACAAGCGTTTGTGCCAATGCAACATCAATATTACGTCTGCTTTTGGGATAATATAATACCATACCCGCATAATCAGCACCATATTTTTCAAGAAGCTGTGCATCTGCCTCGCTTGTAAGTCCACATATCTTGACTTCTGTCAAAGATTTATTTTCTTGCTTCATCATATACCTCTTTAAATTCCGATATCAGCTCTTCTGGCTTAGGCGCTTCCATAAGTACTGTTCCTATAAGAAGTGCATCTGCACCGCTCTTTGCAAGAATCTTGACATCATCTGTGCCTGCAACACCGCTTTCTGAAACAAGAATCTTTCCTGATTTTCTCATATCAGAAGTAACCATACTGCTAAGCTTTCTTGTAGTTTCAAGATCAACCTCAAATGTCTTCAGATTACGATTATTAATCCCTATAATCTTAACATCCAGATTTAACATTCTTTTCATTTCTTCTTCATCGTGGACTTCACATAAGACATCAAGGCCTAAGCTGTATGCAAGATCGTATAATTTCTTAAACTGTTCATCATCAAGAATAGCTGCTATAAGAAGGATTGCATCTGCACCTATAACCTTAGCTTCATATACCTGATATGGATCAATTATGAAATCCTTTCTTATAATTGGAAGGTCTGTCATACTCCTTATCTGCTTAAGATAATCTGTGCTTCCGTTAAAATGGTCTTCCTCTGTAAGACACGAAATCGCGTCAGCACTCTTTCCATACTGCTGTATTCTGTCTTCTAAGGAAATCTTATTATCCATCTTTCCATGGCTTGGAGATGCCTTCTTGAACTCGCTTATAATTGAAAGTCCGTCCTTTGCAAGTGCATCATAGAAGCTGATTGATGTTCTTTCGCTCTCTTTCGCAAGCCTAATCATCTCTTCTTCGCTTACTCTGCTCTTATGCTCTGGAAGTCTTTTTAACTTATCCTGTACAATAACATCTAATATCATTAAATCACCCCATTAACAAAATTCTCTATCATTCTCTTGCCATGCTCTGTATATATTGACTCTGGATGAAACTGCAATCCGACTACTGGATAATCTTTATGTCTTACCGCCATAATCTCTCCATCATCAGTCTTGGCAATAACTTTTAAATCTTCTGGAAGAGTTTCTTCAATTATAGCCAGTGAATGATATCTTGCAACCTTTACTGGTGAATCAAGTCCTGTAAATATTCCTTCGCCATCATGATATATCTCTGACTGCTTTCCATGCATAATATTCTTGGCGTATGAAACAGTTGCTCCAAATGCCTCTCCTATACACTGATGTCCTAAACATATGCCAAGTATTGGCTTCTTCCCTGTAAAATGCTTTATTACGTCAACACATATTCCAGCCTCTTTAGGACTTTTAGGTCCCGGCGATACAACAATTGATTCAGGATTAAGTTCCTCTATCTCTTCTATTGTTATCTTATCGTTTCTTACAACCTTTATATCACTGTTAAATATTCCAATAAACTGATACAGGTTATATGTAAATGAATCATAGTTATCAATCAGCAGAATCATAAATGTTCCTCCTTAACAAGTGTCTTGGCAAGTGCCATTACTTTATTGCAGCACTCCTGATATTCCATCTCAGGCTTTGAATCAGCAACAATACCGGCACCTGCCTGAAGATAAACTTTGTTGCCCTTCTTAATCATGGTTCTGATTGTAATACAGAAGTTCATATTGCCGCCAAAATCAAGATATCCTGTAGCACCGCCATATAGTCCTCTTCTTACCGTTTCAAGCTCATCTATAATCTCCATTGCTCTTATCTTAGGTGCTCCACTTAATGTTCCGGCAGGAAGAAATGATGACACAAGATCAAGTGGATGATACTCTCCATTCTTTCTTCCCTCAACAAGTGAAACAATATGCATAACATGTGAATATCTCTGAACGTTCATAAACTGATCAACCTTTACGGTTCCTATCTCACTTATCTTTCCCATATCATTACGGGCAAGGTCAACCAGCATTACATGCTCAGCTCTTTCCTTCTCATCTGCAAGAAGTTCTTCCTCTAAAGCAATATCCTGTTCCTTAGTTGCTCCTCTTTTTCTTGTTCCTGCAATAGGACATGTATATACGCGATTATCTGACTGTTTTACAATCATTTCCGGGGAACTTCCTATAATCTCAAAGTCTCCAAAATTGAAATAATACATATATGGTGATGGGTTAAGTTCTCTTAACTTCTCATACAGATTAAAACCACTCTGCCCTGTATGTACCGTCCATCTTTGTGAAAGCACTGTCTGGAATATATGTCCTTCTTTAATGTAATCCTTAATCTTATTAACCTTCTCGCTATACTCCTCAAGAGTGTCCGATTTCTTCAATATCACACCATCCAGTGTCATGTCAGGTTTATCATCTTTATATTTATCAACGCCTTCTCTTGCAGTCTTTATAAGTTCATCTGCTTCCTTTAAAGCATTTATCCTGCCTTCCTGTGAATCCTCGCCAAGTACAACCGCTGTAAATGTTTCTGCTGTATGATTAATAGCAATGAACTTGTCTGCAAGCATAAGCTGTATTGTCTCAATTCCTATCTCATCAGGATTATCATCTGGAAGTACCTCTGTATATCTTATATAGTCATATCCTAAGCTCCCTACAAGACCTCCGATAAAATCAAGTTCTCCTGGTTCCTTTACTATCTCAAATTCATCAAAATATTCTTTGAGTTTTACAAGAGGATTCCCCTCTCTTACTTCCTTACTGCCATCTTTTCGTGTAATAACAAGACTGTTCTTATCTGACTGGATTATCTCATTAGGTTCAACTCCCATAAATGTATACTGACCACTCTCTTTGTCAGTTCCTTCAAGAAGAAATCCTTTCTTCTGGATTCCAAGGCCTTTGTAAAGTTCAATAGCTTTCTCATTAACAATACTTACTGTCTTTTTATAAGCTCTTAATCTCCTCTTCATATTATCTCTTCGTCCTCCGTTGTTTATTACCTGCGCTCTCTGCTCTATATTTTTTGTAAGCCAAGTCTCACTGCTTACAAAAAATCCCTGACCAGCATCTGTTGTTCTACAGATTCTGGTCAGGGACGAATTATCGTGGTGCCACCCTTGTTTATGAACATAATCATACTTTATTCACAGGCTTTCTGCTAATAAAAAAGGTGACATTCCTTACCGGATATGCCACCTGTATGCTCAACTCATTATCAGATACATTAATATATATCCTTCCCCTGTAACGCGAGGCCGCGTCGTAAACTACTATTAATTCATCTACGCATCTCACAAACCCATTCCTTACGGCTCTCCATGCTGACTTTCCACCGTCGCCAGCTCTCTGTGATGTACCTTCCGAAAGTACTCTTTTGATCATCGACTTTAAATATTCAACTGACACCTATAATAACACTGTGTTTATTGCACGTCAAGCGAATTTTCCAATCTTTTCTTCTCTTTCTTTGATTCTATGACATGCCTTACTGCCATGACTGGATGATAAAATATCATTCTCGGACTGAAAAATCGCATAACCTTATAAAATCTCCTGCAGTTCAGAAAACGTGTTTATTCTGGCAACATATCTGTCATCATCAACTTTTCCAAAACCATATGCCGCATATATAAAATCAATGCCTGCATCTTCTGCCGACTTTGCATCGCCTGCCGTATCACCTACATAAACAGGATTTTTCAAATCATTTCTTTCTATAAGTATCTTATTGCTTTCTCCTTTTGGCAGAAATGTTCTGCCCCAGCATTCTGTATCTTTGAAAAAATCAGACATAAGATGTGCCGTAAGAAAACTTTCTATATAACCATCCTGACAGTTGCTCACAATAAACAAAGGGTACTTTCTGCTTAATTCATATAATGTGTCTGCCAGCCGGGGATAAAGAACCCCTCCTTTTTCTGCCAGATACCCATTCTCAAATGTACATAATTCATCCATCAGAGTATTTCTTGTTATCTCCCGTTCATCTGGAAACAGTCTGGCCGCTATGTCATACATTGGAAGTCCCATACAGTCATTAAGATCATTTTCTGTTATTGGTGCTCTGTGAATTTCCGGATGATTGGATAGAATTATATTCCATGCCTCACATATTGGTTTTCTGGTGTCCCACATCGTACCATCCAGGTCAAATATTATTCCATCATATTTCTTAAGCATTATTAACCTCCAGATCCTTGTCAAGTTCTTCAAGCAAATTGCCTAACTGCTTCTCCTGTGTTATATCGTAAACAATTGAAAAGCAGTCTCTTGCCAGCCTGTAATCCTTATCATTCATCATAAGTTCACCAACCCTGTATATTATTCCAATCGTCTTGGAATCAGGTCCGGGTTCAACTCCAATCTTATCAAGAATAGTCTGCATTTCTTTAACCGAATACTGCGGTGTCTTATCATTGAGAGCCTGCTCAAGATATTTAAGTTCATTATCAGCATTATCTGTCTTGTAATATATATTACTGTATGTGTAACACACTCTTGCTGCCTCAGTATTATACCCAGCAACATAATAAAATCCCATATTTCTGTAATATCTCGCCATTGTTGCCCGGCTGCAGCAGAATTTGTATGCCTGTTTCGTAATATCCAGATATCGTGATAACATATTGAGGTTCTTATAACATTCAGCTAATCCAAGATAAGAATCAAGATCAACCGGATTCCAGCATATAGCCTTTTTAAACGCATCCTCTGCTCTTCTGTACTTAGACAATTTCAGGCACAGATTACCATACGTTCTATAATATTCCCCAACAGGAAGCTCAGTACATAACACATCTGTCTCCGGTTCAAAATAGCATGCATATACATAATACTCCATGACATGATTAAGACTTATATATATTGGTCTACCATCCATGTCCGATTTGTTCACAGATGTATCTTCTACTCTTCCTGCTTTTCTCTCATCTGCACATTCTTCTATTCTTTCAAGTATTGCGGATAATATATCTGCAGACTTTTCATAATCTCCCGAATTAAATATTTTCTCATAATCTGCAAATCTGTCCTTAACATCTGCTAACTTTTTGTAATCCATTATCTCTCCTTCTTTGCAGAAAGCTCATATGTTCCAATAAGTATAGACACACTTCTTGGTTCTACACGCACATTTCTACAAGCATCATCAATTACAGCACCCGATATATTTGAATCCATAATAACCTTCCAGGTTCCTTTTTCAATCTTAGGAAGTGCAAAATCATGCTTTTCCCAGTGCATATTATAAGCTACATATATCAGACTGTGGTCATCTTCATCTCCATATACGCATGAATACATTACTCCTATATGTCTGTCATATGTATTCATCTGTGCATACCATGCATTACTTCCATGATATGATATGTCAGGATATCCACATGATACTCTGTCACTTAAAGTTAATGATTGTGGCATATGAAGTATTCTTTTTTTTAGTCTGAGCTTAATAAGCTCCTTCGCCCATTCAGATATTTCTTTTCCTTCCCTGGTCTCTTTCCAATTAACCCATGAAAGTTCACTATCCACACAATATGGATTATTATTGCCATTCTGTGAATTGCCAAATTCATCTCCTGCAAGTATAAGAGGTGTTCCTGCTGATAAAAGAACCATTGCTAGTGCATTTTTCACCTGACGCAGTCTTAATTCTTTAATTCTTCTTTTTCTTGTAGTTCCTTCTTCTCCACAGTTCCAGCTGAAATTAAAATTCTCGCCATCCCTGTTACTCTCTCCATTAAGCTCATTATGTTTTCTATCGAAACTCACAAGATCATGCAGTGTAAATCCATTATTATTGGCAATATAATTAATGCTGGCACTATTAGATTCATTTTTTCTTGAAATCGCAGCAAATTCTCCAAGCATATTCTCATCACCCTTTAACAAACGCCTGGCAATATTCTGGAAATCATTATTATAACAAGCCATATGCTTTCTTGTACCGGTCTTTCCTCCCCAGTACACTGTTATAATCTTTGTATCTGAAAGCAGCGCATCCTGTGAAAGAGCCTTAAGTGCAGATTCATCGCAATAAACATGCACTCCGTCTATATGGTACTCTGTAACCCAGTGTCTTACACATTGGAGAATAAATCCCGTACTCTCATCCGTAAAAAACATCTCCATGACAACTTCTATGCCATTTCTGTGTAACGCTTTGACCATATCCTTGAATTCAGCTGTATAATCCCTGAATACTCCTTCATGCTTTGATGCCATTGATGAATATGATGCCTTAGGGGCAAAATAAAATCCACCAACATATCCCCAATAATTAACTTTTTGTACATTCTTATCAACACTATAATGAGAGCCTGCTCCATATTTAGACAACAGACTGTCATAAAGCTGTGGAAAACGTCCTGTCTCATCAAATTCATATGCCGGCTGAAGTTCAATAGTTGTGATTCCCAGTTCCTTAAGATATGGTATCTTATTAACTATTCCTGCAAATGTGCCTTTATCTCTTACTTTTGAAGTTCTGCTTTTCGTAAAGCCCCTGACATTCATTTTGTAGAATATACAATCACTGTAATCAAGATTAAGCGGTCTGTCTCCTTCCCAGTCATAATCAGTTATGTCAACCGCAGCAAGATATCTGTCTTCCTCTCCTTTAATGCCAAATCGTCCACAATCCGTAATGGCCTTTGCATATGGGTCGATATAAGCCTGTCCATCAATTTCATAACAATAAAAGCATTTGTCTAGTTTCTTTCCTGATAAATAAACTGAAAATATATTACCGCATTTCATTGAGTTGTCTAATTCAATACGTTCTTTTAATCTCATATGTGCATCGAATATAAGCAGTACTGCATTATCACATTCTGCTTCACATGAAAAATTATATCCGTCCTTGTATTGATTACATCCCATAAGTAAGGGATTTCCTTTATTTATAAGCATACCTTTCCTCTCCCCAGATTACTTCTTATATAATCCTCTCATTGTATTTCTATCCAGCTTATAAAATCTCATAATAAATATCGTCACCAGCCATCCAATTATAGGAATTATGCAGTAAAAAAATATCGTTAAAAACTTAAGCTGTGGTGTCAGTGCATCTTCAACCTGTGGAAATATCTTTGAATATCCTGCTATAGCAAGAGCAATTCCTACAAACCCTGTTCCAAGCGCAGAAAATGATTTGTCAATAAATGAAAATAATGCGCCCATAATACCCGGCACAAAATGCCCGCTTATTGTATATTCGTAGTCTGTACAATCTGCTATCATTGGAACAACTATATTATTGGATATTGATTTAACTCCATTAAGCATAGTAAATACAAGTAAAAATGCTATTGTAATAAAATTAATATGTGTCAGTGATACTTTTGTAAGATCAGTAAATATCATCATAAGCATCAATATTGTCTGAAAAATTATTGCAAACCATGTTGACCTTACCAGCACAGTTTTCTGACCAACCTTCTTGGCATGATGAATCCCCACATATATTATGCCAAGATTAGGCAATCCGACAATAATACCAATTATACCAGCCAGAGGATAATTATGCATCAGAATTCCGTATAACATTACCAGAACAGTGGAATTACCATACACCATTTGTGCAAACTTATTCGATGCAGCGGCAATAACAAGCATTCTTATAGGTTTGTTATGCTTTATTATGGCAAAATAATCTTTAAAATGTATCTGCTGTTTTCTGTCATCAAGTTTAAAATATGTAACATTATCTTTACTCCATATACCTGCAACAGCCAATGCTGAACATATTCCTGCCACTATCACTACAGTGATGACAAATTCAGAAAACAATTCCTGTGCCTGAAATGTCTTGTATTTACCAATGAGATAAACAGATACATAAAAAGCCACCAGACCATGTGCAAACATAATAAATGTCGAATCAAAAAAGGTTATCATAGGTCTTTGTTTCAAATCATTAGTTATAACGGACTGTCCTGACTTCACAACAGCAGTCTGAAATGTGTACCCTATAATATATACTGAATAAACCACTATAAAATACAGTGGTCTTATTATATAAGGGACAAGACTTGTCGTAAAAAAAAGGACAAGACTGCTGACTGCCATAAGAATATATCCAAGAACAATATATGGTCTGAACTTGCCATATTTTCCATTAGTCTTATCAATGAAATATCCTATAAAAGGATCTGTAACACCATCAAATATCCTCATTCCTGTAAGAATAACTGATATAAGCACAACTGATAATCCGGCTATTCCATTAGCATAATATGATACAT
Organism: uncultured Lachnospira sp.; assembly: GCA_934343805.1. Lineage (GTDB taxonomy): Bacteria > Bacillota > Clostridia > Lachnospirales > Lachnospiraceae > Lachnospira. The sequence goes on from CAKRIN010000001.1 coordinate 153,764, forward strand.
ACCCCATCATAGCCAGAAACAGGTTGGTCGATGTATTATTAAGTGAAAACAATGCTATCTGCCATATCTTGGCTTTATTTTGTTCTATATGTTTGTGGTTCTCATCCATACATTAATCCCACCAGTACTTTTAATAATAATCCTGTTCCGATTATATATTTATATTCCTTCATAGTCAAATTCAGGTATAAAGCTTTCCCGAGCCACATTACGTTCCTGAATGAATCCATTATTGATGCCACATTCAATTGCATAATCAACAACCGAATCATATTCTCTTCTAGTTATCTTGCGGGATAAAAGCGGATGGTTTTTCAGGCGTTCAAATGGCGTATACTGGCTCATTATGCTTATATATATGTCATCTGCATACGTTTCAAGCAGATACTTTATCACAGCCTTAGAATCCTTAGTTGTTCCCGGAAGTACCAGATGTCTTACTATTACACCCTTTTTCATAATTCCATCTTCAACTCTGCCACTCTTCACAAGTTCATCGTCGGCATCAAAGAATTCAGGTTTTCCTGTCTGTCTTACCATTTCATGTATCGCAAGCTTAGCAATCTCTGCATAATCAGGTGCTTTAGAGTACTCTGCCGATAAACTGCTGTCAATATATTTCATATCAGGAAGATATACATCTACCAGTCCGTCAAGCATCTTTAATGTTTCAACATTCTCATATGCACTCGAATTGTATACAACTGGTATAACAAGTCCCTTATTCTTTGCATTAATAAGCGCCTCTGCGACCTGCGGTACAAAATGTGTCGCAGTTACAAGGTTAATATTATTGGCACATTTGTCCTGAAGTTCAAGAAATATGTCAGAAAGTCTCCCAACTGTTATCTTCTTTCCAGCCTGTGCAGCCGCAATCTCGTAATTCTGACAAAATATACATCTTAATGTGCATCCCGAAAAAAATACAGCTCCGCTGCCATTGTTTCCTGATATACAAGGCTCTTCCCACATATGTAGTGCGGCTCTCGCCGCATATATATCATTAGTCATTCCACAAAACCCTTTATTAACATTTCTGTCAACATTACAGGATCTTGGACATAAATTACAATTCATTATTTCTCCTTAATCATGGAATCAAGCTTTGCCAGTGCTTCGCTTATTCCTCCTACATCACATATTAAACCTTCTTCAACTGCCTGTCCACCCACAAGTACAGTTCCTAAGTCTTTGGACAACTGCGTTGTGTCAACCATCATTTCTTCAATTCTTTTCTTGCTTGTTCCACTATGAGCCGCAATAAATGAAGTTATTCTGTCAGATATGCGTTCAAAATAATCATATGTCTGCTGTACCCCGATTAGTGTCCCATTCATGCGGACAGGATGAATTATCATGGTAGCTGTAGGCACAATAAATGAATAATCTGTACTCACTGCAAGCGGAACCCCGATACTGTGTGAATCTCCAATTATTAATGACACTGTCGGTTTTTTCATAGATGCAATCATTTCAGCCAGTGCAAGTCCTGCGCTTACATCTCCCCCAACTGTATTCATTATGAATAATACACCCTTAATGTCTTCATCCATTTCGATTTCTGCGAGCTTTGGCAGCATATGTTCATATTTTGTCGCTTTACTTGCCGCCGGCAGATTATCATGTCCTTCTATTTCTCCAATAATTGTTATCACCTGAATATTATTCTTTGTTACTGCACCATCTTTATAGTCATCGTCTTTCTTCACATTATCAGATTTTTCCATGTCAGCCTCCTGATTATACTATTCCGTATTAGGATTGGCTTGATACAGAAAATTTATTCATTAATTTTAATTATTTCATGGCATTCCATTGATACATCAAAAAGTCCGCAAAGCCAGACAGCAACTGACTTCGCGGACTTTTTAATTCAAGCCACCTGCCGGAATCGAACCGGCGACCTTTTCATTACGAGTGAAACGCTCTACCGACTGAGCCAAGGTGGCACTGTCTAAATAAACTGACATGCAACATACATTATATATTTCAAACACATTTTTGTAAAGATAATATTTACACCTTTCCATGCTCACGAATATCTTATATTAGGACTATATGAATGGAGGTGTAATATGAAAAAATCATTTCAAATAAGTTTATCGTTTATTTTTGCATTAATCCTTATATTCTCATATCCACTGCACGCCGCTGCGGTTGTTATAGACGTAAGCAGTCATAATGGATTCATTAAATGGGATAATGTGAGTAATTATATAGAAGGTGTTATCATCCGCATAGGATACGGCAGTGATGAATATAGTCAGGATGATTATACAGCAACCAGAAACATGGATGAATGCGAACGGCTTGGCATACCTTATGGAGTATATCTGTACAGTTATGCCCTTGATTATTATGATGTTGCAAGCGAAGCCGCCCATACACTGAGACTTCTTAAAAATCGTAATCCGGAGCTTGGAGTGTGGTTTGACATGGAAGATGCAGACGGATATAAAGCCTCTAATAATCTTGATGTATATTCTGAAGGAGCTCTCCTTACTGACTTCTGTGAAATATTTGTTACAACAATGAACCTCTGCGGTTATAAATCCGGTGTCTATGCCAATTATAATTACTTTACCAACGTACTTGACACAGACCGGCTTCTGTCTTTATCCGATATGAATATATGGCTGGCCCACTGGGGTATTGACTCACCAAGCCTCGACTGTACTATGTGGCAGTTTGGTGCTGTCGAAATAGAGGATTCCGAATATGATGGAAATATATACTATTCTGATTATTCCAATAAAGATATAACATCTCCTCCTGACAATATATCATCATATAACCCGATAAATGTATTCTACCAGACACGCCTTTCATCCGGCGTATGGCTTCCTGTTGTCAGAAATGATGATGACTATGCAGGCATACAGGGAGAATACATTACAGGTCTTGCGATTACAACAAATTCCGGATATATAAAATATCGTGTGCATGTTAAAGGAGGATGGCTTGGTCTTATAGACAGCCGGGAAACCGATATTAATAATTATTATAGCGGATATGCCGGCAACAATACTCCCATTGACGCTGTAGAGATATATTATTATACTCCGCAAAATATAATTGACGAATCCGGTTATCGTTATGCATATTACAGAGTTAGTCCGGCAGGATTATCATACTATAATTACCAGACTGATAATGACACATCCAATGGTGCTGACGGATATGCTGGTGTATTTGACAAATATATTGACCGCATCCAGATAAAAATAAATTAATTCCCAAAATCAAAAAAATGCCTGCAGTACACATTGCATAAGCAAATATATATTGCAGGCATATAATTATTATATATTAATTCCCGATTCTTCTATAAATCTCTGCTTAATTATAGATTCCAGTTTCTTAATATCTTCCTCAGTTATTTTATTTCCAGGCTTATCATATGGTATAAAACCTCCTGCCATATTATCATGTCCGCCACCGGTTCCAATTCCTCTCAAAGCATTCATTGCAAGAACTCCTGAAAGATATCCCCCTCCGCTTCTTATTGAAAGCTTGATACCATCCTCTTTAGGTGAATACACAATTGACAGGCTTATACCATCAAGTGTCAGTGTAAAATCGCATATTGAAGCAATCAGTGATTCCTTGCAATCTGGTCCGGCACTTGCAAAACAAATATCCCCAACAATGTCTATCGTGCTGAACGCATTACTATATGCCTTAATATCATCAAAATGCAGCACACTGCTATCAAGATCCTCAAGGATAACCCTGTCTGCGCTCATATACAGCTTATAAAACATATCCAGATCTAATTGGCTTACACCCCTTTTCATATCAGCCGTGTCCATTTTGATGCCATACAGAAGTGCCGTAGCAACATCTTTTGGCATATTAATATTATTAATAAAATAATATGATGAAATTATTGATGCACATGCTCCGACCTCTGGTCTTATATCAGAAAATCTATAATTAACCTCTTCATATACAGGATGATGATCTATGCATATTATCTCCTGTCCATTCATATCAATAATATTAGAATTTCCTTTCTGGGCATCTACAAGAATTATCTCATCTTTTTCATTAAATTCATCCGGATTATTATATTCCCTGACATTAATCCCCAGAAGCTTTACCATCTTGGCAGTTACTGTATGTTCTATACTGCCATTATAACATATCTGAGCCTCTATCCCTTTGGCTTCAAGCAGCTTCTGCAATCCGTATGCACATGCTATTGCATCAGGATCTGGGAAATTATGTGTCTGGATATATACCTTGTTACCGCTTATATTAGCTATAACCTTTTCTAAATAGTTCATAAAATTCCCCTCATTTGACTTTCATAAATTCATTATATTCTCAATAGCTATTTTATTCAATGTACATTATCACTTTTTCCGTTTTTTTTCATAAATTATAATAACCATATATGGGAGTATAATATTGGAGCCTATACTTTCAATGAATCATATATACTATTCCTACCACAGTAAATCTGGTGAAATTCCTGTCATTGAAGATCTTTCCTTCAGCGTCATGCCTGGAAGCTTTATTTCTATTGTTGGTCCTTCCGGATGTGGAAAATCAACAATTTTATCGTTGCTGTGTAACCTTATAAAGCCTGAATCTGGCAGCATTGCAATAAGGCGTAATAATTCTGGTGAAATCTCCCGGATGGGATATATGCTTCAAAAAGATAATCTTTTTGAATGGCTGAGTATTTATAAAAATGTTATGTTAGGACTTGAAATAAATAGAAATAAGACACCTGAAAATATTGCATATGTCAACAGACTTTTAAAACAATATGATCTGGCTGATTTTAAATCATCAAGACCTTCCCAGTTATCCGGTGGCATGAGACAACGGGCAGCATTGATTCGCACGCTGGCTTTGAAACCGGATATTCTCCTTTTAGATGAACCTTTCTCTGCTCTGGACTTTCAGACACGACTCGAAGTCAGAGAAGATATCTGCAATATTCTTAAGAATGAAAATAAAACTGTCATACTGGTAACTCATGATATTTCCGAAGCAATCGCTATGACAGACCATGTACTCATTCTTACACAAAGACCTGCACGCCTTCTTAAAACAGTAGATATCAAAGCTAAAGACTCACTCTCATCAGAAAAATATTTCAACGAAATAAGGGAGGCATTAGAATGAAAACTAGTCAGGCCCAACGCAAATATTTGTTAAAAATGCGTCTTTATAATATATCTGTCGTAATATCCCGGCTATTATTATTCATTGGTTTTCTTTTCATATGGGAATACACAGCCAGTAAGGGAATCATTAACGCATTTATCTTTAGTTCACCTGTAAGATTGTATAAAACATTTATCGAACTTGCAAAAGATGGAATCATATTCACTCACATATTTGTCACACTATACGAAACCCTTGTGGCTTTTGCAATAATCACGATTGCAGGACTTCTGGCTGCTATTCTTTTGTGGTGTTTTAAAGGACTATCCGACTGTCTTGAGCCTTTTATGGTAGTTCTTAACAGTCTTCCAAAATCAGCTCTTGCACCAATGCTTATTGTGTGGCTTGGAACCAACACCAAAGCTATTATAATTACAGCTGTCTCCGTTGCAATATTTGGAATGATAATCAATCTGTACACCGGTTTTCTTAGTATAGATAAAGAAAAAATTATGCTCATCCGAACTCTTAATGGTTCAAAATGGCATATCCTTGTAAAGTTAATTCTTCCCGGTTCAAAGCGGATTATAATAAGCAATATGAAGGTAAATATTGGCTTATGCCTTGTCGGAGTTATTATTGGTGAATTTCTTGCAGCAAAAAAGGGACTTGGCTATCTCATTATATATGGAAGCCAGGTATTTAAAATGAGCTATGTAGTTCTCGGAATTGTAATTCTATGCATTATATCCACCTGCCTTTTTGCTTTAATAACTTTATTACAAAAAATATTTCTAAAAGACTGATTTTATATTATACTAATGTTAATTATTATCCAAAGGAGTATTTTATTAATGATATCCCTAACAATTAAGGACATAAAACAATTCATGAATAAGCTTTTAATAAGTGATACATTTGATGGTTTCTGCGTATCTGAAGCTGATATAGCAACAGGCTGCACATATTCAGTTAACGGGCGTATCAATTCATCATTTTTCACTTCTGAAGAAATCTCTTCCATGCCATCCTCTGTGTATATAACATGGAAAGCTATCAGACCTTTTGCTTTCAGTATAATTAAAGGCAGCCGTGTTCCTGAATTCTTAAAGATTACCTTTGCCATGCCTGATAATATTGTCAGCGAAATCATTGAAAACAATAGCCTTAATTATGATCCTGAAACAATTAATGGTTTATTCCTTAATATAAAATATTCCAATGATACAGTTACTATGACAACTGCTTCATCTCTGAGTATCTTTACACTTGACCACTCTCTTGATGAAGCCTTTGAAAAGTATATAATCAGCTTTCTTATTGAATCCGATATCTCATATGAGGAGTAGGAACAGCTTATAATTAAAGTTTAGAATTATTTAATATATACAGCAAAACCGCCTGTTCACAGAGACAGACGGTTTTTTATTAGCACTCATAATTATTGAGTGCTAATTTTTGCTTGACTTTAAATTCATGCTGTATTAAATTAAGCATTAGTTCAATGAATGTAAGGAGGCTTATATAATATGTCAAAGGAACATGGAAATTTATCAATTAACAGCCAGAATATTTTCCCAATTATTAAAAAATGGATGTATTCTGATCACGATATCTTCTATAGAGAATTAGTTTCCAACGCATGTGATGCAATCACTAAGTTAAAGAAGCTTGATATGATTGGAGAATATGAAGCTCCAGACGATATCGAATACAAAGTAGAAATAAAATTATCCGCTAAAGATAAAACCATCAAGATCATTGATAATGGTATTGGTATGACAAAAGACGAGGTTGATGAATACATTAATCAGATTGCCTTTTCTGGTGCTGAGGCTTTTCTTGAAAAATACAAAGATAAAGCTAATGATGATCAGATTATTGGTCACTTTGGATTAGGTTTTTATTCAGCATTTATGGTATCTGATCAAGTTACTATTGATACATTGTCATTTAAGGAAGGTGCCGAATCAGTTCACTGGTCATGTGATGGTGGTACAGAATATGACATAAGCGAAGGAAGTAAGACAACCCCTGGTACAGAGATTACCCTTTATCTCAATGAAGACAGCTATGAATTTGCCAATGAGTACAAGGCTAAAGAAGTTCTTGACAAATACTGCTCTTTCATGCCGGTTCCTATTTTCGTAACTAATGAAGATGTTGGAGAACAGACAGAAGAAATTCCTGAAGAAGAAGTTAACGAAAAAGATACAGTACTTGAAACATTTGTTAAAGACGCCGTTACAGAAGAAGTCGAAAAAGAAGACGGAACAAAAGAAACTGTAGAAAAAGTTCCAGCTAAAAAGATGGCTAAAATTGTTAAACGTCCTGTTGCAATCAACGATATTCATCCTCTCTGGACAAAGCATCCTAACGAGTGCTCTGATGACGACTACAAGGATTTCTATAGAAAAGTATTCCATGATTATAAGGAACCTTTATTCTGGATACACCTTAACATGGATTATCCATTTAATCTTAAAGGAATACTGTACTTTCCTAAGATTAACACAGAATATGAATCTATCGAAGGTACTATTAAACTATATAACAATCAGGTATTCGTTGCAGATAACATTAAAGAAGTTATTCCAGAATTCCTGCTTCTTCTTAAAGGTGTTATTGACTGCCCAGACCTTCCACTTAACGTATCCCGTTCAGCACTCCAGAATGACGGATTTGTTAAGAAAATATCTGATTATATCACTAAAAAGGTTGCTGACAAGCTTTCTGGCATGTGCAAGACAGATAAAGAGAACTACGAGAAATACTGGAATGATATCAATCCATTTATTAAATTCGGCTGCTTAAAAGATGAGAAATTTGCTGAAAAGATGAATGATTACATCATATTTAAGAACCTTGATGGCAAATATTTAACTCTTCAGGAATGTCTTGATGAGAACAAGGAAAAGCATGAAAACACTATCTTCTATGTAACAGACGAAGTTGAGCAGAGCCAGTACATCAACATGTTTAAGAATGAAGGCATCGATGCTGTAATTCTTACACATAACATTGACCAGCCATTTATTACCAACCTTGAATCTAAAAACGAGAATCTCAAATTCAAGCGCATTGATGCTGATCTGTCTGATAGCTTTAAGGAAGAAACTTCTGAAAACGAGTTAAAAGATATGACTGAAAAGCTTTCTAAGACATTTAAGGATGCTCTTGGCAAAGAGAATCTTACAGTTGAGGTTTCAAAGTTAAAAGATGCATCTATTTCTTCTATGATTACTCTTTCTGAAGAGAGCAGACGTATGCAGGATATGATGAAAATGTATGGTATGGCTGGCATGGATCCTAATATGTTTGGTGCAGAAGGCCAGACACTTGTTCTTAATGCTAACAATGATCTTGTTAAATATATTTCAGAACATAGTGATGGTGAGAACACTAAGCTTATATGTGAACAGCTCTATGACCTTGCTATGCTCAGCCATGCTCCACTCTCTCCTGAACAGATGACTGGATTCATTGCCCGCAGCAATAAAATCATGGAATTGCTTGCAAAATAGCACTAATTAAACTATCATTGTCTTATATAAAGATAAGGATTAATTAACTATGACAGATTTTAATTATAAACATTTTGACAATGATAATTGTGATTCCAACAATATCGATGATGGTCTGGAATTTATTGATGATGATTTTGAATATGATGACAGCGATGATGATGATGATTCTTACTTGTATGAATCAGACGATTCTGAAACTTTTACCAATGAAGTTCCGAAATCCAAAAAGAATTCATTTGGTTCTGAGGTTTTCAGTTTTATAAAGCTTCTGGTTCTCGCTGCTATTGTAGCTTTTCTGTTTACACGATTCATAATTGTCAATGCACAGGTTCCATCTGGTTCTATGGAGAATACAATTCTTACCGGAGACAGACTTATAGGATTTCGTCTTGCATATACTTTTAGTGAACCTAAACGTGGTGATATAGTTATATTCAAGTATCCTGATGATGAGTCCCAGAATTTTGTAAAGCGTATAATTGGCATCCCTGGAGATGTTATCCAGATTTCCAGTGGCAATGTATATGTCAATGGTAACATGCTTAATGAAAATTATATCCGCGAACCAATGAATGATGAAGGCGAAGAATTAACTTATGTTGTTCCAGCTGATTCATATTTTATGCTTGGTGATAATCGTAATAATTCCAAGGATTCAAGATACTGGACCAATACATTTGTAAAAAAAGACAAAATAATTGCAAAAGTATCTTTCAGATATTTCAATGTTAAAACCAAGCGGATATCTTTCAAAATAATAAAATAGCTACGCATAAGCCAGTATTTTATGCAGATAATAATATGACCGGTATATTTACTTACCGGTCATATTTTTTTGCACTACTGTGCAAGACAAGGAGGAATTATGAGTAATCTTAACTGCAACGCAGCTTCCTGCGTAAACAACTGTGATAACCAATGTTGTCTTTCTTCTATCTGTGTAGATGGCAGTTCGGCATGTCATTGTGATGAAACATGCTGCAATGATTATCAGCACAAAAGTGAATCCGCTGGCAATATGTGTCATATGCCAAAAGATTCACTGACAATCTCATGTGAAGCCACTAACTGTGTTTATAACAGCAACAAAAAATGTGATGCTGAGCACGTAGATATATCAGGCATCAAGGCTTCTACCTCATCAGACACTGTCTGTGCTACCTTTCAGGAAAGATAAAATCTGTCTGATTTAAAAAAGGCTGCGGTCACAACACATCCGTGTCCTGACCGCAGCCTTTACTTAATATTGCATAATTATAATATCAATTACGCTCTTGATGTATACTCTCCTGTACGAGTATCAATCTTAATCTTATCGCCCTGGTTAACAAATAATGGAACCATAATCTTAGCTCCTGTCTCAACGATAGCTGGCTTAGTAGCACCAGTAGCTGTGTTACCCTTAATACCTGGCTCTGTCTCTGTTACTTCAAGCTCAACTGAAATAGGTGGCTCAATTGCAAATACATTGCCTTCATGTGAACAGAGCTTAACCATCTCATTCTCTTTTACAAACTTAAGTGAATCACCAACCTGATCAGCGCTTAATGCAATCTGGTCATATGTTTCTGTATTCATAAAGTTGTAGAGATCTCCATCAGCATATAAATACTGATATTCTGATCTGTCAATGTGTGCAAGATCAAACTTCTCAGTTGGTCTGAAAGAATTCTCTATAACACCACCAGAAATAATATTCTTTAACTTAGCTCTAACGAAAGGTGATCCCTTACCAGGCTTAACATGCTGGAATTCAATTACCTGCCAGATTCCGTTCTCATACTGAATTGTAATACCATTCTTAAAACTACCTGCATCTACCATTCTTTGGTATACCTCCTAAATAATCAATAGCTTCTATTATTTTATAATAAATATATACATTTGGCAACTACTTTTTATCAGCCAGTTCTTTTACAGCCTCTAATGCATATAAATATCCCTTAAGGCCTAATCCTACAACCTGGCCATTACATACCGGAACAGTAACTGATGTATGTCTGAACTCTTCTCTCGTATGAACATTAGATATGTGGACCTCAATCTTAGGAATAGCTGCAACTGATGCCAGAGCATCTCTTACAGCATAGCTGTAATGTGTAAATGCCCCCGGATTAATTACTATTCCATCTACATTCTGATAATATGCCTCCTGTATTTTATCGATAATGGCACCTTCATGATTGCTCTGGAATACTTCTACTGATACTCCAAGCTGCTCGGCCTTTTCGTTAATCATAGATACCAAAGTTTCATAATTCTGTTCCCCATATATTCCCTTTTCTCTTATTCCAAGAAAATTAATATTAGGTCCGTTAATAACCAGTAACTTCATCTTAGTCCTCCCCTGTCAGATTCATATTAATTGCTGACACAATTGTATTGTACATATCTATAAAACTATTGTTAGTTGTTGTAACTATTAAATCCGCTGCTTCTTTATAATACTCCATTCTTGCCTGCATAAGTGATTCTATTTTCTGTCTTACATCACCTCCTGCAAGCAAGGGTCTTGATGTATCCTTATCAAGTCTTCTCACAAGCTCATCAACAGATGTATCAAGAAACACGACACATCCTAACTGTCTTAACAGCTTTCTGTTAATCTCTCTTAATGGAAGTCCTCCTCCCACAGATACAACCGTGTTCGTAGTATTATCAATAAGTTCCCTTACTGCAGCTGTCTCCATGTCACGGAACACTTCTTCGCCAGACTCCCGGAATATATCCTTAATGAGCCTTCCCTGCTTATTCTCAATATACTCATCCGTATCTATGAACTTCATTCCATGCTTTTCTGATATCCATTTACCAAAAGTTGTTTTTCCACTTCCCATGAATCCTATAAGAATAATATTGCCATTTTCTTTATTCATTTCAAGCTTCCTCTATTCCAAGACTTTTTAATAAAATCTTATATACTTTATCAGCATTTTCTTTAGATATACTGCAATCATTCCATAGTTCATATGCACTGATTCCCTGGTAAAGAAGCATTTTCAGACCATTAAAGGCTCTCTTTCCCTGTTCATTAATAAGCTTCATGAACTTCGTTACTGCCGGATTATATATAATATCAACTCCCACTGCTGCTTTCTTGTAAAACTCATCATCCTCGATAACAGCCGAATTAACATCAGGATATAACCCTACACTTGTCGTCTGTATAACAATATATCCGTTTCCAGGTATGCTTGCATAATCATTAATATTCATTGGCACGACACATTCATTATGAAAATGATTATTAACAGCCTCTGCTATGCTTTCTGCCTTATCAACACTTCTGTTAAGAAGATAAACCCTTGCTGCCTTCCTGCTTGCGCATAAAAATGTAATTGCTCTTGCTGCTCCACCTGCACCAAGTATAATAACATCCGCTCCTTCAAGCTCAATATTTTCTTCCTCAAGTTCCCTTGCCAGTCCAAGGATATCAGTATTATATCCCTTATATCCACCATCAGTCCTTACAAGTGTATTAACTGCGCCAATAGCCTCTGCAAGAGGATCAATGTCAACAAGTGCGCCTATTACTTCTGACTTATGCGGAACAGTAACATTAAGGCCTAATATATTAAGGCTGTACGCCCCTTTTACTGCAGTTGCAACATCTCCCTGTTCAACCTTAAATGTTGTATACACCATATCATTGCCTGTAAGTGCAGCAAGATTATTATGTATTGCCGGAGAAATAGAATGTCCTACCGGATTACCTATAAGGCCGCATACCCTCGTTGTTCCTTTTATATCTGTCATTATGCCTCTCCTTAATCATTATGTTTCTTCTTGTATCTATTATAAAAATACAGAACAATCCATTCCAGTCGTCGCTTTAAGATAATCTGAATCTCTTCATGTTTATCTATAGGCTTTACAAGAACAGACTTGATTCCTGCCCTGTTAGCCCCCCATACATCAGTAAATATCTGATCTCCGACAAAAAAAGTATTACTCCTGTCTGTTCCCATAATCTCCATTGCCCTTACATAATTATCCGGCGATGGCTTACCTGCCTTGCTTACATAATCAGAATTAACTGCTAAAGCCAGCGGCTTTACACGTGGTTCCTTATTATTAGATATGATACAGGTTCTATATCCCATATCCTTTAACTGTGCAAAAAGCTGTCTGCATCTGTCCGTTACCGGTGCACCATGTTCAACCAGTGTATTGTCAATATCAAATATAATCCCTCTGTACCCAGCATTATACATGCCCTTAAAATCAATATCATATGCTGAATCAATATATATATCAGGATAAAATCTCTTAAACATAACCTAAAGCTGCCTTTTCTTAATAATTACTTGAGAATCTTCTTGATTTCATCCATAAATGAATCAACATCCTTAAATTCCCTATATACCGAAGCAAATCTTACATAAGCGACCTCATCCACAGCCTTTAACTTGCTCATAACAATTTCGCCTATTGTATTAGTAGGAATCTCTTTCTCGCCTATATTAAAAATCTGTGTCTCAATCTCGTCAACCATATTATTAATCTGTGAAATTGATACTGGCCTTTTATGACACGATCTTACTATTCCGGCTGTGATCTTCTCTCTGTCATATGGTTCTCTGTTATTATCCTTCTTAATAACAATCAGTGGCATAGACTCAACCTTTTCATATGTAGTAAAACGCTTACCACACTCATCACACTGTCTTCTTCTTCTTATAGAGCTGTCATCAGTTGGTCTTGAATCTATTACTTTTGTATTATCTTTACCGCAAAATGGACACTTCACGCTGAATACCTCCAATCAAATATATAAATTAATTATGAATAAGCCCAGCCAAAATGTCAATCCTTTTAATATCAGTAAAATAGAATTTAAGGAGTACAGATAAATGGCTGGTTACAAAGTTGAAATATGTGGAGTTAATACACAGGATTTACCTCTTATTAAGCCAAAAGAATCCAAAGAACTTCTCTATCAGATAAAAGCAGGAAAGCCAGGAGCCCGTGAAACATTTATAAAAGGGAACTTAAGGCTTGTGCTTAGTATTGTTCAACGTTTTAACCAAAGCGGTGAGAATCTCGACGATCTTTTCCAGATTGGATGCATAGGTATGATAAAAGCTATTGATAACTTTGATATATCTTTAAATGTACAGTTTTCCACATATGCTGTTCCCATGATTATCGGTGAAATAAAACGTTTTCTCCGCGATAACAGCGCCATAAGAGTAAGCCGCTCATTAAAAGATACAGCATATAAAGCCATAACAACAAGAGAATCACTTATGAAAAAGAATCTGAAAGAACCAACTATTACAGAAATCGCAGAAGAAATAGGTGTTTCAAAAGCAGATATAGTTATTGCTCTTGAAGCTGTAACCCCATCTGTTTCACTATATGAACCTGTATTTAATGATGGTGGCGATACCCTATACGTTATAGATCAGGTTCGCGACAAGAAGAATACTGAAGAACACTGGGTACGCAATCTTGCGCTAAAAGATGCCATCTGCCGTCTGTCAGACAGAGAACGACAGATAATTACAATGAGATTTTTTGACTGTCTTACACAGACAGAAGTAGCCAAAAAGCTTAATATCTCCCAGGCACAGGTAAGCCGTCTTGAAAAATGCGCTTTAAAAAATATGAAAAAGCACTTAAGCTGACTGGCTGAATATTATAATATAACCAGTAATCCAGCAAGAGGATATAGTTCATGCGTTTATGTGAGCTTAAAGGTAAGACTGTAATAAATGATACCGACTGTTGTATTCTTGGATTTGTAGTCGATATTGATTTTGAGCCCTCATCCGGCTGTATTATTGCTTTAATTGTTCCAGGTCCTGCAAGATTATGCGGTTTGTTAGGAAGGGATTATGAATATGTAATTCCTTTCAAATGCATACGCTCAATAGGACCTGACATAATTCTGGTAAGCGTATGTCCTGACAAAGTAAGGCAAAAATGTATATGAGCAGTATTGAAAAAAAGCATTTTATGCTATACAATGATAATAAATAAACAAAGTACGCACAATGATGAGGAGGCTTTATGGATAAGAAATATGTAGCTTATGTGGGTAGTTATACACACGAAAGCAGCAAGGGAATTCATATATATGACTGTGATACCGCAAAAGGCCGTATAACTGAAAGAAAAGAAGTAGCCATCGACAATCCTTCTTTCATCGCATTATCAAAAGACAAGAATTTCTTATATTCAATATGTGATCAGGGTGTCTCAGCTTACGCCATATTAGAAGATGGCGACCTTGAACTTATGAATGTAGTATCTATTAATGGTATGCGTGGATGTCACATCAATGTAAGCAGCGATAACAGATTTCTTGTTGTCTCTGGTTACCATGATGGCAAAATAACAGTTATGCACATCAATGCAGATGGTTCAATTGGTGTAATAGCTGATGAAGTATTTCACAAGGGAATCGGAAGTGTAGCTGAACGTAATTTCAGACCGCATATAAGCTGGAGTGCTTTCACTCCTGATGATGAACTTTTATGTGTATGCGATCCCGGAATAGACCAGATTAAGCTTTACGAATTCAATCATGTAACAGGAAAATTAAAGCTTTATGATATCATCCGTTCACAACAGGAATCTGCTCCAAGACAGATTGAGTTCAGCCCTGATGGTAAATATGCATATGTTGTCTGTGAAATGAAGAATTATATCAATGTTTATTCATATGATAAGAATTCTGATAAGAATCGTTTTGATTTAATACAGAATATATTTACCGTAAGAAGAGACCACAAGACCAACAGTGCTGCTGCTAATATAACATTTGACAGTAAAGGAAATCATCTTCTTTGCTCTAATGCAGGAGACAATACAGTTACTATATACAAGGTTGATACTAAGACAGGAAAGCTTTCCAGCCTTAATTCTCTTCCAATCAGCGGTGAATACCCTAAATACATACAGTTATTCCCTGATGATAAACATATCATGTCAATGAATAACGAAGGTAATTCTATAACAATCTTTACTGTTAAGTATGACAGGGGACTTTTAATTATGAATGGACCTGAACTAAAAATATCAAGACCTAATAATATGATAATAAAAGAACTTTAATATATAACTAAAGGGATGCCGTCGGGCATCCCTTTTTATACTAAGAATATTTCTCTTCGCAATACTTGCATCTGTATACCTGCTTTTCTTCGTCAGCAAGCACAAATATCTGCTTCAACCCCTGTTCAATAGATGTGATACATCTTGGATTCTTGCATTTAATAATATTAACTACCTGCTTAGGAAGCGAAAGTCTCTTCTTATCTACTATCTCACCATTCTTAATAATATTAACAGTTATATTATGGTCAATGAATCCAATAGCATCAAGATCTACAAGATCAAGTCCTCCTTCAATCTTAATGATATCCTTCTTTCCCATCTTATTGCTTCTTGCATTCTTGATAATAGCAACCTGACAGTCAAGCTTATCAAGCCCTAAGTAATTATATATCATCATTGCTTTTCCGGCTTCAATATGATCAAGTACAAAGCCCTCATTAAGTTCGCCTACATTTAACATATTCATATCCTCCTTATGCATCCAATGAATCAAGTACGTGTGCTAATGATGGATTAACTGCAGTGTCTAATCCCAGCAATGTAAGTATAAGTGCCATTCTGACATATACTCCGAACTGAACCTGCTTGAAATAAGCTGCTCTCTCATCATTATCAACATCAACTGATATCTCATTGACTCTTGGAAGTGGATGAAGTACATACATATCAGGCTTTCCAAGCTCCATCTTATCTTCATCAAGTATGTAGAAATCCTTCATTCTTAAATACTCATCCTCACTGAAGAATCTTTCTCTCTGTACCCTTGTCATATAGAGAATATCAAGTTCTGGCATAGCCTCCTCAAGATTCTCAACCTCAACAAAATCACAGTTATTTGCCCTTAGCACATCGTCCCTGATATAATCAGGAATTCTTAATTCCTTAGGAGATATAAGTACAAACTTTACATTCTTATATCTTACCAAAGAACTTATAAGTGAATGAACTGTTCTTCCGAACTTAAGATCTCCACATAATCCAATAGTAAAGTTATCCAATGAACCACGGAGTTCTCTTATAGTCATAAGATCTGTAAGCGTCTGTGTAGGATGCTGATGTCCACCATCACCTGCATTAATAATAGGAATGCTTGAATACTCAGAAGCTACCATAGGAGCGCCTTCCTTAGGATGTCTCATAGCACAGATATCTGCATAACAAGAGATAACCCTTATAGTATCTGCAACACTTTCTCCCTTTGATGCTGAGCTCGAAGAAGCCTCTGAAAAGCCCAATACCTGACCTCCAAGATTAATCATGGCAGCCTCAAAGCTCAATCTTGTTCTTGTACTTGGCTCATAGAACAATGTGGCTATCTTCTTTCCATCACATACATGACCATATTTTGATGGATCCTTTGAAATGTCTCTTGCAAGATCCAATAATCTCGCCAGTTCATCAACGCTTAAATCAAGCGGACTAAGTAAATGTCTCATAATAGAAAAGCCTCCGTATGTATATTTAATTAAAATTATTACTCTGTTCTACTGTATTTCTCTGACTGAACCTTTATAAGTTCTGCATCATTAAAATAATCAATCTTCATAGCAGCCTTGACATCATCAAGAGTTTCCTGTGCCACTGCATATGCAGCCTCAGTTCCCTTCTTTAAAATATCATATACTGCAGGAATATCTTTCTCGTACTCATGTCTTCTGGCTCTGATTGGCTCAAGCTCCTTATTAATTACATTAAGAAGGAACTTCTTAACCTTAACATCTCCAAGACCACCTCTTCTGTAATGTTCCTTTAATTCATCAAGATTCTTATAATCTGGAAGGAATTCAGCAAAATCTTCATCGCAACTGAAAGCATCAAGATAAGTAAATACTGTATTACCTTCAACCTGTCCCGGATCAGATACCTGGATATGGTTAGGATCTGTATACATACTCATAACCTTCTTCTTAACCTCTTCAGGTGTATCAGATAAATAAATGCAGTTTCCTAATGACTTGCTCATCTTAGCCTTGCCATCAGTTCCCGGAAGTCTTAAACAAGCCTTATTGTCTGGAAGAAGAATCTCTGGTTCAACTAAAGCATCTCCATATACAGAATTAAATTTTCTTACAATTTCACGGCACTGCTCAAGCATAGGTTCCTGATCTTCTCCTACTGGTACAGTAGTAGCCTTAAATGCTGTAATGTCTGCCGCCTGGCTTATAGGATAGCAGAAGAATCCTACCGGAATACTTGCCTCAAAATTACGCATCTGTATCTCTGACTTAACTGTTGGATTTCTCTGAAGTCTTGAAACTGTAACCAGGTTCATATAATAAAATGTAAGCTCTGTAAGCTGTGGAATCTGTGACTGGATAAATATATTAGACTTAGCCGGATCAAGTCCAACTGAAAGATAATCGAGAGCAACCTCTATAATATTCTGTCTTACTTTCTCTGGATTATCAGCATTATCTGTTAATGCCTGTGCATCCGCAATCATAATAAAAATCTTTTCAAATTCGCCTGAATTCTGTAATTGAACTCTGCGCTTTAAAGATCCAACATAATGACCTAAATGAAGTCTTCCTGTTGGTCTGTCACCTGTTAAAATAATCTTAGACATAGCCTATCCTTCCTTCATCCCAAAATTGTAAGAATTATACCATACTTTTACGTAAATGGCAAAAAAGTTTGATATAAATTGGCAGAATTACAGCAATTCCTGCAAGAAATGTAAGTCCCTCATTCCAGCATACTGCGTCAAAACCAAAATGTGGTATAAGAAGTACTGCAACAGCTGCTCTTGCTGCCATTTCTGCGATTCCTGACAGAATTGAATATTTGCCATACCCCATACCCTGTACTGAATATCTTGCTGTAAAAAGAAGTGCAAGTTCAGCATTAAATATGCTGATATATCTTATAAACTTCACTGTATAATCAACTACAACAGTATCCGATGCATCAACAAATATAATCGCCATGTACTTTCCTGTAACAAAACATACAACCATTGTAATAACAGAATATATAAGTCCTATTATCAACGTTTTTCTAAATCCTTCGCTTATCCTGTCAAATCTCTTAGCGCCAAAATTCTGTCCTACAAAAGAAGAAAGAGCTGTTCCAAGTGCATTTAACGGACAAAGGATCAGATTCTTAATCTTATATCCGGATGTGAATCCGGCAATAGCATTCTCTCCTAACGCATTAACATAATACTGCAGAATTATGGCTCCTATTGCAGTTATTGAATATTGTAATCCCATAGGCATACACATTCTTATAATATTCTTCATGTAATATGGATGAAACTTTCTTTCATCTGCATTAACAGGAAACAACAGCTTATACTTTTTGAATATATATATCGCACTTAAAACCCCGGCGACACCCTGTGAAAAAATAGTTGCAACTGCTGCTCCGGCTACTCCCCATTTCACAACAACAACTAAAAACAGATCAAGAAATATATTCATAACAGTTGATACTGCCATAAACATTGTTGATTTCCTGCTGTCACCAAAGGCCATAAGAAGTCCGAAGCAGAAATTATATAACACCGTCAGCGGAAGTCCAAGAAATATAATTACAAGATACACATGTGCATCCCTGAATATGCTCTGAGGTGTCTTTAACAATGTTAGAAAAAGTCCACTCATAGACGCTGTAACTGCCGTCATAATAACCGCAATTGCAATTGCAAAGTATACCCCGTTAACAAAATATTTTCTCAGATCATCATTCTTTCCCGCGCCAAATGCCTGTGACACCGGAACACTTATTCCTATACATGAGCCTATACAGAAATAACACACAATATATGTAAGCGATGACGTTGCGCCAACTGCTGCCAGCGCTTTAGAGCTTAAGAACTGACCTACAATTGCAGCATCAGCAATATTATATAATTGCTGTAATAATTGTCCTAAAAAAACAGGACCTGCAAAAGATAATAAAATCTTTGTTATAGGTCCTGATGTCATATTTGCATTATCAAGTGTGCCTGCTTTACTCATCATTGCTCTCCCATCGTAAAAACTACTAATTCTTAACCATTATAGTCCTTATAATTAGATTTGCAACTGCTAATCAGCTTTTCTTTTATGAACCAGATAATATATTCCACATATGATTAACGTTCCAATAACAGCTCCGCTTCCATCAATTAAAACATCCTTTACCTGCCCGCTTCTGGCTGGCACAAAAAGCTGATGAAATTCATCAGTTGCTGCATATAGTACAGATACGGATATGGCAGTCAGAACATTCTTCCACCTGATTATGCTTACTGTAACTGCCCCAAGCACCAGTCCTGCAAGCATGGCATATTCTGTTGCATGTGCTGTCTTTCTTACCGGATGATCAATAGCCTGTGCCATATCAATCTGCTGCTGTTCACTTAAATCTTCAAAGCCAGGAACAAACATATGGCAGACTATCATCCCTGCTTTAATGCTCTGTTCTTCCGATTCATTCCCAGGTTTTGCCGAAAAAGAAAATATAACAATCATCCATAGAACTGTGAGCATTGCAAATATTACTTGTCGTGGATTTTTAAAAGCCATCATTAATTCTTCCTATCCAGATACTTATCAATCATTACATTCACTACATTAAGCCATACTCTTTCATCAACTGTATCTGATATTCCTTATCCAAAGCAGACTTCTTTAAATCTTCAGTTCTTCCATCTGCTAAAAGCAACGTAATCAACTGATTTAACAATTGCTGTCCTTCCTGGCGTCCTTCTCTTATCCCTTCTTCACGTCCTTCTTCACGGGCATCTTCTCTCTCCAGTTCTAACTGCCTGTCAAACGTATAATCAAGTTTCATATTCTTTGTCACCTCATTCCTTCGAGATATCAGGAATTCCCTTAATATATTGTGTTCAACACAATAATCTATAGCCATCTCAATATCAATTACCAATTCCTCATCTGTTCTGCCACAGTGTAACTCTCTGACCTTATTAACAAATATCATATACTCATCCAGCCACTTGCACGACTGTCTTATATGAGGATTCTTTCCATTGTTAATGTTATACACCATACACTTAAGTTCCAGCTTCGGATCATCTGTTTCTTTTTCATATGAATCTGATAGCTTAAGTTCCTGAATATCTGGCTGATTCTCTTCTCCATTATAAAACACTACAAAATGTGGTACAGGAATCTTTATAAGCTTTCGCCCATACAGATTGCGTCCCAGCTTTCTTTCCTTACCATCTCCACCTCTTCCACTTAACATATCCGACAGAATTGTTGTGAAATAAATCAGGCTTCTAATCGGCATGTTAGGACACACTGTTGACTGGTGTTCATATATGCTCAGTCTTGCATCTACAACAAATGCCGAATTATTCCTTACAGATAAAGAAATCCCTCCATCAAGCGTCTTAATCTCAACATCATCCGGATTCTCATGTGATGAATTATTCATTACATTATATAGCTGTAATGCTCTTTTCTTATCCTCCATCAGCATACTGAACACATCACTCTTGTACTCTCTGTTTCCATTCATAATTCCTTCTCCTTTTCTGATTACCGATAAAGCAGGAATTATATATTCATTATATCATACAATCCTGCTTTATACCCTATTAAAAGCAAGATTTTCATTGATATAAAGACATAACCAAGATAAACAGACCCTGTACCGCCCCATTGCAATATAAAAAGATATAACAACCGCACAGGTAATATAGAAAAAATGCTTTTATTAATAATATATATTATATATTAACACAAGTCATTTTGATTATCAAGTCATATTCCTTCATCCAGTATCTGTTTTTCATTGCTCTGCATATATTAAAAACACACAGTAAGCAGACCGGAAGGGGGTTCCTATATCTGTTTACTGTGTGTTTTTTATAAATATGAGCAGCACTATAAGCCGGGTTATGTCAGCTGACGCTGTGATGATCATCTATCTAGTCCTGCTGTTGCCAGCAGGCTCAAGCAACCTACCTAAAGCTTGACGGGCAGCCTTAATAACGCTTTTGTTTGGTCTTGCTTCGGATGGGGTTTACATGTGCCAATACTGTTACCAGTAATGCGGTAGTCTCTTACACTGCCTTTCCACCCTTACCAGCAGAATCTGCTGGCGGTTTATTTCTGTTGCACTGTCCTTGGAGTCGCCTCCACCGGATGTTATCCGGCATCCTGCCCTATGAAGCCCGGACTTTCCTCACCTGCATATATGCAGCCGCGATCATCTGTGCTACTCATATATATTCTATATTATTCTATTGTACAATCAGACATTGATTATTCAGGTTTATTCTGATTGCTTTCGTAAATAATCTGGTATACTTCAATCTTAAACCGGTCTTCTGAATTAATTCCAACAAATCTGCATCCATATGTTGTCTCCAGCTCTCCCATGTTTTCCATTCTGACAATCTCAATTACTGTTTCAAACGATTCTTTGTTATCAAGAGTAATGACTGTATCATGATAAGTGTTAAGCTTAAATTCATATTCCGATTTAAAAGCTATACCATCTTTTGAGATATTGATCACATTAACGTCAATTGTGTCTCCCGAATATCCGGAAACATACCTATCATCAAGTGATCTTAATGATATTGTAACGTCAACATCTGTTCTTTTTGACTTTCTTTTTTCAATTCCCATTATTACCTTCTATAATTTAAACATTATTTAATAAACATAGCATCCCCAAAGCTGAAGAATCTGTATTTTTCCTGAACGGCAACTTCATAAGCATGAAGTACATGTTCTCTTCCTGCAAGTGCTGATACCAGCATAACAAGTGTTGACTCCGGAAGATGGAAGTTAGTTATAAGGCAGTCAATTGC
This sequence comes from uncultured Lachnospira sp., assembly GCA_934343805.1. Classification (GTDB taxonomy): domain Bacteria; phylum Bacillota; class Clostridia; order Lachnospirales; family Lachnospiraceae; genus Lachnospira. Next base: position 176,252 of record CAKRIN010000001.1, read on the forward strand.
CTTGAACTTGTATCCAGGATATATGAATATTTCCGTCCAGCCACTCTTAGCCGGAATCGTTCCATCCTCAAGTGCAACTGATTCAAGTGTTCTTGTACTTGTTGTTCCAACTGCTATTACCCTGCCGCCATTCTTTCTTGTATTGTTTATCATGTCAGCAGCTTCCTGTGTAACAACATAGAACTCTGAATGCATGTGATGATCAAGAATATTCTCTACTTTGACAGGTCTGAATGTTCCGAGTCCCACATGAAGCGTTACCCTTGCAATATTAACCCCCATAGCTTTAATTTTTTCAAGAAGCTCTGTTGTAAAATGGAGTCCGGCTGTAGGTGCTGCTGCAGAGCCTTCATGTTTTGCATATACAGTCTGGTATCTGTTCTTGTCCTCAAGCTTATGTGTTATATATGGAGGAAGAGGCATCTGTCCAAGTTCATCAAGAATTTCTTCAAATATTCCATCATATGTGAACTGTATAAGTCTGTTTCCTTCCTCAACTATATCAATAATCTCGCCTATAAGTCTGCCTTCACCAAAGCTTATCTTAGCACCAACCTTAGCCTTTTTTCCAGGTTTAACAAGAACTTCCCATGTATCCTGTCTGTCCTCAAGTCTCTTAAGAAGAAGCACCTCAATGGCAGCTCCAGTATCAACCTTAGTTCCTATAAGTCTTGCCGGAATTACCTTAGTATCATTAACAACAAGGCAGTCACCCGGTTTAAGATAATCTACTATATCCCTGAATATCTTATGTTCAATTGCACCTGTTTCCTTATCAAGCACCATAAGTCTTGAACTTGATCTGTCTGACAATGGATCCTGTGCAATAAGTTCCTCAGGCAGATCATAATAAAAATCATGTAAATCCATGTACTGCTCCTATTTTACTTTCTAAGTTCAATTCCGTCAGCCTCAAGATCCTTAAATATCTTCTCCATTACTGGAGTGATATCCTTATCCTCAAGTGTTCTGTCCTTAGCTCTGAATGCAATTGAGTAAGCAACTGACTTGAAGCCTTCTTTTATCTGACTACCTTCGTAAATATCGAAGAGACTGTAGCTTTCTAATATCTTGCCACCGCGCTTCTCAATAATCTTCTCAACTTCACCAACTGGAAGTTCCTTAGGCATTACCATACTGATATCTCTTGTTACTGCCGGGAACTTTGCAATTCCTGTAAACTTCTTATCAAAGCTTGCCATTTCTGTAACAGTTGGAATATCAATAACAACAATATACGTTCTCTCACCGATTGAGTAAGTATCAGCAACATCTGGATGAAGTTCTCCGATGTAACCAATCTTCTTATCAGCGTAATATACATCAGCCTGACGACCTGGATGTAAGAATGGAATACCAGCCTTAGCATCATATGTTGGCTTCTTCTTCATTCCAATCTTCTCAAGGAATTCCTCAATAACGCCCTTCATTGAATAGAAATCAACACCACCGAAAGCTCCGAGTGTGAATTCAACTCTCTCATCTGGAAGCTCATTAACATCATCTGCTGCAAGGTAAACCTTAGCTAATTCATATAACTTAACATTCTTGTTTCTTCTGTTATAGTTAGTAGATAATGATGTAAGCATTCCGTGGATTGGAAGTGTTCTCATAACTGAGAAATCCTCTCCTAATGGATTAGAGATTACAACTGTCTTTCTGTATACAGAATCAGCAGGAAGCTTTAACTTATCGAATACCTTAGGGCTTTCAAATGAGTATGTCATAGCCTGTGAGAATCCTGTAAACTGGGCAACCTCAGAAGCTGCATCTTCAATGCTCTGCTCAAAAGAAATCTTACCCATTGTAGTCTCTCCCTTAGGAAGCGTTGTTGGAATGTTATCATATCCGAAGAATCTTGCAACTTCCTCTGCTATATCAGCGTCTCTGTTAAGATCCTGTCTGAATGTTGGGATAATAAGCTCATTAGCATCTTTATCATATTCAACTTCAAGTCTTTCAAAGTAAGAAAGCATATCTTCATCTGATACATTAGTACCAAGTAAAGCATTGTACTTAGCTGGCTCAAATGGAAGTCTCTTCTTAGTTACAGGATTAGGATATACATCAACAACTCCACCTACAACATCACCTGCATCAAGCTCTTCGATAAGCTGGCATGCTCTGTTGATAGCTTCCATTGCGTTCTCTGGGTCAAGTCCCTTCTCGAACTTACCAGAAGCATCTGTTCTTAAACCAATCTTCTTAGTTGTCTTTCTGATATTAGTTCCGTCAAATGTAGCTGCCTCAAAAAGCATTGTCTTGACATCATCAGTAATCATTGAATTCTCGCCACCCATGATACCTGCGATACCAACAGGCTTCTCACCATCGCAGATAAGCAGTGTCTGTGCATCAAGAGTTCTCTCCTGGCCATCAAGTGTTACGAACTTCTCACCTTCAGAAGCTGTTCTTACAACAATCTTGTGATCCGCAATAGTATCATAGTCATATGCGTGCATTGGCTGACCATATTCTTCCATAACATAGTTAGTGATATCAACAATGTTATTAATTGGTCTGATGCCTGCCGTCATAAGTCTTTGCTGCATCCACTTTGGAGATGGAGCTAGTCTTATATTCTTAACAACTCTTGCAACATATCTTGAGCAAAGCTCTTTAGCTTCAATATCAACTGAAACCATTGTGTTAACATCCTCGTCGTTACCTGTCTTAGTAACAACCGGTGGATTGAAAGGCTTTCTGAATGTGGCAGCTGCTTCTCTTGCAATACCGATAACACTGTAGCAGTCTACACGGTTATTAGTAATCTCATATTCAAATACCGTATCGTTAAGTCCTAAGTACTCTATTGCACTTGAACCAACAACCGCATCATCTCCAAATATATATATTCCTCCCTCTGGTGCATCTGGGAAGAATTCTCTTGAAGAACCAAGTTCCTCGATAGAGCACATCATACCACATGACTCTACTCCTCTTAACTTGCCCTTCTTAATCTTAATTCCGTCTTCCGGAAGTGCCCCACCATCATGTCCTCCGGCAACTTTACCTCCGTCTAATACTACAGGAACCTTCTGTCCGCTTGAACCAACTTCGATGTTAGGTGCACCTGTTACAATCTGCACATTCTCACTGCCAACATTAACCTGGCATATAACAAGCTTGTCTGCATCAGGATGTCTCTCAACTGAGAGAATCTGTCCAACTACGATTTTATCAAGGTTCTTGTCAAATGCATTGAAACACTCTACCTTAGTTCCTGAAAGTGTCATTGCATCTCTGAATTCCTGATCTGTACACTCAAGACCTGGAACCATTGCTTTTATCCAATTTAATGATGTATTCATATCGTCATTCTCCTTAAATATACTTTATCTTATTCCAGTCATTAGACCACTATATGAATCGATTTAGAACTGCTTTATGAATCTGATATCATTCTCATATAGGAGTCTCATGTCATCGATTTCGTACTTAAGAAGAGCAACTCTCTCAAGTCCTACACCAAAGGCAAATCCTGTATATTCTTCCTTATCAATTCCGCAAAGTTCAAATACATGTGGGTGAACCATTCCGCAGCCAAGGATTTCGATCCAGCCCTCGCCCTTGCAGAAACGGCATCCTTTACCACCACATTTGAAACAGCTTACATCCATCTCGGCACTAGGCTCAGTGAATGGGAAATGATGTGGTCTGAACTTAACTTTAGTATCAGGTCCGAAAAGTTCCTTGGCAAATTCCGCCAGTGTTCCCTTAAGGTCTGCAAATGTGATTCCCTTATCTATTACAAGACCTTCTACCTGATGGAAGCATGGTGAATGTGTAGCATCAACTTCATCTGCTCTGTATACACGTCCAGGAGAAATCATTCTGATAGGGAGCTTTCCTTTCTCCATAACTCTTGCCTGAACTGGGGAAGTCTGTGTACGGAGTACTATCTTGTCATTGATATAGAATGTGTCCTGTTCATCCTTAGCCGGGTGGTTAGCTGGTATGTTGAGCGCCTCAAAGTTGTAGTAATCATACTCAACTTCCGGTCCGTCAACTACTTCATAACCCATTCCGATGAATATCTTCTGGATTTCTTCTAATGCAAGTGTATTAGGATGCTTATGTCCTAACTCATCTCTTTTAGATGGAAGAGTAACATCAATTACTTCACTCTTTAACTGAAGTTCTCTCTTCTTGGCAGCTAATTCTGTCTTAGCCTTATCTAACACCTCTTCAATTGCCTGTCTTGTCTCATTAACAATCTGACCAACCTTAGGTCTGTCTTCTGGTGCAACATCCTTCATACCTTTAAGTACTTCAGTAAGTTCACCCTTCTTTCCAAGGAAAGCAACTCTGATATCATTCAGCTTATCAAGCGAATCAGTTTCATTAATCTGTGCTAAAGCTCTCTCTCTAATTGCTTCAAGTCTTTCTTTCATCCTTATAGCCTCCATACTTCTTTCGCTTTTTATCAATCGTCTGCGTAAAAAGCCACTTTTTATTGTAACATATCGATTTTATTTTGCAACCCTGTGTCTTCTCTCATACATCTCAATCACCCTGATTGCATCCTGACTGTATTCCGGATTAGATAAAGTAACATTCTTAATATTCTGTTTTGCTTCATCAATCTGATTCTCATTATATTCAATCTGATTTCTGAGTTTCTGTCTTCTTACAACCAGTTCATGTCTTATCTCAACCATTTCTTTCGGGTTATACAAAGCCCTGACTCTTCCAAGCCACACATGGACATTATATAATCCAAGTTTTTTAAGATTCTGTTCAAGTTTTAATTCTGCCTGATTAAGTGCTGAGGTCATATCAAGCATCCTTTTTTGTTCATCCTTCATATCCAGATACACCTGATACTTATTGCCTAATTCATATGCACTCTTCACTCCGAATTTGGTGTACTCATAATCAAGTGTGTTAGCTGCATTTATATATTTTATTTTTATCTTATTGAGCAAAGCGGTTGCTTTATTAAGTTTTATCTCTGTTATAAGCACTTTTCTTTCAGTTATCTTTAATACCGCAACCATGCCAACAACCAGAATTGCAGCAAGCAAGGATACCATAATAAAAAATCCAATATTAGAATCATCTTCTGATACGCCTATTGATATCAGAAAAACAACAAATACTAACGCAAATGCAAACAACGCCAGTTTTGCAAGGCTTCTTATCCTTATCTGTTTTTTTACAAGATCTTTAGCCTCAAGCCTTAAGCCCAGTCTCTCGCCTTCTACCATTCTCATGTCACGTTTTACGGAATCGTAATATTCTTCCTGTGCCCTTAAAAGTTTTAAACCTCCTGGCAGTTCATCTTCTACAGCTTCCATTCTTCTATAAGAAGCATTTGATAATTTCTGTTCTGATGCCTTAATTATTCTTCTGTCTACAGACATCGAATCAATTCTTGAGGCCATTTCCTCTATATTTTTTCTTATATCGTCAGGAGCTTCCTCAATAAGTGTTATATCGTTAAATTCCTCAGTCACAGATTCATATTCATCTTTTGCAGCCTCTGCATGAGCCGCTGCTTCTTCCATAATGTCGCACTGGCTTTTTACATATAATTCTATATCACTAGTCTTGAATTTCTCAGTATCAACCTTTTCCAGTTTTTTGGGTTTTCTCGTTACATCCGGAAGAATAACCGGTTCTTTCTTTATTTCTTCTGTCTCCTGTTTTGCCTTACTGTCTCCTCCAAGGTTCTCTACAGTCTTTATAAGATTCTGTGCCTGGACACTGTTAAGAAGATGATCATACTTCTCCTCATCAAGCATAGACTGTTTCTGTCTTCCCTGTGTCTTTTTATCTGGCACATAAGTCTTTTCTATCTCTGGCTTTTTATTATCTTTGCCATCAATGTCAAAGCCTTCAAAAAGTTCAGATATATCCATCCCGCTGTCTTTGTCAGTTGTTATATCCTGTAAATTATCATCTTCACTTATATGTTCATTGTCATAAACAAGATCTTCCAGATTCTCGAGGTCATAATCCTGTATATATGTCTTTTTTAAAAATTTAAGCAATCCCATACATTCACCATCTGCCTTCTAAAATATCCTGCTGTATTTAATGTAACTATTCTTCCATTCATACAGTTTAGCACTGACTGCCCTGTTATAATCTCCCAGACTGTCATTTTCTTTCAATGCTTCAAGCTTTTCAAGTTCTCTGTATTCATCACTGTATCTTGCATTGTCCATAAGTGTTTCAAGTTCACACCCTGCTACATACTCATCCTCTGTAACATCGACATTTACCGGAGCTTTATCTCTTTTAGCAAGTATTCTTGCAGCAATAGCGCATTTCTTAGATTCTTCATGCTGTCCATACCTGTATGCCTCATCATAATAATCTGCTGCCTGACTATACATGAACATTCTCGCATATGCAGTTCCAAGATTATGATATACCCTTGTAATATCAACTGCCAGCAGTCCTTTACACTGATACTCTTTTATAACGGATTCATAGCATTTAACTGCACTGAAATAACATTCATTATTAAGAAAACCGTCTCCTCTTGTTTTCAGTCTCTCGCATATATTCTGCTTGCCAAGTGTTCCTAGGATTTCTCTTATCTGTTCAATCTCTTCCACAGAATAATAATCTACTGTTTTAAGTATTGTGACAATTATCTGGGCCAGTCCCGCTTTTTTCTCCATTAAATTCCGTACTCTGTCAGCCAGTTCTTCTTCTCCCGTCTGCCTTAAGAATTCAACAAGCCGTCCATTGACAAACTCATGTCCGATAAGATATATATTATTGTATATGTAATAACAGAGTTCTTCGGCAGTATATAGCCGGATACCTGTTCCTTCTACAACGAGAGGTTTGTCCGTCTCTTTTCCCCTGCACAATATAATTCTTCCCACTTGTAATCTCCTTCTGTATTCCAATAACAGATTTAATCTTCATTCTTAAACTCTAATTCTTTATATATAACTTTTCCTGAGCTTTTATAAAAATCCCCGAATCCTTTATCCCTAATGCATATAAGACATCTGTCCACTCCGGCAAATCTTACATTCATTGATATCCTTGTTGTCTTTCCTTCCCTGAAAGGTATTTCACTTATATCAATATCTTCATCATAATATCTTTTATCGGGAGTTGTTATTCTTAAAGTTATTGTCCTGATATCATCAAGCACGAATTCCATCGTTCTGTCAATCATATACCAGTTAGTTCCTTCTCTGACAATCCTGAATCTCTTTGCCTGACCATATTGTGAGATATCCATTTCAATCCCATATTTTACTCTGTTATCCAGCAGTAGTTCCACATTTCTGAACAATTCCGGTTTAAGGAGCTCCATCGCTGAATAACACGCTCCTTTAGAGAAAAGATTCTGTCCTACAAATGCTTTTCTTCTTGTAACCATAAGCTTGGCAAACCTGGGTGGAAGTTCAGTCACATCAAATCCGGCTCCTGTAAGATAAGCCGCCGAAACAGGACGCTTTATAAAATAATCCTCAGCAAAGCTGCACAATTCTTCTTCGACACTCTCTAACCCGGTTCTTTGTAAAACAACATTTTTTATATTTTCTGATGTATATTCCACATTTTCCTGCAAAAGATAACTTACATTATCTATCTTTCTTACTCCAAGTCTTACACAGTGGATACCATCTTCATCATATTCAATCAATGCAACTCCTGAAGAAGAAAGTTCTCTTTTCTGACTGTACGAATAATAAGCAAAGCTTTCCGTCTTGCTAATTATCTGCCATCTGCCATCTTTAATTCCTGTTCTTCTGACAGCTTCCCTTAAAGCATTGAGCGCGTCCATATAAAAATATGGAAAAGAAATACATACACTAAGAACTTCTGTTGTATTAGTTACTCTCATGCATTCCGCTATTACATTATTAAGTATTCTTGTAAGGCTGTCTGCATCTATACCATCATCGCCTGATATAATATCCTTAAGTGGTACCGGATTCACATATTCTCTCGAATCCTGTGCCAGATTAACTGATTGCACAGATGAACTCTTTGCATCATACACTGCTGCCTGAGTGGTAGTGTTTTCCATGTCAATTCCAACAATGAGACCTTTCCCCTGTTCCATACCTTAACTCCTTATTTCATTGGTCTAAACATCTGCTTAGTAACATATTCTTCAACGCTGTAACTGCGCATCAGCTTCTTAAGTGTCGCAAGATCATGCTGGCTGCGGCTGTCAAGGCAGTCATTAATTGCTGCAAATCTTCCATCTGCCATATCAGGACTCACATCCTTATATTCATAATACATATCTTCTGTAACACTTTTTTCTTTATTGCCATTAATAGAAATACAATAATTAATATGATCTCCATAAAAAAGAGTAAATCTGCATGTATAGATCCCCCACTCATTGGATTTCATTGTCTGGGTTATTTTATCCCTGCTATCGTTCAACGAATATGTTATATCAACCTTACTCATTGGATCAGCTATATACTCTATAACAGTAACCCCCATTACATTATATGGCATATTAAGAATTCCCTCGAATCTTTTATAGAAGCCATATATCCTGTCTGCTGCGCATAACTCATCAAATACATTCTGAACCATTTCTTTTTTCTTATCATTATCAGCAAGTGCAGCTGGATTTCTGGATATATCCTTAAGCCATGCCACATAACAGCATTCCGGAAGTCCATACCCATCCTGCATACATTCCTCAATAACCTTAAAAACAATATCATTAGCTTTCTTCTGCCTTATAAGATATAGCTGTGAATTATATGACAGATAAGCCTTAACAATAAGCATATCAGGAATCTTACTGTAATAATCTGCAAACACTTCCGTCAGACGTCCTGTATGAACACCTGTATACATCATCTGCGCAATGATGCGTTCTGACATAGCAGTTACATTTACTCCATAATTAACAGCTGCTTTCCATACATTATACATTTCATCATTAGTTCCATTAAAATACTGAACCATATATGAAAGTACATGCTCATTGTATATATGCTCCCTGAATATATCTGTTGTTATCTCATCAATAATATTATTATGTGTATCCGTTACATTCTGCAGAATATAATCCACCATTTTAAGAAGCTTTGCAGGTGCAGTATTCTTGCAGCCATACTTCTGTGTTATCTCATATGCCTGTGAATACATTCCTGCATCTATAAGCACTTCTGTCAGCATCCTGGCGTCTGTATCAGATAAATCATCCGTATCTATATATGGATATTCATGCCAGAAATCATCAGAAATGTAATATTTGCTGTAATATTCTATCATCCATGAATTGACTTTTTTCTTATATTCCCTGTTGACAGCATCACACCTTTTAACAGCCTTATAGATTGCAAGTGTATTATCATCATTAATCCCTTTTCTATGCATAACATATGAGTTATTAACAAGATATCCTGCATCCTGCTCACAGTATCTTCCTGCTTCGTTCCACACCGTATCATAATCTTCTGATGCAAATACGGTTTCAATTTCATAGTCAATGTTATCCCTTATATTACCATCAATACATTCAAATGTTATATTACACTCGCCTGTGTATGTGTAAATATACGCCTTGTTATCTGCAAGTTCATACCTGCATGTTTCTTTCATCTGAACATTATCAACAATTACAGATGTAACAACATTATCAAACACAACAAGTCTGTGTATATATTTTAATCTGCCAACAAAAAGTCCGGTGTCTTCTCTTATGTATTCTGCTCCAAGGAACTCCTTATATAAAACAATAAGATAATCATTAATCTTTCCCTGCTTTAACTGCTCATACACAAATATTCCTATATTCTTTTTGTAATTCTCATATACATCCTTATACACCTGCTTATTAGTAACAATATTGGCATATAAAAAAGCCTTATCATAATCTCCCAGTGTATTATCATATGCAAAATATAATAGCACAATCTTTGGAAGCTGCCTGCCAAGATTCTTTTCCATACTTGATATATAAAACTCATACAGGCGTGTTATTCTTAAGCCTCTCAGCACGCCCTTCTCATATGCAGGAAAACACTCTTTCCCCGTAAGTCCCAGCCTTACCATATGCGTAACAAGTGCAGTAAGTATCTCATCCTTGTCGTACTGTTCGTACAATCTTTCCAGAATTGCAGGCATTCTTAAATCAAGTGTCTTCTCTCTTGCCGCAACATCCGCAATCTGCATGGCAAGCTTTTCACTTATAATCTGATATCTGCAGCCAAAAGCTATAACTTTAATCTCAAAATTATTAAGCACCCTGAGTAATGATGGCTGTGAATTGATAATGTTCATTGCCTCAAGATACATAACCGGACTATTACATCCCTCATTAACAATATCTTTGATTCTGATTAAACGTATGCTTCTGTTGCTCTCTGTATCAGAATTAAGATAAAAAAGCACCCATAAAATCCTGTATGTATCATATCCATTTTCAAAGAACTTTCTTACCTGTTTCTCTACTTCTGCAGTATATTCCTCTGACTTAATAACAAGAGTTGATACATACAGAAAATAACAGTATAGTTCCACATTGTCATCTATTCTTCCAAGAATATCTTTCTTGAGCTTTTCATATAAATCTTCAGCCTCTTCATCTCTTCCAGACATGCACAGCAACTGAATCCATACAAGATCATAAAATACATCTGGTCCCTTTATGCCTCTTATTCTGTCAACTATCTTGGTACATTCTGAAAACCACTTTTCTTTCTTGATGTGATGCATTCTGAAGTCAAGGTATTCTTTCGTAAGTAACACAAGTGCTTTCTTATCTTCTCTTCTTGCACTATAATCCCCACTTGATTCTTCTTTACTTCCGAATGCCTCCACTGCAATTCTTAAATGCTGTCTGTATGTATCAATATATATATATCCATAATTCTTTCCAGCGTGCAGTTTATCTGCAACAGCAAGAAACTCCAGTTCCAGTCTGTCACCTGTAAAATCATCTGTTGATATATGATTCTTTTCAGGCTGTATGAATCCTGCATCTGATTTTATAAAAATATCTACACTTCCAACACCTGTTTTTTCAAGCATAAATGTATACATCTGACTATCATCAGCAATGTCAGCATTTATATACTGTACATCTGTGCTTATAACAATATTCTCCTTTTTAACAGCAGTCCCATTATCATGATTTTCCTTAACACACAGAAATGAGAAAATAATTTCTTTTTCTCCAGCATTACTTACTATAGTAAATCTTCCTTCGATTTCATCATTTTCCTCCAGTTCAGAAGCATTTACCATATATTTAACATGAACCTGAGTTCCATTAAATGCTTTTGTTATAACTGAAACTCTTGGATTATCTGAATAAATCATCCCTTTAATATCATCCGTGGCAGCAAAATCAAAGCTGCCCTCAGTTATCCTGTCACTATAGACATTCATGGCAACTTTGTCTTCATCATATATTATTCCTGGTACGCCAATTATTGACTTTCCTCTGGACAATCTATTAATATAATCCCTCATTGGAAACTATGCCTCCGAATTAATTTTTGCTAAATGTTTCTTAATATCCTTTTCATACCCCATATCACCAGGTTCATAAAATTTCATTCCAACATACTCATCTGGCAGATATTGTTGTTTAACGAAATGATTAGGATAGTCATGTGCATACTTATATCCAACACCATGTCCAAGCTTGGCACTGTCCTTATAATGAGCATCCTGAAGATGCGCTGGCACAGGTGCTGTTTTGGAATTTCGCACAATATCAAGTGCTTTATCTATTGCCATATAACATGAATTACTCTTAGGAGCAGTGGCAACATAAAGCGCAGCCTGGCTAAGTATTATCCTTGCCTCCGGCATTCCGATACGCTCAACAGCCTGTGCTGCTGCTACTGCCACCTGTAATGCATTGGGATCTGCATTTCCCACATCCTCACTTGCACATATCATAATTCTTCTTGCAATAAACTTAATATCTTCCCCTGCATAAAGCATTTTGGCAAGATAATAACTGACAGCGTCCGGATCAGAACCACGCATACTTTTTATAAATGCAGATATCGTATCATAATGATTATCGCCATCCTTGTCATATCTTACTGTCCTTTTCTGGATACACTCCTGTGCAGTTGTAAGATCTATATGGATTATTCCATCTTCTGATCTGTCCGTAGTAAGTATTCCAAGTTCAATGGCATTGAGTGCGCTCCTTGCATCCCCGTTTGATATATCGGCAAGAAACTCCAGCGCATCATCATCAATAGCTGCATTATAGCTTCCCATTCCTTTTTTCTCGTCATATACGGCTTTGTTTATTATTTTCTTGATGTCATCTTTCTCTAATGGTCTGAGTTCAAATATTATTGATCTCGATATTAAAGCCTTATTCACTTCAAAATATGGATTCTCGGTTGTAGCTCCGATTAATATAATAGTACCATCTTCTACATATGGAAGAAGATAATCCTGCTGTCCTTTATTAAAGCGATGAATCTCATCAACAAAAAGAATGGTTTTCTTCCCATACATGCCAAGATTATCCTTTGCCTTTGCAACAACATCTTCCATCTCTTTCTTGCCGGCAATCGTTGCATTAACCTGACAAAATTGTGCACTTGTTGTATTGGCAATAATCTTTGCAAGCGTTGTTTTACCGGTACCAGGTGGTCCATAGAATATAACGGAGCTTAATTTATCTGCCTTAATAGCCCTGTATAGCAGCTTGTCCTTACCTATAATATGTGACTGTCCTACCATCTCATCAAGAGTTTCTGGTCTGAGCCGCATTGCCAGTGGTGATTCCGTATTCTTATTATTCTCTCTCATGAAATCAAACAAATCCATAGTATCCGTCCTTGTCTGTTAAGTATTGTTTTATTTCAATTGTGTTCCCAGCCACAATCTCTCAACATATCCTATTTCACTGCTGCTGTTACCCTTTAATGTATTGGAATACAATATATTATCAGAATCGTATGAATATATCCTGTTCTTATAAAAATGTGTTCCCTCCGTACTTGTCATTGTAACCGATGTAAGAACCGCTACCTTCTTGGACTTAATACTGTCCATATAATATTGTGATGAATCACTGACATAGGTAATAGCTTTGCTCTTATTGTACACCTTTGATAAAGTTCCTGCACTCACATTATTATCAATATCAGATATCTTATTATCAGCAACAACTCTTAACACATTATCCGCATTAACATATATAAGCTGTTTATCCTGTGATAAATACAGGTAATTCTTTTCTTTAGTCATTGAATCTATCTCATTATATTCACTGACCTTCTTATCTGCTACTATCGCAGATCTGACAGAAGATGAATTAATCCTGTATATAACAGAATTATCAGTATCATATACATAATCAGCATCTGTATCTGTCCTGCTGTCAATCTTTATAAGACCTGAATCAGCATTATTATAGTAATACACTCCATCAGACACTCCATATATAAATGTCTCTGCATCCTTAATATTTATCAGACTGTCTGCCATACCTGTATATACATTATCTGATTCTGATGGCATCCACAGCTGTGACACTGAATCTGCAATCAGCAATGGTTTTCCCATTTTGCCATAATTATATGAATAAAGATTACCTGTTGTATTTAAATATATAATATTTTTCCTATCACTGTATACATATGCCCTGTTAAGATTAGCTTCAACTGTATATGTCTGCGCAACAGGCTTTTTCTTTACTTCTTTCACAGTTACAACAATAAGGCTTGTTCCATCCATCCCGCCTTCATCATTAATTACATTGGTATTGGTATATATAACTACGCCATCGTCTGATACATACAGAATATCCTTATCCAGATCATCCTCTGAAACAGGGATGCATTCACTCTTATTCCATATATACATTGAATATTTATTTTTCGTTCTGGATTCGTCATAGACGACAGACACATAATACTTTCCGCTATCACTTGCAACATTCCGTATGCATTTTGATTTATCTATATCGTCTGGCCATTCTGGTATGTAAAATGTCTTATTATCCGCTGCAAACACAGCATCAGACTCGTCACATATATAGTTACTGTCAATTCCTGCTATATCATATATTTTATTGTTGTAACTTACAAACAATTCATAATTCTTTCTCTTTGATAATCTGTATATTCCAAATGCTGCCGCTGTAACCGCCACAAGCAGTACAACCAGCACGCCGATTATTTTCCATCTTTTCCTGCTTTTATGTCTTGCAATTCTTGCAGATGTCCTTACATCTTTATTATTTTCTTTATCTTTACTTCTTTCTTTTCCCGAATAGTTTCTCTTTAAAGTTTTCTTAACTGATTTCTTTATTGCCTGTCCGATTTCCTTTGGTGATTCATCCTTTTTATCAGAAGAAGCAGACCTGTTTTTCAAAGCCTGCTTCTCCTCATATGCCTTTCTTCTGGCAAGATAATCACTGTTATTAACTAATATGACAGGTCCATCACATCTTGGGCACTGACTGCCCTCATATTCCTGACCACATTTTGTACACAACATAATTATATCCTTTATTTAATCAATCCAATATCAATTAGAATCTGAACTTATCTTCAAAATATGCCTTAAGGTCTTCAATTTTGATTCTTTCCTGCTGCATGGTATCTCTGTCTCTTACTGTTACAGCTCCATCTTCTTCAGAATCAAAATCATATGTTATACAGAAAGGTGTTCCTATCTCATCCTGTCTTCTGTATCTCTTTCCAATATTGCCCCTGTCATCAAATTCACAGTTGTAATACTTAGAAAGCTCTGCATATATCTTTTCAGCGCCTTCATTAAGCTTCTTAGAAAGTGGAAGAATACCAATCTTAACTGGTGCTAACGCTGGATGGAAATGAAGAACTGTTCTTACATCTCCGCCTTCAAGTTCTTCTTCATCATAAGCTGAACAAAGGAATGCTAATGTCACACGATCTGCACCAAGTGAAGGCTCAATAACATATGGAACATACTTTTCCTTAGACTCATCATCAAAGTATGACATATCTTCTCCGGATACTGTCTGATGCTGTGTAAGATCATAATCTGTTCTGTCAGCAATACCCCAGAGCTCGCCCCATCCGAATGGGAAAAGGAATTCAATATCTGTTGTTCCCTTAGAGTAGAAGCAGAGTTCTTCTGGTGAATGATCTCTTGCTCTCATCTCATCTTCCTTCATTCCTAATGCCTTAAGCCAGTCTATACAATACTGTCTCCAGTATGTAAACCACTCAAGATCTGTTCCCGGCTTGCAGAAGAACTCTAATTCCATCTGCTCAAATTCTCTTGTTCTGAAAGTGAAGTTACCAGGTGTAATCTCATTACGGAAAGACTTACCAATCTGTCCGATACCAAAAGGAACTTTCTTTCTTGATGTTCTCTGAACATTCTTGAAATTAACAAATATACCCTGTGCTGTCTCTGGTCTTAAATATACTGTGTTCTTAGCATCTTCTGTTACACCCTGGAATGTCTTAAACATAAGGTTAAACTGTCTGATATCTGTGAAATTATGCTTTCCACATGAAGGACAGCAGATATTCTTCTCATCAATGAAACTCTTCATCTGCTCCTGTGTCCAACCATCAACTGAACCTCCAAGATCATATGAATTCTCGTCTGCCCAGTCTTCTATAAGTTTATCTGCTCTGAATCTCTCATGACATTCCTTGCAGTCCATTAATGGATCAGAGAATCCTCCAAGATGACCTGATGCTACCCATGTCTGAGGGTTCATAAGAATAGCACAGTCAACGCCAACATTGTATGGACTTTCCTGTACGAACTTCTGCCACCATGCCTTCTTAACATTGTTCTTTAACTCAACACCGAGATTGCCGTAATCCCATGTATTAGCCAGACCACCATATATCTCAGAGCCTGGGTAAACAAATCCTCTAGCTTTAGCTAAAGAAACAATTTTCTCCATTGTCTTTTCCACCATTATAATTCCTCCAAAATTCTATGTGCTGCCCTGACTACATCGAACTGCATCGGGCTTCACGTAATCTATATTATTTTATAATATTTGTTTCTAATTAGCAAGGGAAACTGACAGCTTAATCTTCCCATGGACGTATTCTGTATGTTGCTCCTATTTCATCACATATTTTCTGACATTCAGCCTCTTCTTCGTGTGATATGGTAGTATCAACTGTTGTAAGAACAACATTTGGAATATACTGTGTACACTCCTTGGCAAAGTTAATCATTTCATCAAAAGATTTCTCTCCGAACTTGCTTCTTACCAATGCATTATATTCGTCCTTATGTGGATTATTAAGGCTGATAGATATTGTATCAACAAGACCTTTCATCTCTGGTACAATATCCCTTCCATTAACAAGATTTCCAACCCCGTTCGTATTAATTCTTATCTTCTTTCCAAATGTTTTCTTAACATAAGAAGCAACTTTAATAAGTACATCGAATCTTTCTGTTGGCTCACCAAATCCACAGAACACAACCTCTTCGTACTCATCCATATTAAACTTGGAAAATTCCTCAACAACCTCATCATATGATGGTTCTCTCTCAAGCCAGAGTCTTCCTGACTCCCCAATTCTGTCCATAGTCTGTCTTAAGCAGAATGTGCATGAATACGGACATTTATTAGTCAGATTAACATACAAATTATTATGAACCTTATATAATATCTCCATAGCATATCTCCTTTTCTTTAACTCATTTTATTATTTTAAAGTTGTCAGTAACTCTTCAAAAGGTACCCCGTCCGTAAGCGGTATATCCATCTCAATAGCTTTAAGAATACATTTTTTAATAAATGTCGAGGCCTTTCTTACTGACTCATGAAAATTCACGCCATTAACAGCATCCGCTGCTATTATAGATGCAAATATATCTCCTGTTCCCGAACGCTGTGTTCCAACCTTCATTGTTTTAATAAGATAATCTTCCCTGTTCTTCTCGTAACAGTAATTGCCAATATACTGTCCTCGCTGGATTCCGGTAATAACTATCCTGGATGGTCCCATTGCAACAAGCTTCATGGCAATTCTTTTAAGTTCATCATTAGAATAATCCGGCTTATATGGTTCATCCGTTATAATGCACGCTTCCGTCAGATTAGGAGTAAGAATATCGGCATATTTTACAAGCTTCTTCATCTCCTGACAGGTTTCATCCGTATATGTAGGATACAGGTTTCCATAATCTCCCATAACCGGATCAATCACAACTATATTATCTTCTGTTTTAAAATTTTTAAAAAATTCCTCAACAATAGCAATCTGATTATGTGAGCCTAAAAATCCTGTTACAATTCCATCAAATTTAAGGTTTAACTTCTTCCACTCCGCCATGTAATCCGGCATACTATCTGTAAAGTCCTTAAAATAGAAGCTCTCAAAGCCTGTATGATTAGAAAAAATCGATGTAGGCATTGGACAACACTGGATTTTCATTGCTGATATAATAGGCAGTTCAACTGCTATAGAACATCTTCCAAAGCCAGAATAATCATTAATTGCAGCTATTTTCTTCTGGTTGTTATGAGACACATTATTCTGTTGCATACTGTCTCTCCTTTCGTCTTAATGCAGAATGAGCTGGACAGATTAATATTAGTCTTCCTGCAATTTCCGCACAAATCTTTATCCTTTAATATACAAAAAACTGGCATATGATAACATAGCCAGTTTATGCATAATTTATATGGTCAGATTAAGCATTTCTTTTGACTTAAATTCTTTATCAAAAACGTGTTTTTCCAACCGGTTAACTATCATTCCCAGTTCACGCTCAACCTCCACTGTTACAGTAAATGAATACAATTTTGCAAGCTGTGATGTAACTATATACTGCAGAGTATATACTGCTGACCCTGACAGTCGTACACCATCATGCACTTCTCCTGCACAATTGCGGCAAAACATTCCATTTTTTGAAAATGAGTACTCCGAAAGTTCTTTCTCTCCGCCACACCTGCAGCATGTAAAAAAATCCGGACATTCACCATTAATCGCTATCATTCTTATCTCATATATATATCTTATAAGTTCATAGCTTATGAGTTTTTTCCCAAGTGCTTTCAGAGTTATATACAAAACATTTATCATTTCTGATGCATCCAGATTCTCTCTTCCATAATAATCTGCAATTTCAGCAAAATAACACGCATAACATACTGCATTAAGATCATTTACAACACCTTCAAAATACTCCCTCGCTGACGCCTTATACATTGTATATGAATCACGTCCGTGGTATACGTCAAATGTTCCAAATATAAAGCTTCTTGTAACACCGATAAGTGCACTGTTAGGTTTTCTTGCTCCTTTTGCAAATACTGTGATTTTGCCAAGTTCTTTTGTAAGAATAACCAGTCTTCTGTCATATTCCCCGACAGGCATGGCAGAAAGTATCATGCCTGTAACAGTCGTAACTTCTGCCATTTTCTCCTCCTGCATATTTACAGTTTTTATATTCCCCGGACATATAGTAAACTATTTATCTTTTTTCTTATCATATCCAAAATTCTTAAGAAGAATATCACTGTCACGCCATTCTTTTTTTACCTTAACCCAGAGTTTGAGATTAACTTTCATGTCAAGCTGTTTTTCAATCTCGTATCTGGCATTGGTTCCGATTTTCTTAAGCATTTCGCCGCCCTTGCCAATAATGATTCCCTTGTGTGAATCTCTTTCGCATATGATAGTTGCGTCAATATCTGTTATAGGACCTCTTGCATTTCTTCTTTCCTTAAAGCTGTCAATAACAACTGCGATTCCGTGTGGAATCTCGTCATTTAATGCATGAAGCGCCTTCTCTCTTATAAGCTCAGCAACAATCTGTTTCATTGGCTGGTCTGTAACTGTATCTTCATCATAATACATCGGGCCGTAATCAAGATGTGAGAATATAACATCAAGCAGGTCGTCAACGTTATTTCCGTTCCTTGCACATACAGGAACTATATCGACAAAATCAAGTTCCTTTCTGTAGCAATCAATAACCGGAAGTATCTCCTCTTTCTTAATTGTGTCAGTCTTATTGATAACAAGAACTATTGGAGTCTTACATTCCTTCAGCTTCTCTACGATATGCTCCTCGGCAGTTCCAAGATGTGTTGTAGGCTCAACAAGCCAGCATATAAGATCAACCTCGCTGATTGTCTTCTCTGCTGCGCCAACCATATATTCTCCAAGCTTGTTCTTAGCTTTATGGATACCCGGAGTATCAACGAAAACAATCTGTCCACGCTCATCAGTATATACAGTCTGTATTCTGTTTCTTGTTGTCTGAGGCTTGTTAGAAGTAATCGCAATCTTCTGTCCGATTATCTGATTCATAAGTGTTGACTTACCAACATTAGGTCTTCCTATAAATGTTACAAAACCTGTCTTAGTCCTTGTGTTTTCTGCCTTAGCTCCCCCGGTAATCCCGCTGGCCGCAAGCATTTCGTCTAAATTCATAAAATCTCCTTTTCTATTAACCCTGTACCTTAATAAGTGGCTGTATCTTATCAAAAAGTTCACTCTCTTTATTAATTTCCTTGCTGCTTCCCACAACGCAGAAATAATCCTCGTCCATCGCACATCTTACAAGTGGTGCAAGTTCTCTTATCTTCTCTACAGTACAGTCAAGAACCTGTCCTCTTTCTTTCTTCAATGACTCATAATCTGTGTTACAGATGTATGCACCAAATGATCTTGTTCCCTTTGCAGCCGGATTCATAGGTGTGTCAATATCTCCTATTGTTCCGATTATGAACTTCACCATATCTCTGTCGCTTACATCAAAATGTTTAAGATAATCCGCTGCATTTTCATATATCTCATTAGTCTTTCTTAAATTAGGATCTCTGTAAGAAACCATATACATATCACCATTTCTGTACGAACCGCTCATACAGCCATATGCGCCGCCCTTAACTCTTATATTAATCCAGAGATAGTCATATGAGAATATAACCTTAAGCACTCTTAATGCTCCTGTATATTCATAACCTCCATCCCTGAAATTACCGCATCTGGCAACATACTGGACCTGTGAGGCTGAGGTATATCCTGTCTTTACATTTGCAGGCGTATACTTTCTCTCGCATACTGCCATGTCCGATTTCTTCAATTCAGCCGCATATTTTTCAAAAGCAGGCTTAAATGCATCATATCCCTTATCATCAGCAGTAAAGCTTACAATAATGTTTTCCTTATGGAATATATAAGTCACAAGCTGTTTTAACTTGTCTGCAATGTCTTCCTTAAGCTCGTCAAACTGAGAATCAAGTTTCTGGATAAGTTCATAGAAACCATATCCTCTCATCTCATTGGAATAATAAGCATTTCTTGAGAACTGTGCCATACCTGCAAGCATTGCTGTCGAATGTCCTGCACTTGTCATAGTGCTTTCCATCCTTGACTTAAGCTTGGCAATTATTTCCTTGAGTCTCTTATAATCCGAAAACTTTGTCTTATATATAATTTCATTCATCATATCAAGCACAAACCGGATATTGTCGTAAAGAACCTTGCCCTTAACCTCATACATGATAGTACATTTGTCAAAATCCTTATTATCTGTGTATATGGCAGCATCTGTTGTAATCCCGCCACAGTTGATATTGATTTCATTAGTCAGTTCAGTATATGTGTATTCTTCTGTATCCATAAGACCAAGAACCGAGCTTAAAAGTCCGATATATGGAAGAAGCTCATCAGGCACATTCCTGCAATCATAACACATCATTATATATGCGATTCCATTAGTGAACATATTATGGTGGATTACATCAACACCACCAATCTTTTTAGGATCAATATATAACTTAGCTGGCTCCCTTGTGATATCCTTTAACTCAAGCTGAGGAATCTTCTCAAGATCCTTCTGGTCTGAAGGTGTATCCTGATATTCTTTAAGTGCCTTTGTCTGCTTAACAAGCTCCTCAAGCTCTTCCTTAGAAAGAGTTGCCTTATACTTTGCAAGCTTCTCTGCTTCTTTTGCTTCCTTTTCCTCTGCAAGTCCGTGCTTTGGAACAAGACTCAATACAACCTCATGGTTATTATTAATAATATTATCTTCTATGAATTTCTCGAAGAATCCATTCTCTGAATTCTTCTTGATTATTTCAAATGTTTCACCTGCCTCAACATGAATAAACGGCTTATTCTCATCATAAAGCCAGCTGTCCATCATCGTAAGATAATACATAAGTCCTTTTGGATATGGACCGAAATCAGCTTCTCTGTATTTGAATTCGTAATAGTTAATTCCTGCCTTAACCATTCTCCTGCTAAGACCATTCTTAACAATATCTGAAAGGGTATCTTCAACAACTTTTACAAATCTGTCTCTGTCACTCTCATTGGCATTCTTTGTAATAATTGAATACACCGGCTGGTACACAGAAGTCTCTAGCACGCTGTACACATCTGTTCCAATTCCTGCATCAATAAGTGCCTGCTTAAGCGGTGCCCCCGGAGCCATAATAAGTGCATAATCAAGAATCTGTAATGCAAGATAGCTTACAGGGTCTGTTGATGTTCCGATAACAACATTGTAAGAAAGATAAGTATTATCTTCTTCTGGTTCATCGTCAGTAATTGCATACTCTCTTGTCTCATACTCAGGTGCGTCAAATGCTTTCTGGAAAGTCACTTCAGCGTCTATATTGACATCATTCTTATCAAAAGCTGACAGATATTCCCTATCAAGATATTCAAGTCTCTCATCAACATCAATATCACCATACAGGTAGATATAACTGTTCACAGGATGATAATATTCCTTATGATACTTAATGAAATCTTCATACTTAAGCTGTGGTATAGCCTCCGGATCACCACCAGATTCATTTTTATATTCAGAATCAGGGAAGAGTGATACAAATGTATATCTTGAAAGCACATCATCTGCTGAAGAATACACACCCTTCATCTCATTAAATACAACTCCGTTGTAAGCAAGCTCTCCGTCAACATCTTCAAGCTCATAATGCCAGCCCTCCTGCTTGAATATCTCCTCATGTTCATACATTGCAGGATAGAATACAGCATCCATATATACATCCATTATATTCTTGAAATCCGCCATATTGCAACTCGCAACAGGATATACTGTCTTGTCCGGATAAGTCATAGCATTAAGAAATGTGTTAAGAGAGCCCTTGCATAACTCCACAAACGGGTCTTTAACCGGATATTTTCTTGAACCACACAAAGTAGAATGTTCAATGATATGCTGCATTCCAGTATCATTATCCGGTGGTGTCTTGAATCCTATAGAAAACACCTTGTTATCATCATCATTAGAAATAATGGCAACTCTTGCACCTGATTTCTTATGCTTTAATAAAAGTCCCACAGAATTAAGGTCATTAAGCTTTTCTATATTAACAAGCTCATATGCGCCGTAATCTTTATTAAGTTCACTATATTTTGTTTCTAAATTCATATCAATCTCCATTCCTGCCCTTTTCTAACAGAATTTTGCGTGTGAAAAGTCCCTGTTTTTCGCACTGACATCTTCTAAATAAAACACCCCACAATGTAGGATTTTACCACATTGTGGGGTAAGTGTAAACTTACTTATACTATGCGTATATCTTAAAGTGCATTTCAATTACTTTCCAAACAAGCCCTTTTTCTTTGAGTGTCTCTCTGTTCCAGTAAGTGTCTTGTCATATGCAAGAAGTGCATCTTTCTGTTCCTGGTTAAGCTTTGTAGGAATATCAACAACAAGAGTCATATAATGATCTCCTCTCATCTGAGGATTTCTTACTGTAGGCATACCTTTGCCTTTAAGTCTTACTCTTGTGCCAGAAGCTGTTCCCGGCTTAACTTCATAAAGTACTTCACCATCAACTGTCTTAACCTTGATTTCCCCACCAAGAACAGCTGTAGGATAACTAATCACTACATTAGAGAAGATATTATATCCATCTCTTTCAAACTCTGTACTCTGTGAAATAATAACCGCAACTAACAGATCTCCTCTTGGACCTCCATTAGTTCCCGGTTCACCTTTGCCCTGTATCCTTACGCACTGTCCGTTATCAATACCGGCAGGTATATTAACTTCAATTGTCTTCTTGCTGCTTATATAACCAGTTCCATAACAATCCGGACATTTTTCCTTTATTATCTTACCTGTTCCGTGACAATCCGGACAAGGCTGCTGGCTTCTTACCATTCCTAAGAATGACTGCTGTGTAAATGTAACCTGACCTGTTCCGTGACATTTGCTACAGGTTTCTGGAGATGTTCCAGCCTTAGCACCTGTTCCATGACACTTACCGCATTCGTCTTTTAATGTTACATCTATCTGTTTCTTTGTTCCTCGTACTGATTCATCAAATGTAATTCTGACATTAACCCTTACATCAGCACCTCTTCTTGGTCCATTACTGTTTCGTCTGCTTCCGCCGCCGCCAAACATACCACCAAAGAGATCTCCAAAGATATCTCCCATATCTCCAAAATCGAAGTCGAAGCCACCTGCTCCAGCTCCACCTGCTCCGCCTTCAAATGCGGCATGGCCAAACTGGTCATACTGTCTTCTCTTCTCAGCATCGCTTAACACCGCATAAGCTTCAGAAGCCTCCTTAAATTTTACTTCAGCTTCTTTATCTCCAGGATTCATATCCGGATGATATTTCTTTGCAAGTTGTCTGTATGCTTTCTTAATAGCAGCGTCATCGGCATCCTTAGGTACACCAAGGACTTCATAATAATCTCTCTTATCTGCCATGATTGCTTCTTCCTCTTTCTTATTTAATCAACAGAAACTGCACGGAGTTTTCACCCCATGCAGTTCTTTTCAGTCAGTCATTACTGACAATTAAACCTCTTTATAATCTCCGTCAACAACATCATCACCATATGGAGCTGAACCATCAGAAGCACCAGCGCCCATATCAGGACCTGCTCCTGCTCCCATGTCTGGACCTGCACCACCAGCAGCCTGCTGTGACTCATATAATTTAGCAAAAAGCTTCTGAGCGCTTTCCATAAGCTTTTCCTTAGCAGCCTTGATTTCATCAACCTGAGCATCTGTCATGTTTTCTGGATCTGATCCATCAACGAGTGCCTTTAATGCATTGAGATCTGCTTCAACTGCTGCCTTGTCAGAAGCATCAAGCTTATCACCAGCTTCATCCATAGCCTTCTGAGTCTGGAATACCATTGAATCAGCTTCATTACGTGCATCTATAGCATCCTTACGTTTCTTATCCTGAGCTTCAAATTCAGCAGCTTCCTTAACAGCCTTATCAATATCCTCATCAGACATATTAGAACCAGCTGTAATTGTGATGTGCTGTTCCTTACCTGTTCCAAGATCCTTAGCAGATACATTTACGATACCATTGGCATCAATATCAAATGTAACTTCAATCTGTGGAACACCTCTTCTTGCTGGAGGGATACCATCAAGTCTGAACTGTCCAAGTGACTTGTTATCTCTTGCAAACTGTCTTTCACCCTGTACAACGTTGATATCAACGGCTGTCTGGTTATCAGCAGCTGTAGAGAATATCTGGCTCTTCTTAGTAGGAATAGTTGTATTTCTCTCAATAAGTCTTGTAGCAATACCACCCATTGTCTCAATTGAAAGTGAAAGTGGTGTTACATCAAGAAGAAGAATATCGCCAGCTCCGGCATCACCAGCTAACTTACCACCCTGGATAGAAGCACCGATAGCTACACACTCATCTGGGTTAAGAGTCTTGCTTGGCTCATGTCCTGTTAATGACTTAACCTTATCCTGTACAGCAGGGATTCTTGTAGAACCACCAACTAATAATACCTTTGAAAGTTCTGAAGCTGTAAGACCTGCATCTGAAAGTGCATTCTTAACTGGCTCTGCAGTCTTTTCTACAAGGTCATGTGTTAATTCATCGAACTTAGCTCTTGTAAGAGTCATCTCGAAATGCTTTGGACCTTCAGCTGTAGCTGTGATATAAGGAAGGTTAATCTCTGTCTGAGTTGTGCTTGAAAGCTCCTTCTTAGCCTTCTCAGCTGCTTCCTTAAGTCTCTGAAGAGCCATTGTATCCTTAGAAAGGTCAACGCCTTCTTTAGCCTTAAAGTCATCTAACATATACTGTGTAACAGCATTATCGAAATCATCACCACCAAGCTTGTTATTACCAGCTGTAGCAAGAACCTCAATTACACCATCACCGATTTCGATAATAGATACATCAAATGTACCACCACCTAAATCGTAAACCATAATCTTCTGCTCATGTTCATTATCAAGACCATAAGCTAAAGCTGCTGCTGTAGGCTCATTAATAATACGCTTTACATCAAGACCTGCAATTTTACCAGCATCCTTAGTAGCCTGACGCTGTGCATCATTGAAGTAAGCAGGAACTGTAATAACTGCTTCTGTAACTTTCTCGCCAAGATAGTTCTCTGCATCTGACTTTAATTTCTGTAAAATCATAGCTGAGATTTCCTGTGGAGTATATTTCTTTCCATCAATTTCAACCTTGTAATCTGTACCCATATGTCTCTTAATAGAAGAGATTGTCTTGTCAGCATTAGTAACTGCCTGACGCTTTGCAGGATCACCTACAAGTCTCTCTCCTGTCTTTGAAAATGCAACTACTGAAGGAGTAGTTCTTAAACCTTCTGCATTAGCTATAACAACTGGCTTACCACCTTCCATTACAGCTACGCAAGAATTAGTTGTACCTAAATCAATACCAATAATCTTTCCCATGATAATATGTCCTTTCTATAATTAAATTGATTAATACCTTGTGTTACATATGCCTTGTGGCTTTCCGCTAGTTAGCAACCTTGACCATGCTATGTCTTATAACATGGTCTCTGTATGTGTAGCCTTTCTCAAACTCTTCAACTACAATGTTCTCTCCAACTGAATCATCATCAACATGCATTACTGCGTTGTGGTAATCTGGATTAAACTCTCCGCCTAAAGCTTCGATAGGCTTAACATCAACATCCTCAAGCATCTTTAAAAGCTGCTTGTGAACCATATCCATTCCCTTAGCGAATGGAGTTTCAAGTTCCTCATCTGTCACACTCTTAAATCCTCTGTCGAAATTATCAACAATAGGCAAAAGCTTCTTAATGATATCTGAGGCTCCCATTTCGAACATAGAAGATTTCTCTTTATCTGTTCTCTTCCTGAAATTATCAAACTCGGCCATCTGCCTCTTTACTCTGTCCTGAAGTTCTTCTATAACTGCATCCTTAGGATCTTTCTTCTTAGAGTTATCTGTGCTCTCATCCTGTGCCTCGGCCTTGTCTGATTCTTCAGTTTCACATGCATTCTGACTTTCATCAGCCTTACATTCTGATTCGCAGTTACAGGCTTCTTCTTTCTTAGCATCAGTCTCCTGATTCTTTTTCTCTTCCTGAACTGTCTCTTCTGAATTCTTTTTCTTTACATCCTTTGACACTTCCATACCAACCTTTCCTAAGTTTTCTTAAATACATCATCCAAATGCGTCTGCATCTCTTTTAAGGTATCAACAACCTTTTCATAATCCATGCGCTTTGGTCCAATAATACCAATTGTTCCCTTCATTCCATCCTGCAATTCATATGTGGCAGTTACCACACTACAGTCTTTCATAGACTCAACTGGTGTTTCATTTCCTATATATACCTGAATGCCGTGGTTATCATCTTCAGTCTCATCTGAGTCGCCTTCATCATTAACAAGTCCAGATAAGCCCTGCTTTTCCTCCAAGGCATATATAAGCTCACTCGCTTTCCCGGAATCACTAAGTTCCGGATACTTGAATATGTTAGTTGCACCGCTGGTATATATTTTCAGGTCGTCAGCCTTACTTATAGTCTCTACAATTGCATCTAACACTTCTTTAACAATACTTATATGCTCACCTGCCTGGCTCTCCATCTTAGATATAAGTCCCAGATGCATCTCCTGCAATGAAAGACCTGTGAGTGTTGTGTTAAGAAGAAGATTAAGCTTCAAAAGATTTTCTGACGAAATATCTTCACTGATAGTTATAACCTTATTCCTTATCAGATTACCTTCCATAACAATAACTGCAAGAAGCTTATTAGGCTCAAGCTGTGACAGCTGAACAAATCTTAGCTTATTACCAGTTACCTTAGGAGTTGTTATCATAGTGGCATAATTAGTATTATTTGCCAGAACCTTTGCTACATTCTGAAGAAGCTCTTCTACTCTGTCTACCTTTTCTGATAAAGCATCCTTCATAGAATCAAGTTCTTTTTCCTTATTACCAACCTGCTGTTCTCTTCTGGATATCTCTTCCTCTTTCTGAGCCATTAAATCATCAACATATAATCTGTAGCCCTTATCAGTCGGAATTCTTCCAGCAGAGGTATGTGGCTGTACAATGTAGCCAAGCTCTTCTAAGTCTGCCATCTCGTTCCTTATAGTTGCTGAACTTAACTGCAAGTCAGTCAGCTTGGAAATCGTTCTTGATCCAACCGGTTCTCCAGTATCAAGATAATTCTGAATGACAGCTTTAAGTATCTTAACTTTACGATCATCCAGTCGTCCATCCGTCTCCATGGCATCCTCTCCTTTCATCTTGTTAGCACTCATTAGATTGGAGTGCTAATATCGATACATTTAAGATATCACTACCTTTTCTGTATGTCAACAATAATATTTCTTTTTTCTATTAACAATTTATAAAAAGATTTAACAGAGCATAAAGTTGACTTTTCCGTTTAATGTGATACTATAAAAACATCTATTTTCGATTAATAGGAGGTATATTATGCACTTTAAAAAATTAGCAGCCGCTGCTGTTTCTTCATTAATTATATTAAGTATGAGCATTCCTGTTTTTGCAGCTGATCTTAACAGCTCAGAAAGCAATGTTTTATCAACATTATCTGACTGTAAAGTACCTGCAGAATATGTCAATCAGGCAAAGAATTATTTTCTTCTTGATGATGTTGACATTACTTCAGAACAGGCTGATATAATCAATTCCCATATAAGAACTGCTAAAGAGAAAGCTGGAAATGCTTCCTCAATATCAGCTCTTACCTCTGAACAGCAGAGAGAAGTTATTAACGAAATGGCTTCTGCTGCCTCAACTATTGGTCTTGGTGTTACTTATGATTCTTCTTCTAAGACATTACTTGTAACCAAAGATGGAACTGTCGTTCTTGAATCTGTTGGTGGCACTATTACATCCGGTGTTAAGAATGGTTCATCTTCTGGTAATACTACTATTAACAATACAACTAACAATAACACTACTAATAATAATTCAGGAACATCTACTGGTATTATTAAACAGACAGGTACTAATATGTATGTAACATATGGTGTTGTAGGTGCACTGGTTGTTGTTCTGGCTGGCTGCTCTGTTATAATTTTCAAGAAGAATTCGTTTAAGAAGGAAGCTTAATAACATGACTAAGAAAAGAATTAGACAGATAATGGCATATATTTATATGCCATTATTTTTTACTATAATAGGATATGGCATCGTATATCTGGCTGCCTTTCCATTTATCAAAACAGCAGGTGCCATTGGCTCTATCATAACAAGTGATAATGTTCCTGATTTTTCAACTGATTTTAATATACTTTATGATGATGATACAGCTAAGAAAGCTTCATCTGACAATTCTACTGTAGAATTATCAGATATAACAATGCCTTATTATGGAACTCAATATGGTGTTATATCATGTTCACGTATTGATTTTAATGCCCCATTATTTTTCGGAGACAATTCTTCTATATTAAGAAATGGCGTCGGTCAATATATAGGAAGTGGAATTCCTGGTTTTAATATGCCAATTCTTCTTTGCGGACACAACACAACTTTCTGTCTTCCATTACAGTATATTGAAAAAGGTGATATCGTTACAATTAAAACCAACTATGGCACATACGAATACGAAATTACAGACACCCAGGTTCACAATATGAACGACCGCTCTGCTTATGATCTGGGAAAAAATGAAGAGCAGCTTATAATATATACCTGTTATCCATTTGACATGCTAGGTAATAAGACCAACCGTCTTTTTGTCTATGGCAATAAGATATCCGGTCCTGTAATTAATGGTCTTAATCAATAACAAAGGAGTTTCATAATGTTTCATTCAACATCAAAGCATATTTTAAGCTGTATCATATCATTTATTCTATCAATACTACTAACAATGATATGCTATACACTTGGAACGTATTTCGGACTATTCAACAAAGCTCTTCTTCTTGATGCAATGAATAAGTCTTCCTATTACGAATCAGTTAATGAATATACTCTTGAACAAGCGGAGGATCTTGCAATCCCTGCCGGACTTGATTCATCAGTATTCAAAGATGTATTCTCCTTAGAAAATACTTATCGTGAGGGAAAAGCATATCTTGAAGCAACTCTTAATGGTACATCATATGTAATAGATACATCATCTATCCGTGACAGCCTGAGTTCTAATATAACCTCATATGCGGATATTAATGACATATCCTATGATGCAGATAATTCACAAAGCATTGACGAATTCATTGACAGAGTATGTGAACTTTATTCTGCTAATCTTGCAGTTCCTTATCTTTCATATTACAAGGGACTCAAAGCTTCATTCACTAAAGTTATTATTGTTGGTGTACCTCTGCTGTTAGTGTTAAGTATATTTGCTGCATTCTTATTAACAAGACTTGATAACTGGCTTCACAGAGCTTTAAGATATATTGCATATTCGTTCCTTGGAGCTGCCGTTATGACAGCAATCGCTCCTGGTATACTTCTTATAACCAGACGATACAGATACCTTAATATATCACCTGCTTATATAAACAAGCTTCTTTCCAATTATCTAGGACAAAGCCTGTTTATTTACATGTATTCAGCATTCATATTACTCGCCATTGCAATGATTATAATAGTTATAATCTAT
This sequence comes from uncultured Lachnospira sp., assembly GCA_934343805.1. Classification (GTDB taxonomy): domain Bacteria; phylum Bacillota; class Clostridia; order Lachnospirales; family Lachnospiraceae; genus Lachnospira. The sequence continues at coordinate 206,032 of CAKRIN010000001.1, forward strand.
TACATGCGTAGTAAGCTTATCAGGCGATAATCAGTCTTACTACCACTCTGGTATGCTAAACACATAGGAATCAAAGCAGTCTTGACATAAACTCTTTACCCTTATAATAATCCAAGCCGATGATCCACTATCGAAAAAAGAGTAAACTCTCCAAAACCGACCTTTACATCTGCTTAAAATTTTATCACATATTTGCCATTTTCACTATACAGTTTCGCCAGTATTTTCCATGACTGGCATGCGGTACTCCGTACCGCTTTTCAACATTCCATAAATTATACTGATTAATCGTCTTGATATACAAATCAGTGCCTGCTGGCTGGTCTTACCTTCAGCTTTACGCTTCTCATAGTACGCCCGAAAAGCTGGATGTCTTGGTGTACCCTTTGAAGATACTTGTATCATCTGAACCGCTAAAAAGTAAATAGTGGCCTGCAGTCGTCTGTTTCTCTGCTTGGTAGCTACATCCTTCCCCTTACCGCTGGAGGATAAATGAAGTGGTGCAATCCCTGCGAACTGTGCCAGTTTATTGGCATTACTAAAACGTTTGATATCACCAATCTCTGCAAGAATCTTCACTGCTGTAATGACATTTACACCGGGAATAGTTGTAAGCGTGCAGCCAAGCATCTTATACATCTGCTCCAGCATCTTGTCTACTTCCGCAAGCTGGCTATCATAGTGCTGTAAATCGCTGACAATGCTAAGTGTCACCATGTCTCTGGCATCTTGATAATCAATATTTTTTACTTTATCACTGGCTACCGCATCATCACTGTCACTCTTACGGTACATGGCACCTCTGTGTTTCTCCTGACGATGTGGTTCAGCGATAGTGATACGTTTAAAGTTCTTTTGACCAGAAGATAAATCTGCCTGCTTATTCAAAAATCTCTGTAGCTTACGCAAGAACATCTTTCCATCATCATATACTCTTTTCCCATCAGTCATCGTATCTGCATATGTCAGAGTAATCCACTTACAATATGCAGGATGTGTGGCATTGCACCGTATTAAATCCGTCAGCCGATTGATACTCTTTCTCAAAGACTTCGGTGACTGAAACCGATTTGTATTATGTTTTCGTTCCTTTATTTCACCCGTAGCTTTATCCAGATAAGTATCTTTTGAAATATTCTGGATTGCACAGCTTTTATTAACTCCTGCCGAGAACTGAATTTCTCGTATAGTTCCAGTCGTTTTGAATTTTACTTGGCTTGACTCATACAGTTTAATGGCATCTGAATCTACTTTCCTAACACGCATAATAAACGCACCCTTTCGCAACATTTTTTCTTGTTGCTAAGAGTGCGTTTATATCAGCATATTGGAACTAAATATTCTATTTTGATTTTGTAATGTTCGTCCGTATACCCAACTCGGCAAAATTTCGCTAGCGTCTATTAATTAACATCATGGATTCTTAATTGCTTCGCAACAGCCATGGTGGTTAATTAATAGACGTGCAGAGGTTATCGGTTGTTGGGAGTCCGAAAGTATAACCATAATTAAATTTAATATGTTTTTTAATTCATCAATTGGTCATACAAAAATTGACACGCATCATTTTCAGAGTCAAAAATTTCATTTGTTGTCTTAATACCTCTTTCTAAATAATAAACAGACCACTTATCCTGAATTTTTTCCAAGCATAAACATTCATCCTTTTTTCCTTGTCCTGTCAGATTATAAATATAATCTGGAATTCCAGCTATTTTTAATTTTTTTTCTAATACCTCTCTAGTCATTTATTTAATCCCCTTTATATAGTCTAATTCTTTTAATTTTTTAATATTATTGGGCAATTCATACTGTATTCCACCCCCAACTTGTTCAAATGCAGGTGCAATCTCAGATATTGTAACGTTATCAATTGGTTTTAATACTTCATATTTATGGTATGCATTTAGGTTCTCAATATATGGAAGTGCCCTTTGTTCATATGGTAC
>CAKRIN010000002.1 GCA_934343805.1 uncultured Lachnospira sp.
TCTTTTACAATTAAATTTCTTGGATGAATAATATAACTTTCCCCTATGCGCTCCTTGTATTTTTCTCTGAAATTATTTAATGAGGTTGTTTTATATTGCTTTCCAGACTTTACTTCAATCGGAAACATCTTATATTTTAATCTGCTATTATTTGAAATGATAAAATCAATTTCCATATCATTTCGGTGCTTATTTTCATTATAGTGTGTATAAAAATATAACTTATGTCCATTCGCCACCAGCATCTGAGCTATTGCATTTTCATAAAGCATTCCTTCATTAATCTGTAATTTGCCTGCCAATATCTGTTTATATACTTCATCTTCAAGTAATTCATTCTCATCAAATGCATGGCTTACCAAAAGTCCGGTATCACCCATATAACACTTTACATAGCTTCTTGTCTCATTCAATGATAAGCCAACATTCGGATCATTACACAAAAAGCACTCATTGGATATCATAGAATCCGACAGCCAGAAAAAAGTTTCTTCATACTGGTCTGCATAACTACCATCTTGTAGCTTTTTGAATACAACTCTTTTTTCATGCTGTGAAAGAAATCCAGGAATCTGGTCATAGATTGCAAGAACTTTGCTTCTATATCTCATATCTATCTTCATAATATCTTCCCGATACAATTTAAGAATGTCCCTTTTTTCTTTATCCGCTTCTGTAAAATCTTTTTTACTTTCAATAAATGCCACTACAGGCATAGGCATCCCACCAACAAGCATATACTGATGAAACAAAAGCATTGCCTGATTATGCATACTTCTTTCCAAAGGTTCCCTTTTTTCAAAGCATTTTTTTATATATTCAACCAGCAAATCTTCTTCTAATGCTATTGCAAATTCTTCGAAATCCAATGGATACATATTGATATTTCTTTCTTCTGACGGTATGACAATATTCTTTACATTTTCTCTGATAGATATCAATGAGCCAGTTTCGATATAATCATATCTTCCATCTGCAACCAAATATTTTATCGCAGCTCTTGCCTGTGGAAACATCTGTACCTCATCAAAAATAATAAGAGCGTTTCTCTCTGTCAGTTTTGTTCCAAAATGTGTCTGTAACAGCATAAAAAATGTATCCAGATCATTCAGATATCGCTCAAAATACATTTCGACTTCCTTATCTTTTTTAGCAAAGTCAATCAGAAGATAACTTTCGTATTCGTTTTTTCCAAATTCTTCGCAGATTGTAGACTTTCCAATACGTCTGGCGCCTTCTATCAGTAAAGCTTTTTTTCCCTGACATTCATTTTTCCATTCCAGTAGTTTTTTATATATTTTTCTTTTTAATATCATGGTTCCTCCAGATTATGCGCATATATGTTAGTTCTAATTTTTATGATTATACGCACATTGTAATTTATTTTTTGATTATACGCAAGTATTATAACCCTATTTTTTATGATTATGCGCATATTCTAAACGGATTTTGAATTTATTTGCAGGGAGGCTTTTATATGTCAATGAATATTAACGGTTTGGGTAGCATGATGAATATGCCAGTTGTTGCGACATCCTGGTTCAAAAGTCACATTTGCAAGAAAAAGTCCACACTTAGAATCTGTCAGCGGATTCAGGAAAGAATCACCAATAAAATACTTCGCATATGCAGTATTTGCCTGACCTGTTCCGAAAACATTCTGCTTCTCAAAATCGTCCTTATCCATATATTTCATGATAATAACACCTCTTCTTTCATAAAAATGTAAATTATTTGATACCTGTATGATACGACTTAAAGTTAGCTTTAGGGCAAGAGGTTTATGGGATTTTATATATTTTTTATGTGCTCTTTCTCGCCCCATCACGCAAAAAAGGCGGATTGCAACGCAATCCGCCAATCGCAATCCGCCAATCTCATTTCGGCAATTCCAATAAACAAGTCCAATCCTCCATCAGCCAATTCCACCAAGTAAAGCACCTGCGATAAGTGCAACAAGTGAAAGTGGGACAAGGACATATTTGCCAAGTGGTACAAACCACTTTCCAATAGGCTTATCTGCACCTGCATTAACAGCATCAACAGCAAACTTCTTTCCTGCAATCCAGAAGAACATAATTGCTGCGAGCATTGCGCCAAGCGGGCAGATATAGATAGATACTGCGTCCATCCAGCCTGATACAATACCCTGTATTACAAGTGACACAACACAGCCAGCCACTGCAATAATTCCAACAGATGCAACACGGTTAAGCTTAAGCTTCTCCTGAATAGTTGCAACCGGAGCTTCATACAGATTAACAAGTGAGCTCATGCCGGCAAACAAAACACATACATAGAATACAATTCCTACAATCTTGCCACCAGGCATACCATTAAATACATTTACAAGATAGATAAACATAAGTCCGGGACCACCTGAAGATAACTCAGCACCGCCTGCTGCCATACCCGGAATAATAACAAATGCAGCTAATAAAGCAGCAATAGTATCAAATACAGCAACATTTTTTGCAGAAGAAACAACATTTTCCTTATCACTAAGATATGAACCATAGATAACAGTTCCGTTACCTGCGATAGACAGTGAGAAGAACGCCTGACCAAACGCATATATCCAGAGCTTTATATCAAGAAGTCCCTTAGGATTAAGAGTAAAAATGTATTTATAACCAGCACTCGAACCAGGAAGTGTGAAGATGTATATTCCAAGTCCTACAAACATGATGAAAAGCAAAGGCATCATGACCTTGTTTGCTTTCTCAATTCCGCCTGCAATACCAAGTGCCATAATAACAGCAGTTACAACCATCGCGATTATAAGCCACATATTATTGCCAAATGCACTTGCTGTACTTCCAAACATACCACCAATAGCTGACATATCATTGCCCATTGCTGAAAGCTTCCCAGAAAATGCAAGATAAGTATATTTGAATATCCAGCCAACAACTACAGTATAGCCCATTGCCAGAGCCAGTGAGCCAAGCACAGGAATAAAACCAATTGCCTCACCTGCTTTTCTCTTTCCTGTACGCATCTGCATACAGTCGCCAAATGCTTTAATAGGTCCGCCCTTAGTTGCACGGCCAAGTGCCATCTCCTCGATAACACCTGTTGAACCTATCAATATTACAAATAATACATAAGGTATTAAAAATGTCATACCACCCCATGCAGATACCATATATGGAAAACGCCATATATTTCCCATTCCTACTGCCGAACCGATACAGGCAAGAATAAAACCTGTACGGCTCTTAAAGCCATCTCTTTCCAATTCAATTCCGTTATTTCCCATAGCTTTAGTTCCTTTCTTCCTTATATTATGAATAGCCACATGTGCTATACATTTTCCTGCAAAGATATCTTATACGCAAAAAAAGCAAAGAAACCATTACCCCTTCCGGGTCATGGCTCCTTTGCCTTTGATGTCTGTATAATATACCATTGTGTTATTCCTGTAAAATACATGTTGGTTATAAAACCATAACCAGAAATAATAGTTAAACTACATAATCCACATCTGTGCCAGATACATCACAACCGGCATCGTAATAATTGAAAACAGCGTTGACAGGCAGACCATACATACTGCCCGCTCATAATCCTGTCCGAATTTCTGTGCAAATATTGCCGTACTCGTTCCAACCGGTGTTGCCGCAGCAATCAGTGTAATCATTCCAATCTGACCGTGTCCCGCCGGTATAATATAAAGCACAAGTAATGTAAGCAGCGGAATAATTATAAGCCTTACAAACGATGCCAGATACAAAGACGAATTAAGCAGTAAGTCACGGATTCTGACACATGACAGATAATAGCCAAGTACAATCATGGCTGCAGGCGTATTAAGTGCTGCAACTCCAGCCATCGTGCTGTTTATTACATCTGGCAGTTTAATTCCCGTAACAAAAAGAAACAGTCCTATAACAAGTGATATTGTCACAGGATTGACGAATACCTTTTTTATATTTATCATATCCTTGCGGCGGGTTATTATCACAATACCGTATGTCCACTGCAACAGATTAAGAATACTTGCAAATGACGCAACATAGAATGCCGCTTCATTTCCAAATACCGCAGTTACAAGTGGAATCCCGATAAATCCTGCGTTGCAGAAAGCAGTTCCAAAGTTGTCTATCGGCTTTCGCATGCCGTATATTATATATGATACAGCTATCGCCACTGCAAATGCAGCTACAGCCAGTACCGCCGACATAAGAAGTCCATACAGCTTCTCCATCGTGAAATCTGTTATATAGCTTCTTATAATTACACACGGAATAACCGCATACAGCAGAATATTGGCTAAATCCTTACTGCCATGTTCTGTAAGCAGACCTGTTTTAGACAGAATCAGCCCCAGAATCATAAGAATAAACATTATAAATGTCTGCGTTAATAATATTTGTGTTATCATAATCGTAAATATCCTGATTTCTATATTATGTTAATTGCAATTTTTATAAAATACTACATACAAGAGAGGTGCGAACATGGAATTATACCAGCTCAGGCAGTTTCAGGCTGCCGCCAGACACAAGAATATGACCCGTGCTGCCAGTGAACTGTGCATAGCACAGCCGGCATTAAGCAAGACAATCCATAAGCTTGAAGAAGAATTTGGTGCACAGCTTTTTATCCGTAATAAAAAAGGGCTTGAATGTACCCGTCAGGGAGAAATTCTGCTTGAATATGCAGACAGAATACTGACTCTTTCTGAAGATGCTGCGCGTGCTGTCAGTGAAAGTCTTGGCGATGCAGGCGAAATAAGGCTCTGTCTCCGCTCAAGTGCAGTTCTTGTCAGCAATGTACTTAAAGATTTTATCCATGAGCACCCTCATGTCAGCTTTTCAATATCTTCTGAACCAAAAGGGTGTGACCTGCTGATTGACTCTGTCTCATCAGCTTATGATATTCCGGACAATGCACATCTTCTTATGACAGAAGAAATCTGCCTTGCCGTTTCATCATCACATCCACTTGCCCATACCGGACACATATCAGTAGAACAGATGATGGACGAGAAATTCATTGACCTTGCAGATACTCCATCTTACGCCGGAGTATTCAATTCAATATTCAGTAAATGTAAGAAAACTCCGCAGATAGCCTACTCATGCAATGATTACATATTACAGGGCAAGCTGATAAGCCTCGGTCTTGGAGTGTCATTTGTTGCCTCTGTAACATGGACAAGCAGCAGCCTTCCTGAAAACATAAGCCTGCTGCATATAGATGACTGTCCACATTTCAGAAGCATTTATTATCAGCCGCTTGGCTCATTCTGCTCAGAAAATCAGCGAATCTTCGAGCACCAGCTTGAAGAATATTTCAAGAAATTGAATAATTAATGCACCTGTGTATTTTAATGCACTTCTAATGGTGTGTCTTCACCGGCTGCAAACTGCACAACACTCTTAACTGAAGACTCAACCATATCAGACACAGCCTGATCCGTGAAAAATGCAACATGAGGTGTAACAATAGTATTCTGGAAAGACTTAAGTATGATGTAATCATGATTAACAACAAGGTCATCATACTTACGGTCTGTACGGATAAATTCATCTTCACCCTCGCAGCAGTCAGTTCCAACTGAACCAATCTTGCCACTCTCAACAGCCTCAATCAGATCCTTTGTATTAACAAGCGCGCCTCTTGCCGCATTTATAAGGATAACGCCATCCTTCATCTTTGCAATTGAATCCTTATTAATCATATGATATGTCTCATCACTTAAGAAAGTATGAAGCGAGATAATATCTGACTTGGCATACAATTCATCAAGAGTTACATATTCAACATTTTCAAGGTCTTTTGCAGGGTATGGGTCATACGCAATAATCTTGCATCCAAATCCTGAAAGATTCTTAATTACTGCCTTTCCAATTCTTCCTGTTCCGATAATACCTACTGTCATATTCTGCATTTCTCGTCCACATATAGGACCAAGTGAATAATCTGCTGTGTGTGAACGCATCATTACATACAAAGCCTTGCGGATACACATAAGCATAAGCATTACTGTATAATTGGCAACTGAATATGGCGAATATCCGCTGTGTGCAACACGGATTCCAAGGCGCTTTGCTGCCTCAAGGTCAACGCTGTTATATCCGATTGTCCTGAAACCGATATACTTTACACCTTCTGCTGCAAGCTTTTCAAGAACAGGTGCTGACAAGTCACACATGCCATCGCACACCGACATAGCCTCACACCCTTTGACACTTTCTATATCATCTGCTGTAAATCCGCTTCTATTAATCTGTAATTCCACTTTGTATACATTTGCAAATGTATCAAAATACTGTTTTTCATCTGGACGAACGCTGAATGCTGCTATCTTCATAACTTTTCACTCCTCCTACTTAATCCACTCGTATGTAAGTTTTCCAAGAATCTCAATTCCCTTAACAATCTGCTCGTCAGAAGGTGTCGAATAATTAAGTCTGAATCCATTAGACTTCTGGCTCTCATCTGCTAAGAACGCTGCTCCCGGAACTGAGAGAACACCTCTGTTAATAGCCTCCCTTACAAATGGTGCAGAATCCATTCCCTCAGGCAGGAATGCCATTACGAAAAGTCCGCCCTCAGGGTGACCGAAGGTTACTGAAGGATGAAATTCCTTCTTCATGCACTCCATCATGAGATTACATTTATGCTCATACACCTTTCTTGAATCCTCAAGATGCTTGTCGAAATCATAGTTATTAATATATTCATTACAAATGTACTGGAAAAGGACAGTTGAATGTACATCTGTGCACTGCTTTGCAACTGTAAGCGGTCCTGTGAGCGACTTGTTAAATACAAGAAAGCCAAGACGGAATGCAGGTGCCATTACCTTTGAGAAGCTTCCTGCATATATAACCCTGCCCTCTGTATCCATTGATTTGATAGTTGGCACATTTTCACCTGCAAATCTTAATTCGCCATAAGGATTATCCTCTAATATTGTGATATCGTATTTGCAGCAAAGCTCATACACTTTTTTTCTCTTCTCAAGTGAAGTTGTGATTCCTGTAGGATTCTGGAAAGATGGAATTGTGTATAAAAGCTTTGCATCAGGATTAGCCTTTAAAGCCTCCTCAAGCGCATTTATATTCATTCCATCCTGCTCCATTGGAATTCCTACAAGCTTTGCACCATAAGAACGGAATGTATTAAGGCAGCCTACAAATGCAGGCTCTTCTGTAAGCACAACGTCTCCTTCATTAACAAGGGCCTTAGTCGTAAGGTCCGCACACTGCTGTCCTCCTGACACTATGAAAAGCTCATTATTTTCGAATTCAAAGCCTTCCTTCTTCTCAAGATATTTCTTCATAGTATCTCGCAGAGGTGTATAACCTTCGCTCAATCCATACTGTAATAAAGAAACAGGATTCTCACTGAGTCCCTTTGCTGCTATCTCTTCTATTTCCTTACATGGGAATGTCTCTGCCGATGGATTGCCACCGCCAAAAGATATAATATCCTTGCTTGCTCCTAACTTAAAAAGTTCTCTTATCATCGAACCATGTACACCTGATAAGCGATTTGAAATCTCATATTCCATAAATATTTCCTCCTTCAAATACATGCTAATGCAAAAAAAGAGCCAGAATCCCCTAAAGATTTCCGGCTCCTTTGCCTTTGATAAATGTATCATAACCCCATGTGTCATTCCTGTAAAATACATGTTGGTTATAAAATCATAAATCATGGTAATAGTTATTCTTTAGATACACAAATGCCACAATACATATCACAACCGATAACACAGAGCCCGATGGTGCGGCAAGTCCCATTGGAAATAGTGTAGCCGGAAACAGCTTTGAAGCAAGATAAGACCCTGGAACTCTCACAAATGTAATCGAAATAATATTATGCATGAATCCGATATAAGACTTTCCATAGGCTGCAAAATATCCGCTGAAGCAGAAATGCACACCTGCAAACACTGTATCAATTATGTAGCTTCTCATATACTGCGTTCCAAGTAAAACCACATTTGCATCAGAAGTAAACAAACCAATAAGCCCGCTTGCGATAAACTGCATAACTACCGCAATCACAACACCATATGTGCATGTTATAAATGTTGCGTATTTCAGTGTCTGAGCCGCGCGGTCATGCTTGCCAGCTCCTATATTCTGAGCCGAAAGTGCTGAAACTGTCGCAAGCATAGACGATGGAATTATGAATATTGCACTTATCATTTTCTCAACAATACCAACTGCCGCCGATGTATCAAGTCCCCTGTGGTTGGCAATCATCGTTATTATAATGAATGCAACCTGAATACATCCGTCCTGTATTGCAACCGGAATTCCGACCTTCAATATCTCGCCCATTACCTCTCGCTGTGGTTTTAAATCATTTACAGACACATGTATTCCGGTCTTTTTCACTTTGATGGCAAATAACGATACTATTACGCTAAGTGTCTGGGCAAGGGTTGTTCCAAGTGCCGCTCCTATAGGACCTAATCCGCATGCACCGATAAACAGATAATCAAGCGCAATATTGGCAACACAGGCAACTGCGATAAAATACATCGGGCTCTTAGAATCGCCCATTCCCCTGAATATTGAACTTATTATATTGTAAGCAGTTATAAATGGTATTCCGATAAAGCATATTATAAGGTAAGCAACTGTTCCACTGACAGCCTCTTCAGGAATTGCAATAAGGCTTACTATCGGCTTTACAAGTGCTAAAAGAACAACTGTGAGCCCAACTGATAATCCCATAAAAAGAGTTATTGTATTGCCAATTGCAACACACGCATTTCTCTTATTATCAGCGCCAATTGCACGTCCAATAACTACTGTTGTTCCCATTGCAAGTCCCACAATGATTACAGTCAGCATATGCATTACCTGGCTTCCGTTGGAAACTGCCGTTATCGAGTCAACGCCACAATACTGACCCGTTATGAATAAATCGGCCATTCCGTACAAAGTCTGCAAAAAATATGACAGCAGATACGGCAGTGCAAAATATACAATCGTCTTAGGTACACTTCCCGTTGTAAGGTTCTTTTCCATTTGTTTCACTCCTGTTTTATGTAAAATGTGTTTTTTATTTGCACTGTGTGAATTGGTGGCTGGCTGTATGTGTACCTGTGCGGACTCTCAGGTTTTCTTCGCCTAGTGGGAGTAAATGCCATCATCTGCAATGTCTATTACTGCGAGCGAAAGCAAACGCGCTCCGCTTGAACGGGCTTTCACTCACAGACTTTATGCATATAATGGCATTAACTCCCACACGGCTTAGAAAAATTCGAGTCCACACAGGCACACATACAGCCAGACATCACTACACATATGCGTAATTCAAAAATAAAAATTAGCAGCCACCATCAAAGCAGCTGCCAATATATTAAACCTTACAATTATTGTAAGGTCAACCTCTATTCTATTTTCTTTACCGGAATACTTGTCTGTTCAAGCTTATCCCCACACAGTCTCACCATTAATATAATCAGTCATAAAATATACAATCTTGTTCCACAGCTCATACTCTACAATATGTCTTGTTTCTTTAATTATCCTGAGACATTTTTTAATTACATCTGAAGAATCTCCATCTGCCAGCTCTAACAACTTTTTGTATGTCTTATACCCCTCATTTTTCTCTTTCTCTGTCCATCTCACTTCTTCGGTATCCTCTATTTTATCAAGAAAAATATACATAAATACTGGCATATCTTTTTCCTGTCTCCATTCCATACATTTATTCTCCATAAAATACGTCATCCTTCCACTTCCATCATAATAATTATCAATCCAAAAAAAGTAATACAAAAATACATTAGCATTACATACATATGATCACCTCTTTGTTAAAAACACTATCATATTCACTTTAAACCAACTTTAAATTGTATTTTAAGTCTCTCTGTGCTACTATTTAAGCATAAGGGTTAAACCTAACTTTAGGTCAACCCAATAACAGTGAACATTTTGTGAATTTTATAATCACATTTGTCAAAACTATTATCAGGTAAGTCAGAAACTTACAGAAAGCAGGGTGTTATGTACACAATAGGACAGGTTTCAGAAATGTTTAATCTACCAATTTCAACATTAAGATATTATGATAAAGAAGGATTATTCCCTTTTATGCAGCGTGCTTCTGGAATAAGACAGTTCTCTGACACAGAAATTGCTGCTCTTAAGCTTATTGAATGTCTCAAAAAGTCAGGTCTTGAGATCCGTGATATTAAACAATTCATGGAATGGTGCCAGGAAGGCAGTAAGACATATGAACTAAGAAAACAGCTTTTTGAAAAGCAGAAAGCTGCTGTAGAAAGAGAAATGGAAAAGATGCAGGAAACCCTTGATATGCTTACTTTTAAATGTTTCTACTACGAGCAGGCTATCAAAGACGGCAACGAGGACGGAATACATTCAATGCTTCCAGACAAGCTCCCCGCCGATATTCAGGCTGCCTACGACAACTCGCACAAATAGTTATTAATTGCTTATTATATTTAACACAGAATATGGAGGCTTATATATGTTCAAATCTTTAGAAGTTAAATATCCTAAGTTTTATCAGGTATTCAGATTCATAATAGTAATTATTGCTTCCGTGCTGTACGCATGGAATTTAAGATGCTTTGCCAAAGTCGCAGACCTGCTGCCAGGAGGATTCTCCGGCGTCTCACTCCTGCTTCAAGCCATAGGGATGAAGTTCTTTGGAATTAATATTCCATTCACTATATTTAATGTAGCATTAAATATAGTCCCTGCCTACATTGCCTACAAGTATATTGGCAAGAAGTTTACCATCTATTCAATAGTTGTAATCATTCTCTCCAGCGTGCTTGTTGATATACTTCCACCATACATTTTCACAGAAGACATTCTTCTGATAAGCGTATTCGGTGGAATTATTAACGGATTTGCTATCAGCTTATGTCTCAACGTTGGCACAACCACAGGCGGCACAGACTTTATAAGTATTTATTTCTCACATGTGAAAGGAATAGATGCATGGAATTATATTCTGCTTGGCAATGTTGTAATTCTGCTTATTGCAGGCGGATTGTTTGGATGGTCTATCGCATTATATTCAATTATATATCAGTTCTGCAGCACCCAGGTAATCCAGTTCATGTACAAACGTTACCAGAAAATGACACTCTTCATCATCTCAGAGAAATCTGATGAGATATATCGTGCCATCAAGAATACAACCAACCATGACGCCACACTATTTAAAGGCATAGGCTGCTATGAAGAAAAAGAACGTACACTTATATATTCCGTCATCAATTCTGAGGCAAAACGTGAACTTATATCACTTATCCGCTCAATTGATAATCATGCATTCATAAATGTAGTAAAAACCGACGAACTCGACGGAAGATTTAACGACATACCTCATGACTGATTATTTTTCAAATATTTCCCAGACATCAGCTTCCTTAATATACACCTCTATTGAAGAAGCTGATGCATACTGGTATCCACAATCATCTGTAAAATTACTCTGGTTGTCAGCCTCTGGAAGCTGGTTAACCGGACACTGTGATGTAATTCTTCCATCATACATTCCACATCTGAGCCTGTTACTCTGCCTGTGTGTATCGTAATAAATTTCCCCATCAACCCTTATAACACGCTCACTTAATGATGACTTATATTGTACACTTTCTGCACTTACACTATCATTCTTCTTAGCAAGCTTTCCATAATAATTACCTTCAGAATCTGAATATATACTTAACTCATTTTGCCTTATAATGTTTCCTTTCATCATAACATTAATATATATAATGCTTTCTTCAACTGCATTGTCATCATTAACAGGACTCCAGTAAATCTCCTGTATCTCATCTTTCCCAATTGATATGTTCTGCCCTGTTTCTCCTATAGAATAGTCTTCATCTGCTCTGACGAAAGTTCCCGCTTCCGTTACAAATGTAATTGAATCATACTCACCATTATAAGAAACTTTTAACTTAATTCCAGGAATTCTGCCCGAAAGAATATTATCCATCTCGTCTATAGTAACACTTTCGTCAGGCTGCATTACATGTTCTGAATAATCATTGCCAACGGTTACAGTATCCAAATAAATATCAGTCTTTTCATTCTGCCGCTTATCCGCCTGAAATACAGATATTGTCAGATTCCCATCATTACTATTCCCCATAATATCTGCACCCTTGTATGATACCTTGTTATGCCGGTCTGACAAAATATCTCTATATACAGATATCCCCAATACGATAAAACTCAAAGCAGCTGCCACAATGGCGCCCCTTACCCATGCCATCTTATAACCAGGTTTCTTACCATGCACAATCTCAGGCTTGTAACTATCTGCTTCTTTTATTAAATCCGTATCTATATCACTTATCTTCTTATATAAATCATATCCATTCATAGTCCATAACCTCTCTTTTCCAAAAATGCTTTTAATTCCTTTCTGGTTCTGTGAAGCGTTACCTTAACTGCACTTTCTTTTATATTCATTCTCTCAGCTATATCTGATATTGAATCTGAATACCAGTATCTTCTTACGAAAATTACCCTTCTTGATTGAGATATAGAATGCAGATATTCAGATATGACATTTGCAATGGCACTATCCCCGGAATCATTATCGTCTGGTGATGCTATGCAATTCTCCAGTTCTCTTGTGAGCTCCACAATCTGCGCTTTTCTCTTTCCCGCATTCAGATAATCTATTCTGTTAAGGCATGTATTTCTACATATTCTGGCTATAAATGCCAGGAAATTCTGTGGTCTTTCAGGCGGGATTGCATTCCAGACTTTCATATATGTATCATTCACACATTCAGAAGCATCCTCTTTAGAAGACAACATATTCTGTGCAAGACAGTTAAGCCGCCCTCCATATATGTCACTGGTTATTGCAACTGCTCTTTCATTCCTTTGAAAGTACATTTCTATTAAATCATTATCATCCATTGTAATTCTCCATTCAGTTAAGGTCCTCACTATAACAGACAGATTGTTTCTTCAAAAGGTTACATAATTTCTGTGACTTTTAAAAAATAGCAGACAGGACACAGAATATTCGCAATCATACCATATTTTAGTCAAATTTTCCCCATAAACTATAGACAATCAATTAACAGACACTAAAGAAATGGAGATATGACTATGATTAAATTAAGTAAAATTAAAAGGAATTGTGTAGCAGCTGTTATTCTTACTATGTGCCTCATGACTGCGGGATGTGCCAGTAATTCAGCTAATACTTCCAACTCCAATAATAACGAAACTGCTATCACTTCAAGCATCGCTAAAGATGATGCTGATGTAACACACGCTGATGACGCCGAGAATTATCGCGTTGACATAACAAATGAATTCTCAATAACATCAGATACTTCTGATGGAATTACCCAGTCTGGTTCTATATATACAATAACCAAATCAGGCGAGTACACAGTAACAGGTCTTCTTTCTGAAGGACAGATAATCGTTGATGCTGGTGACGATGCTGAAGTCACTATTACATTAAACACAACATCCATAACATGCTCAACCGGCTCTCCTATATATGTAAAAAATGCTTCTGAAGTAAAAATCAAATCAGATGAGAACACATTTAACGAGATTATCGATAAACGTGCCGAAGCAACCGCGGATTCATCTGATGATGCAGGCAATGCTGCAATATATGCAGCATGTGACTTAAAGCTGGTCGGAAAAGGGGCTTTAGTCGTAACAGGTAATTACAATAATGGTATTCAGAGTAAAGATGATCTTTCTATTAAGAATGTAATCGTTAAAGTAACCGCCGTAAATAATGCAATCAAAGGAAATGATGCCGTTGATATTGAATCTGGAAATATTATTGCAATCTCTACCAAAGGAGATGGCATAAAGACTTCTAACAGCAGCCTCTCTAATAAGGGCAACCAGAAAGGAATCGTAACTATCACTGGTGGTAACATTGACATATATGCTGCTTGTGATGGTATAGATGCAGCTTATGGTGTAGATATATCAGGAGATGGTAATTTGAATATTTGCACAGATACTTATTCTGAATACAGTGAAGAAGTTACTTCTTCTGGCAGTTCTTCTGGTACTTCCTCAAATACTTCTTCAGGTACTTCCTCTGGTTCCAACAGTTCAACAGGAAAAACCGCCTCTGCCAACACTGTCTCTTACACAGTTTCTGATACAACCAATAATGCTCCTGGCGGCTTTGGCGGTGGCAATGACAATTTCGGTGGTCAGAATGGCAACATGGGCGGCAATGCTCCTGACATGAATGGCAATTCAGGCGGCATGGGTGGCAATGCTCCTGACATGAATAGCAATGATCGTCCTGGTATGCCTGGTGATATCAATGAATCTGGCAGCTCTTCAGGACAGTCTTATTCAACCAAAGGTATTAAGGCTGACAGTGAAATAACTATTTCAGGATTCACAATCAATATAAGTTCAACAGATGATGGCATCCATGCCAACTCAGATTCTGGTGTCCTTGAAACTGGAGAAGACGGAAAGGGTACAATTGTTATTAACGGCGGCACTATCACAATATCTTCTGGTGATGATGGCATGCACGCTGACAAACAGCTTGACGTCAATGATGGTTACATTAACGTAGTTACCTCATACGAAGGACTTGAAGCCATAACTGTTAACTTAAATGGCGGCAAAGTCTATGTCTATGCTACTGATGACGGAATTAATGCCTGCACTGGTGATGGCAAGACTGATCCAGTTGTCAACGTAACAGGCGGATATGTAGATGTTACAACTGCATCTGGTGATACCGATGGTATTGACTCTAATGGAAACTATGTACAGTCCGGTGGATTTGTATTAGTCAAGGGTGGAAGCTCATCAGGTAACGTATCTGGTTCAGTTGATGTTGACGGCACTGTCACAGTAACTGGCGGCACTATTGTAGCCCTTGGCGGTGTGTGTGAAACACCTGTAAACTCCGTTAATGCATATGTATTAAGTTCTATATCCTTCAACTCTGGAAGCTACTCACTTAAAGATGCTTCTGGCAATGAAGTAATCAGCTTTACAGTTGATGGCACATTCAGTAACGGATGGATATGCTCTGACTCCCTTACAACAGGCACAAGCTATTCTCTCTACAAAGATTCCGATTCCGTTGCCAGCTGGACTCAGGAATCTGGCACAATGGGAGCTTCAAACACTGGCGGTTTTGGCGGCGGTAACATGGATGGCATGGGCGGTCAGAATAAAGGTAATATGGGTGGTATGAGTGGTCAGAATGGCGGCAATATTGGTGATATGGGCGGTCAGAATGGCGGCAACGCACCAGATATGAATGGGCAGAATAATGGTAGTGGTAACGGAAGATAATTCCCATTTTTATTGCTTATAATAGAACTCGGACATTCTTATACATCTGTCACTGGAATATTAGTAATTCCAGTGGCAGTTTTTATATATTATTACATTACCAACACCTAAAAGTCACATGAAGCCTACTAAATCATCATGTGTCATCGTTTTAGTACGTCAATTAAACATCATATCAATCTACTGAGCATACTAAATAAAAGAATCTTTCCCAATTAGTATGTATTTAGTGTGTATTTCCCCCAATTCTGGCGGGTCTTGCTTCCTTATAGTCCCGAAAATACCTACTAAATAAGCTGCAATTAACCAATTCGTATGTTTATCCCCTAAACATATTTCTATAAATTGCCAAAACATGCATACTAAACTAAGAGAATTTAATGAATTAGTAGGCATCGCTTTTGAAAGGACAGGTATTATATGCAGCATCAATTATATTAATATTCCTCTCAGCTCCTTTATCAGTAAGCAGAATCTGTCTGCCATTATGCTTTATCATATATGCTGGACTGGAATATGTTACATTTAATGTACTGATGAATAAAGCTGCAATACTACTCAGCAACAGATTCCTTGGAAGAACCGCAAGTCTTAACCTGACATATGCCAATACAGATTTAATATCTTATGTTTCACTTGGCATTGTGTTTGCATTAATATTGAACATTGCATATATAAAGCTGAAACGCAGAGTTTAGCTCACTTTCTCCTTGCCAATCTCTCCCCCATATGCTACAATTTATTTACATCCGCTTTATCGGTTTAAAGCGTTACACTTTAAACTTATGAAGCGGATGGAGTACAATTATCATGGGGGTTTTTATGTTAAAACTTGTTATTCTTATTATCTACTTTGCGGTTCTGATAGGCATTGGACTTTACTGCCGCAAGCATGCAACTGATGTTAATGGTTTCGTCCTTGGTGGAAGAAGCGTCGGTCCGTGGCTTACTGCATTTGCATACGGAACATCCTATTTCTCAGCCGTAGTATTCGTAGGCTATGCCGGTCAGTTTGGCTGGAAATATGGAATTGCTGCAACATGGGCTGGTATTGGCAACGCAATCATAGGCTCTCTTCTTGCATGGGTTGTACTCGGCAGAAGAACAAGAATTATGAGCCAGCATCTTGATTCAGCAACCATGCCACAGTTTTTCGGGAAAAGATTTGGAAGCAATCCATTAAAAATCGGAGCGTCTGTTATCATATTCATTTTCCTGATTCCATACACAGCTTCGCTCTACAACGGACTTTCAAGACTTTTCGGTATGGCTTTCAACATTGATTACAGCATCTGTATCATAATCATGGCAACACTTACTGCAATCTATGTTATTGCAGGCGGTTACATGGCTACTGCAATCAATGATTTTATTCAGGGAATTATCATGTTATTCGGTATTGTTGCAGTTATTGCTGCCGTAATCCACTCTAAAGGCGGTTTCATGTCAGCATTACAGGGACTTGCAAATGTTTCTGACCCGGCAGTAAGCGATACTCCCGGCATATTTGCTTCATTTTTCGGACCTGATCCATTCAACCTTTTATGTGTTGTAATACTTACATCACTTGGAACATGGGGACTTCCTCAGATGGTTCAGAAATTCTATGCCATTGATAATGAAGCTTCTATCCAGAAAGGTACTGTAATATCAACAATATTTGCACTTGTAGTTTCTGGCGGATGTTATTTCCTTGGAGGTTTCGGAAGATTATTCTCAGACCAGATAGACGTCAAAGCCAACGGATTTGACTCAATAATTCCAACGATGCTTTCCAACTTAAGCCCTGCGCTTATAGCACTTGTTGTAATTCTTGTGTTGTCAGCTTCAATGTCTACACTTTCATCACTTGTTATAGCTTCAAGCTCAACTCTTACTATCGACTTTTTAAAGGACAACTTTATCAAGAATATGAGTGAGAAGAAACAGGTATTATACATAAGAATTCTTGTTGTTGTATTCATCGCAATATCTGCGATACTTGCACTTATCCAGTACAAGAGTTCAGTAACATTTATCGCACAGCTTATGGGAATATCATGGGGCGCACTTGCAGGTTCATTCCTTGCACCATTCATGTTCTCACTTTACTCTAAGAAAATTTCCAAAGCATCATGCTGGGCATGCTTTTTATTCAGCTCAGTGCTTATGATTGCCAACATTTTCTTCAGAGCAGGCTTCCCGACATGGCTTCAGTCACCTATCAACTGTGGTGCATTTGCCATGTTTGCTGGAATGGTTATCGTTCCTGTAGTCAGCCTGTTCACACCTAAGCCAGATAAAGAACTTGTTGACAGCGCATTTGCATGTTATGAAAAAGAGACAGAAGTGCCACAGAAGACAGCACTTGGGAAATAGTACAGCACAGCATAATAAACTCTGTATATAGCTGCATTTACTCCCACTAGGTGAAGCCGCCATGAGGACATGCCTGCTGCCAGATAATCCTACGGCGTACTGTTTAACACCATATCTAATATTTATATACCCTTTACAACAGCACCTCCTTGTGCTATAACAACCACAATCATTATACACAAGGAGGTCAGTTATGGCATCAAAGCTTCACAACGCCCTTGCCAGAAAGCTGCCGGATATACAGATGTCCGAAGCCTTCATAAACAGCGTATTCCTTGCCATGTCCGGCGGACTTCAGGATGCATACACATACTTTACGAGAAATGAAGTATTCTCCAACGCACAGACTGGTAATGTGGTTCTTATGAGTACACATTTTATGATGGGCGAATGGTATCAGGGAATTAAATATCTTCTGCCATTCTTAGCATTTGGTCTTGGCGTATTCGTAACAGAACGAATTCAGGGCAGATACAAAAATGCCACCAGACTTCACTGGCGGCAGGCTATTTTACTTATAGAAATTATAATCTTAATTGCTGTTGGATTCATGCCCCACTCAATGGACATGTTTGCAACTATAATTGTATCATTCTCTTGTGCGATGCAGGTACAGGCATTTAGAAAAGTCAACGGCTACTCTTATGCAAGCACCATGTGCATTGGCAACTTAAGAAGCGGTACAGACGCACTTTCAGTATTTGTGCGTACCGGCAATAAAACTTCTCTTAGAAAAGCCGGCTATTACTTCGGCATAATATTTTTCTTTGCAATTGGCGCAGGCATCGGAGGAAACCTTTCCATGATATTTGGAATCCACACAATCTGGATTTCAAGTGCACTCCTTTCAGTAAGTGTACTTCTTATGTTTACAGAGAGGCTTAAAATATAAGCGTTTCCTGGTCAGTCTTTCATCATAATCAGCATTAAGCACATTTGTGCTAATTATAATCTAACATAAAACCTTGTTCACCGGCATAGATTGTATAAATGAAACATCCGGAGTCCCGACATGCGAGACTATATTGAAGAACGCGCCATTCAACTGGCATATTACATAATTGAACACAAGGCAACTGTAAGACAGACTGCAAAAGCATTTAACGTAAGTAAAAGTACTGCTCACAAAGATGTTACTACAAGACTTATGGAAATCAACCCTGAACTGGCAAAAGAAGCCAGAAAAATTCTTGATGTGAATAAACAGGAAAGACACATCCGTGGAGGTATGGCTACTAAAGAGAAATATCTCCACAGTGCATGTTCTAAATAACTGCTGAAACATATAATCCATGTGCTTTAGACAGATCTTCAAACCGATCTGCACACTGGACAACTGGAAGATGTAGAGCTGTATCATTAATAAGAATAACTTTTCCTATTCTTCCATCTGATAATCGCACATCATTATGAATATATGAAGAAGCTACGTTCTTTAAAAATGGCAATATATAATGTGGATCAAACTTTGTAAATGCATCATTATACATTATCTTGATAACTTCAAATGGACACATGGCCCCTCTATACACCCTGGCTGCTGTCATTGCATCATATACATCTGCAACTGCTATTATCTTGGCAACGGCTGGTATACTATCCCCCTTTAACCTGAAAGGATATCCTGTTCCATCACATTTTTCATGATGGAGCAGGCATGCTTCCTTAATACGCATATCTATATTCTGGTTCTTTAACTTTTCATATCCAAGATTAACATGCTGCTTCATTATCTTGAACTCGTCATCCGTAAGCTTTCCCGGCTTAGTAAGTATTTCGTTAGGGATCATTAATTTCCCTATATCATGAAGAAGTCCACTTATTATAAGAATCTTAACATCTTCATCTCCATAGCCTAACCACTTACCTATGATGGATGATATGAGTGCCACATTAACACAATGAACATAAGTAAGGTCATCAAACTGCCTCATACTGTGAAGCATATCAAATATCTGCAGGCTGTTCCTATTGTCCTCCAGTATATGCTGGGTTCCCTCTATCAGTCTATCTGTATCAATAGGACTATTATTAGTAACAACATCATTAAGTCCATCTTTTATATCAATAATATTCTCATCATAAGATGCCTTAAATTTCTTAAACTGCTCACTACGCCTTATCTTATCAAAATATTTTTCATTCTCGTTATCTTTATCATAAGCAGCGCCTTCTATTTCTGGTTCAGCTTCTTTCTCATACACCTTTACCTCTAGTACATGATGATTGGAAATATTTGCTATTATATCATAATTAAGTATGGTATCTTTTTTGGCTATAATCTTACCATCTGACGCATATACATCTTCCGATAGTCTGTCTCCCTCTTCTGCATCAAATATAAATATTGTCTTGTCCATAATTTCTTTATCCCCCGATGTATATATTTATCTGCTACACAATTATATTAAGTATAAATTTTATCATACAAAAAGTCAATTTACACTTGACGAATGAAAATATATTGTGTAGTATCTTATGCGGAACATTAATTGAATATATTATATCCCTTATTAAGAGCGGTGGAGATACATAGGATCTATGAAGCCCGGCAACCCCTTTTTAGGAAGGTGCCAACCTGAGCGATATTAGTCGAACAATAAGAGGATTTCGATACAGTCTATCGGGTCCCCTTGTCGGGGACCTTTTTTTGCGCGAGTAGCAATGAGAAGACAAATATATATGGTTCAATCATGCTTGCATGATTTGGAACATATATGTTTGGATTCGAGGAACGATGAGTATAGACATGGAAAGGTTTGGGATAAACATATTCACGACAAATTAAAAGGAGACAATATGGAAAAAAGATTATTTACTTCAGAATCAGTAACAGAAGGACATCCTGACAAAATCTGTGACCAGATTTCAGATGCAGTGCTTGACGCCCTCTACGAGCAGGATCCATACTCAAGAGTTGCATGCGAAACTCTTACAAACACAGGTTTTATTATGGTAATGGGAGAAATTTCAACTAAGGCTAACATTGACATTCCTTCTATTGTAAGAAAGACTGTTACAGAGATTGGTTATGACAGCTCTGATAAGGGATTTGATGGTAATACTTGTGCAGTTATGGTTGCATTAGACAAACAGTCTGCTGACATCGCTATGGGTGTTGATAAGGCTCTTGAAGCAAAAGATGGCGAAATTGATGATTCAGAGGGTGGTGCTGGTGACCAGGGTATGATGTTTGGTTACGCAACTAACGAAACACCTGAATTCATGCCTTACTCTGCTGCTCTTGCACAGAAGCTTTCTATGCAGCTTACAAAGGTTCGTAAGGATGGTACTCTTTCTTACTTAAGACCAGATGGAAAGACTCAGGTAACAGTAGAATATGATGAAAATAAAAAGCCAGTAAGACTTGACGCTATCGTTGTTTCATCACAGCATGCTCCAGAAG
This sequence comes from uncultured Lachnospira sp., assembly GCA_934343805.1. Taxonomy (GTDB): domain Bacteria; phylum Bacillota; class Clostridia; order Lachnospirales; family Lachnospiraceae; genus Lachnospira. The sequence continues at coordinate 21,061 of CAKRIN010000002.1, forward strand.
TATCTCAGGAACAGATTCATGAAGATATTAAGAAATATGTTATCGACGCAATTGTTGATCCAGCTATGATTGATGCTGACACTAAGATATATATCAATCCAACAGGACGTTTCGTAATTGGCGGACCTAACGGAGATTCAGGTCTTACAGGCCGTAAGATTATCGTTGATACTTATGGTGGAGCTGCAAGACATGGTGGTGGTGCTTTCTCTGGTAAGGACTGCACAAAGGTTGACCGTTCTGCTGCATACGCTGCAAGATATGTTGCTAAGAACATTGTTGCTGCCGGACTTGCTGACAGATGTGAAATCCAGCTTTCATATGCAATCGGTGTTGCAAGACCAACATCTATCATGGTTGATACATTTGGTACAGGAAAGCTTCATGAAGATAAAATCGTTGAAATCATTCGTGAGAACTTTGATTTAAGACCTAATGGAATTATTAAGATGCTCGACTTAAGAAGACCTATCTACAAGCAGACAGCTGCTTATGGTCACTTCGGCCGTACAGACCTTAACCTTCCTTGGGAGAAACTTGACAAAGTAGATGTACTTGCTAAGTATCTTGGTTAATAAGATTTTGTTTATGTATAATTAAATACTTTGATGAAATTTAAAAGCCTGCTCGAAAGAGCAGGTTTTTTTATTATAGATCGTGACCCTGTTGAGTACTCAAAGTGTGCGAAATATAAACCACCCGCTATTGATAGGTAGTAATGATTTTATGTAAAAAAGTTTTTTATTTCTGTCATATCAATTATGAATTTAATTTATATGAAAGGACATAAAACATGGAAAATATCATCAATGCACTTATATGGGAACTCCTTAAATTACTTATAAATCAAATCATAAGCTACAACCATCTTCCTTCATTTACAACAAATATTATCTGTAATATGTTATATCCATATTAATTCCAAGCTCTCTATGAAAATATTTCAATGGAGAGTATGCATATCTTCTTGTAAATTCGCACTCATGCAATTCACTGGTTTTATTCACATGTGCAACATATTCCTCAACAAATTTCAATGCTTCCCGTTTTATACGATTCAGGTTGATAATTGTTTCGTTAAACTCATCCTTATCAATAATAGCATTGACCGAATCTATATATTCATTTCTTGAAATAATCACAATTTTACTATAATCCAATCCGGATTTATGGTGTTGGGACCTTTTAGTTTTAGAAAAATGAAATGCGTATTTATGACTTATTTCGCTTCGATATGGAATACAGATATAATAATCATAATGAGACTGGAATAAAAGACAATTATATGCTCTTTGTCTTTTATTTAATATTTCCTTATATGGCGGATTAGGATAATCCTTATAAAAAGCCTCCGTCAATTTTAAAATTTCAAAATCACTTTGTGGTATATTCAAAAATCCCCCTATGTAGAAAAGACGAGAGACTTACAAAAGCCTCTCGTCATCAATAGCTTCATCATTCGGTCAATTTTTATTTTATCGTCCTGTCAGAACCGTCACAGGACTCATCGCTTGGTTAGTTTTATTTTATCGTCCTGTCGGAACCATCACAGGACTCATCAGATATGATGAAGAGAACATCTCTGTTCCTATTTATATTATATGCAAAAAATATTTATTTAGCAATAGTTTTATGATTTTTTCATAATTTTATATTCCAATAGTAAACTTACTGTTTTCCTTTCACACCTTCTTCAGCCACTTCTTCCGCTCCATCCGCACAAGGAATATCGCACCCCTGAAGCAAAGCTCTGCTGCCATCGCTATCCACACACCAACAAGTCCGTAACTTCCAACAAGAAGGAATGAAAGAACAACGCGCACAGCCCACAGACTGAAAAAATTCATAAGACTTGAAACAAGCGTGTCACCAGCTCCACGAAGCACACCGGTTACTACAATTGACGCCCCATACAGAGGTTCTGCAAAAGCTTCAATTCTAAGTATTGTTACGCCAAGCTCTCTTACTGCCGGGTCTGGGGTAAGTATCCCAATCATGAATGGTGCGAATATAAACATCAGAAGTCCCGTGAACGCCATTATTCCCATTCCAAAGGCAACTGAAATCCTTCCAAAAGACAACGCAAGCTTTCCTCTGCCCGCACCTATACTCTGACCAACAAGTGCCGTTGCCGCTTCCTCAATTCCGTAAGCCGGCATATAACACAGGCTTTCTGCAGTTATTGCAAATGAGTTGGCAGCCACAGCCACAACTCCTAATGGTGCAACAATCCTCGTTATTGTAATCATCGCCCCAAACATAACCACATTTTCAAATGTAACAGGAAGCGATAATACGAATGACTTCTTTATTGTCGCAAGACCTGCCTTCTCGTCAGAATCTGTTCCGTACCCCTTAGAAAGCATAGGTGTTCTGAACATCAGTACATAGAACATAATAATTGTAGTGACAATCTCTGCTGCTGTTGTTCCAAGTGCTGCACCCATAACTCCAAGACCAAAGCCAAAACCATGCCATCTGAATATAAATATAAAATTAAATATAACATCAAGAAAACAATTCATAGAATTAAGTATTCCAGGTGTTCTCGTATTACCACAGCTCTGTAACATTCTTGTACCAAGACGATTGAACCCAAGCGCCGGCATAGACAATGATGTTATAAGAAAATACATTGTCGCATCCTTCTGTATAGCCTCTTCTCCTCCAAGCCATGCCGGAAGTCCCCAGCTTATCATGGCTCCGGCAGCACCAATAATAATTGATATAAGAAGCACAATTCCAAATGACTGCAGGAATACTCTTCTTGCCCGATTAAACTTCTTAGCTCCTACAAGCTGTGCCACCTGTATAGAAAATCCAAGTGACGGCGCTGAAGCAAGGCTTCCAAGAAGCCAAGTGGTTGTCGATACAAGACCTATTGAAGCCGAACAGCCTGCCCCCAGTCTTCCAACCATAGACGCATCAATATACTGCATAATGATTGATGACACCTGTGCCAGAATTGTAGGCAGACTCAGCATAATTACAAGCCTTATCTTCTGTTCAAATGTAATCTCTTTATTATCTCTTATATAGGAAAGTGTATCTTCCTTCATTTAGCATTACCCTTCTACAATATTTTTAGCATGCTCAAGAGCTGCATCAATATTGGCACAGAAATTATCTCTTCCAATCTCATCCGCAAAACCGGCATGTTCCATTACTGACATAGGCTGCTCATTAACATGTGAAAGAATCATAACAGCGCCATGTCTTTTACATACTGCATGAATATTTCTTAAAGATCTGAGTGCAGTAACATCCATTGCAGGAACGCCTCTCATTCTTACAATAACTGCCTTAGAACCTGATACTGTCTGGATATCAAGGAACTTGTCTGCAGCGGCAAAAAACATTGGTCCGTTAATTTCATATACAAGTGTGCTCTTAGGAACCTGCTTGAGATTAATGCTGTCAGGATCATTATTCTCATCTATATTATCACCAATATATTTCCAGCTCTTAACCTCAGTAACATCAGCCATTCTCTTAAGGAACAGAAGTGCTGTAAGCACAACACCAACCTCAATAGCAACAACAAGATCAAATATAATTGTAAGAACTGCTGTTGTAAGAAGTACAAGTATATCACTCTTAGGCGATGTCTTACACAAAGAAATCATTTCTCTCCAGCCACTCATGTTGTAAGCTACCATGAAAAGAATTGCTGCAATTGCTGGCATTGGAATCCATGCTGCATATGGCATAAGCACAACAAGGATAAGAAGAAGTGTTACTGAATGAACCATACCCGCAATTGGTGTACGTCCTCCATTCTTAACATTAGCTGCTGTTCTTGCAATTGCACCTGTTGCAGGAATTCCACCAAATAAAGCTGACACAAGATTACCTGCACCCTGCGCAACGAGTTCCATATTAGGTTTATGTCTGCTTCCAATCATACCATCAGAAACAACGCATGATAAAAGTGACTCAATACCTGCAAGTACTGCAATCGTAAATGCGTCTGGTAAAAGATCTCTTATCATTGCAAAATTAACATGTGGAATACTGACTCCTGGCAGCTTGCTTGAAATAGTGTATAAATCTCCGATAGTCTTTGCCTGCATACCAAGTTTAACCATAATTACAGAAACTATAACTGCAATTAAAGATGCCGGAATCTTCTCTAACTTCTTAAACTTAGGCCATATAATAAGAATTGCAAGCGACACGACACCAACAACAAGTGCCTGCCAGTTAAATGTGTTAATACATTTGAACACAGCCTTTAACTTATCAAGCGTCTCTATAGTCTGACCATTATACGCTGAAAGGTCAAGACCTAAGAAATCCTTAATCTGTCCCACAAGAATGGTAACAGCTATACCAAATGTAAATCCAGTTGTAATTGTATAAGGAATAAATCTGATAAGATTACCAAATTTAAGGAATCCCATGATAATAAGGATGATACCTGCCATAATTGTTGCTACAATAAGACCATCCATTCCGTTCTGTGCCACAATTCCAGCAACAATAGTTGCAAATGCAGCTGTAGGTCCGGCAATCTGGACCCTGCTTCCTCCAAGAAATGAAATAACAAAACCAGCAAATATAGCTGTGTAGATACCCTGCTCAGGACCTACTCCTGATGCAAGCGCAAGTGCAATAGATAATGGTAACGCAATTATTGCAACAATAATACCTGCAATAACATCATTAAGAAACTGTTTCTTAGAATACCCCTTCATTACGTCGAAGAGCTTTGGTACGAATTGATTCATTATTTTCCCCTTAAGTGGTTTTACCACATTTCTCATATTTAAAAGTGAATAAGGCTGCACACCCATTATTAGCTGTGCAACCTTAGTTATGTCAAACATTTATATTAAAATATTCACGGATTACTGTGCTGATGTTGTTGATTCTGTGCTGTCTGATGATGATGTATCATTAACTGTCACATTATCACTTACAAACTCAACTACCTTCTGATAAAGAACCTGATATCCAATCTCAGCATTCATCTCTTCTCCATAAGTATCAAGAATCTCCTGGTAATCATTATATCCATAATATGAAGCAAGCTCTTCACCTGTTGAAGTGATATCATCAGCTGCAACTTCAATTCCATTATCTGCTGCTATTATAGTAACAATCATCTTCTGTAAGAGATACTGTTTAGCATAGTTTTCTGCATATTCATTAAATGCATCTAACGAATCAAACTGATATGCACTCTTAAGATACTCTTCCTTAGAAGAATATGATGAGCTGTATGACTCATACTCAGCATCAACGTTACTATTAAGTGTATTAAGCAGATCTTCAAGTTCTTCACTTGGATAATCAGATACATCAAGTCCATCTGTCATAGCTGCATAAGCACTGTCAAATATAGTACTCTGTCTGCTTGATGAAGCCTGTGATTCAAGATATGTCTTCACATAATCTCTTAAATCATCTACTGTTGTTAATGTTACATCATCTACACCAAGCTTTGATGCATTCTCTGCAACCCATTCATCTGTAAGTTCTGGTGTTGTTGAAACTTCTATTGACTTAACTGTTACAGTAAATACTACATCTTTTCCTGCAAGATCAGAATTAGAATAGCTTTCTGGGAATGTACATGGAATATCTGTCTCAACTCCAACTGTAAGTCCCTCAAGTCCTTTATCAAGATCCTCAATAAACTTTCCTGATCCTATAGTATATGATGCGTCTGTGGCTGTTCCACCTGAAAATGCTGTTCCATCAAGCTTTCCACTATAATCAAGCTTAATTGTGTCTCCTGACTTAGTAGTTCCACTTGTGACAGATTCCGTCGTCGCAAATGACTGTAAAATACTCTGTATATAATCCTCTACATCTGATGCAAGCACTGTATAATCAGCTTCATTGCAGTCTACAGACATTCCCTTCCAGTCTGTTAAAGTAACATACTTCTTGTAAATATCTGCATTAGACACTACTGTTCCTGCATACTCTTCTGCACTGATTGCTGTGTTAGCTGTTGATGGAGTCTTATCAGTTGTCTTCTTTTTAGAATCACATGCTGTTAAAGATGCTGCCATAGCTGCTACAAGCAACACACTGAACAATTTCTTTTTCATATAAATAACCATGCCTTTCCATTGCCTGCAAACCTTGAACCACAGGCACTAATTTGCTGTGTGAATATTTATTTTCACACTATTATCTTTTTATTATTAAAAAAATGTATAAAAATTAGCTGCTGTCAAAAACAGCAAGCCTTATATTTATAGCACATTTACCGATAAAATAAAAGTAATTTCACATTAATTTCACTTTTTTATATCCTCATTTACTGCTATAATCTCTAATAGTGAATTTAATAGGAGGATATATCCATTACAGAATATGGATAAACATAATAATGCAGTCACATTTATTGCGAAAAATATGTGGTGTTGTTACATTATTAGCTACCAGTGCCGGTCTTATTTTTACTTCTGGCTGTTCTGGTCCTAAGGTAACTATATCCACTCCTGAAACTGTCAATGGTTTCAAGCTCAACACATTTGTACAGATTGACTCTTACACCAGTATATCTCAGGATGTACTCGATAATGCATTGAATCTGTGTGACTATTACGAAAATATTTTTTCAAGAACAAAAGAAGACAGTGAATTGTACAAAATAAACTCTGAATCTTCTGCCAATATATCTAAAGAACTGTATGAGCTTATTAGCACCAGCCTTGATTACTGTAGATTAAGCAATGGCAGTTTTGATATAACAATAGGAAGCGTATCAAGTCTGTGGGATTTTACTTCTGATAACCCAAAAGTTCCTGATGCAGCACTGATTGATGCGGCTCTTCCTCTCGTTGACTATACCAAAGTCAGTGTTACTGATAACGGCAATGATACCTACACAATCTCCAAACCAGCTGATGCAACTATTGATCTGGGAGCTGTTGCCAAGGGGTATATTGCTGACAGAATCAAAGAATATCTTGAATCCCAGGGAGTCAGCCGTGCTATAATTAATCTTGGAGGAAATGTACTATGCATAGGCAGAAAATCATCATCTGATAATTTTGCTATTGGTGTAAGAAAACCATTTGCTGCCAACAACGAAGTTTTATTTGCATTATCTGTTGATGACACTTCTGTTGTATCATCCGGAAATTACGAAAGATATTTCTATGCAGATGATGGAACTTTCTATCATCACATACTTAATCCGAGAACCGGCTATTCCTATGATAATGATTTGTCAGATGTTACCATTCTATCTGACAATTCTCTTTCAGGCGACTGCCTGAGCACAACATGTTTCTGCCTTGGGCTTGATGAAGGCATGAAGCTGATAGAAAGCCTTGATAATACAGAGGCTGTATTCGTAACTAATGAAGGAGACATATACTACACCTCTGGTGCCAGTTCACATGTCATATCTAATTAACAGATTGGAGAATTGAAATGATACGACTAATACTAATAGTTATATTTGCAATTATAATATTTATCTTAAGTTTGATAATGCTACCAGTTTTCTGGCTTATAGGAAAGTTTAACAAAGATGCCCAGGATCGCGGCAGTCTCCGGTTCGTTCAGGGAGTATTCAGAATAGTTCTCTTCTTATCAGGTGTAACTACAACTGTTAAAGGTCTTGAGAATCTGCCTGATGACGATGAAGCTGTCCTTTTCGTTGGAAACCATCATGGTTTCTTTGACACCATCATATCATACACATATATGAAACCAAGAACCGGCTTTGTAGCTAAGAAAGAAATCGAAAAAGTACCTTTGCTTAATATATGGATGCGCTATCTCTACTGCCTGTTTCTTGATCGTAATAACATGAAAGAAGGTCTTAAGACAATTCTTACAGGAATTGACATGCTAAAATCAGGAACTTCCATTGTAATCTTCCCTGAGGGTACAAGAAACAAAAGCTCTGATGGTGTTCTGCCTTTCCATGCCGGAAGCTTTAAACTTGCTGAAAAGTCTGGTTGCAGAATAATCCCTATGGTTCAGAATAATACTGCCGCTGTATTAGAAGATCATCTTCCTTTCTTTAAGAAGACTCATACTGTTCTTGAGTTTGGAAAACCTATCGACGTAGCTTCTATGGATCGCGAGCAGAAGAAGACTCTTGCTAAAGATGTCCAGGATCTGATTGAAAAAATGTATGAGGAAAACAAATCCCTAGTGTAGATTATTTAGATTATTAAAAATAGAGTGTGTCTTAATGAATGTGTACAGCATCATAAGACGCACTTTCTTTTTTATTCATATATTATATAAACAGCCTGGTAATTCTTTACCAAAAGCCTACTAACTTTCTATATTTCATCGCTTTAGTACGTCAATTTCACATTATAATTTATCAGATCAATTTCAATTACCTACTAATCATCCGAACAGCTAGAATTTCGTATGTATTTTCATATACACAAGTATATAAACAGGCTCCGATTATATATTATCTGCCCCCAATTCTCTAAAATTACATACGAAAATATAGTATTCAGCAAAATTAGTATGACGCCAGCATCCCTTCTCGCCAAAAGATACCTACGAAATCAAATAAAACATGACTTTCGTCCGTAATTTCGATTTTTCAAGATAAAATCAGCGACGCAATCAGTCTCACAGACCAGCACACCATGCCAATATCCTGACACTGCACACCATGCCATACAAAAAGGCTGCACCAGCATTATTGCTGGTGCAGCCTTGAATTCATATTCTTACTTATTCTTCTTGAAAAATCCCTTCTTTTTCTTCTCTGGGACCAATATCTTTCCGCCTCTTACAGACTTAATACCTACAATATATATACCACTTACTTCTGCCTTAATCTCTGCTTTAATAGGAATCTGTTCGAATACTTTAGGTTCACACATAAGTGACATAACCTTTGGTCCTATCTTAGCCTTAACTATTGGCATCTTACGTCCTCTCAAAGCCTTAGGTGTCTGTTCAAGAACTATCTTAGGAAGTCCTGCATCTTTTAGTTTCATCATCTTCTTATCAATGACAAGCATTGACATAACCTGCTTTGCAGCTTCTAACTGTGCATTGTTAGCTTCCTGCTTCTTCTGAAGCTTTCTGCCAACTATAGTAAGGGCAACAAGTGCAGCAATCAGGACTGCAATAACTATTAATAAAACAATACTCCAAACTGGCATATTTACTACTCCTTCGTTAACTTTTCATACACTAACCAATTATATCAGACCAATCAGTAATTGCAAGTATTTTGTGCAAAACTCATTTCTACGCCATCTTCCGCTTTTCATTCTTAATCTGTCATCTTATGCAGAAGAGACATTTTCATATCATAATATGCAGGACTCATATCAAGATAATGGTTGTGTGGATTCTCAAATCTCTGCTCCTCTTCCCATATATTATCGTTAAGCTGATCCTGAACATACTGCTTAATATCAACAATAGAAACGCTTTCCTTAACACGTTTTCCGTTCTTTACAACAAGCTGCTGCAGCTCTTTAGCTGTACAGTTCTCAAAATATCTGTTCTTCCAAGGCTTGACAGGATCAACATATCTGTATGGCTTTGAAAGATCCACTTCCTCATCTGCTCCTGCAATAAGATCAGCAATTGCCTTCATATTCTCATCATAGATTCTATACACCTTTTTAAGACCCGGGTTAGTAATCTTCTCAACATTCTCAGATATCTTAATTCTTGGCTGGAATACTCCATCCTCTTCTACTGCTGCAATCTTATATACTGCTCCAAATACCGGGTCTGACTTTGCTGTAATAAGTCTTTCTCCAACACCAAAACTGTCAATACAGCCTCCCTGCTCAAGAATAGACATAATAGTCCACTCATCAAGACTATTAGAAACTACTATTTTACAGTCTGTAAGACCTGCATCATCCAGCATCTTTCTTACCTTCTTTGACAGGTATGCAAGATCCCCACTGTCAAGCCTGATTCCTTTAAGCCTCTTACCCATTGGCTCAAGAACCTCCTTAGCACAACGTATAGCATTAGGAATTCCCGACTTAACAACATCATATGTATCAACAAGAAGAACTGTAGCATCCGGGTAATTCTCTGCATAATGTTTGAATGCTTCAAATTCATCCTTATAGAACATAACCCAGCTGTGTGCCATAGTTCCACTAATAGGAATGTCAAACATCTGACCGGCAAGAACTGTAGCTGTTCCAACAGCACCACCTATATATGCTGCTCTTGCGCCATACACAGCAGCATCCATATTATGTGCCCTTCTTGCGCCAAAATCAGATACCGCCCTGCCCTTTGCAGCTCGTACAATCCTTCTTGTCTTAGTTGCAATGAGTGACTGATGGTTAACCTGCAAAAGAATAGCTGTTTCTACAAGCTGTGCATCAAGAAGTGGCGCTACAACTGTAATAACAGGTTCATTAGGATACATAATCGTTCCTTCTGGGAAAGAATAGATATCTCCTGTAAACTTAAACTCTGCAAGATACTTCAGGAAATCTTCTCCAAAAAGTTTCTGGCTTCTTAAATATTCTATGTCATCCTCATCAAAATGCAGATTCTCAATATATTCAATTATCTGTTCAAGTCCGGCAAATATAGCATATCCTGCATTGTCCGGATTTTTTCTGTAAAAAACATCAAATGCAACATTTCTTTCTTTGTCTTCATCATTAAAATATCCATTAGCCATTGTAAGCTCATAAAAATCCATTACCATTGTAAGATTTCTTTCATCAAACTGTCTCTTCATAATTAACCTCATCTTTCTTTCATACAAATTAGTTATCCATATAAACCAGTTCTATATAGAAGGTTAGTTCCATATCAATTATTCAGCTATATTTAACTCTTCTGTAGTTACAGTTATCCGCAAATCGCAATCAGACAAATGCTCATAATTAAGTTCCATCCCATACACAAGATATATCTCTATCTTATTATCTGTTCTGTCGATATCAAGCTGTTTGGTCGTTATTCCAAGGCTCATTGCTCCATATGGAGTATTATAGAAAGTCATCGTTTTATCACCTGGTTTGAAAATCATTTTGGTGGTAACAGCGCCCTTCTTAGAAACCTCTACACAATTGTCATATATCTTAATCATACTTGTAGAACTTTCTTTGGATTCATCATATACCTCCTCGTATCTGATGTATTCCTTCCCATTAACAACTGAATATGTTCCAACATTGATAATCTCTACAGTTTCATCTTCTTTAGTTTCAACATCTATCTCTTCTTCCGGCATCTCGTACTGGCTGTCCATTGCTCCAGTATATAATCCCCTTATCTTAATAAAGACCTTATCCTTATTGTTCAAAAACTCATCCTCCAAAAACTATAATCCCAGCAATTCATTTAAAAATGTAAGATATTTGAACTTGATCTGACATCCCTTGTGTGTAACTGTCTGGTATTCTTTCTCTGTCAGCACTCCTTCCAGCTTCTGCTTTGACTCATCTGGCACAACTCCATATACAGCATCCACAAAACATAAAGGCGGATACAGGACACACCACCAGTTCTTCCCCTCTGCTGCTCCTATATCAACTCTGAAAGCCTCATAATATCCTGCCGGAAATGTGACATCTCCATATGATTTAACCGGGAAATAACTATTCTCAAAATAAACATTTACACTATCACTATGTCCTTCGGATCTTAAAGTGTTAATCGCTACTTCTTTAATATTATCTGACTGTTCCATCAGTATACTTCTCGATTCATCTATCGATTCCGAATCAGCAAGCAGTGGTTCTATGTAATCAACAACAGCCTGTTTAACCTTTAGCTTAACTTCCTGGTCTTCCTCTGAGTCACTATCAGCTCTTACATGAAATCTTATTATACTGTCGGCAATACCTTCTGTTACAGTATCAAGGTTTCCTGTATAATTCACTCTATAGTAACCTACCATAAGTGAAATTACAATAACCATTATCAGTAGTCCTGAAAGTCTTCTCTTAGTTCTATGCATTTTCTTCATAATAACCTCCATATACTCATGTCTGTAAAACATTTATGTATGGAGTATATCCAGAATACTTAATAATAAACAAAAGACTGGCTAAAATCTGCCAGTCCTTTAATCAGTATAATCACTTGTTAAGAAGACGGATGATTCCTTTTTCCTGATTCGTTATATGCTGTCTTATAACTGTTTTCGTATGTTCTTCATCCTTATTAGAAAGCTTATCAATTATGTCATTATGCTCACTTATAAGTATAGAATGTGCTCTTGCATCCTTAACATACTCAAGTCTGTATCTGTACATCTGCTCTCTAAGATTGTTGATAATCTGTATAAGTCTCTGATTATCGGTCATTGCATATATAATATCATGGAAATTAACATCCGCATCTACAATTGCTACTACATCCTTTGATATAATAGCTGCTTCAAATCTCTTGTTGGCCTGCTTCAGTTCCTCAATTCTATCCGGAGTAACATTATGGCATGCAAGTGAAGCTGCCAGTTCTTCAAGAGCTGCTCTTACTTCAAGAACATCTTTCATATCCTTCTCTGTAATATGTGCAACCTCTGCTCCCTTTCTCGGGATCATAATAACAAGTCCCTCAAGTTCCAGCTTTCTGATTGCCTCTCTGATTGGAGTTCTGCTAACACCAAGCTTCTGTGCAAGCTGTATCTCCATAAGTCTCTCTCCAGGCTCCATCTCGCCTCTTAATATAGCCTGTCTTAAAGTGTTAAAAACTACATCTCTTAATGGGAGATAGTCATTAGCATCCATCTTAAGTTCACCTTTCATCTTTTACCAGCCTTTCTGTAGTTCTTACAATTTGTTAATATGTTAGTCATATTGTCTGTCATCTTAAGGATTAAACACTTCTGTTGTGTATACCTGTCTCGCTTCACCTTTAGATCTTAAAAACTTCTGACACTCAATCATGGACTCTTCATCCCTGAATATTCCAAATACTGTAGGGCCACTTCCGCTCATCATTGCATTAATTGCCCCACAATCCATCATATCCTTCTTAATACTGTCTATAACCGGATATAACGGAATAGTAACTGATTCAAGCACATTGCCCATTCTTGAAGCCATAAGTTCTACATTAGCTGCCTTTATTGCTTCAATTATTCCGTCAATATCCGGATGATTAATAATCTCTGTTGAATCAAGACTTTCATATACTGTTCTTGTGGACACATTTACCGCTGGCTTAGCTATCAGGATATTACAATCCGGCATATTTGGAAGTCTGGTAAGCTTCTCTCCAATTCCTTCTGCCAGTGCTGTTCCACGCATAATACAATATGGGACATCTGCTCCTATCTCAACGCCTATCTTCATAAGTTCTCTTGCCGGAATATTAAGATCATATAACTTACTCATTCCAAACAATGTACTTGCCGCATCACTTGATCCTCCGGCCATGCCTGCTGCTACCGGTATGAACTTGTTAAGATCAACCTCAACACCACCAGACAGTCCATATCTGTTCTTCATAAGTGTAGCTGCCTTATATATAAGGTTATTCTCATTAACAGGCAGAAATCCTATATTAGTCCTGATCCGGATATCATCCTCTTTTATCTTTGTCATAATAAGCCTGTCATACAGACCAATTGTCTGCATAACCATCCTTACATCATGATACCCATTCTCTCTTCTTCCTATAACGTCCAGACCGAGATTAATCTTAGCTCTGGCTTTTAATCTAATACTATCCATATCCTACCTAACCTTGTATACAAAATCCAATCTTATATCTCATTATATTAAAGAAATTGTATAAAATCAAGTACAGTGTAATATTGTTATTCTGCTGCCACACTAAAATGTTTCATTCTTTCTATACTTATGAGGAGATACTCCCTTTGCCTTTCTGAATGCATCTCCAAAATAGTTGCTATCATTAAATCCACATTCAAATGCAATGTCTGTTATTGACTTATTAGTCTCTAACAACATCCTGCATGCATTCTGAATTCTTACATTAATTATATACTCTTTGAAACCAAAGCCTGTGGCTGTCTTGAACTTCTTAGAAAGATACGAGCGACTGAGATTGAATCTGTCTGATACTCTTTCAAGTGACAGATTCTCTGAAAAATGTTCATATATGTATGTTGCTACTTCCTGAATAATTCTGTTATCTACATCAATTTCTTTAATAACATTTTCTTCATAATTCTTGCATCTTATAATAAAAAGCAGTAATTCTATCAGACCCACTTTGATAAATGCAGGCGATAATGCATCTGGCGTATCATTCTCAAACATAAGCTTATCTAACAGAGAAGTTACGTAATCCCTTCTTTTATCTGGAATATTAACAACCCCAGGCTTCATGCAATTTTCCACAAAATCATTTCCGATCTGATTCTTAATCCACTCTATCACTTCATTCCGGAAACTTATTACAATTCTTTCATGAATTCCTGTGCCATTATATGTTGTTCTGTGAAGACATCCACTAGGAACAATAACAAGATCTCCTTTTTTGAATTTGTAAATATTGTGATCTATAAAGCTTGTACATTCTCCACTTGAAAGATAAAATATCTCATGAAATGGATGCACATGGGTTCCTCGTCCTATGTTGCTACTGACATTACTTCTCTTTATTTTTTTAATATCAAAATCTCTTGTCATATCCTGAAACATATTCTTACCCCCGTATTTCAAACACATTGTGACTAACGTAATAATATTTCTGTAATAATATCTAAATTAATTGGTTAAATTGTAGAAATCACTGTTTTTTACACTTATATTATGTATAAAGAAAATGAAAATGTCAATAATGAAAGAAGGTCTATTATGGCAAAACCAATAAGTGAAGATAAACGTAATATGATTCTGAATGGCAATCTTTTTCATGCAATTCTTATGCTTGCCATTCCTGTCATGATTAACAGCTTTATACAGTCAATGTACAATCTTACAGATACATTCTGGCTGGGAAGAATTGGCACCGAAAACCAGTCTGCTATTACTCTTGTATCACCATTCCAGAATATACTTATCAACTTCGGTAACGGAATAACAACTGCCGGTGCAATTCTTATTTCACAATATCTTGGAGCAAGAGAAGACGAACAGGCCGATTCCATGGCTAACCATATATGTATTACATCTTTACTGTTCTCTGTGGTATGTGCAATTATATGCTGGCTTATATCACCTGGTCTTGTGAGATGGCTTGGCGCAGAAGGTAATATATACAATTATGGTCTTACATATATAAGAATTGTTGTACTTGATCTCCCATTCTTATTTACAATCAATATGTTTACATCAATAAAACAGTCGCAGGGAGACACTGTAAGACCAATGCTTCTTAATCTTTTTGGCGTAATAATTAATCTCATACTTGATCCATTATTTCTCATGGTATTTAAGTGGGGAATTGGCGGTGCTGCTCTTGCGACTCTTCTTGCAAAAGTTCCGTGTGCTGCTCTTGCAATATATATATTAACAAGACCTTCCCAGCTGATACGGATACATTTCAATAATTTTCATTTTGACAGACATAAGATGGGTTCTATTGTAAAAATCGGACTTCCCACTGCTATCGGTGGAAGCACCATGCAGCTAGGCTTCCTTCTCATGACTAAAAATGTTAATGCATATGGATTCATAGCCACTAGTGCCTATGGCATTGGCAATAAAATCAACAGTATTATTACAATGCCCGCAAATGGCATTGGTTCTGCAATCTCTACGATTGTCGGTCAGAATATGGGTGCTGGTCAGAAAGAACGGGCAGACAAAGCTTACCATTATGCCCTCAGAATGGGAGCTTTGTTCCTGCTTTTCTTCGGGCTCATTCTTTCAAGAAAATTCATATCACAGGCAATGGTTACTTTCTTTTCTACAGATGACAGGGTAATTCCTCTTGCAACAGATTTCTTGTCACTTATGGCTTTCTGGTGCTGGAGCAATGCATTTTACAATGTAACCCAGGGATTATTCCAGGGAAGCGGACACACACTCATTACTATGATAGTTGATGCTTCAAGAATATGGATATTCCGCCTTCTCACCCTGTGGGTATGTGCTAATGTTCTTAATATGGGTGTTGAATCTATATGGTATGCTGTTGTAATAAGTAATGGAACCTCTGCAGCCATACTTTATGCACTATACTGGACAGGAATATGGAAAAAATCCACAATCAGAATAGAAAAAACCGAAAAATCTGCTTCACAATGTTAATAAATTATTGACTGCTGCCGATATATATATTAGATTTAAACTATACTTATAGAAACCAAGGAGGGATTCTAATGTCATTAAATGGAGTTAATACAGGTTATTCAACCTACGAAACAAGTAATGTTACAGCATCCGGAAGTAAGACTTCAGGAAAAACTGATAAATCATCAGTATCAGATAAGACATCTTCTTATAATGATGTTGCTGCGACTTACGAGCATTCAGCTGATAATAACACTTTGGCTGTTAACAGAAAAGCCTCTAATGCCGCTGTTGTTGCACAATTAAAGGCTGATCAGGAAACACGTATGGCACAGATGCAGAGCCTCGTTACCAAAATGTTTTCCAAGCAGGGAATTACAATAGGAACTGCCGATGATATGTGGAAAGCTCTTGCTGGTGGCAACTTCACTGCTGATGCAGACACAATTGCCCAGGCAAAAGAAGATATCTCAGAAGATGGTTACTGGGGTGTCAAGCAGACATCAGAACGAATCTTTTCATTTGCACAGGCTCTTGCCGGGGATGATAAAGAAAGTATGACTAAGATGAAAGAAGCTTTTGAAAAGGGCTTCAAAGAAGCAACCAAAACATGGGGTAAGACATTACCTGACATATCACAGAACACAAGAGATGCCGTTCTTAAGAAGTTCGACGATTATTTCTCAGAAAAGACAGAATCATAAGCACAATGAATATGGCTGTCGCTTTAACGATTTTTAATTATGAAAATCGTTGAGGTGACAGCCTTGTTTTTAACCTAACACTTTCTTACAAGCAGCAGTTTTGTTCCTCTTGGAATAACTGACATATCTGTCATATCTTCCATAACTGCATGGTTACTGTTCTTAACAGATTCCGTTGTAGTATGGTATTTCTTTGCCACATCCCACAACGTATGTCTTCCATCTGCTATATACCCTGTCATTGACGGTTCATTGGACATATCAATTCTTTCTTCTGATAATACAGCCTCTTTTATACCCTTATATTCAAAGCATTTGAAACATATTATATCGAGTGAAACCATTGCCTTGACCTCTATTAATCCAGCACTGTTAATCGTTGCCGATAACTGTTCTATAACTGGCTTAATATTATATTCAAGATCTCCAGATTCTATATTTCCTGTAATTTTAATCGTATTCTCAAATGGAATTACTGTATGTACGCTTCCTAACGGATGCTCATCATTGGATGTTATATAGAACACATTTGCACTTACAGCTCCCTGGGCACATATTTCTCCATCGTTATAACTGCAATCATCCAGCTGTACTGTAGCAGTGCAATTACATATCTGCATAAGATCAGCATAATTTTCTAACTGAAGACTTCCTGATACACGGCACGAAACATTATTTCTTACAACCAGTTTCTTAAGCATCGTTGATACCTGTGTCAGTTCCAGTTCATGCATTGGCGAGTACATATCTGTTATAACATCCTTTTTTCGCTCTTCGTATGCTTTAATATCCATATCAAGGACCACTTCAATTGACACATCCCTGTTTTCCCCATCCATATCAGGTCGGTCCTCTATTGTCCTGCCAGTTATCTGGTAACTTACATATGGTATCATATCTGCACTGCATCCACTTATATCAAGACTACCCTCAAATGCAGCAGTTGTTTCATACCACTGTATATTATGTGAATCATCCGTTCCAACATACATTACAAACACATCAAGCTGTCCTGTGAGCTTCAAACCATCATCAGCAAGACGTGTGTTTACATTTCTTACATCAACATCATTCCATATTATTTCCTGTATATCTGGCTTTCCTGCCGGAAGAGATATATTTTCCCTTATCCGGTAATTATCTCTCTGGTTAACCGATAACTGGACGAATTCCAGATCATTTTTCAACTGTGCTACATCTGCATTGTCGGCTTCATCTATTCCTGTTATCATTTGGATATCAACCAGATTCTCACATATTATTTTAAGTGTAACTATTGCTTTAACACTGATTTTTCTTGAGTTGATTGCTTTAATACTCAGATCTTCTATTGTTGCCTGACATGTCACATAATCCCCGGTTACATCCCCGGAAAGATTCACATTCTCGCTAAATGGCATCTTTCCATCCATCTTTACAGGCATGAATCTTTCATTTCCCGACGTACTACCTATGTATAAAAGTGCAAATCTTAATTCCCCTTCAACGCACGCTTTATCTTTATTAACTTTAACAGAATCAGTAACTACATCTCCCCATTCCTTCACAATCAGTTCAATATCAGCTTTACTGTCTGGAACGTTAAAATCATCATCCAGCGTTATCTGGGCAATACTGCTGCATTTGGTTCTGTATTCATGGATATTTTCTGTCCTGAGTCTCATTTTCCCTCCTAAAATCTACATTTTAAACACTACGCTCTCATCCCTGCGCTCCATTTTAAGTACAATATATGGGTATGTGTCCACCTCATTTACTGCCTCATCCTGTGATGGGCCTATAAGCGTAGTATCCACATACAAAGAATTATCCCCAGTATAGACATCATTTACTTTAATTGAATATCCGCTGCTGTCCCGCGTTCCATAGCCAGCTACCACATATGTGTAATCCTTTGTTGTATATGTAAGTCTGATGGCTTTATCTTTCTTGTTGTCAATTATTTTCTTCAATTCCTGTGGCAGATCTCCATCCTCAACTACAGTATAATCAACACTAGTCTTGTTCTTTGGTTCATCCTTTTTCCCACACCCCGATAATCCTGCCCCTGTTATCATAAGAACTGCTAACGCTATAGCCATCCACCTTATGCATCTATTTCCCGGCATAAAAAACACCCCCACAATAAGACCTAATAAATCTTATGTGGAGGTGTTAAAAATATTCGTATAAAGTTATTGTTTATGTTCATTCACCATATAAACACAAAATCCATGTGTCTGCCTGTGGCATATGCTTTCAGTATTCCTTCGCTTAGCAGGAGTAAATGTCGCTATCTACAAAGCTTATTACAGTGTGTGAAAGCAAACGCACTTCGTTTGAACGAGCTTTCACACACTGAACTTATGTATATAGCGATATTAACTCCTACACAGCTCGTCATAATTCAAGCATATGCCACAGGCAGACACATGGATTTGATTGTACATATGCCAAATGATCACAAATAATAGAAAGCAAAACCTACACTGCGTATCCCTTATTCTTTATAACTTCTATAACCTGGTCGACATATTTCTCACACTCCTGTGTGCTTCCTGCCTCAACCATTACACGGACAACCGGTTCTGTGCCGCTTTCTCTTACAAGAATACGTCCATCTGTGCCAAGTGCATCTGCAACTGCTGCAACCGCTGCCTTAACATCAGCATCATCCTGTGCCTTAGTCTTATCTGTCACTCTTATATTCTTAAGAACCTGTGGATATATTACAAGTGGTGCCGCAAGCTCAGACATAGTCTTTTTCTTTGCAATCATAACTTCCATCATCTTAAGTGCTGTTATGATACCATCACCTGTTGTAGCATATTTAGAGAATATAATATGTCCAGACTGTTCGCCGCCTATTCTGTATCCGTTTTCTGACATACATTCATAGACATATTTGTCTCCTACCTTTGTCTTCTCATATTCAATTCCAACTGCGTCAAATGCTTTGTAAAGACCAAAATTAGACATAACTGTAGTAACAACCTTATTACCAACAAGCTTATCCCTGTCTTTCATATAACAGCCATAAATGTACAGAATATGGTCTCCTGTAATAACCTCGCCCTTTTCATCTACACACAGACATCTGTCTGCATCTCCATCAAATGCAAATCCAACGTCAAGGTGTTCTCTCTTAACAAGATCCTGAAGCCCCTCAATGTGTGTAGATCCACAATTTTCATTAATATTAGTACCATCCGGATTAGCATTAATAACATAAGTCTTGGCTCCAAGTGCGTCAAATACTGACTTGGCAAGAGTCCATGCACTTCCATTAGACGCATCAAGACCTACTCTTATTCCCTTGAACGAATATATTGCAAGACTCATAAGATATCCCATATATCTGTTTCTTCCTGCCGCATAATCCACTGTACAACCAATCTTTTCTCTTGTAGCATAAGGAACTTCTCCCATCTCGCCATCAAGATACTTCTCAATCTCAGCAATGACATCTTCCTTCATCTTCTCGCCTGCTGAATTGATAAGCTTAATTCCATTATCATAGAATGGATTGTGACTTGCTGAAATCATTATTCCACAGTCGAAATCTTCAGTCCTTGCCACATAAGAAACACTAGGTGTAGTTGTAACATGAAGAAGATAAGCATCTGCTCCTGATGCAGTAAGTCCTGCAACTAAAGAATACTCAAACATATAACTGCTTCTTCTTGTATCTTTTCCTATTACTATCTTAGCCTTTCCATCTTCATGGTTCTTTCCATAGTACCAGCCTAAGAATCTTCCAACCTTAAATGCATGGTCAACAGTAAGCGTTACATTAGCCTCTCCTCTGAATCCATCAGTTCCAAAATATTTACCCATATCAATTCTCCATTCTTATGATTTCTTTAATCATCATATCCATTAGGATTATTCTTCTGCCATCTCCATGAATCAGCACACATGGTCTTAAGATCTCTTTCTGCCTTCCAGTGAAGTTCCCTTTCTGCCTTGCTGGCATCACAATAACATGTTGCAATATCGCCTGGTCTTCTGTCCTTAATAACATATGGAATGTGAATACCTGTAGCAGCCTCAAAATTCTTAACAATATCAAGAACCGAATATCCATTACCTGTTCCCAGATTATATATTACAAGCCCTGGTCTGTCAGCCAGCTTCTCAATTGCTTTAACGTGACCTGTTGCAAGATCAACAACATGAATGTAATCTCTCACGCCTGTACCATCATGTGTATCATAATCATTACCGAATACCCCAAGTTCCTTTAGCTTTCCAACAGCAACCTGTGTGATATATGGCATAAGATTATTAGGTATTCCATTAGGATTCTCTCCTATCGTTCCACTCTCATGTGCTCCGATTGGGTTGAAATATCTTAACAGGATAACATTCCATTCCGGATCAGCCTTCTGGATATCTGTAAGAATCTCCTCAAGCATCCCCTTAGTCTTTCCATAAGGGTTAGTAATTTCTCCCTTAGGACACTCCTCTGTAATTGGCACAAATGCCGGATCCCCATAAACAGTTGCTGATGAAGAGAATATAATATTCTTAACATTGTGCTTTCTCATCACATCAAAAAGAGTAAGTGAACCTGAAATATTATTCATATAATACTCAAGCGGCTTGGCAACAGATTCCCCAACTGCTTTAAGTCCTGCGAAATGAATAACACTGTCTATATTTTCTTTTTCAAATATGGCATTTAATGCATCTGCATCATTAATATCTGCCTCATAAAAAGCTGCCTGCTTTCCTGTAATCTTAGCAACCCTTTCCAAAGACTTTCTGCTCGAATTAACAAGATTATCTACAACAACTACATCATATCCGGCATTCTGAAGTTCAACAACTGTATGACTTCCAATATATCCAGCACCACCTGTAACCAATATTGCCATAACTTCCTCCTATATTCTCATTCTTTATACATATAAAGCCACAGAACTACAAACATGTAGTCCCGTAGCTTATAAATACCACTGTTACTGCTCCTTGTCGCCCTTTAACATACGCTCCTCAGACCATATTTCAACTTCATATCTGTTCTTCTTATTGTATCTTTTGCGAAGATTTTTTAACTGCTTAAGATACTCAAGTGTAACCTTACCTGAAAGCTTAGATTCGCCCTCTGTTCTCTGCTGGAACTTGTAAGGTATCTCTACAACCTTGCTGTATGTTCCCATGGCAAGAACCTCAACCATAATCTTCCATCCGATTGGCTGAAGATCTGCATTCTCAATAACTTCACGTCTGAACATAAACAAACCACTTGTCGGATCAGATATCTTTCTAAGACATGGAAGCATGACCTGTCCTATCTTTCTCGCTGTTCCTGATACGAACTTTCTGTACCAGTTAAGACCGCCATCATCTCCTCCTGGAATAAGTCTGCTTGGTATACAGAAATCTGCACCGCTTAACATTGCCTTATACATATATTTAAGTACAATTGGTGGATGCTGAAGATCTGCATCCATACATGCCATATATTCTCCTCTGGCAAGCTTGAATCCATCAAGAACTGCAGTAGCAAGTCCTGTACCATTCTTTCTATGCTCCATCCTTACCTGTGGATAATCCTTAGCAACTTCATTAATTACATCTGGTGTATTATCCTTACTATCATCAACAAATACAATCTCATACTCAACACCCTGCAAAGCAATATCAATCTGTGCTACAAGCTTTCTGATGTTCTTGCTTTCATTATATGTTGGAATTACTACTGATAACATTGTTAATATCTCCTTTTAGAATAAAAATCTTTTGTTATTATACAACAAAAACCGACATGTTAAAACATTTTTTGCAATTTCGTGCCATACAATGTGAAACATTACTAATATAATCTGAATATCTGTAATATATCAACACCAAATGAACATATAAGAGGCACTGCAAACATAAATATACATCCTGCAAAGAAAAGTACCTTGTAGACACATCCGGCAATATTATTACATACCGCAGGTGTCTTAAATGCTTTAATATGTCCTGCTATACCGCCTGCTATTGTAATCGCCAGTGCGATAAGAGTTATAACAAGCCCGATATCCGTTCCCTTTGCTTTGAATGTCATCTTAATTGTATGTTCACCAGCATCTACGCTGACACATGTAAACATTCCGGCAACATTTGTTACGTCAGCCTCTTTACCATCAACTGTCACTGTCCAGTTATCCTCAAAATATATAACCGGAATAATTACTGACGACTGTGCATTACTGCCACTTACTTTAACTGTTACAGAAGAATTGTCATTAGTAACATCATTTGTAACCTTATTATTATACACATCACATAATTTTTCCAGCTTATCAAGATTTAAGCCCGCTATTGTAAGATCATTCTTCTGGACAAAATTAGGCTTCTTTTCACCGGTAGATGATGGCTTAGGCTCTTTATAGTGAATCTCTATAGTAACCTGTTCATCTTCAAATGTTCCAAGATAAACAGTATTATTATTGTAGAATGTACTATACAGTTCATTATCAAGATCTCCAAGCGTAGGAATCTTAACAAATCTTCCGTTAACCTTTATTCTTGCTTCCTGATAATTATCGCATATGCCATCATTATCATCTTCTCCGTCCTTATAACTGTCAAATGCGTCTGCACTAAGGTATAAAGCCTCCCTGCCCTCTACATCAAACTTATAAGTTGTAAGATAATATGAAGGTTCACCAGAATCACCTGCTGTACCGCCATTATATCTGGTAATTAACTGGCTCTTATTATCAAGGCCTGCCCATTCTGCCATATATGAATACAGATCATTCTGGACATCAACCCAGTCTTTGCCTTCCGTATCCATATCAGCAATATCCTTAGCTGCATACATTGCAAATGGTAACTGATAGTTAGCTGAATAAAGCTTATAATCACCAAGTGTTCCACCTGTCGTCTCAAGTGTATATAATGACTTATCCAGCACATTCTGGTTTACAGCCTCTGTAACATGAAGCATTGCATCAGAAAATACTGTTCCACCAGAATCCAGCAGCCATAAGAAATATCTTGAATACCCAAGTTTAACTGAACTATCCTGTGTATCTGCAAGAAGTGCTGCGGTAAAACTGCTCTGTGCTCCTCTTCTTAATACAAGAGGATAATTAGCATTCAGGCTGATGTCAGGATTAATTATTCTGTCAGTAACAGACTCATTTATATTGAGGCTTTCCTTTGCGTCATTAGCATATTCAACATAATCGCCATACTGATATGCCTCTAAAGTATAGAACTTAGGTGGTCCTATAAATGAATATGCACCTATGAACAGCTCAATAACAATAATGCCTGTTATTGCCCATGGATTAACCTTCCATTTGTTCACAATAAAATATACGAGATAAACAATCAGAAAGGCGAAAAATAAACCTAAAAAGAACCACATTGCAATCTTTTCGTTATTATCAGGAATAATATTATATCCTATAACATACGCTGCGCACGCAGCAATTCCGCATATAACCTGGACTACAATACATTTGCGCGGTACCATCTTAGTAACAAGAACGTTCTGTCCAAGCTCTGCAGCCAGACATATTAGTGTAAATGCAATTACATATCCCATTCTCAGCGTGTAACCATTATATGATCCAAAATGCCACATAAGGTTAGTGCCTTCACTTATCACTGGAATTACAACAAGCGCAAGCATTCCACATACATATCCAAGTTCTTCGATATTCTTTTTGCACTGTCTGATTCCAGCCACAATAACAAGAATGACAAATGCCATTCCATATACCATTATAAATCTTTCTATGAGAGCAAGGTACCTGCCATTAAATGCCTTAGACGTAATCCATCCTATATACTGTGATAGAATACCACCGGTACTTCCTGCACTTCTCTGCGATGTAGAAAGCTGCAATATAACCGGTATAAGCACAAAAGCTGACAGCGCCATGCCGGCAACAGTTCCTATGCCTATATTCCACGCCGCACTCTTTCTTTTATCTTTATCCATTCGTGTAAACATCTGTATTCCACACGCAAAAAAGATATATACAAGAGACATTGCTGCAAGATAATAATTAATTATAAAAACAAGTCCCAGCATAAGGATATATGGGAGCTTTCTGCCTGTCTTAATGAGATAATCACATGACATCATAAGAAGCGGAAACAGAGCCACTATATCCATCCATGGTGTAAAGCATGAACCATACACAATCACATATCCGCAGAATGCATACATAACTGCATACATGGTCTTTAATCCATTATTTAATCTTGTATATCTGTATTCAAGCAATGCATACATGGCAACTGCCATAAATACAGTCTTAACAATTGTTAATACTGAAATAAATTCCAGAATATAACTTCTTGGTACAAGATACAAAAGCAGGTTGAAAGGACTAAGCATTGAAAATGCTGAAATACTCATGGATACATTAGTTCCAAGTCCTGTATACCAGTCAAACCATATAGATGCTTTTCCATGCATCCAGTCCCAAAGATGACAATATAGCGGAGCTACCTGCTGCATATTGTCAAAAAGGTCTATTCTGTTACTTCCAAACGGCCATATGCCTTTTAATATCAGAATCAGAACCATTCCAAAAAGGGTTATCAATCCCGGCAGAGCATACCTTTTAATCCGGGTAAATATACTGTCTTTCATTCAAAATCCTCATTATACAATCATTCAATATCTTAAACTCTGGTAATAATCATTCTAGCCTGTCCTTTAACAACAACCGACCTTTGTCCTGCGCTTATAAAGAAACTGTCTCCGGCTTTGAAAGGCATTACCTTTTCATAGTCATCCGTTTCGATAGTTCCGCTTCCGTCAATAAACAACACAGATACAAATGATGCCTCATCTACCGAAATCTTTGCCTCATCAGTTACATCGTACTTAAACACCTCAAAATACTTACACTGAACAAGTCTTTCCTCTGTAAAATGTTCATTTCTTGCAATAACAATCTCCGTCTTGTTATCTTTCTCAAACTTATGTGTATCAACAACATCAAGTGCTTTCTTAACATGCAGTTCTCTCGGATTGCC
Organism: uncultured Lachnospira sp.; assembly: GCA_934343805.1. Classification (GTDB taxonomy): domain Bacteria; phylum Bacillota; class Clostridia; order Lachnospirales; family Lachnospiraceae; genus Lachnospira. Next base: position 46,844 of record CAKRIN010000002.1, read on the forward strand.
GAACTTATCACGTCTGTCATAATCGTACATTCTGTATGTACAGTTAGAATTCTGCTGTATCTCACAGATGAACACGCCTGCGCCTATGGCATGTATTGTTCCGGCTTTGACCATAACTACATCGCCCGGCTTAACTTCTATCTTATTAAGTATATCCGTTATAGTATTATCTGCTATTCGTTTCTCAATCTCTTCCTTAGATGCATCCCTTGATAAACCACAGTACAGATATGCTCCCGGCTCACTGTCAACAACATACCACATCTCATTCTTTCCATACTCATTCTCATTCTCAAGAGCATATTCATCATCTGGATGAATCTGTATAGAAAGTGCCTGTTTGGCATCAATGAACTTAATAAGTATTGGGAATCTGTCCTGACACTGGCATTTCCATCCAAGAGCATCCTTCCCTATAATATTAAGATACTCATTGAATAACATTCCCTTATATCTGCCTTCAGCTATACGGCTCTGTCCATCCGGATGTGCTGAAAGCTCCCAGCTTTCACCTATAACATCATAATCACATTTCTTGCCATAAACATCACGGATCTTCGTTCCGCCCCATATATTATCTTTAAATGCAGGCTCAAGCTTGACAATAGGACTCTTATCAAGCCTTACATAATTACCTGTGACAGGCTGTCCATCCTGATTGTATATCTTGACAAGATCTGTATCAGATATATTGTCACCTATGCCAACCTCAATAACTACAACATTCTTATCTGTCTTATTAGCAATCTTGTGTCTTGCTCCAACCGGAATAAAAACACTCTCATACTTACTGTAATCTCTTGTATAATCATCAAGTGTTATAGTAGCTACACCTTCAACAACAGACCAGTGTTCCGTTCTTTTCTCATGCTGATGCAGAGTCATTGACATTCCCGGGAACACTGTAAGCTTTCTAACTTTATATCCCTGGGAATAACTAAGAATTTCCTGCATGCCCCATTCCTTGTAGGAAGTTCTGTTATAGTCAAAAAATGCTTCGTATGTATCCATATTATCTTTCATTATCTGCTTAATATTATCCGCAGTTTTCTTTGAAGATATATATGTAGCATCATCCGTATTAACAACAACCAGATCCCTTACATCATTGGCAACAACAAGCTGTCTTGACGCATTATTAATAATATTGACATTATCGCAGTCATTCTTGATTATACACTCTGACTTAATATTATCTCCAAACTCAACAAGATCACTGGCATCACCTACATCCAGCCACTCAAAACTGACCTCTACAACCTTAATGGAATCACTCTTTTCCAGAAGAAGGGTTTCAATACTTCCATGTGGGATATTATTCATAACACTTTCTGAAAAACGTACTGATCTTCTTATTGCCGGAACCTTTCTCTTAGCAGTTCTGCATGCACTATATAATTCCGGTGCAAGTCTCCTTGCTGCATTAGTCATGTCTCCTGCTCTGAATGCAAGAATACCGCTGTTCCACAGATAACCCTCATCATATCCATAATCAAGAAGTCCTTCTGTTTCGTTCTCATCAAAATTTATTCTTGCGATAAACTTCTTAACATTCTCATTATCTCTTAATATATAGCCAAATGTTGATGACTGATACTGTGGCTTAACTCCAAGCACAGCAAGGCATCCTTCCTTGGCATATTCTTTTGCTGCAAGAACAGACTCCTTATAGCCTTCACCTTCAATAAGATTATCTGAATTAACAACGAGTACAAGCTCTGACGGGTTAGCAAACATTGTTCCTAATAACACCGCTGCTGCTGTTCCCTTAGGTGTACCTTCAAGAATAACCCTGTACTTAAGGCTCTGGAATGCCTTCATCTGTCCATTAACTATGTTCTTGTAATTCTCATTGGTTACAATAATGAACTCATCACAGAAAGGTATATTTCTTACTACAGTCTCCTGTAATAATGAACGCCCTTCCTTAATCCTCATAAACTGCTTTGGAAACTGCCTTCTGGACAGCGGCCATAAACTGTCTCCGCTTCCTCCGGCTAAAACTATACATTTCATAGCAATCCTTTCTTTATCTCTCCAACAATATATTTATCACTAGTTAAGCTTGTTACCACCGTTCTCTTTAACAGAATCCGTACCATTGCCTGCTCCGCCATTATTAGTGTCAGCCTTGGTGTCAGAATCTGTATTTTTTGACTGGGATTGTGTCTCTTTCTGTGTTTCTGACTGTGTCTCTGTCTGGGATTGTGTCTCTTTCTGTGTTTCTGACTGTGTCTCTGTCTCTTTCTGAGATGATTCTTCCGCTGTGGTCTCTTCCTGCGTTGCCTCTTCTGTCTCCTCTGTCTCTTCTTCCTCTTCTTCAGATTCTTCTTCCTTGTCGTTATCTTTCCTATTGTCTGAATTATTACGATTACTGTTGTTGCTGTTATTATTATCATTATTACCAGCATTATTATCATTGCCGGTATCCGTCTTCGACTTCTTAGTAGTCTTTTCCTTAGTTGCATTCTCCTTGGAAGATGAAGTCTCTGCCATTGTTATCTTAAAGTTTCCTGCGTTATTCCTCTTGGCACTTGTAAATGAAGTTGAGAGAATAACAGATAAGAAAATACTAAGAACAATAGCAAACATTACAACTCCGCCTGCCACATATACAACAATTCTTCTTGCTGTCTGCGAAAGATCTGGAAATAACTTTCCTATAACTCCTGCCAGCGCTTTGACAACCGGATTAGCTGCATCAGATCTTCTGATTGCATCAGCCTCCTCCTGCTTCGTCCTCTTCCTGAAAGGATTCTCATCGCTTCTGTCATCAAAATCTATATCATCATCTACAAAATAAGCTTCTTCATCTGTGATTTGCTCTTCTTCAGTGTTGTGCTCTTCTTCAGTGTTGTGCTCGTCTTCAGTTTCCTGCTCGTCTTCCTGCTGCACATCCTCTGAATCTTCAAGGTTCATTCCAAAAAGCGCTGCCTTGGTTCTTGCAAGCATTCCACTTACAAATGTATCCTCAACATTGAGCATATCACTTATTTCCTGAACTGAATGCATCTCATATCCATACAGTTCCAGAAGAATTGTCTGAACTCTTGATAAATCCTGTATAGATTCATCTGCATCATCATAAGCCTTAGTATTCCTGAATATTCTGACATTATTCTTAATCAGTTCATATAACTGCTCATCTTCCTTAATGCGGTTATATTCATATGAAGTATCTGTTCCGGCTTTCTTAATTGTTCTGGTATCAATTAATCCGAACATAAACACAGACACCTCTGTTGCTATCTGTCTGTGTATATTCTTATCAGTATTAATCTTATCTATATTACCACATATATATATAAGTGCCTTGTTAGTTATCTTCCTGCTGTTCTCTGTTCCAAACACAGGATACACAAGGGCATACACTTCATTAAAAAAGTCCTTACAGAACTGCTCCTTATCAGATGTACCTGATATTACATCTTTAACCAGCTTCACTAACTGTTCTTCGTTCTTACTCATACTTGTCCTCATTTCTGCGTATATCCGCCTCATGAATAAACATTCCGTACAATTATATCACTATGTGAAAGAATTGTCATCCTTTTAATGTTTCCATGCACTTATATCAACATTATATGATATTCCTGGTATAGAACCCGATTCTGTAAACTGCCACATAAGGAAGCTTCCACCATAAGTACATGTGCTGTTATATTGAGCCAGCCATACCGGACAGCTGACACTTCCTGCATTAATGTAACTGCTCATCCAGTTCTTGTTAGCATATACCATTGGTGAATAGCCTGCACTCTGTACAGTCTGTGCAAATGCATTGATTACCGCAGTTCTCTCTGATGCCGAAATCTTATCTCCTCTTCCTGCACCGCCACCTGCACTTTCAACATCAATAGCTAGCGGAAGTGATATATTGTAACCCCTGCATGCAGATATAATAAAGCTTGCTTCCTCTACAGCTTCGCTTGTATTAACAGCCTGAGTAACTATATACGCACCAACCTTAACTCCTGCAGCTGTAGCATTACCCATATTAGTATCAAATCTCTTGTCTTTTACAAGACGCGCTGTTTCATAACCACGATAACCAACTCTTATAATCGCATAATCAATTCCGGATGCCTTAACACTATTCCAGTCAATGTCCCCATTATATGTTGATACATCTATAACAATGCTTGAACCAAGGGTTCCGTCACTATTGAAGTAATACTGTAAGCCATCTATCTTTCTCCATCCTGTTACAGCCTTAGAATCCTGGAAATAATATTTCTTGCCGCCAATAGTCTGCCATCCATTTGCATATACACTCTCAGTTTCTGCCTCAACATTAAGAAGAACGAACTTCTTCTTTGCAACTGTGCTCTCTGTAGGCTTAGTTGTAGCTGACTCAGATGGATGTGTTGAGGTCTGGCCGTTACTTTCTCCTGTTGTACTTTCTTTCTGCGCAGAGGATTCTGCCGGCTTTGTTTCTCCCACTGTATCTGCAACCACTGCAATTCCCAAATCTGCAGTAGCTGTGTCAGCAAGAAGGGCAATTCCTTCATTCCCTGAGTTAATATCTGCGCTCATATATACATTTTCTGGCACAAGGAACTTAGTAATAACTTTCTGTTCCCCTTCTGTAACCTTAACTGTACCTGTTTCATATATATATCCTGAATATGATGAATTGTTTCCATCCTTGTCTATAAGAATAGAGCCTGATGTCAGCCCGCTTATTTCCTGATCTGTCAGTGAAACATTACTGCTGTCCTTCACTTTATATACAATACTGTCTCCTGACTTCTTAAGAACTGTAACCCCGACACTGTCCTGGCTCGCAGTTGTCTCTGGAACAACAGATGCTGTACTCCTGCTTTCTCTTCTTCTTGATGGATCTTCTTTCTGTGTCTCTGCAGAATCCTGCACAACCTTTTCCATAATGTTATCCATCACTTCAAATGTTTCTATGGTAGCCTCAGTCGCGTCAGGTGTCTGATATCCCTTTTCTGCCTGCACAACAAGAGTGTATGTTCCTGTCTCAAGATCTGGCATACGAACTGTTCCGTCTTTATCATCATCGTCGTACTTGTCAGCTTCAACATCATCAACATTCTGTCCAGCGTATGTATTCTTAATCTTATCTATCTGTGTTTGGTTCTCTTCCTTGCTTCCCTTAAGAAGATTAAATACGAGTTCATGTCCAGTAAGCACCTGTCCATCTTCATCATAAACCTTTGCTGTTATGGTATTCTCATCAGCAACCGCTTCAAGATAAAGACTTAACGTAGGAGCCTTAACCTCCCCGAGCGTTTCAACCTGGTCTATTGCCGCAACTTCCTTGGCTGCATGCTTCTTTCCACTGGTTATTCCAGTCACAATAATAACACCTGTAGCTATAAAGATTACCGATGCCACAGACACACCTATTGTCATTTCCGTATGATCTCCGCCAAATATTTTAATCAGCTTACGACCAAATTCCGGAAGTTTTTCTTTAAACAGGCTGTTATCAAACACCCTGCATGCCAATATTTTTTTCTTTATCTTTGCAAAGCGTGATAAGGATTGTTCTTCCTCTGATATATCAATCAGCTCTATCTCAACTGTCTCCTCCTGATCTGACTGTTCCAGATTCTGTTCATCTGGCACTTCAGTTATCTCAAGAAGTTCAATTTCTTCCAATTCTTCATTATTGGTATCTGCCTGTGCTTCAATATTTATTTTTGATTTATTCTTCCGAAACCTATCAAAAAACATCCTTATCCCACCCTGTAATCTCTATAATCTCAACAACGGCGCCACCCTCTGGTGATAGCGCCGTTAAAAATACTTAATTATTGGCAGTCTCTGCCTGTGTTGATGCCTGTGAACCTGTACCAGACTCTGCCTGTGAACCTGATGTTGACTCATTCTCACTGCCTGACTCAGTCTCTGTCTCCTTCTCTGCATCAAGACTCTTAGGAGACTTTGTTATCTTAGCAGTCTTAGATACATTTCCATCCTTAGGAACACTGAATGTATACTCTACAGAATATGTATAATTATCAAAATCATATTCCTCTGCTAAAGCTTTATTGGCATCAAGCTTCTGTGTTTCTCCTCCTGATATGCTCTGCTTAATCACAGTATATCCGGTAAGAGCTGCAGTCTCTGAAAGGCTGTTACTTCCAGACACTCCGGCAGTAAAGCTGAATCCTGCCTGAATCTTTTTATCCTTTCCAAGCACAAGCTGGATATCAGGTGTCACAAGCTTAGCTGTAACCTCAATAACATTAAGTGTTGCCTCATTAGTTATCTTTCCTGACTTAGGATCTTTAAACGAATACCTGACAGTATACTTACCAGGTCTGTCTAACGCATCATCCTCATCAATCTCGTTGCCTGATGAATCATATATTTCATAATCAACATTGGCACTATATCCGATAGAATTAGTACCCTTTACTCCAGCCATGAAATCAACACCTTCATTGATCTTACCCGTATCATGTCCGTAGTATCTTGTTATATTCTTATTCTGGACTGTGATAGAAGCTTCCTGCTGTCCATTTACTGTATAATTGGCATATCCGAAAAATGCGATATTCATATCTACATATCCATTTATTCCTGAAACAGTTCCTTTAGATGTATACTGCCACATGTCATATCTGTTTTCATAATTAGAAAGAACATCTCCATATTCCCATCTTCTTGCATATCCATCATCAGGATAGAAATCATAATAATACTGGGCAACCCATATTTTATACTTTTCTCCAAGCTTTGCCCCATCAAGCATATTATAGAATCTGTTCTTATTAGAATATACCATAGGTGTATATCCATAGCTTTGCACTACATTACAGAATGTCTCACATGCCTGTGTAACTGAATCATAATCTCCATAATTAAGTTCCCAGTCATATGCTACAGGATATGTAATCTGATACTTGTTAATAAGATTAATACAGAAGCTGGCTTCCTCATATGCTGAAGTTGCATCTGTAGCACCTGCATAGAAATATATACCAACCTGGATTCCGTTAGCTAAAGCTCCCTGGATATTCTCTTCAAACTTAACATCTTCATAAAGATGTCCGATTTCTCCACCACCACATTTGATCATGGCAAATGTTATTCCATCAGCTGCAACTGCTGTCCAGTCTATTCCACCAGCATCATTATTCCAATGAGATACATCTATACCATATGCAAGCTGGTTAACCTCATATACTCCTTCTGAACTTGACGCACTTGAACTGTCTTCAACAGGAGTTTCTTCTCGTGCCGGCTCAGATGATGTATCTTCTCCTACATCAAGCTGATCCATATCTAATATAGGAATTGGCTCTTCGCTTTCTGCCACTGCCTCTTCTATAGCTTCAAAAAGCTCCTGATTATCTGGTTCTTCATCAGCTCCATCATACTGTGAATCATCCTTGTTGATTCCCATCTGTCCGACAAGCTTGCCCAGCTTACCATTACTATCCGTCTGTTCCTCGGTCTCCTGTGCCTGAACAACATCTTTCTTCTGCACATGCTTCACTACCTCAACAGCGGTAACAGTCCCTGCTGTTCCTGATACAGCTACTGCCCCGGCAATAATGCACACTTTCGCATGCGCAACAAAAACAGACTTCCATAATAAAGACGTCTTGTTAAGTAAACCAACAAAAAAATTCTTCATCCTTGTAGTATCTCCTAATCATCTAAAACCAAATTATATTCGCTCGTTACAAATCGTTGTTAAATATACCCCCAAAATGGAGAGATGTCAACAAATTATTAGTCATAATAATGTCTGAAATATACTCTTCCAAATATAGACCATGTATCACAAAACGCCTGCCATATATCTTTCATTCCGATTCTTTTAGTACCTGAATCTCTTACATATACAACTTCAACCGGCATCTGTGCTATGCTGAAGCCTCTTCTGTGAACAGCCACAAGCAGTTCAATATCATATGCAAATCCAGATGTCCTCACAAGATGTGCAACCGGTTTAATTGCTTCAACACGGAACACCTTAAGTCCCGTCTGTGTATCCTTCACGTTAAGATGAAATAGTACCAGAAGCATTATATAATAGCCCATACTTATAACTTTTCTCTTAAACGGATAATCAAGCTTGGAGTCTTTATGGAACTTGCATCCAATGACAACATCTTTATTATCATCCAGCATCTTCTTCAGATATCCTTCCAGCTGTGATGGATTAAGTTCCAGATCAGCATCAACAAATGCTACATACTTTCCTTCCACCTGTGACACTCCGGCAATAATGGCATTCCCTTTTCCTCTGTTCTTATCAGAGCTTATCATCCTTACCCTTCCATCCTGCCTTACAGCTCTCTCAATCTCTGCCTTGGTATTATCCTTGCTGCCATCATTGACAACTATTATCTCAAGCTTGGGAACAAACTTTTCAACAATTCTTAAAGTTTCCATTATGCTGTGATATATAAGCTTTTCCTCATTATACGCTGGCATTACAATTGACAGCATTCCATCCAGTTCCAACATTTGCCTTCTCCCTTATGTATGATACACATACTCTTTAATATTACAATGCTATGCATGCTTTTTCAAGTATAGTACACGCATAAATACATATATAACTGCAGATAATATTTGTGCCAGGGTGATGTTCCCTTCCTATTATCAAAGCAGGCACAAAATGTCCGCAGAAACGAGGAATACAATAATATGAATAAATCAGCCAATAACTCAATGAATTCCAATGAGAATCTTCCTACTGTCAACAATAATAATTCTATAAAAAAAGGACACACGATGTATAACTGGGAAACTCATGATAACCAGGATAAAGTCATTCGCGACAGCATCGATGCAATTAACAGAAAACGTGATCAGATGTCTGAAGAGCAGCTTAAAAAGGCATACTCAGAAATGCAGATGGGACTGGGACCCGATATATACAGCCAGCTATGTGACCGCAAGGCATCAGATAATTTTCAGGGATAAATTAATTAAGGCATATCCTGACCTGCACAGACATTCATTCATGCAGGCGGATACGCCTTAAAATATAATACTCCTAATCTATGTTCATTCTGGCACATTCAAGTGCTGCTGCCACAACAGCATCCATATCATAATACTTGTACTCGCCAAGACGTCCACCGAATATAACCTTGCTTTCAGCGTCAGCAAGCTCCTTATACTGTGCATAGAGAGCGCCGTTCTTCTCATCATTTACAGGATAGTATGGCTCATCACCCGGCTTCCATTCAGAGCTGTATTCACGGCTGATAACAGTCTTAGGAAGATCATTGCCATTCTCATCCTTACCGAATTCAAACCATTTGTGCTCAATAATTCTTGTCCACGGAGTATCAGCATCGGTATAGTTAACAGCTGCATTGCCCTGATAATTAGGGAAATCATACGTCTCTGTTTCAAATCTTACTGAACGATATTCAAGATTGCCAAGCTTATAATCAAAGTACGCATCAATTGCACCTGTGTATACAACCTTTTCAGCCTGATTATCTAATTCTGCCTTAGCATCAGCAGATGCAAGATAGTCAACACCAAGTCTTACCTCAATGCTTCCGGAAAGCTCGCTGTCATCAAGCATATTGGCAACCATCTTAGTATATCCGCCCTCTGGGATTCCCTGATAAAGCGCATTAAAGTAATTATTATCAAATGTAAGTCTTACAGGAAGTCTCTTGATAATGAATGATGGAAGCTCGTTGCATGGTCTGCCCCACTGCTTCTGTGTATATCCCTTAATCAGCTTTTCGTATATATCAGTTCCAACAAGACTTATAGCCTGCTCCTCAAGGTTCTTAGGCTCTGTGATTCCTGCTTCCTTTCTCTGCTGCTCGATTCTTTCTGCTGCCTCCTGTGGTGTCACAACCCCCCACATCTTATTAAATGTGTACATATTAAATGGCAGTGAATACAGCTCACCCTTATAATTAGCAACAGGTGAATTAGTGAATCTGTTAAATGTAGTAAACTGTGAAAGATACTCCCACACCTTCTTATTATTAGTATGAAAAATGTGTGCACCATACACATGCACATTAATGCCTTCCATCTTCTCTGTATACACATTACCAGCAATATTATTTCTCTTATCTATTACAAGAACCTTCTTTCCTGCTCTGGCAGCCTCATGTGCAAACACTGAACCGAAAAGTCCTGCTCCAACTATTAAATAATCGTACATAATCCTGTTCCTTTTCTATCTTAAATAATGGGATGATGCCCAGGCACCATCCCATTAATTATACTTATTATATTGCATTAATACAACATAAGAAGCAATTAATAATAATCAATATCAGAAATATAGTCTTCTGTCCTTGTATAACCGTCTAACTGGATAATAACATCAGCCAGGACAGTTTCACCATTGTCAGGATTATACTTTTCATAATTTAATACAATGCAAGGATTATCTGAATTTATATTTTTATTAAAATTCTTCTTGTCAAGGGACTCTATAAGTCCGTTTAATACTTTTTGTGCTCTTTCTTCATCTTTTCTTACATACAAATCCAGATTAATATATGTTCTGGTATCATTATATACAAGAACTGCTGAAAGAGTTTCATATCCACTAGTATATTTATCCCATGTTCTGGAACTGTCATTTAAATACTGCTTTAAAATATCGCTCATTGTTCCAAGTTCTTTTTCATTATTCCTAATGGCATATTCATTCCGTATACCAATATACTTATTATAAGATTGTGGCATATTCTTACTGATTGGAAGAACCATATCATAAGTAACGCCTTTTTTCGAAAAGCGTACTGACATCAAGAATGTATCAGCATCTGAAGTAACTGTCTGATACCATTTCTCAAAACCAATCTGTTTAATTTCACTTGTAATTGTTTCATATATATCTTTACAGTCAGAATCCTCCATATTACCTGTTATATAATTAACAGAAATCTTGTCACTATCCGGAAGATCCATATATGCCTTAACAAATTTCTCATCCTTCTTTAACAGACTTGAAAGTTTACTGGCATCACTGTCTGTAAGCTGAATCCTTCTGTAATGTGTAACACCATTCTGTCTGAAACCAACCTTATAATTAGTCACTGAACCTTTGCCGTTATAAATATAATTATGAACACCATTTGATATACATTTATCTTTATATGCATCAAATTTCTCTGATACATATTTTAGAATCTCTTCATCTGTAAACTGTACCTTTGATGATATAGAACTGAAATATCCGTTATCTGAAGCATAGTACATATCCATTGGCTGGATTGTTACATACGCAAGTTTTGAAGAATCCGGTTCGTATGATGCCTCATATTTGCCAAATGAATTAGCTCCTGTTCCAATTACCACTGCAAGAACATATCCAAGAAGAATTGATGGAATACACTGCTTTATAACATTCATCTTCTTACTTACTATACATTCATAAACAAACACAACCAATGCACTTACAATAAACAGCACAACAACTGCTATTGTCTCATCATTATCTATACTTGTATATGCCATCATTACACCTATAAACGCAATTGAAAAGCCGATAAGTGTTCTGATAATCATTGGCAGAACCTTTCCATTAGCTGCTTTTCCCGCTGTCTCACTTTTTCTCTTTACAAAGAGGAGTGCGCCAAGTGCTATATATATAAATGCAAGCACGAGTGTATATAAGTTACTTGTAAGGCTAAGAACCATATCTGCTATTCCTGATGAACCATTGTACATATCAAATACAGAAAATACCCAGCCAACAATCATATTGTTGGAAGGATCAAGTAATCCCACGCCACTGTTACTTATCATGTAAGTTTCTCCATGAAACACAGTCAGTTCCGTAACCATTAACCCAATAAATCTAGGAAGAAACATTATAAGTCCTGTAACACATATATTGCTTAATATGTTTCCTGTAATAGATATTGATACATTTATAATTGCCATGCATAAAAGGCTGCATATAAATATCGAAAGATACATACGGAACATTGTTGCATAATCAACATTAAAATACTGCCTGTTAGCCATGAATAAAACTGCCTGTGATACATATGACACAACGAGTATTCCTGCAATCCATGTAATTATTGCTGCTGTCTTGCTAAGATATATGCACAATCTTGTATATGGAATTGAATGGTAAAAATCACTGCTGCTTCTTTTATTAAGAAAACTCCATACTATCAATGATATAACAGGCACAACAAGTATGAATACTAATACCAGAAAATAATTTCCTGAAATTCCGCCTACATTATTAACCTGTTTATATTCTTTAATATAGCTTAATGATGAAATAATCGGTACAACTGATATAAGTGTAATTACTGCCATCATTATAAAGCCCGCAAGCCTTGTCTGCTTCAATGTCTGTAAAAACATATGAAAGCTGAATACTTTCTTATTATTCATGAGTCTTATCCCCCTTCACATCAAATGTATAGCCGAGCGCTTCCATCTCATAAGTAAATACCTCTTCCAGCGTAAGAGGGAGAACATCAAATACAACCGGATTCATGGCATTTATAATGTCCATGGTCTGTTCCCTGTCGCCACTTACTATCATATTGGCAACTGAACCCTCCTGGCGGTATCTTGTAATCTTGATGCCCTCAAACTTGCTCTCATCGAAATCATCCTTAAAAGCTACCTGTACCTTGAACTGACTCGTCTTTAGTTCAAATACATCGCTGTCAAGCACCAGCCCGCCTTTATGAAGAAGCGACAAATGATCGCATAAGTCTTCTAACTCTCTTAATGAATGTGATGTAACTATAACAGTAGCGTTGTTTTCTGCAACATCACCACAAATTAACTTCTTGACAAGATTACGCATAACCGGATCAAGTCCGTCAAATGTTTCATCAAAGAACATATACTTGGCTCTGGTTGAAAGTGCAAGTATTATAGCTGCCTGTCTCTTCATTCCTTTTGAAAAGTTTGATATGCTCTTAGATGGATCAAGTCCAAATATTTTCGTAAGCTCTGCGAATCTGTCCATATCAAAATTATCATATATTGAACTATAGAACTTAGCCATGTTCTTCATATTGGCGCCTGCAAGAAAGAACAATTCATCTCCTACAAATACAAGCTTATTCTTCATATATGTGTTCTCATACACATTAATTCCATCAATGATGGCTTCTCCTTTATCAGCCTTATATATTCCTGACAAAACTCTTAATAATGTTGACTTTCCTGCACCATTAGAGCCAACCATGCCATATATACATCCTTCTGATATATTGCATGTAACATTATCCAGTGCAGTAAAATCATCAAAAGATTTAGTAACACCTTTTACCTCAATCATAATTCCTCCTCATTAACATCAACTTTAATATGCCTGTTAATCATATATCTCATCTACTATAGCAATTATCTCTTCTCTGCTTACTCCTGCATATGACAGCTGCTTAACAAGCTCTTTAAGTTCTCCAAGCTTTCCCTTGGACTTCTTCTCTACAACTCTTACAGCCTCTCCAGATATAAATGACCCCTTACCCGGAACGCTTACTATAATTCCTCTGCGGTCAAGCTCTGTATATGCCTTCTGAATTGTGTTGGGGTTAGTAGATAATTCCATAGACAGTGACCTGACTGATGGCATCTTATCCCCTTCTTTCATAATTCCTATAAGGACATTATCCTCTACCTGCTTAATGAGTTGTTCATAGACTGGCACTCGCGACATGACATCTATTGTGAACATATTAACCTCTTCATTTCCTTTCCATAAAATTCATAAAATCATCTGCATGCTTCATGTATTAACTGTACTATTCTATGTAGTACAGTTATAAATTATCATTTCTTTTTACGGCTGTCAACATATTTTTTTATAATCTTAAATCCGCTCCACTAAAAGCAACTGCCCTGGCAGGTAGGCAATCCTACGCACCAGGGCAGTTGTTAGTCATTCTAATATGTTCTTTTCTTCTCAAATAATTTCTTTATATATTCTTTTCCAAACCATGCTCCTGCAAAACCAGCTGCAATTCCCGCAATAACAAGGATAACCAGAAGCCATAGTTTAATTCCAGTCTTCTTAACAACCTGAACCACCTCTTCCTGCTGCACAGGAACTTCTGTAACTTCCTCTGTCTGTTTTTCCTTTACATCAACACCTTCAATCTTAGGAAGCACCCCGGCATATTCCGGCATACGGACAACTGTTATATGATACTTCTTCTCTGTTCCATCTTCTGCCACGCCTGTCACATACAGATCGTTACTTCCTACTGCCAGGCTCTCGCTTGAATCGCCTGTTGCTCCCGCTGCCTTAGAATCATCCATGCTTCCAGCAACTTCAATTGAAGTAACTTCATATGGAATATACACAACGTATTCAGTAATATCTGATGAAAAAGCCGGACTTATCTGTCCATAGCTTACAGATATATCTGACAGATTGGCATTGGATGATGGCACATAATTCGGATCCTGTTTCCTTGTAACCCGGAGAGTATATGTTCTTCTATTTCCATTCTCTGCTGTTACATTAATATAAATAGTGTTATCTCCAACAGAAAGTGAGGTGTTTCCTACTGAAACCGATGCTTTTGAATCTCTTGCTGATGCATTAACATTAATAGACGAAACATCATATTCAACCTCTCCAAGATTATAGCCAGTATTATCAGGACTAAATCCCGGACTTAATTCCCCTGCTGAAACAGTTAATGACGACAATGCATTATCTGATGATAATGGTGCGAGCACATTTACCGAACACGATGCCGTTCCTGCCGAAGTTCCTGCATTGGCATCTGACACGAGAATATTGCTGAACGAAATCCCAATGTCTGTTCCCGGTGCTGCTGAATCGTTAATTCTGAAACTTGCCTGTATAACCGACTGGCTGCCGCCTAACGGATTACTCATTGTATCATCATAAGCAATAATCTTGTTTCCATTGCTCTCTAACTTCCACCCGCCTGGAAGAATACTTGTTCCAACCAGAGTTACCTGACCTCCGTCATAATTAAGATTAGCTTCAAGCCCATAACTTCCTGCCGCTGCAATATCCAATGTTACTGTAAATGTATCTCCTGCCCTTCCACTTCCCGGTCCAGACAGGCTTGCTGATGCAGCATAAACATCCGCATTGTTGATGCTCATTGCACTTATGACAACTGCCACACACATAACCGTTGCAAGCATACTTGATATTATTCTGGTTATTTTATCTTTCATCTGATTTCCTCTCTCTTATGTTAAATTCCGTTAATGCTACTCTTACCTAGAATATGCATCTTAATCTGTATGAAATCTGTTATATTAACTTTACCATCTCCATTGACATCTCCTGCTGTATTATACACTCCTTCAAGATGTGATTTATCTAATATATTTGCTTTAACAGCTATCATATCAGTTATATTAATATTACCATCTCCATTGACATCCCCCGTTACGATTATGTCATATATTCTTGTCATCTTGCCATTAGTTATAAGGCACAACTTCATTCCAGTTCCAAGCTTTTCATCACTTCCCAGTACCGAATCATTACGTCTTACCTGACAGAAACTGCTCTCATTAACATTGCTGATAAGATTAGCCACTCTCTGTCCGGAAGTTATACGGCTCACTATATTGCTGCTCTGATTAACATTAACATTTGATGATGTAATCTTAGTCGGAAGTGCCGGCGTAGGATTTGGCGTTGGTTTTGGTGTCGGGGTTGGTTCTGGTTTCGGTGTCGGTTCCGGTTTTGGTGTCGGCGTTGGTTCTGGCTCTGGTTTCGGTGTCGGTTTAACATTCTCTATCTTTGCCGGTTCAGCCTGCCAGTATGTCAGCTCCAGATTGTTCATGCCTGCCATTACACTTACAGCCCCCTGTGCTGTTACATATGCATAATAATTCTTATTATTGTCATATACTATATCTTCAATAACATACGAGGTTCCCATATAACCGCTGCAATATTTTCTCGTAAATGGACCATCCTTATTCTCACTGTAATATACATAATATGCATTACATGTAGAAGCGCCACTATAAGCATTCCATGAAACTTTCAGCCTGCCATTCTCATTAACAAGGGATACTCCACTAATGGCTTCCTGTCGTACAATATCTGAAACAGCTGTCTTGTTGGTACCCCTGTATTTAGTTCCATTAATCATTACATATGGCACTACCCAGAATGTACATTTAGTATTAACTGCCTGACTGCTTGTATCATATACATACAATGTTTCCTGTACATCAGCCACAGGAGTACTGCCATAAGCATTCATATCACAATATACTTCATATCCAGTTACACCATCTGACTTATCCCATGACAGCTTCATCTTGCCAGAACAATTGCCATCAAGAACAAGATTGGATACTGGCGGAAGCTTAACATTTACTGACTTAGACGCACTTCTGGCAGATTCCACTGTATTATTCTGCACCTTCTTATAACACGTTACCACATAATAATATGTTTTATCATAATCATGCTTGGTTGTATCTATGTACGACAATGCCGACGTATCGGATAACAATGAATAATTACTTCCATCCGTTGAAATATATACTCTGTATCCATCAGTACCTTCTACCTGGTTCCATGATATGCTCACTTCGCCATTGTCATTTGCTTTTAATGCACTTATTACCGGAATCTGAAGTCCTACAGAAACATTCTTCGCATCGCTGTCAGCAGTAATCTCTCCTGCTTCACCCTGCTTATACACCTGGGCTTTGTAGTAGTATATCGTTCCTAACGAGGTAGTCGTATCTGTATATTGATTATCAGCTCCCTCGTACACCTTTACATAACCCGTATCAGGCTGCTCACTTCTATACAGCCTGTAACCATCTGCGCTGCTTACCTTCTGCCATGCTATATTAACATTGCCATTCTCTTTCACTGTTGTTGAAGTAATTGCCGGCTTCTCCAGTTTTCCATCTTCATTAACAGTAAATGCTTTAATACAATAATTGCATGCAATTTCTTTATATCCCGGAATTGCAGTATCCGTATATGTTGTTCCGTTACCAGAGAAAAAGCTCTCATTATCATTCAGTACATTTACCGCTTCACTGCTGGAGCCTACATAATCAAATGATGTCGATTGTTCAACTATAGTCCGCTTATCAAATGTAACTACAACTGCTATCGTATCTCCTCTGCTAAGACTTACTGGTTCATCCAAATCTATCGTGTAATATCCTGCATATGATGTCCGTCCGCTTGCCGATGCCACCTTACTTCCTGATACAGGATTATAACGGAGTGTAGTATCTGAGGAGGATGAAGATTTAACCTTTTGTGGATTCTTATATACATCTATAGTATATGCCCTGTCCGTATCCCTTGTTGCAAAAGACACAGCCTTCAGAATCTCCTTATCAGACTGGGATATTGTAAACACATTGGCATATGATCGCCCAACCAGATATTCAGAATAATGACTTCCAAATACTGTTGTTCCATCATATTGATAATTATTATCATATGTATCCTTCTTTGCAATCTGATATGCAGCCGCATTACCATCAGTTATATGTGCATCATAATATGAAATCCAGGTATATCCATCAATATTCATTGCACTGTTAGTTCCCCAGCTGTTTTTGACAAGCCATGCCCCATTACCAGCCGGAACTGTGCCTTTATCGTTAGCATTGGCAAATGCATTCCTGTCAAGATTATCATCCCATCCAACAATTGCTATTGCATGCCACTCTGTCTTAAAGCTTCCATCATCATATGCATACCTGTAATCCTTAGAGTGAGTTGCATCATTACCATTATACATTGTTGTAACAGCACCATTTTCCATAATTGCTGCTTTAACAAGTTCTGTATCTGACATATTAATATAACTTTGTCCTGTAAGAATATAAGATACATCACTCCGGTTATACTGATAATCCTTCTTCAGCCATATTCCCTCATGACCATCCTGCTGATTAATCATACCAGCCCATTTGCTCAATGTCTTAAATGCGTAATTGTCATTTCCGCCGCTATTAAAGGCACTCTCCAATGAATAATTCATATCTGCTGTAGACTTTATAATGCTTGTCTTATCCCCAGCAGTTCCACCTGTAGGATCCGAATATGTAGTATCATCAAATGTCATGTATGCAAGTGCATATTCATCAAGGTTAATATCATCTGGTGATGAAACAAGCCCATGTGACAGTGCATATGACTCCATGGCTGCTGTCGCCGCATACGCCCAGCATATGCCAAAACCACCCTGATTTTTCACACTTGTTGTATATCCTTTATCAGCTGAACTATAACTATCTGGAATTGTTGGTGCACTGACTCTCGCAAGAAGCTGAGACTGTTGCATATCCGACGCTTCTGCGTCATAAGCATCCTCACCCGTAACATCAATTCTGCTATCCGTAAGCAAGCTTGGTGCTTTGTATCCAATATCATAATACCCCGACTGGATATAGTCTTCCTGCATAATATCTTCTGCCGCATATGCCTTTTCTCTATGATTATGCATTCCCAGGTGTCCATAAGAACCTCCCACAAATGTTGTAATCATAGCAACATTCATAATAATAGCAGCTGCCTTCCATGGCTTTCTGTGTTTTCTCATATTCTTCTCCATTCTTGTACATTTTTCACACTATTCTGCGTTCTGTATCTAATATATTGTTGTTTCGTCCTGCAAAGCTATGTGCCTCCCTGCACATGCACGCCTATCTATAAGATATATATCGTCCATATATTCATGGTACTTTAGTCCCTATGGTTCTAAAAATATTCCAAGTGATGGTGCATTATATGAACACGCAACAAATGCTGCTGCCATTACAAAATCCACTATCGCAAATACCCATGTTCCCAGAATAAATTCATTGTGCCCTGCTCTCCTAAGAATATGATATTCTATAGCATATCCTATTAACACAGATACAAAAAAAGTGCCTATATCCAGCCACATTCTTGAAAATCCAAGTACTCCCATATATGTGTAATATAAAAATGGTATTGCCCACGTTCCTGCAGCCACACCCACAAACACTGCCATTCCTGTTGCTGCATACCGGTCTTTTAATATATACCATGTTACTAATCCATATATGTTCATAGGAAGAAACACCAGTTTCATATGTTCCCATGTAGATTCATTAGTTGGAAAGAACAGTCCAATTAATGTATTATGCCCTGTCCAGTCATACACAAAATGAAACAGGGTTCCTGCCACCCATACAGCAAGAATTCCTATAATAATCGTCCTGTTCAATTCTTTCTTCCTGTTCATACACACCTCCATTATCCCATGATGGATAATAGAAGTTTATGCAAAAACCAGTAATATATTCTGACTGGTGTACACTGTGAAATGCAATTTTACTTTATAAAACATCTTAAAAGGCGGTTGCTTTAAATCGCAACCGCCTTCACGTTAAAAATATAAATTAAAACTCTGTATCTCCTGAATATAACTGTGCCATAATATTATACCTCCTTCGCGTTTATATTATTCTAATTCAATAAAATAGAAATGTAAATAGATCTATGCTGACTATTCTTTTCTTTCATCTTAGCATATATACCCCATAGAGATATTGCACATTATAAATCTTTACCTTCCCTTGTTATTTCTTTAAAGAAAATCGACCTATCCACCCCACCTGTCCTACTTATCAACTCGTCCTGTCCTATTATCTTTACCATATTAGTTATCTTTCTTGCATAATCTTCCTTGTCCAGATAATAAATGGTTGTATGTGTCCTTTTTGCCAGTATTAGAGCTCTAATAATATCTTTGTCAGTAATATCCAATGAATGACCATAGAAGAAAATTTTGTGAAAATCTGTTTCCCGTAGTGCACAGGAAATCACCTCATCTCCTCTCTTGTCAGTAATTTCCCATTGATATATAGTACCTTTTTCCATCTCCTTAAGCCACTTCCTGTATTCACATCCCGTCTCTTTATGAATCCTCTGAAAATACTTCTTGAATTCAATAAATTCTATATCCTGATTTCTATCATCTCCCTGCAGATATTCATCAACACCAAGTACCATATTATTTGTCTCCACTGTTTTATTAACATCTGCCTTGCCATGAATATAATCGAACTCTATGCGACTATCTGTTTTATAAATTTTCTCATATGTATCAGTATAGTTAAACGATATTACCTTATCTATAATCGGAAGATCGATGATATCATACAGTTTCTTTACACCGTCTGTCGTTACAAATTCACACAAATAAATCTCCAGGCAGCGTATAAGTTTTTTAAGGTCTGTAAGCAACTCCCTCTTCTTTCGATTAATAAAATCCTTTCCAAAATGAAATATATACGCACCCATGCCTTTATCTCTTTCCATAATAAAAGGCTTTAAAATATCTATGCCCCTCTGATTCAAAGGAACTTTATACTTTCCTTCTCTTATTCCATTTTCAATATCGAGATTATAAGCATCTAGTGTCTGAATAACTTGTGAGATTTCACTTTCAAAATCAATCCAACCATCTTTTCCTTCTTGCTTTCTGCTCTCATATATAGAATAAAAATATTTCAGCCATAAATTATCTTTTATCAGACTTTCAAGTTCTTCTTTAATCTCTGGTTTCTTCCTGTATGCTTCATCATATTCTAAATATGTCTGTGTAAATTTCAAAAAATCTTCATACTTAGTTTTTAATCCATGTGCCAGATCAAATCCATTTCCAATTACAAGTATATTCATTTGTAACCTCCTGTTGATTATTTATCTGATTGTTACTTACTGTGCTTTATACTTGAACAACTTATTCTAAAAACAAATAACGCGGACGCACAATTTTGTATCCCTCTTCCACGGCATTTCCCATTTGAGACGGAATTAATACATCCTTTTTAATGCTTTTCAAATGTTCCATGTACATTTCATATGTATTATGTAATGAGTTAAGAATCTCTATAATACTAACCTCAGGGTTCCTCTTCTTATAATATAAAATTGTTGCTATAATAGAATTAACATATCTATACAGTCTCAAACTTATATCCTCTAAAGAATCATCCATCCCTTTCGCAGAATGTATCAATTGGTTTCTTAATCTATAAATACAATCTAAATCATGTACTATACTATCATGATAATCCACTAAAATCTCTCTAACTTTTTCAGGTTGCGTCACTAACATAATCAATTCCCTTGCTTCTCTTTCTAAGACCACATGAAATGATAAATCCGTTAACAAACCCATATATTTACTTTCATCTTGCAATATTTCTATAAATTTCAACGTATTAAATCCATCATCTTCTATACATTCATCAAGAAATTTTTTACACTCTGCATGTTCAAATTCTGCATTTTTCTTTTTCATAGTATAATTTAATCTTTTCCAAAATATATTCATCTTGTCTTTAATGTAAAAAAGGGTGAATGATTCTGAAACCAAAACCCTAGCCTTTTCAATTATTGAATTCTTCGGAAATGGATATATTGTGTATTCCAAAGCAGACCAGAAATTCAAAAAACGATTTTGAATGTTATAGCTTTTTGCAGTATGCAATGTGTGAAGTACTCTCTCCAAAACATCAACATCCTCATTTTTCATTTTATCTTTTAACTCTATAAAAATGTTATACTGTTTTGTTCTTGCCTCATCATAAAAACTTATCAGTCTTATATTGGTTACTTTTCTAATATCAACCCTATGGACTTTGTCTTGTACTATATATCCCACCTGATAATTTTCGTGAATAACATCTGTATCATTTTGACACATAGATAGCAACTCTTTATCTGTATCAAATTCCTTTTTTACAATATTTATTGCTCTGTAATGATCTGATGCTTCGCATTTTTTTACAGCATAGGTATCTTCTGTCCATTTCCACTCATCACCATATCTGTTAAAATCTTCCTTAGTTTTTAAAACGAAGTGTTTTCCCAAAAACTGTTCTGCGCTTTTTCTTTCATTTTCACTTTTTATTTGATAAGGAATTATTATCTCATATTGTCTTTTTTCTCCATTTAACTGTAATAATGAATTTATGCACTGTTCTAAATTCTTTTCATTAATCTCCTTATATAAACCACTTTCTCGCATCTGTCTAGTATACCATTCAGCTAAATACGGCAATGCATATCCCATATACAAAAGATCACTAACAAAAGCTTCTATCAAAATATCAATTTCACCATATTTCATTTTTCTCTGTAAACATTCAATATATAACGCACAAATATTTTGTGATTTAAATTTTTTTCTCAATGTTTTTAAACACATATATAATTCATAATTTTTTTCACACTCTGTTGCCCCTATCATTTTTATCACTTGCTCGAAGTCTTTTTTAAATTGCGGCAAACTGTAAAATGGGTGTTTCTTTAACTGGAACGCTAAACTACATAGTAAACTTTTATAAGATTTTTCTAATTTGTCTGTTCCTATGGAGGAACTATTCATCTCTTCAAAAGTATCAATGCATAGTGTAATTGATAACTTAATACTTTCAACTCTTTTTTCTTCAAATATATGATAAGCATTATTTAGTAAATCTGGTAATTTAAACAAAAAATATTTCTGTACATTATATACTTCAATTTCCATATATTTCTTTTTCCCCTTATCTTTATTAAATAAATTTCAAAAAATATAATCGAATTTCTTGACAATGATAATATAATCAGTTATCATCACTATAGATGAAGGTACATAGTTATGGAATCGGCTGCCTGGGCAGTTCCCCCATATCTAATGTATCTTTTTATTTTATCAGTATATTATATATTATATTGAATATAATATATTAGAGAAAGGTGCTTATATATAAAATGGGTTGCCAGGGCAATTCCCTTATATATACTGCACCTTTTTTATAAATAGGGATATACAGATCAAACATTCAACTTGTATCATCCCGTCTTCTCCAAGAAACTTTTTTACTAACATTATAATCATATTAAAATTATGAATAGCTGTCAAGCAGTTTCTATATAATAACATTAATTATTTCATCACAAAAAGGGAGTGTTGCACTAATTTTCCTAGTGCAACACTCCCTGTAAAGTGCGATTTATGTGTACTTACTATTCTTCTTTCTGGATGCTGTAAATATTCCACCTGCTATACATATACATGTCACCATCAGTATTATGTATATCCATGCAAAATTCTCATCACCTGTGGCTGTTGACGCTTCAGTTGTCGATATGGTGCCATCCAGTGATTCATCCGTATTATCTGATTTCATTACACCAGCTTGTGTAGTTGGTGTAACAGCACCTCCTGTAGTTAAACTACCTTCTGATGTATTCCCTGAAGATGTACCACTGCCCGGCAAATTAATATCCTCATTAATCTCTTTTTTTACATAAAAATTGGTTGAGGCAGTTCCACCCACAGATACAATATCTATCGTATGATTTCCTTCCGAAAGCATATTAAGTAACTGCGACGACAATTTTATAATTATACTGCCTTCAAGTGCAGTATAATCTTTATCCTTTACCAGTTCATTTCCATCAATCTTAACACACAGGAAATCATCAAATGCTGCATTAGAACGAAAACTTACCGATTCATTCTTACCAGCATTCACCTTCATATCATTACCTTCTATTATGGTTGGAGGAAGTTTAGCGATTAAATCACCTGCTTTAATAAGTTTTCCACAATCTGTGCAGTATTCATCTCCTGTATAGCCATAATCCGTTGTTGTCGGCAATTTAGAATTCTTAATCTCTGTATTTACATGATTATTCACATCTACATATCCATACTCCTGATGACATATAGAGCATACTGGTCTGTGTATACAGGTAGCAGTACCACCTGTATGATTATGTTCTTCCGGCTCCGTATACGAAACACCTTCAATATTAAATCGAAGTACATTGTCTCTAATATCAATAACCTTCACCATCAGATCATCGGTAATCTTCAATTCTTCTCCTACCCCTACTGCTGCATCAGATTTCGTATCTTGCGTCCCTCCGAGCACTTTGTAATTCCAATTAGATGCTGTACATCCCATATTATTAGGAAACCTTGTATCTTTATCCGCAAGATAACACACAAGTCCAGACTTCAGACTTGTTCCTTTAATCTTATCACCATTCTTGTTTAGAATATTCTTATATGAAGTATCGTATATATTGCCATCAACCCCAAAATTCCTATATTCAAGATATAACGTTTTATTAAGCTGCGGTAGATCAAGCTTATACCCATACGCAGAGGCTCCTCCATTAGTACCCATTGCCCTCAGCTTATATTCACCCGATGTCTTAATCGTAACAAGCCCTTCCGGAGTTGTCCATCCCAATGCTTCTTTCTCTTTAATAGATATAAACTGCGGCACCTCTGTCATATGCTTTGCCATAGCTGACATAAAATATACCGGCGAATTGTTTGATGAGTTATATAAATCTTTAAGCCCAAGCATATGTCCCATCTCATGAGCTGCTGTACCAAAAGGCAGAAATATATCGCCTGACGGATTCGTATATAAGAAATCATATTTATTAGTTAATTGCAGATAATCCCTGCTTTGTATTGTCTTCCCATTATTGCT
Source organism: uncultured Lachnospira sp. (assembly GCA_934343805.1). Lineage (GTDB taxonomy): Bacteria > Bacillota > Clostridia > Lachnospirales > Lachnospiraceae > Lachnospira. The sequence goes on from CAKRIN010000002.1 coordinate 71,273, forward strand.
GATTTCAATATAAGGAGCATAATCCTTGTAGTTCCATAATGGGTCTGACCTTTGTACCGAAATATTATTCTGCTCTGTATTCTTATATATAATAGTGAGTGAATCTATCATGCCATCATTATTCTTATCCAGCTCTGCAAAATCATATATCGTATTCCCTGTATAATCGGTTATTGAACCACCAGCCTCAATAACTGCATTAACTGCAGCAGACCAGTCTTGTTTCAATTCATACATTCTCCGAGAACGCTCTGAATTGTCCTTGAATCCGTCTGGATTATCTTCACTATATCTTGCATAATACGCACGTGGTTTTGACAGCTTAACAGAGCCATTTTTATCATACAAATACACTGTATCAAAGTCAAACATGCCGTCAGATACATTATTATAATAATCCCTGACGCTGTACATATTTCCATTATATGTATTATCTGTAATCTTCCTTACAGTACTTCCATTATATTCCCTGTCAACAAACTCATCTTCATCCGCAAATCTTGCAAATACAACAAGATTGGTATAATCACTATCAAGTGAGCTTCCCTGCTGCCTCTCGTAACTATCATCAGCATCTGCCAATGTGTCTTTAGTTCCTACAAAACACAATCCCATCATTATAAATGTGGTCAATGCAATACTAAATATTTTTCTTATTAATTTCTTGTTCTTCATACTCGCCTTTCTTTAGTCAAAATAAAAGACACACCAACCTAGCAAACTCAAATCATAAGTTGATGTGTCTCCCACCTCATAAACTATATGTAACATACTTATCACAAACAAATTGCCATTACTATTACAGCTAAAGCTAATATTGCTACCATGACGCCCATAAGAGTCAATACATTAGCATATATCCTATGTTATATATCCTCAATACTCTCTTTTTCCTTATCAAGCTTCTTATACATCTGCTTATTATATTCTTCTTCATAATTGCCAAGACCTCTGTAACTCTCCTCATTCTGAAAAGACTTACTCTCCTGTTCACTTATATTTAATTTAAGTTTTCCAATATTTCCACTGTCTGCTGCAAACCTTGCTGTATATTATACTTAGGTTTCCATCCCAATTTTTTTAGTTTACAGCCATCAAGTCTTGCCTTGGTAGCTGTGCTATATCCTGCTTTCTCAATTTCATCCGGAAGCTCAAATATAACCTTTCTTCCTGCTAAATCAGCTAATATATGTGCAAGATCCTTTAACATAATATCAGAGGATTCATCAGCAATATTATATGCCTCTCCATTAGTTCCTTTTAGCATTACTGTCAGCAATCCAGAAACCGCATCCGCAACGTAAGTATAAGAATAATACTGTGTTCCATCACTTTTAAGAATAATATCCTGTTTTTTGATTGCTTTTAATATAAACTGTGAAATTGCTTTTGTGTCACTTTCCAACATAGTTGGACCATATGATCTTGTGAATCGTGGAATAACTACATCAAGATTTTTCTGCTTTTTGTATGCCTGACAGAGTGCCTCTCCACAACGCTTGCTCTCTGGATATCCTGCTCTCATTGTATTAGAATTAATATATCCACAATAGTCTTCATCAAAGAACTCAACATCGCCTCTGTTCTCTCCATATATCTCATTTGATGACGCAAATGCAAATCTTACAGCATGTTTTTTTACAGCAAAATCTAGCAGATTATTAGTTCCTATTATATTGGCTGTAACTGTTCCTATCGGATCTGTGGAATATGCTACAGGATGTGTGTTACTAGCCATATGCAATACATAATCAATTACATCCACTCCATCTATATCCAATGGCTGATTAATATCGTGCGAAATAAATTTAAAACTATCCATATCCCAGTATGAACCAAATTTCATCTTGGCTTTTTCAATATTTCTTCCCACTGCATATATTCTGCAATTCAGTTTCCTATTAAGATTATTATACATAAGAACATCTATCAGAAAACTTCCTATCAGCCCACTCGCACCTGTTATCAAAAAACTTTTATCTTGTAATTTTTCCCATGGAAATTCTAAATGTGCTACATATGCAACATCACTTTCATACTGAGCATTATTAATCATGTAAATTACCCCTTTACTTCAACCAAGTATCTCTGTCTGCTTTTAAATATGCCTTGAACATTTCAAGATCATCTTTTGTTGTAAGCTTAATATTCTTATCCGAACCTGCTGCAAAATAAAGCCTTTCTCCCAATTCAACCATCATTGTGTTGGTATATGATGATCCATAAATACCTATTTGCTTTTCAAATGCTTCATGATATTTTTCATCTAAAATATCAAATCTATATGCTTGAGGTGTAGATACTCTTCTCAGAGTTTCTCTCGGAATATATTTTGTTGTTGTATTCTCATCATCATCGTCTATAACAAATATCTGCTCATTATAAGGCATTGACGTAACCGCATTGCCATATTGATGACATTTGCTTATAACATCAGTTAACACTGATGGTTCAACTAGCGGACGTATTCCATCATGTATAATCACTGTATCTTCTGGTGCAGCCTTTCCTTCAAGGTTATATACTCCATTTCTGATAGATTCCTGTCCAGAATTTCCTCCTGACACTACCCATTTCAGCTTATCAATATTAAACTGTTTTGCGTACGCCCACAAAATATCGTGCCATCCATCAATACATACAACTTCAATAGCATCAACCTGAGGATGTCTCTGAAAGCTCTCTAATGTATAGATTAACACTGGCTTGTCATATACATTAATAAACTGTTTTGGTATATCCTGTCCCATTCTGTGTCCAGAACCACCAGCAATAATTATTGCGATATTCATATCTTTTTTCCACCTTTCCTCGAAAGAATTCATACATTACAGCAACTATATATAATATTATTAGATTATCTTTCACTTTATTAAATTACGTGAATCCTCTTTTAGAGCATGATTTATTATAATTCCTGCGTTCTGACCTTCATTAGACAGTTCTTGCAGCAACTGCATCCGCTTATCTTTTAACCGGTCTTTCCCCTGTCGTAAATCATCAAGTACCTGATTTAATTCATCCCAATTATGTACCCAGTAAAAACCTTCTGACATTTTTTTTGATAATCTATTAAACATATCTATTTTATGACAATATATAATTGGTTTTCCAGTCATAAAATAATCTGCAATAAAACTTGAAGTATCAGAAATAAGACAATCAGAACTGAATATGGTATCAAAATATGATTTGTTAGTATCAATTCTCATATTGTCAGACATTTCATATATCTTTTTATATTTCTCCGCTTCATCAACTGTGAACTCACCTGTTTTATTCCAGTTAGTAAAAGCCTGTGGATGTGGTCTGAATAGAAATGCAATATCTTTGTGGTTCATAGCATAATCCACCAATTTATCCTTATACTCAAAGAAATTACAATTTCCCTCATTCGTACACCATCTAGGGGTCCACATAACCTTATAATTATCTTCCGTAGCAAAATCCCATGTTTTTGAATTGATAGTTTTATATTGTTCAAGATTATCATACCTTGGAAATCCTGAAACAATAGTTTTCACATTATCTGCTGAATAGCCTTTTAAAACCTGATTTACAAGTTCATCATCAATATCATTCTGAGTAAAATAAATAGATATGCACTTCATGAAATCTTCAGGAGAAGTCTCTTCTAATATACCCTTTCCAATGAAATCATACGCATATGGCACATAACAGATCTTTGCATATTGGGCAACATTCCAACTCTTATACTTTTCACACCTTGTAATATTATATGGCTGTTGAAAGAATACATAATCTGGTTCTAATTCCTTTAAATCAAACCATTCTTTTGTCTCATAATTATATCCATTAATACAGTCATATTCTTTCCAAAAGTCTTCCGCACCTTCCGACTCATACACCTCATGATTCAGAACTAATTCCGGCAGTTCTTTTTTATTAGGAATAGCAACTATAGAAACATTAAAATCAGCATCTTCTTTTAACGCATCATATACACTATGCAACGATTCCCATACCGCCGGTCTGTGACAAACAAAAACAACATTAATCTTTTCATGATTAACAGTCTTTAGTTTTAATCTGTAATTAACTATCTGCTGCCCCAACAATGTAGAATTATATCTGCTCTCCTCCAATTGCATCTCTAGCGATTCATTCTTTTTAACCAGACTCTTTATCCCAGGAAGAGATTTTATTTTATTCTTTATAACATTCTTAATACTCATTTTAATATTTCTCTCATTTACCTATCATTGCTTTAACTTTACTTAAGGCTACCATTTTCTGTTGCTTATTAAATCCAATAACATACAACACGATGACATATATAATTGCATATAAACAACAAAAAGCAATTAACTTAACCCATGAATCTATTATTATAAATTTTAGTCCTGCGTAACTTATTGCAGTAATTATTCCAACTGGAATTATCCACTTAAACATTTCCTTCCAGAATTTGAAAATATTAAGACCTATTTTGCAATGGTAATAATAATTCATGAATAATCCATGTCCAAGTAATGTTGCAAATAAAGTTCCCAGACATGTACCAACAACTCCCCATTGTTTTATTAAGAAAATACTTGCTACAACATTAATACATGCTACCAAAAAATACACAATAGATCTTGTTCTGTGCATATTCTTTGCATTCTGTATGTTAACTCCCAGCGTCTGCACAGCTGGTATGTACCCAGACAACATTAATATAAGAGCTGCATAATATGACGTATCATATTCACTTCCTACCCACAAAGTAACAAATTGCCGGCCAATAAGAAAAAATCCTGACAGCACCAATAATATCAAATAATTATTAAACCTGCCAACTTTGGTAAATACACCTGTCAGTTCTTTATCCTTTGTTCCATCTATAGCCAGCCTGTTCGCCTCTGGAACATACATTTCAGGTACAATCCATGAAACAGTAGTATAATAATTCTTCAGATTAAATCCAACGCTGTATACAGCAACTGCTATTGTACCCGTTAATCTTCCCAGCAGAAATTTATCAACATTTGAATTCAACTGATCTACTATATCGCTTAAGAATATGAAAAATGTATATCCTAATAACTCCTTAAATATACTACCATCAAAATAACCATAATTAATCTTCATCTCAAGCTTATGATGGCAATACCACATATTTAAAAAGAATCTGACAATTGTAAGAAACAATGTGGCCGAAACAACACCTACTGAACCAAATCCCATATATAATAATGGAATATTAAGAATAGGAATTGCAATATTTACAATAATAAGTACAAGCTTCTGATACACGAATCTTTCATTAGCTGACATGAATGCAACATACAAGCTATTCGGAAACGAAATCGCCATGTTCAACACCATTATAACCAACAGCTTTCTGGCTATAACATAATCAGCTGCTGTCAGCTGGCTTCCAAAGACTCCTATATTAAAAAACAGAACAACTCCTGCTCCCAGACACAGAACCATGATAACAAGAAATACCTTCATGAACAATCCATTCACATTGGCAACTTCCTTCTCATCTTTCTTATTCTTTGCAAGCACATAATAGCGGATATATGCGCCATTGAATCCAAGATTCATCAGGTTAAGATAATTTACCACCGATGATACTAGCTGGTACAGACCATATTCATTCTGTCCAAGAGCCCGAATCATTATTGGTGTATATACCAGTCCAACAACAATTGTAATTACCTGTGAAAAAAAAGATAGCACTATTCCACCAGATATTTGTTTCTTCATTAAGCAGTTCTCCTAAAAAAATATTTGATATACTGTTTTAAAGTATACTTTTTCTTCTTCCTCATTAATTTCTTCACGAATAATTTTATATCTCTTTTCTCACTTTCAAGTTCAGCATAATTCATTAACTTGTAACAGTAAGATGGTTTTAACGACTCACAACCCTTAATATATCTATCAAACTTATCTTCGCCTAATACTAATTTGATTTTATTTTTCCATATATATATCAATATGACCGCTGTTGCATATCTTTCTGTAACATCTTCCTTGAATACATCTTTGATCAATCTGATGTCTACATCCATTCCTTGAACATTCAGAACGGCCTGTTCCAGCTGATTCATACTGGTATATACACTTTCTCCGGTCTGACGATAAGCATATATGGGTCTGTTTACAACATACATATCTCCATAATTCAGACTATTAATCACAATATTGTTATCATCAAAAAAACCCAGCTTCTTGATATATTCAATTCTGCTATTATCATAATTTTTCTTATATACAAAAGCTCCAGCATGAAGATAATAATTTTTCAAGTAAGTTCTTTTGTCTATTGTTTTATCCTTAAACTCTTCTGGTAGTATATTGATTTCTCCCAATTTGTCCTCATTGAAATATCTGAATCCAAATGCAACAGCCGTTACATCTGTATGTTTTTCAAATATATCAATCGCTTCTTTAACAAAGTGGGTATCACAATAATAGTCATCCCCATCAAGGGTACAAAAAAAATCCCCTGTTGAATGTTCAAGAATATTAATCCTGTTAGCACTTGCTCTTATTACAGAATCATACTTTTTCCCTAATTCTCTTGGCATGACATATAATTTAATATTATCCGGATACAACTTGACATATTCATTAACAACTTCAATAGTTCCATCCGTTGACCCATCATCTCCAACAACAATTTCCCAATCACATGGCTTTTCTATTGCAAGAATACTATCCAGACTTTGTTTCACAAAATCTTTCTGATTGTAGTATGTTACTAAAAAAGATATTTTCATACATTTAGCTCCCATATCTCATATACTCCGGTTCTTCCACCAAAGCCTTCTTTTTGAGAGCATAACCCCTCATTGAGATATATCTTTCCATGTTCTGTAGAAATACCAAAATCAAGCCACTTTTTACTATCTTTGTACTTCTCAATAACAGTTGCAACAGCCAGATCCAATGCACCAATTACCCTTGCTTCATCATTAGCTGCCATGTATTGCGTATGAACAACCTGATCATACTCATAAACTACAGTTCCAGCAATAATTTTGTCATCCTTTAACGCTGCAAATAAATGAATATTATCTGGGAATCTATCATGTAGAAGGTTCATTTCTTCACCTGTATGCACAGCATGGACATCATGCTTTTCAGTAAGCACTTCATTCTCCAGCTCTATGAACTTTTTAAAATTATCCAGCCCCGTCAGCTCTTCTATAATTACGCCTTCTCTTCTTGCTCTGGATATCTGTGCTTTTCTTCCCTTTGGCATTTTCAAAGGATTTGCAAGATTGACATATGTAGAAACATCTACTGTATCCAATCTGGCACCATTTGCAAATAAGGCAAATCTGTCCTCCTCTGCTGGCTGCTGATGATATATATGAGGAATACATTTATATCTGATTGACTTAAATCCATTTTCGTGCGCATACTTGATTAATTCCTGAAAACAATCAAGCATGGTATGCTGCTTCATCTTTGAGTCAGTTATAAATCCTCCATATGTTAATCCACCATGTGAAATCAACATTTCATCATGCTCGCTTAATGGTAAAATTGCTATAAGCTTATCATCATCATAGAATAATAATGAATGATCTTTGAATCTGTCTCTATGATAATCCATATAATTTCTATCAAACATAAACAAATAATTTTTACTTTGTCGATTAAACTGATTCCAAAGATCCGCCTTCTCATCAGTATATCTGATTATTGTTATCATAAACACAGCTCCTTATTTAAATTCATTTATCTTATCAATCACATATTGTATCTCTTCATCAGTCATTCCATAATACATAGGAAGACTCAATTCAGTTGCACTGATTTTTTCTGCTATAGGGAAATCCCCTTCTTTATATCCAAGATCTTTATAGCATTCCTGCATATGCATAGGTATTGGATAATGTTTATTAGTTCCAATTCCAGAATCATTCAGGAATTTTTCAAGGTCATTTCTCCGTTCACATCTGACTCCAAAAATATGCCATACTGGTGTTGCATACTCAGGAACATAAGGAAGAATAATCTCTGTATTCTTAATTTCATTGAGGTATCTGTTTGCAATTCTTCTTCTCTCAACATTAATTTCATCAAGATGAGGGAGCTTTGCTGATAAAAATGCAGCTTGTAACTCATCTAATCGTGAATTATTCCCCTGTAAAATATGATGATACTTATAATCAGATCCATAATTCCCTAGTGCTCTTACCTTCTTTGCAAGATTTTCATTATTAGTTACAGTAGCTCCTGCATCTCCAAGTGCTCCAAGATTTTTACCTGGATAAAAACTGAATCCAGCTGCATCTCCAAATGATCCAATCACTTTTCCCTTATATCTGGCCCCATGTGCCTGCGCACAATCTTCTACCACAAAAAGATTATGTTTTCTTGCTATCTCCATAATAGGATCCATATCACATGCCTGTCCATACAAATGAACTGGCATAATAGCTTTTGTCTTATCTGTAATTGATGCCTCTATCTTGGTAGGATCAATATTAAATGTTCTTATATCTGGTTCAACAAATACTGGAACAGCTCCCACATATGTAACTGCTAATGCTGTAGCAATATATGTGTTGGATGGAACAATGACTTCATCACCTTCTTTAATTCCTAATGCTTTAAGTGCAAGAAAAAGTGCATCCAGTCCATTTCCCACTCCTACACAATACTCACTATCACAATATTGGGCAAAAGCTTTTTCAAAATCCTCATCTTCTTTGCCTTCTATATACCAGCTTCTGGTATACACTCTTTCAAAAGCACCTCTTAATTCCTTATCTAATTCCTTTTCCATAGGCTTAAAACTTACAAAAGGTATTTTCATATTCACTACTCCTCTGTCGTATTCTCTTCACTTTTCTTTACATATTCAAGAAATTCATCATAATCTCTTATATAATCTGATTCATCATATAATTCAGATGCAAGTACCATAAGCACAGCATCTGGTGAAAAGTCAAACATTTCTCTCCACATACTATTTGAAACATATAATCCTTCATATGGCTTTTCAAGGGGAACAACCTTCTTCTCTTTACCATTATCTAAGCGTATCTTGCAGCTGCCATGAATACATATCAATATCTGCTGCAGACATTTATGTGCATGATATCCTCTTGTTACTCCTGCCGCAGTATCATACATATAATATACACGTTTTATTCTGAATGGAATATCTTTAAATTCCTCAAGAGCTACAAGTTGTCCTCTGTCATCTCCATGTGGTTGGAACATATACTTTATTACCTGCATAATTCTCCCTTCGTAACTAAATACAGCTAGTCATTCGTCTTTTATACTTTCTTAGCAATACACTCTTAATTTTACCTTTCACAAAAATTTTTAAGAATTTATTATCATTCCATTTTTTCATTTTCAGCATTTTACTTTGAAATGAATCCATTTCATCAAGAGGTCTTGCAAACATTATCTCATCAGTTGCATTTAAGTCATCCTTCAATCGTCTGGCCCACTTATCATTGCCTGATGTAGATACTCCCGTACCATATTCATATAGCATTGTAACATAAGGATAATATCCAAATTCAACTCCATCAAACATCATCATTCTCCATATATTATCCTCTGCATACTTTACTCTATTTACAATCTTTTTACAATAATCATATTGCGTTTTTGTTTTACATAGCATTGTTGCTCCTAATGCGAAATCCCCTAACACCACATAATTCCATCTTGCCTTTAGTACATTTTCTTTTTTATATGGTGAAATGTCATTAGGAAATGCTTCCCCACTTATTATCTTTTTCCTGCCATCGCCATCCACTTCAGAATAATATATAGCTTCAGAAAAGCTCCAGACATATCCATTATCTTTCATATATTTCAGGGAATCTCTTAATGCTGTTTCAGTATATAATTCATCTCCTGGACTAATATCTTTTATGTATTCACCTTCTGCCACTTCCAGACCTGACATCAGATTGCAGACAGTTCCCCTATTCTCTGAATTCAATACAAATTTATAATTACTAAATTGTCTTGCATTAAAGAATTCTGACAATTCACTTTTCAAGTTATCCTTTGAACCATCGTCCGCAATAATTATCTCATACGAAATTCCCTTCTGCTTTATCACAGATTCAAGTGTGCTTTTCATCTGTTTCCAATCTGGGTTATACGCAACCACAACTACAGATATATCTATCCCTTTATCAGATATTGCCCGTTCCATATCAATTTCCCTTCCGATTATTTATCAATCTAGTTCGTCCAGAAATTTCTTATAAATATCCAGACTCTCTTTTCTTCCTATATTTTTTCCTAATAACCCGGCTATAAAACATACAAACCTGTTATATCTATAATCAGCCTTTATCTTTGCTTTATAATCCAAATTATATTTTTTGCCATAATATACACATGATTTCAATTCTTGCTTAACTGCGAAATCTGACTTCGGAGTACTTGCTCTTTCAAGATGAATCATGTGTGTATCTTTTGAATACACCACATGTCCTTGTGGATGTATTTTTCTTATTCTTCTTGTAAGATCAGGTTCTTCATAATACATAAATATATTTTCATCAAACATACCAGCCTCAAAAAAATCATCTTTTCTTACAAACATATCACATCCAGCAATATACATCTTCTTCTCATTAAACAAGTCATGTTTATTATAGAATTTCAAAAGATTTTTATCAATCACGGAATATCTGTAATCATTATAAAAAGAAAATGTCCACTTTCTGTCGGTATTCAACATTTTATTTCCAACCATAATTACATCAGAATCCTCAAAACACTTAAGAACTTTCTTGAAGATAGGTTCTATATAGATAATATCCGGATTAACAAACCCCAAAATATTTCCCTTGGCCAATTCAGTTCCCCGGTTATTTCCATATCCAAATCCTTTATTAACTGACTCGACATATGTATATCCAAATGACCATTCTTTATTTAAATAACTGCCAACTCTCTTTTCTTCTGAACTATTATCAACAACAATTACTTCAAGTGCAGTTCCCAAATCGTTATACTTTTCCAAACTCTCAAGTTCATCTTTAACAACTTTCCAATTTTCATATGCAACTATTATCAAAGAAAGCTCTATTTTGTTATTCGCATTGGTATACATATATCTAATTCTTTCCCTTTCAAAATATAATTGTTCTATCTGACCATCGATTCATATAATCCAATAAGGCTATTAACATGATTATGTTGTGTATATTTATTTCTGTCAAAACTATTAACAATATCGCCCGACTTCAAATTAACATTCTCATTCAAGAGAGCTATTTTACACTTCAAATCTTCTACATTACCACTTTTAAATAAATAGCCATTCTTCCCATCACATATCATTTCTCTTCCAGAACATGCATCAGAAACAATACATGGAATTCCATATGATAACATTTCTGTTATAGTAAGTGGAGCTCCTTCATACCATATGCTTGGAAACACTAATGCTCTGACATTTTCTAGATATTCTCGCATTGCGTCTTTATTAATCCATCCTGTAAACTGTATCTTTGGATATTTTTCTTTTAACTCTGATAGCATATATCCATCTCCTATTACCAAACCTTCATATCCTAATTCAGTAATAGCCTGACAGAACATATCTATTCCTTTCTCTTCTGAAAGTCTTCCTATATAAACATATTTCTTGTTGTTCTCAGAAATGACAGGTGCTGCCTCATTCATATTAACAGGATTATTGATTCTGACAGTTGTACCCAATTTACTAAGATTTTCTTCTGCTAATCTGTTATTTAAATCTGATATTGTAATAAACTTTATGTCTTTATTCTTCTTAATCAGTCTATTCTGTATAATCTGCCTGCATACTCTCCATATTTTATATACATATTTTCTCGAATCACAATTGCAAAAAACACACTGTAAACTCATTGCCTTGTTATCACATATCTTTTTCTTAGGATATATAAACAAGCCTCCATTTGGGCAAAATGTAAAATAATCATGCATTGTAATTACAATTGGTATCCTATATTTTGCAGTAACCGAAAACAATGATGCTGACAACACTTTACTCCAACTGTGAAAATGTACCACTGTCGTCTTAGGATTTAATCCACTAATCAGCTTTTCAAATTCTTCTTTAGCTGTTTTATTGTATACACCATTAACAATTGCTCTGATTCTGTTAGAATCTCTTAATATATCTTTTTGATTAATACATATAACTTGTATATCACTTTTTTCTACTGATTTTTCAATTGGCTGAGTACCACAAAAGAGGTAAAGCTTAGCCTTACCTCTTTTACTTAACTCCACTGCCGATGTCAGCGCAACATTAGCATTTCCCCCATTAATTGAGCCACTATCACTTACAATCACAATATTTTCTAACATATGTACCTCTAAACTTCTATCAATTATCTAATGATATAACCCATAAGATTAGCCCCAGTAATATCGAACTCATCAATAGCTGCTTCTATATCTGCACTTCTATCTGTTCCAGAATTAATAAACATAATAACCGCATCACTGTCTTTCATTGCCGAAATCGTACTACTATTATCTGAAATCCCTGCGCAGACTTTTATATCCAGCTCTTTACTAATTGATTGTAACTCATTCTTATATTCAGTTAATTTATCAGTGCAATCTCCTTTAACAGATGCAATCATAAGTGATTCATACTTATACTCTTTAACAATTGAAGCTATGCCTGCAAGTATAACATCCTTGTGTTTATCTTTTCTCACGTCTCCAAGATACTTCATTGTTCCAAGCTGTTCTATCTCAAATCGTGTATACACAGTTGAATCCAAAAGCGCTAATATAAATATAATGGCAAATCCACCAATTATAGCAACCGCAATTATTATAATACTCTTTATAGAAATCATTGCCTTAATCACATCCTTCTTGCCTATAGAAGGTGCTGTGGCAACAGTTTCTTTATTCTGTACACCTGGTTCTTCTAATGCCCCCATACTCTTCACATATGAGCCTACGCCAAGCTGTATAGCATTGAATACTGATATTTCTCCATCTACATATGCACTTGGCACCTGAAACTTTTCTTCACTCAGATTAACAATTAGATCAGCCCATAACTCAACAATTTTCTTTACCCTGTTATAATCATTAACCCCATATGCTGCAACATGAAGATAACTTCCTGAATAAACAGAAACAGCTAAGTAGTCACTAGAATTGATTTCTGAATAACCAGCAGATTTCAATCCTTCATTAAGCTGCTTAATCACATCATTACCATTAGCAAATACAACAATATTCTTCATTGTATCTGCCGTAGCCTGTTCTTTAACCATTACATTGGCACCATAACAGCATGTTTTTACTTCCTGATTATCTTCTTGTATCACCTCATGTGTGTTAAGCGATTGTTTTGCTTTAACAGCAGACATTCCTATTCCCAACAAACACATAATTGCTATGATATACCAGAATTTTTTAATGTTAGATTTAAATTTACCTGAACTAATTACAACTTCTTTTCTTCCTTTATTTCTCATATCATTTCTCCATCTGTTAAATTATCTCGTTTTGAAAGACACATTCCTAATATTAATATAAAAGGAATCATCTGTGACGGCGTAAACAATCTATGCTCCGTAAATGATGTAACAACATTGACCACTAATGCAATATACAATCCAATTGAAAGTCCTTTGTTCTTAATTTTCCCTATCTCTCTTCTCATAACTGCAAGCATTAACAAAGTTAATCCCAGACCCACTATTCCAGTTTCTCCTAATATGTGAAGAAATGACTGATGGGCATGTGAATCATTGTATAAAAATGTTCCCGGATTATTCCATGCAAACACATGGTTAATAAAAATATCCGGAACCAGCTCATCATTAAACGAACCGAACCCACATCCAAATATCGGTGATAAGCAAAAAAGTTTAATAGCATGTGGCCACAGGCGCAATAATCTGTCATAAATAGTCCAGGTTCTGTCCTGTGCAATTCCTAACTTTCCAATGAACTTCTCATGTATTGCTGCCTCTACCTCTGTGCCATAAGCTCCTTCGCCCCACATATGATATATATACAATTCTACAGCAATAATACCGATTAATGCTATCAGGAAAAATATCTCATCTAAATGAATAATAACTTTTTTCCCTTTTACAACCACTTTAGATAAAACTATAAATATACTTGCCAATAGCACTGCAAGAATTGAACCTCTTGAATTAGTTGCCCATATTCCTAATATTGTAATCAATGTACATGCTATGTAAAAATACTTCTGTCTACCTATGCTGTATAACATCATCCCTATTGACAATGCTAGTACTACCCCTAGAAATCCTCCTGCGGAATTATGTCCCTCAAACAAAAAATGATATGTATGAGCCGGATCAGTTTTCATAATCCCTACCGGATACCACTGTAAATAATGACAAATAAGACAGATAATATTAAGTATTGTCACTATACACAAAAAATATTTAACAATCTTATCAATGTCAAAATCCACTTCTGAGTCTGGCAATAATAATAGGGGCAGAAAAGTTATAAAAAAATTACCATCTCTTCTATAAAATCCCGGTGATATCAATGCCTTAGGATCATATAACGCAGTAGAAATCACAAAATACACATACATTGCAAAAACCGCTATCTGCAACGGATTATAATTTCTATGCGTAAAAAAAAGGAACGGCACTGCTAGAACTAAAACAATATAACCTACACTTACTGGTATTAAATTGGTTGTTGAAAACAACAGGCATATATAGCATATGATTGCAAATATTTCTCTTCCCAAAAATACATTCAACTTATTCATTATTCATCCAATCCATTGTTTATTCATCTAATACAAACCCAAGTACATTGCTTCCTGCAACCTCTATGCGTCTTACAGCTTTCATAATCTGTTTTCTGGAATCATATCCTGATGTGACGTATAAAACAACACCTTTAACACCTTCTAATTCTAACACATTCTGTGCATTCTCTTCTATACCAATTATCTTCTTAATTCCACATCCTGTAATTTTATTCTTAATAAATGAATAGAATCTATCAAGCTTGTCCTCATTATAACATTCCTTTGGCAATACAATTGCAACCATTTCATATATACTCATTCCAACAGTTACTGATGCAGCTGTCAAATCACATTCTTTATCTGAAACATTTCCCAAAAACCTTATTCCAGAAATATCATTGCTGACATATATTCTATCATCAAAAATTGAACATATGATTATAATAAATATTCCTATAAAAATGCATATTACAAATAATAAAATATTTTTCTTATTTGTTATATCTTTAATGGTAATATTATTGTCAGAATTATTTACCAATGTTTCGTTTATCTGATTCTGTGACGTGCCATATGTTTTTTTATAAGTACCATTTGTATTTTTGACCACCGTATATGATTCAGCATCCTCTAATATAGCACATACATCATTACCATAAGTTTCATTTGCGAAATCTGTCAAAGTCTCAGCTATAACATTTGCAATATTCTCTGTTCTATGAGCTGTCCCACTACTATATACAGATATTAGAACCATTGTATCCGTTATCAATGTTGAGTTAATACTATCGTTTGCATTCAATTTTACCAACTGATTCTGCTCTAAATTATTATTTACCTTTTCTCTTACAAATGTCGCATCAATTAAAGCTGCTAACTGCTTTGCAATTTCATCTATACCAGAATCTTCTTCATTTGAATTTTTAGATATCTGCAAATATACATCTGCTTCATACATTTGATTACTATTAACAACTGTTTCACTTGATTTTACTGTTTTCTTATAAGAATACAATGCATTAACAAATATCGCAGCAATTCCAATAATAATTGCGATTATCAAAATCCATATTTTTTTTATAAAGTTGCTTTTTATTCTTTTAAAGCTTAAATAAATCTCATTTTCGCTCAACAATCTATCCTCCTGTTAACAGATTATATATCCAACAATATTACTATTCAGAACACTTAACTGCAACTCCATCTGCATTATATCTTCTA
Source organism: uncultured Lachnospira sp. (assembly GCA_934343805.1). Lineage (GTDB taxonomy): Bacteria > Bacillota > Clostridia > Lachnospirales > Lachnospiraceae > Lachnospira. Next base: position 87,219 of record CAKRIN010000002.1, read on the forward strand.
TAGTACTTTTCCCTGATTCTATACATATAAGAGTATTCGACGAATCTGTTATTTCCTGTATTGTATTTGAATCTTCTATAAAACCATCTATATAAGATATATTTATTTCTTTTAGACCATCTTGTAATTCCTTAAATATTTCACACGCACTGGTATTCTTTTTCTTTGCTGAGATTATCGTTAAATCCAGATATTTCTTCAAAGTCAAACTTTTCACTAATGTTGCCAGGTTTTGTTCTTTGTATTTTTTATCTGTCATATTACCCAGAAAACGATAATCGCATATAATCCCTACATCTTCTTTTGTGTATATAACCTTATCGTATAATGAAATTATAAAAATAATTACCAGCCAGATAATTACACACGCAACAATTATAATGGCATTAGCTGCTGTCATAAGCTGCTTTAATACTCCAGTATCTGAATTCTGATTATCAACCGATCCATATAATCTCACATATGTTGTGTTATTAGTCTTGCTGGCATTAAAAACTGTTGTATCTCCTTCTATAGATATTTTTGCAACAGACAACTTTGTTTTCGCCATATCTATCGATATCTCTGTTAATCTCTTTGAAATATACTCAATACGCTCTGGATTACCCTTTCCATATGCAGACACTGTAATATATTTAGCCGAACTAATTACAACACTTATATAATCATCTTTACTAATCTGTGAATAACCATTCTCTGAAAGGCTTTTATTTAATTCTGTAATATTATCTGTTGCTGTCGATAATAAGCAGATATTTTTCATCATGTCATTAGTTGTTTCAACATTTATGTAAGTCCACGCGCCATAATATGAATTATCCGATTGATCAACTGTAACTGATGATTTCTTAACATTGTTAAGCACTAACAGCACCATTAACACAATTACAATTAATCCTATCCACCAATATTTTTTTATATTTTTTCTATATTTTTTTGCGCTTATTACTCTTTCTTTTTTCTTATTATCCATTATCATTTTCCTCTTCTATATTACTAATTAAATTTTCCCTGCTTGCTAATGTAATTGATAAAATTAAAACAAAAGGTATCATCTGTGACGGAGTAAATATCCTATGTTCTGTAAAAGAACTCATCACATTTACCACTAATGCCAGATATAACCCTACTGAAACAGCCTTATCTTTAATCAAAAATATACTCTTTCTAATACACCATAGCAAAATCAAAATCAGTACCAAACCAACCACGCCTGTCTCAGCTAATATATTAAGAAAACTTTGATGAGCATGTCCGTCACTATATATATATTGCTCTGGATAATTCCAGGAAAATATTCCTTTTACATATTCATGTAATGCCAGCGAATCATTATATGAACCAAATCCACATCCTATTATAGGTGACGCTAAGAAAAAAGCAATAGCTGTTGGCCACAGCTTTAACAGTCTTATATACATCTCTCCCGTTCTTCGTTGTGCAAATCCAAATTTGCCAAACAGTTCATTTTGTAAAATATCCTGTACATGTGTATTAAAAGAATTATTTCCCCAACATATATATATATATATTGCTAACGCAATTGAACCTAACAGCATTATAACGAAAACAATTTCATCCATATATATATTAAATTTTTTTATAGTAATTCCAACTCTTGATAATCCCAAAAAAACAATTGCAAATATTATTGCAAAAATTGTCCCTCTCGAATCCGTTGCAATCAATGTAATAAAATTAATTATTACGCAAATAAGATATTTTATCTTTTTGTTTCCATGTTCACATATAAAAAATGCCATTGCTATTGATAAAACACAACCTATATATCCCCCTGCAGCATTATGTGCAACAAATAAAAAATGATATAATTCTGGATTTAATATTGAATATTTGCTAAAAATCAAATTCTGATGTCCTGACAAATAATTAATATAGCAAATCCCATTGACAACACTTTCAATGATAAGAAAATAACTCACGATCTTCTTCACATCTATTTTTATTTCAGAATAAGGTAATAGCAGAAGAGGTAAATACGTTACAAAAAAATTACCATCTCTTCTATAAAAATTATAATTAAGTAATGCTGATGAATCATAGAACAAACATGATAAAACAAAATATAAATAAATTACTACTAATACCTTTTGAATTGCATGATAATTTCTAATCTTAAAAAAGATAAAAGGAATAAAAAATACATACAATACATAACATATACTTAATGGAACAAGATTTGTAAATGAAAAAAACAAACTTACACAATATATAATACTCATCATTAAATTTAAACTGTCTTTATTTATATTTTTCACTTTTTCTCCTTTTTCTTACATCTCAATATAATTCAAGCATTTTAAATAGTCAGAAAGGCAACAAAGCTAATCTGTTCCATAAAAATATTAATTTTATTATCATCCAATTTTTCTTTGATTTTCAATAAATTTAATTAAATCTTGTAAAACTTTTTCTTTTGAATATATGTATCCATTATTACCTGAAAACAAACCAGAATATTGTGTTTTTAAATCATACTTTACGCTTTTTGATGTTCTGCATTTATAACATTTTTTTGTTTTATATACTTTATAATATAATTCTTCAGCCCCTATTGGTTCTGTAACCAAATTTATTAATTTTATATCATTATATAAAATTGTATTTATATCTTCCCATAGCCATTCTAAATTATAATATTGATAATAATTTTGAGGATTAGTAAATGATAAAGCATTAAAATCACTCTTTCCAAATAATTGGGTCAATTCATTTCTATTATCATCTCTTTCTAAGTAATGATAATACCCATCAGCCTTCAATTCATACTCATTTACAATCAAAGGTATTTCCTGTATTACATATTCATATAAATCCTTAGATAACATTGGTGGTATTGGAGATATCAGATCATGAACAAAATTTTTTTTCAAATTTTGTCCATAAATCGCCGGTAATCTTATTATATTATATTTTGCAAAATTCCCCTGCACCCATTTTTCTAACTCTAATCTATTATTTCCATATGCTCCAAATTGACTTTCTTTTATCTCATAATTTTCGTCTGAATCTAATCTTTCATTCACATCAACAGACGAAATCAAAACTAAATGAGATGGCGCTATCTTCATTATATTTTTTTTTGCTTTTTCAATTACATCTTTATCCTTATCAGGATTACTATTTGCCCAAAATTTAGTTCCTGTAACACCTGCATATACCAAAATATCCGGTCTTGAACCATATGAATTGTCTACATCAGTACTATGATATGCAGCATCAAACTTACCATTTAATAGCAAATTACTTCCAACAAAGCCTGTTGAACCAACTAAAATCATTTTATTTTCCTTTCAGCTTAAAAAATATAACATTTATTGGTTTTATATTTAAAATAATATACTTTACCCACTCTTTAAATCTTATTCCATTATTGCTTTTTAAATTTTTCCATGCCTGTTTAGCCATTAGCAAATCATTATTCCTAAATGCATAACAAAATACCATTCTGTCTGATACATTTGTTGCTCGTTTTTTTAACTTTTCACTTTCTTTGCCAACTATACCTATATCATCTAAGACATTATCATATACTAATTTAATTTTTTTATATTGGTTGAGCTCATTTACCAAATGCTGGTTATTTCCATGAATATAATAATCAAATGTACACTCACTCAAATATCCCACTTTTCCCAAATAAACTGCTGGGAAAACCATTTGAATAGTCGGACCGACTGATATTTGAGAATATATGTCTTTTTTCGGATATACGCTCCATAAAAATTCCGTTTTTAAAATGAATGTTCCGGACATAAATCCAACATTTTGTTTTTCAGACAGCATGAAATCTTTTATTAAACTCTTTTTATCTTTAGGAAAATAATTCCACGCATAAAATAAAGGAGTCAATAAATCATTTACATTATAAACTGCTGATTTTCCTATACATAAATCTACATCTTCATTATTTTCCATATATTGAACATGTTTTTCAAGATGATCTTCATGCATATAATCATCTATATCCGGCCACATTAAATATTTACCCGTAACCAACTTTAATCCATCACTTATAGCCTTAGCATGTCCTTCATTTTGGGGTTTATTTAAATATTTGAAAGTAATTCCTTTGTCTTCAAATATTTTCTTATATTTTCTTATTATACTATCGCTATTATCCTTAGAACCATCATTAACAATGATAACCTCATATTCATTAAATGTCTGTTCCAAAATATTTTTAAAATATTTTTCTATGTATTTCTCTCCATTATAACATGGTGACAAAATTGATAATTTTATCTGGTTCATCTTATTCTTTCCTCTCACTGTTTGATAGTTTCTCTACAGAACTCACTATATATCTCTCTTTTTTCAGAACCAATTCTAACAACAATTCTACATATTTGATAACAAATACGATCATTAATCCTAATAATGCGCCCACTAACAACATAATTAAAACACAGATTCCAATAGTTGTATTTTTGCTTATAACAATATAACCAACTGCTGCAATACATAAAAAAATCAATATAAATTCTAATATCATTGCGATTTTAGGGACCAGACCCGTATATGCCAAGAAAACATTAAATCCCGTTTTCCTCTTATTTTTTATTTCCTTTTTTATATTTTTACCCACTTCATGTTTGTTAGTACCAATCACAAATGATCTCAATCCTGAATTTGCATACAAAGCTTTTCTATACACTATAGTTTTATTCATTCTTGATACTCTGTTTATTGCTCTTCTTGTTACCACTCTAAAACGTTCAGGTGTCAAACCCACCAAATTCAAGTTTGACTTATTATATAAATCATAAAAAATAGCACTTCCTAAACTTTTATGTTCCTCCGATGCATACGTCACAATATCATATCCCTGTACCGCTTTCGTATATGCTTCCCATAACATGTTTTCATATGTATCTTTATTAGTAAGATCTACCCACTCTAATTCAAATACATAATCACCTATACTTAAGTCTACACCTGCTTCCATACCTCTTTCGCGCCCCTGATAGACGTTCATTGATACTAATGTTATATTTTCAAGTCCGTCCTGTTGCACTAATTTTGTGATCTTCTCTACACTGTTATCCGTTGATGCATCATCTACACATATTATTTCATATTTCAAAAAATGTTCCCTTAAAAATTTATGAACAATTTTAATATAACTATCTAAGTATGTATATTCATTATGAAAATATATGACTGCAGATACAAATTTTGATTCTTTATTCATTTATCTTTTCTCCTAAACTAATATATTATCCAAATCATAAACAGTATTAATTTTTCCTGACAAAACACTTATAAATTTAGGTTCTGTATTTGATACCTTTATCACTGTTGGTCTTGAATCATCAACTTCTGATGATTTCAATATTGGCTTCATTGAATACAAAGATTTATAGTATTCAAATTTATATTGTTCATTTACATATTTTCGAGCTAAGGAAGACATATATCCCCATGCCGATTCTGGCTTATTAGCACAATTATTACAGTTTCCCAAACATTCAGGGGAACAATACGACGCATCTATATTTTTCTGACAATTAAAAACTGGAACATCTGAATAACTTGTCATATGTGGTGTAAATGAAACAGACGTTAACGAATGTAATCCAGTTTTTCCAAATGGCATGATTGAAAAAAATGGTCCATCCATTACTGTTAAACCTACATTTTTTAATTTGTCATTAACATTGCACAATATTATTTCACATAATTCATACTTAATACCAAACGTATCATAATTCAACTTTTTTAATAACTGATTTACACTTGCATATGTTACATTTAGTACAAAGTCTGAACTAACTTTTTGATTATTGCTCAAAGAAATATAATAGCTATTTTTTTCTTCAACGATATCAATTATTTCTATTCCACACTGTATTTCAACAGATGGCAGTTTGCGTAATTCATCAAGGAAGAAATTTTTCAACATCATTGCATCATATGTATATTCTTGTGTCAAAAAAGTACCATCACACATACCCGTTTTAAAATATTTATTAGAATTTAAAGGTTCACACACTATATTTGCATCTTTACAAAACTTTTCAAACTGGCTGGCTGATGTCCACGAGAAATTAGCCGAAGTAGCATATACCTGATCAAAGCTGTCTAAAATACAAAAATCAAAATCCTCACAAAATCGTTCAAAATAATTTGCTGATTTTTTTGCTGTTGATAATGATCTAGGATAATGATATCCCATATGTACTCTTGCCTGATTAATATAAGTTGCTCGCATAAATGGCTCAGATTCTTTTTCAATCACAAGTGTCTTTAATCCATGTTTTCCACATATCCAAGCCGAATATAATCCATATAATCCTGCTCCTATTATTATCCTATCGTATATCATATATAATAACTGCGATTTACAAACCGCCCTCCTTATTTTAATGATTTATTCCAAGTAATTGTAACATCTCTCGAATTATGTTGTTTTTATAAAATATTTTTTCAAAAATAACAACCAGCAAAGCATATACTATCAATCCAACTGCAACTTCACATATCCATGAAATATTTCCTATAAGTGATTTCATATACATGGCACATATTCTAACAACTACATACATAATTGCTCCAGAAAGCACATATATATATGTTCTTTTTAAGTAATCGAATATTTTTATTTCTTTCCTAATTTTATATGCCTGATATAACGCTAAAACCAATTCAGCTATTACTGTTCCTATAGCTGTTCCTATAGCAGCATATTTTCTTATTAATGAAAGATTTATTATTAAATTAATTATAGCACTATATATTGTTCCCCTCAAAAAAACACTATCTTTATGTTTAGGAATTAAATACTGCATTCTCACAGTATTAGATAACGGAAAGAACAAAATAGCAAATGCAATTACCATCAATACGTAACCACTCTTTGAAAATTCAGCTCCCCAAAACCATGGTGCAAATTCCTTGCCTACCCCAGCCAATCCAAAAGCAACTCCGGATGCCATTAACATAGTATATTTTAATGACATTTTTATATATACTAAATTCCTTTCGTCCGACACCTCTTTTGTTTGTAAGTTAGATATTCTCGGAAGCATAACCATTCCAACCGAAGTTATAAACCCTAGTGGCATATTCATTATCTTCTCTGCATTATCATATAAACCCAATTCATCTTTAGTTGACATTAATCCAAGCATAATTTTATCCATATATTTAAATATGCTGGCTGCAAGTATTGGTACAAATAATATTAACAAAGGCTTAATATTATCAACAACACTTCTAAAGTTTATGTCTATCTTATCAACTTCTTTTATTGCAATAGGCCATAAAACCAATTGACTTAATAATGAACTTAAACTCATTATTAATGTATATATCCATAAATCCGTCTTGTTATGTACAAAAATAAAGATACATAAAACTGTCATTATCTTTACTATTGTATTTCTTATAACTGTAAGTCTGAACTTCTCTAATCCAAAATAAAACCAATTTATATCTAATGCCGCAGATATTAAATATATTATAAGAATTTCACTATAAACATTTGCTTTTTGTATTACAAAGACAAATAGTAAATATAATATAGACAATAATATGCCCATCATAAATTGAACAGTATATATAGACCAAAATACCTGTGACATTTTTTCTTTGTTTTCTCTGTATTTTGCTATTTCTCTTGTTCCATGATTATTTACTCCGAGCAATACAAAAAGTGAGAAATAATAAACAATAGAATACGCATATGAATATGTGCCTATTCCATTTGCGCCTAAAGTTCTTGATAAATATGGTGATGTTATTAATGGTGTTATTATCAATAATATTTGATAAAGTACCTGATATACATAATTTTTTCTTATACTAGACATTTTACTTTTCTCTTAACCCTTCAGTCACATTTATTTCCTATCTTTTATTGATTTTAATAAGAAATACAACAAATCATTTTTTGCCAAAGTGTACATAAGCCTATTTTTAAAATTTGCACCTCTGCATATTCTACAACTAACATTATGTAAATTAGCCTTTTTACTATATTTAGCAATTAATTTATCAATCCTTGCTTCCCACACATAATTCGTAGCCTGATTGCTTTCATCCTTGTAGAATTCTATGCTTTCATCTATCATATCCTCAAATCTCAACTTGCCTTTAAACTCCGGAACACATTCTTTTATCTTGCTATTATCAAACAACATATCCCTTGCCTTATCTCCAGATAACTCTTCTATATTAAATCCGAGATTATTGGTTTCCTTTAAGAAGTCAATTGGCACTTTAATTATTTTTTCCTGCTTACCTAATTTATAAAACAAAATCTTTGCAACCTCTTCCCATGTTGTTTCACAGTCAGATGTTATATTAAATGATTGATGGAATGCTTTCTCATTCATAAATACACCAACCGCAGCAATCGCAAATTCCTTAGAATTAGTTAGCGTACACTTTACATTATCATTGCATAAAACTACTGGTTTATCATTTAATATTCTATTAATAATAGTATAATTCTGTATTGGTATTATCTGAAATGGTATTCTGGTTTTTCCATATGTTACATATGGTCTTAAAATTGTATAATTAATATTTTTCTTATTGTCTTCAAGATATTTTTCACACAACGATTTATCATATGCATATTTCCATTTATCATTAAACAAAGCATCGTTTTCTTTATATTTAAGTGGACTTCCTTTTTCTTTATATGCTGTAGCTGATGATATAAATATATATTGATTATACAATCCATCAAATATCTTAAGATTTCTTTTTAATTGCTCAACATTATATGTCAAAAAATCTATTATTACATCATAACTTTCTGCTTCTATCTTTGACCTTATATCTTCGCCTGCATCATTCCTTATATCTGCAACAATCAGCTTAGCTTTAGGATTAATTAACTTTTTTCTCCTGCCTCTATTCAAAATAGTAACTTCCATACCTCTTTCAACTGCCAGATTACATATTTCGGAACTAATAATTCCACTTCCACCAATCATTAATACTTTCATTTTCTTTACTTCCTATTTGCCTTTATAAACTTTCTCTGTATCTGCCAAGGTATTATCATTTTAACTCTATCTTTAAAAGATATTGTTTTTCCTACAGCATACTTAAGATTTTTTTCATTGAACAACGATATAAATTCATCACGTTTACTATTCTTTTTATTATTTCTTTCAATATAAGGATTATCTTTACATACACTTTCTTTGTCTACTTCGCATAAAAACAATAAGTCTTTAATGTTTCTAAAGATTTTCTCTCCCTTTGGGGAATTTACAAAAATTAATGAAACCCCGTATTTGTTGTAAAATGTATATTCCTTATTAATTCCATGATAATCCCCCAGTGTTATATCAGATAATTTATTAAATCCATAATATCTGCAATTATAACATGATGGTCTCTGTACAATTTTAAAAGCGTGTCCAATAGTTGAATTATAAAACTCTTTCATTTTTTCTTTTCCATTAGAAAATCTGACTTTAATAAATTGCGGAATCCAGATATCCATTTTTTCCCATTTATATCTCATATTTACATAGGTCATATTTGATTTTTCTTTTTTATTATAAGCATCAACATAGTCTTCCATAAAACTTTGCGATGTAGGACCTTTACACAGGAAGTCAATGAGCAATAGATTATCATATTCTTTTTTTAAATAATATTTTAATCCGGCAACCTCACAAGGAGTACCAACAAACATCACATTTGAATTCTTATCCAGTAAATTTTTAATAGACTTAAAAACATCTTGTTTCTCACTCTGTATATATTTTGAGGTTCTAAATTGTAAAACATGTTCTTTGTCATTACTAATTTCATGAAAAACATGCTTGCAATCTTCACTCCATCTTGCCCCAACAACATAGGAATCCTCATAAATATCCAAAAACTTTATAGCCAATTTTTCAAACATGCCACCTGAAGATGCAGACATAACACCATTCTTATCTTTAGAGTATCCCGCATATATATGGGAATCAACATCTGATTTTTTTGAATTAACAATCGGACAAACACTAATGCATTGATTACAGTTTATACAATTATCCTTAATAATCGTAGGATATAAAAAACCTTCTTTATCTCTTCTCATATCGATTATATTAACTGGACATACCTGGCTGCAGGCCGAACATCCACAACAATCCTCGCCCTGTATAATATCTAAAACTGGAATTTTAATATTATGCATTTCACCCATTATTGTTTCTCCTTGTACAACAATCAATTACCAAAAATGCCAATGTGGCTTTCCATTTAATTCGTAATCTAATTCTGTATTTCTATTGTTAATCTTTCTCGCTGGTATTCCTGCATTAATCGTAAACGGAGCACAATCCTTTGTTGCTACTGCTCTTGACGCTAATACCGCTCCATCCCCTACTGTTACTCCTGGCAATATTGTTGAATCTGAACATATCCATGCACGTTCACCTATAACTACAGGTTGCGAACCTGATCTGCTAACCCCAAATTTAGCATCATTAACATCGTGCTCTTCTGTCCATACGTGTACCCCTGATCCAAAAACCGCATTTTCACCTATTGTAATACCATTTCTTCCATCCAATATACAATTAGTACTAATCACACAGTTATCCGCTTTTATATTCCATGGACTTCTAATCTCGCATCCACCATATATAACAGTTTTTTTTGTTATCTTCATTCCAAATATTGCCCTGTATATAATATTACGAATTCTATGGCTAGGAATATGTCCTACTTTTATTACCTTATATCTCATATATCCATATACATATCCATTAATAAAATGGTATATTTTCTTTGCAAATGATATTTTTGAATCAACTGCCCTATCATTCTCTTTATTATTATTTTCTTGCTTCATGTGATATCTTTTTGCATCAAGCTTACATTGAATTCTACAATATAACGCTAACAACCCCCACTTAATAATAATAAGTAATAAAATCACTACAATTATAATACATATTATCTTCATACCAATCCGGTTATAAAACCATTCCTCCTAACTAATAACTTCAGCAAATCCTTTGTTTAAAAAGTTCTCAGATTTTTCAATCTCATCATGTATATATTTTGTCACAATATCATAATCAATTTTCTCATCCAGATATTCAGTCATATCTTCATTCTTATTATATATTTGACGATTAACGGATAAAGTCTTTAACAGATCTCCTATCTTATTAGTTTTATCATGTCTGCCTACAACCGCAAATTGTTTTCTATACTTTAAAGAAAATACTGTTCCATGAAATGAATCTGTAAATACATATTGTGCCCCCCTGAATGCGCTTATCCATTCATCTAATCCTGCCACCTGATATGACTTATCTGCCCATCTTATTTTTCTTCCTACAGAAATTATCTTCCATCCTCTGCTTTCAGCATAACTTCTTATATCCTTGGAATATTCTGACCACTCACTGAATGAATATACCAACATATATTTTCCGGAGAATTTTTCGTTGCCTCTTTCATTATATTCCCATAAAAATGTTGGATCTAACACCAATTCTGGTTTCTTTGCAGTATTGTTCTCTATTAATGTTTGTGTATGAATATCTCTTGCTGAAATATACTTCATCCGTTTTAAACTATCACAGACTTTCTCATCAAGTTTTGATAATTCACTGTATTGACCCGAACTTGGTGCATATGTTATGCATGGTGTCTTTATTCCAACTCCAAAATAAATTGCTTCATATAATGGATGTCCCACATTAAATATTTCATCACTGCCAAGAATTATCAGATCATAACCCAGATTATCAATTTCCTCTGCACTTTTAACCTTATGGCTAAGTATCAATTTTTTATTATTATTAGAAAGCTTTACACATCTGAAAAATCCTTTAATAGAATTGAGTATATTACCACACGAATACTCTCTTCCCATATTCATTTTATAATTTAATATAAACATTTTCTTGGGACAGTAATTTATCAATTCACACTCATGACCCATATCAATTATTTTCTTTTGCAATCCATACGAATGTGCTTTTGCTCCATAATTAGCCGCATTAAACCATGTTAATATTCCTACTTTCACCGCATACCTCTTTCTTTGTTTTGTACTCACATGTAAACATTCCAAGCAACATCATAAAGTATGAACAAGTATTAGGTCCTATACCTGACTCACTAAATGCAAACAACATATAAACAGACAGTGCCATGGCATATATTAATATCTTTGTTCTTTTTTCATTATATCTTTTTGCTTTTTTCATAATTGTATACAGCATATATGCATAACATAATACTCCTGGTATTCCTATTTGTACAAGTACAACGCCTAATCCGCTTTCCTGTACTACGATTTTATTGGCCTCACTATACAGATTAGCATATACTCCAGCATTTCCAATACCATGTCCAAGTATATATGATTTAATATCTGTAAATGCATTAAAAAAACCCGATACATGTACAACTACACTTTGACTGAAATTCAGCATAACTATGAATGCAGCTGATAACAAGCCTATAATCACTGGTATCAATCTTATTCTATCTCTATAACTAAACTTAAACAAAATAACTATACTGAATAGTACAATAAATCCAAGTAAAGCACCTTTGCTAACCGTTAAGATTCCCATCATCATTGCCATACATAATAATACATATCTTTTCTTCCACCATGATATCATTCCTACAAACAGGCAGAACGATCCTAAATTAACAGGTTCCGCAAATGTTGAAACCATTCTTGGCAATTGTTTCCCAAAAAACACTTCCGCTGAATAATGATTATATGGTTTTTGAGTTAACTTATTAATATAAATTCCTTTTTTGTTCCATAATTCTCCTATATGCAACTTTATCCAAAAATCTGAATCAAAAAAATATTCATATATTCCCATCAAAAATACAATTATAAACAATATGCATACAATAGATGTGAACTTATCCTTGTTGCATCTTTCAGACAGAAGCATTCCTACCAAAAAGAACACAAACGGAGATGAAATATTACGAAATGATGAAATAAAAGCAACTGTGTTAACATGATTAAAATAAGAAATAACAAGTGAATATACTAATAAGAGTAAAAAACATATAAGCATTTTTTTTATCTCTGGCACATAAAATTTTCTATCCAGAATTCCAAGGAATAGTAACATCCATGAAAACACAACATTAATAACTATATAAAATAATAATTCCTTATTGCTTATTCTGCTAATTCCAATTCCCAAAAAAACATTCTGAAAACAGGTTATACATATTGGTATGGTTAATATTACCGACATGTCTTTATTATGTTTCACGGCATAATAGTAATCTACAATTACTGATGCCATTACACATCCTATTAGAATACCACAAAACATCATTGTTCCAACTTTAAGGCACAGGCTGATATAGCTCAAAGCATAGACCAATATAATGCTTGTAATTGAAATTAATGTTAAATTATCAATCCTCTTCAGCTTAAGTTTCATCTTTATTCCTCTATCTTCCCAAAACCAGCATGTTTAAAATCTTATTTTTTCTAACTATATACTTAGAAATTAATACTGATCCTAATAGTCCGCCCAGTAACATTATTACAAAACAAAATTCATAACTAAGATTTAATTTTTGAAATAGCATTATCCTTATTGAAACTTGAACAAAATAACTTATTATATATATATCCATACTATACATGCCTAGTTTTGACAACAAGCCACTAATCTTTTGACATTTATTCATTATAATAATTGAAAGAGACATAATCACAAATATCATTAGCATCGCATTTATTGTATTTAAATATATAGTATTTAAAGCTTTTGTAAATATGCATAACAATGCACTAATTATCATTAAATAGACATTAAATTTGTTTTTTATTTTCTCATAATACATACTGATGAAAATACCTAATGAAAAGAAAAATAAATAAAATCCAATCTTTTTAAAATTATTATCTCCATACATGCTATTACCAAAAAAGCAGCTTAACGCAAAGCTGCATATGCATACAATTCTTATATCTATAAAATTCAATATTAACATTATTATATCAATCAAGAACAATACATATAAAAACCATAACCCACCATTAGAACTATGTCCAAGCAAAAAATCAGACAGAATATTATCTGTTTCAACCTTATTTACAGCATATCTGTTTAATAATAACTTCATGCAGAAAGAAACTATATATATAAATATATATGGGATACCTATCCTCATAAATCTATTCTTCAGATACAATATTTTATCTTTAAAAGATTTACTGTTATAAATTTTTGAGCTCAAAAATCCTGACAGAAAAATAAAAAGTGGCATATGAAATCCATATATAAAATGCTCTAAATTCATATAAAATATATTATTATTAAAAATCCCTTCACTTGCATCTGGAAATGAATGTCCAAATACAACTAAAAAAATTCCTATTCCTTTTGCTATGTCTAATTCTATATAACGTTTCTTTTCTTCCATTTAACATCTCTCTTTATTTGTCCATATAGCAATTCTTTACTATGCTTTTGGTTATATCTTCCCAACCTAAAGTTTTTTTAATATAATCATGGCCATTCTTTCCCATTTCTTCCCATTTATAGGAACTATCTATTGCTTTTTCCATAGCAGCAGCCAATGAATCAACATCTTTAACTTTAGCCAAATATCCAGTTTCACCTTCTTTAACAAATTGAGTAAAAGCTGGTAATTCTGTTGCAATAACTGGTTTCTGATATCCATATGCCAATTGTATTACGCCACTTTGATATACATCAGTATATGGCAGCATACATATATCACTAGCAGAATAGTAATATTTTATATCTTCTTCTGGTATAAATCTTATATCCAATACAACATCGTTCTGCAGTGAATATTCCTGAATAATTTCTTCGCATCTTGAAAAATCTGTTTTCCATACGCTTCCAGCTATAACTAATAAGACATCCGTATTATTAGTTTTGACATTGGCAAATGCCTGTAGAAGAATGTCTACACCCTTTACCTTTTTAATCTGCCCAAAGAATAAGAATATCTTTTTATTAAGATCTAATCCTAAATATTTCCTTGCTTCTACCTTATCTATTACCTGTACATAATCCATAGTATGTCCATGAGGAATCATGATTGTTTTATTAGCATACGCCGGAAATATATCCTTAAATCTTCCCATATTACTAGGTGCCTGTAATATTATTTTATCAGCAATTTTATACAAACGATCGTGGAAAAACTTGTCATAAAACTTTTCATTAAATGGTAATATATCGTGAACAGTTGATACAATCTTTACTCCATACTTCTTTTTGTATTTCGACAAAAAATAATAATCAACTGGAGAAAATATATACCATTGGGTATGAATAACATCATAATTTCCTTTTTTGAGAATTTTCCCAATCCTGATATATGATTTCAGATAATTTAATACTTTTTTTATCTTACCTATGTTTTTTTCATCCGTTGTAAAAAGATTTATAATTTCACATGTACTATTTTCTTTTTCAGATTTCTGATCAAGAACTAATGTAACTTTAGCCCCATTCTTTTCCAAACCATTTGCTAATGGAAATGAATATTTAAAATTTGTTTTTGCAATCTGGTCTATAAGTAAAACTCTCACTTTTTATCTCCAAAACATTTTTCATACAAATCAGAAATATAGTTCCAACTGTATTTATCTTTTATCCTTTTTTTTGCCTTGTCAGCATATGTATCAATTTCTTCTAAATTTAATTTATCCGCTTTATTTATTAATGAAGCAAGATTGCCTTCCTCCAGGCTCCAATACAAAGCAGCATCCTCTGCAACTTCTTTATTAAAACCTATATCATATAATAAATTTAGCTTAGTGCTGCCCAAAGCCTCCAACAGACTAGGATTAGTTCCTCCAACTGAGTGACCATGAAAATATCCATACGCATTCTCTCGAATCTTCTTTAGCAATTCCTGATCATATACAGTCCCAACAAACTTAATTCTTGAATCTTTGCTGAAATTTAATCTTTCATCCAACTTCTTTAAGAATTTTTTGTCATCTGTGGTAATTACAGCAAAATCCTTTTTAGAGTTGCTTTTCATAAATTCCCTTATCATTGTTTCAAAATTATTTTCCGGAACAAATCTTCCAACAGAAATATAATAATTATGATCCTTCAACCCATGTTTGCATAGCCAATTCTGGTATTTACTATCATCATCTTTTAATGTTGATGGCTCTAATTCCGCTCCATATGCTATAAACGTTGTTTTGGGATTAAATTTCCCATATTCAGTTTTTATATATTTTTCTATATTAATGCTATCACAAATGATTAAATCTGATTCTTTAACCATTTGTCTTTCAGAATGTTTCCAATACATCCTTATTGGTGCTGACCATTTTGCTCTTTTCCATTCATGTCCATCTGGATTAAGATACACTTTTCCACCAAGTTTATGTATTTTATTTACATATTTCTTATAAAATGGCCCAATTCTACATGCTAAAACGTAAACAATCGCATTATCAACTCTATTATATTCAATATACCTGCAACATTCTTTTAACGCCTTAATATCATAAAATATTGCCTGGGCTGAACCTATTCGTTTTGGAACATGAATTAAGAAACATCTTGCATCACAATAGTTAAATTCTTTTTCATTTACTACTGTTGCGCCTGTAAGCTTTGATACGTCCATTCTTCCGCTTCCATTTTCTTTGCATGCAACATGATATCTTATATTATTATTCTTTTGATGCTGTAATAATTTTAAGACAAAAGTCTCATAACCACCATACTGTCCTATACTTTTGCTTCCAACAATAAATACATTCAATTTTTTATTTTCTTCTTCTTTCAGCAATTCAAGAAAATCTTTTTTAAATCTTTGCTGTCCAAACTTTTCCACAGCTCTTTCTTTTGCTGCCTTTCCATACTTTTCCCTTAACTCAGGATTATCTGCCAATTTTTGAATAGCTTCTGCATATTCTTGCACATTGCTATTATGACATTCTATACCAGTCTCTTGATTAATGCTTACATAATTTACACCTGATCCTGGTATTGTAAATGTTACCGCTGGCTTGCCATAATACATTGCTTCAGCCAATGAAATTCCAAATGCCTCATTTTTGGTAATTGAAGGAAAGCAAAAAATATCACACGCATATAAATACGCCCTCAATTCATCGTCCGATATTCTTCCAACAAATTCTATTTTTTCATTATCTTTAGCTCTCTCTCTTAATTCCTCTGTTAACTCTCCTTTCCCCGCAATTATAATCTTAACATTATCTTTAACATATTTAGCGGCATCTACCAGATATTGTAACCCCTTATAAGGGACATGCCTTCCACAAAAAAAGGCAATTGTCTTATCTTTATATTTATTTTTTATTTCCATTGCTCTTTGCTTATCAGAATCATTCACATTAATTCTGCTCTCATCTACCATTAATGGAATTGCACATTTTTTTTCTCCAAAATAATCTCTATATTCAGATTCTGCCAAATATCTATCAGAAGTTCCAATTATTTTGTCAGCTCTTTTAATCAATTCTTTATTCTGTTTAACAAAGAAATACTTAAGCACTTTTTGTCTAACTATATCTAAATGCCAATATAGATAAAATTTGAAATCATTTTTTGCATATTTCAAAATAAGATTTGCAACAAAAGGGTTAGGATAATGAAATATTACTATGTCCGGCTGATACTCTACCATTACACGCTTTAATTCTTTTGCATAACTCAGCGATATTGATTGGGATGCAACCTTAATCTCATATCCGCATCTTATTACCTCAATCCCATCAACATAATCTACTACAGTTTCTTTTCTTCTTGTTAAATAGTTTCCAGACTCATCTAAAATATCTTCATTGAAACATATTATTTTTTGCTGTATTTCTTTATCCTTTAAAGAATTCGCAATATCTCTTGCGACCTGCTCAACCCCTCCAATATATGGGTAATAGTATTTTGATATTTGCAAAATTTTCTTCATAATTCTATTCCTCAATTGTACTTATTAATTTGATATTATCATCTTAAATATCAAACATTTTCCCCTTAAATGCCTGCGCCTTCTCTAATCATCTATACTGTGTCAATGTAGGTGTCTGACTAACACCTGGAACAGCTGTTACTCCCTCAGCAGTAGTAACCTGATATGTAATAGTAACCGGATCATTAGGATATAAAGTTATTCCTTTGCTATATCCCACTTCAAGATCATGATACTCTGTCTGTGCTATTCCTGACGGAAGATCTCCGATTGTTCCCCCTGCCGGAGCAAATAAATATACATATCCTTTCCATGCCCCATTATAATTTCCACGAATATACACACCAACATTATTAATAGTATCTCTATCTATAATATTCTCAAGTGTAACAGCCACATCATATGTAATTGTTCCATCATCATTAACCGTGGCTTCTTCTATAGCGACATCCATGTCTATATACCACCCCAGTTTACTTGGATCTGAACTGCTGATGTACACTCCGACCTCTGGATTCTCAGGATCTGAATTAAGTCCTCCCGAACAGCCTACTTCTCTTGCATAGTTCTCCTCTGATTCATCAGCAAACCACATCATGATTGTTCGATCTTCAACCCCTTCATTAAAGATTGATAAGTATCCAGCAATCTTCTCCAGACTAAAATCATCTACCAGTCTGCTCATTGTTGTTTTTGCTGTCTCTGCAAACAATGAGTCAACTAAATCGTCTGTTCCTCCTGATATTGCGCTATCGTTATAGTATTTATAATACAATTCATGTTGTAGCATCCTTGTTGCATTATCACCATCTAATACAGTTCCATCTGATAACGTAACTTCTCCAATATATTTCAACAATCTCTGAATAACACTTGGTGTAAGCGATACTACACCATCAACACTTTCGCCTGAATTGCTTTCATATGATAACGCCCATATATTAGCAACCCTCTCAAAATCCGGATTGTAACATGCGTCTCTTGGATAATTCAGCCAATATCCAAACATCTCGTTTTCAAGCTGTGTAACTCCTGCACTTGATGGTGTGGAATATGACAATACATTATATACACTCTTGAAATCGCCGATTGTAAGCACACCATCTTGTATTACTATAGTTCCTATAGAGCCGGGAAATCCGCCACTAGCTCGTACTTCTGCCGAATTCTGTGCAGCAAGAAGATAAGTACGATTATCTCCTCCTCCAAGAAATGACTTTAACAACGGAAGATATTGTTCTGCTTCTTCATAAGCTGATGTTATTGTCACAAGTTTATCTGTATATGAATTTATCTTAGGTCCCATACTTGCTGGAAGATTAATGCCTTCTATGTATCCTATCATCTGATCAACTGCCGGACCCATATCCTCCAAAAGTGCTATATATGCCACTAATGTATCAGTATTAAATCCCTGATCACCCACTTTTATTGAATCTAATGGATGTTCCTGCATAACATTAATAGCTGGCTTTATCATATCATCTGATGCTACTTCTATAAGATCCACTACGCTATATACTGATTGAACATATTCTCCTCCAAATGGAAATGCAGCTGCAAATTTCCATGTCGGTTCATCCAGCATTTTATTAACTTCAGACATTGTAGAGTCCAGTTGAACAGTAGCCAAATCCGCACCATCAAAATCCTTATCTTTTAAGCAACTTGTTATTTCTCCTAATTCAGCCTTTAACTCTGTGGCTTTACCGCCCATCTTCATAACATCCAGTCCCATACCAACCAGCGTAATGAATAAAAATGCCACAAAAACTGATAAACATGCATACCATATTATTCTGATTATATATAACAATCCAATTTCTTTTCTAGAACCCATTATCTAATCCTTCTTACATCTTTGTTATTTTATCAAGAATTTCATTATTTAATAAGTCATCTTTACTCTTAATCTCTTGATATAATGCATCTTGATATTTAATAATATCCTGTACTTCCAACCTGCCATAATCGATATGTTCCAATTGCCCTGTTATATCTTTTCCAAACCTGTAATGCAGCAATTTGGCCGGAACCCCACCAACAATAGAATATGGTTCAACATCTTTAGTAACAACAGCACCCGCAGCTATTACTGCGCCCTGACCTACTGTAACCCCTGACATTATCGTTGCTCCATAACCTATCCACACATCATCTTCTATAACTATATCACCCTTTGCAAAAGCTTCACACTTTTGAGCCTTTAATACATTAACCTTATAAGGATATGTTGAGATATGATCAGTATAATGTTCTGCCTGTAATATAAATACAACTTCTGGTGCTATTGACACATAATTTCCAATGGAAAGTTTATAATCTTCTCCCGAAGTTATTATATTCAGATCTCCATATGAATAGTTTCCAGCTTTAACAATATCTGGATTAAACAATCTATTAGGTATCAGATGATTGACATCACCATACCTGCTATAAAACTCAGCTCTTAATTTAGCAAGCCTCATTCTATATCTATACATGCTTAATAGTTGACCTATTGTGGTTTTTTTCAATGCTTTCATCAACAAACTCCTTAATTACCGCCTACTCATTAACATCGATAATCTGATCCATACACATCTGTTCGAGATACTCTTTTGCCTTAACGACCTGATCTTCATATGGAATCATCACATACAGTTTCTGCTTGCCAGCCGAGAATGTTGTTGCAGAAGTACCTTCTCCACTAACACTATAGCTCTGAATATCCCAGTCTATATTCTCGTTTATCTGCATCTTGGCAAGCTCTGTAATCTTATCATATGACATATTGGTTATCATATTATCAGACACAGTATTAAGAATACTTGTATAATTAGTTACCATTGCCGGAGATGCCATCTTCTTAATGACAGCGTTAATAACCATCATCTGGTTTCTTCCACGCTGTCTGTCTCCATCTGAATAAGCATATCTTTCCCTTGAGAATACTAATGCCTGCTGAGCATTAAAATGATTAACTCCTTTGTGCACAGTAAGATTACCTGTCTGTGCAAGCGTTGCATCATAATCAAGTGTTATATCCACTCCTCCAAGCGAATCAATTATATTAAGGAATCCTGTAAAATTAACTTTAACATAATATCCAACATTAATACCATATAACATTTCAAGCGTCTGCCTTGAACAATCTACACCATATATTCCAGCATGAGTAAGCTTGTCCTTAACTCCATTAGATATACTAAGCGGTACATAATAATCCCTTGGTGTATTAATCATTAATATCTGGTGTGTTCTGGTATTCATAAACAACAGTATATTAACATCACTTCTGCTTGTTGTGCTTGGCGGTCCGGATGTATCAATACCACTGATATATATTCCAATTACATGATCATTACTCATATAATTCGATTCACTATCAGCAACTTCAGTAACATATTCTAATGTGAATATACATTTGATTCTGCTATCCAGATCTGTATATCCATCAATATCACTAAATACACCCAGATAACTTTCATTAACAATTATTGACTGTACTTCTTTATTAAGCAATGCATCCACAAGTTCAACAACTGACTCATAATCACTATAGATAAGACTCACATCATTATGTTTGGCAATATAGTCTTTAGTTTTACCCAGATTATCTGCATCCATATTAGGAATAATTCCACATGTATATCCATCAATATCATCAATTGCATAAGCCTTATCATCTGACAAAACATACACGCCAACAATATCTGTCTTGGTATTGCTTCCTGTCATCTTTCTCAGATAGCCTCTTGTATATCCAAGATAAACACATCCTATAACCATAATAATGGTCAAAATTAATGATAAAACTTTAGTTATTATTCCTGGTATCTTCCATCTCTGCGTGATAGCTGTAACTAATGAACTTGCTATAAGTCCAACACCAATGACAACCTTGATTCCCAATGGTATAATTCCAAGAAAATGTATAAATACAATAAGAGCTATTGACGCTATAAACTGGACTGCAGCAATTGCTAATCCGGAAAGCATCAATATCTGTCTTGTTTTCTTAGAATTCTTTCTTTTTTTCTTTGAATTATTGCTCATTCTCAATTCCTTATTGTCCACCAGTTGTGAATATTGAAACAACTGTCTTCATTATTATTCTGAAGTCAAGGCCTATACTCCAATGGTCTATATAATCCAGATCCATCTTAACTACATCTTCAAAATCCTGAACTGTTTTTCTTCCATATGCCTGCCACATTCCAGTAATACCAGGTTTCATAGAAAGTCTTCTCTTATGATGTCCTTCATACTGCTTAAACTCATTAACCGTTGGTGGTCTTGTTCCTACAAGACTCATATCTCCCTTTAACACATTAATGAACTGTGGCAGCTCATCTATACTTGTCTTTCTTATAAACTTACCAACCTTAGTAATTCTAGGATCATCCTTCATCTTAAACATAAGACCTGACATCTCATTCTGTGCCATCAGATCCTTAAGTCTTTCCTCAGCATCTACATACATAGATCTAAACTTATATATATAGAAATATCTTCCATTCTTTCCAACTCTCTTTTGCTTAAAGAATATTGGGCCCTTTGATTCTATCTTAAGTGCAGGTGCTACAAATATCATTGCAATCAGCATAATTATAGTTCCCACTAAACCACCCAGAATATCTATACACCTCTTAACAAACATTTCCTTGTAATCAAATATTCTATTAGCAAAAGTTATAACAGGAATACCACCAAGATGTCCAAGTGAAGTATCAAAATCCTTAAAACTGTCAAGCACTTCAACTCTTAGATGAACTGTTATACCCATATCTTCAAGTTCCATTACCATTGGTCGTACCTGTTCTCTAAGCTTATAATTAAGGTCTATAAACACTTCATCAACGACTTCATTCTTAATATATCTCATCATAGTATGTATATTGGCAACTACATTAATACCATCAAATTCTTCGCCAACCATATTATCATCTACTACAACTATTCCAGCAACTGTCCTGACCCAGTCTTCGCCTTTATTAATCAGCTTTACGTCTGCCTCTGCCCTGTCTTTCATTGTAACAAGAATAACTCTTGACGCATGCATCTTGCTCTTGTTTCTTGCCACAAGATACCATTTAACAATATATCTTGTAAGATACATAAGCAGTCCACCGCCAAATGTTGTAAGTATGTATACACCCCTAGGTATCTCTGTCGTTCTTCTGATAAGTTCATATACAGCAACTGTAGCAGCAAATACTACTGCCTTCTTAATTACATCCTTTAACTCTGCAAACTTACCGCGTGTAACAAAATCCGATGATACATTAACAAACAGTGCAGTAACAAATATTGCAAATAGAACTGTAACAAAACTAATTCTTAACTGGTATAATGCCAATGGCACTTCTACTTTCTTGTATAACACAAGCCAGATTGCTCCCGATATATAATACGCAATAAACATGCATAATGAATCTGTAAAAAACAAAATCATATTTTGCACGTTATCTCTTGTTTTATTAGTATATTCAAACATATATTTTCAGTATCCCTCTATTTCTTTATAATTATTAATATATCAACATATTTTGACATAACTACTGATAATTTTACACCATACGCCACCACTTATCAATAGTTGTCACTTTTCCTCATCAGATATTTTAATTGTAACCCCACTACTGCTCATCCTCCCCTTCTTCCTCAAATACGCCAATAAAGTCAATTGAATCCACGTTAAATGGAGAACCCTGTATCATTCCTTTTCTATACAGGTTAGATGGTGAGTAATTGCCACATGTTTTCCATGAATATATCTTTTGATCATCTGACAGGAAATCTATTGATTTACTGTGCTGCTTCAGCACATCCATCGGACCAACATTATGCGTTGTAAAACATAACTGCCCCTTGCCATATTCCATCAGATATTCAAGCAGCGCACACAAATATACATCATGAAGATTAGAATCCAGCTCATCAATAAACACAACCGAACCATTAACCATTTCTCTAAGATATGCATAGAGATTAATAAGTTTCTTTACTCCTGTGCTCTCGAACTCTGCATGAATCTTATACGAATCATATACCATTACCAGATCACACATATATATGTTCTTTATCTCTTTTCTATCAATTTCAATATCTACAAGTTCATTTTTAAAAATGTGTATGAATTCATATAACTTTTTAATCGTTTTCTCAAAACGCTCATATTTAGCTTTAGGAACAGCATTCTGGGAAACTTTAAGGGTTTCCATTTTTCCTCTATCTGTATCCATATAATTATCTACCAACGATTCAAAAGCCTGTATATTGTCTCTTTCCTCCAATGTAGCACTTAAAGCATTATCCAGTGACTGGTTAATCCAGAAAGATCTATGATCATCAGACAGATTCAAATATACATGCAGCGAATTTCCAAATAAGCACACAACAGCCAGATTATGAAACAAATCGTTACGTATACTGATATCATTTAGTACAACTTTTTCAATAAAAAGAGAACTCATTGAGTTCTTCGATAACAGATTAGTCGTTTTCTTAATAAAATCTTTGCAATAATCATCTTCTGATTCACATATTTCAGCTATTTCACCATTTTCAATACTGTAAATGACGTTCATCTCATGTTTTCTTGATGTAGCCTTTTGGGATGATAAGCTTTCCTTGGATATACAGTACTTTCCAGTTGCATCTTTGGATAAAGTAACCTCATATCTATACTGAATCAATCCTTCTTCTAATGGAACTACAAATTCCACTTCACTATATAGTTCGCCTAATTTCTTATTAATTATTCCATTAAGATCTTCCTGCACAATCGGATTATTAAGATATCCCGGATTAATGAGTATATTCTTTAATATATCTACTGAAGCTATTATTGCCGATTTACCCGAACCATTAATACCATATATACCCTTAACATTATAGTCATCCGTATCCATGTCTCTGGTTATTGTTTTCTTATAAAATGATAAATTTATCAACTTATCAAGTGTCTTTATTCCCTTTACAGAATACCCTGTCAAATGAAATTTTTTCATACGAATACACCTCCACATCTTTAATATAACACATTTTGCGTCATTTTAAATACATTTTGTATTATTTTTGCTCATTTTTAAAATTTTATTCAGCGTATTTATCGTATATTCCATTTACCCTCACACCAACCGATAACATTTTCTTTCCCCACCACACAAAAATCCCCCACAAGCAACCGCCCAAGCAGTTAACTTATGAGGGATTCTTTCATATGCCGGCAACGGGAATCGAACCCGTATGGGAGTATAAGTCCCGCAGGATTTTAAGTCCTGTGCGTCTGCCAGTTCCGCCACACCGGCGAAAGTGCCTGCTATGCAGGCGTATAGATAATACATATGATTCTCTGGCGCAGCCTAAGTACCTTAACTGACATAACTTCTAAGCTAACATCATGGCGCTTTACTGCCTGCAGATTCAGCATATGTAAATGGGCGGAGAAGGATTCGAACCTTCGAAGGCAGTGCCAGCAGATTTACAGTCTGTCCCCTTTGGCCACTCGGGAATCCACCCATTCAAGATAATATATTTAACAAATATCTTACATTTCCTTCACATAATTATCTCGGAAATTGGTTGTAGTTTAGCACATACCTTATGTTAAGGCAAGCTAATTTTTATTGATTCATTGAATATACACAGAATTTTCATGAATTCATAGCTGCATTTCTCTGTTTTATACATATCCAGCTACAATTTCCTTTCTGATTATATTTACGTAAAGATGAAGAAAAAAGTTTAATTCATTTTCAATTTTCCCCATTTTCGCCCCAATTTTAAAAATGAGTTAGACTTTTTGCATCCAAAAAGTCTAACTCATTTTATTTCACTCCATCCCATACCCACTTTTCAGCACATCATCGCAATCAAGCAGTCCTGCGAGTGTCTTTCCGAGCAGGTCTGAGAACTTCTCTGCAAGCGCCCCATTCATGTGTCCTTCCCAGTCGGAAAAGTCTGAATCACTAACCTCAAGATATTCTTTTTTCACAAGATTATAATCAATATAAGTTACGCCAAGTGATGAACACAGGCTGGCAAAATATGCATCTGCCTCTCTTACAGGTCCTTTTTCAACAGAAGTAGGTGTTATTGGCTCAGTTATGCACACCAGTTCAATATTATTATCCTTGCAGTAGTCCACAATCATCTCAAAATGTTTACGGACATTAGAATTAATCTTGTCTTCCGACCACATGCGGACATGGAAATCGCCTTTCTTATCGGTATCCTTCTCCCTGTAGAAAAAGCCTCTCCCCATATATGTACCTTCAGTCTCAATTCCCTCTGCCGCCGAAATCTCATAATTCTGGTATGCCTCAGAAGCCTTTATTCTCAGATTCTTTCTTACCTGCGACAGATTACCTGCAAATGCATTTTCTTTATATATAACTGTCCTGAAATCCTTATTCAGGAGTTCCTTAGCAACATACTCCAGCTTTACCTTTGACATGGGAAGCTGCTGATACACTTTAAGATTTCCGAAGTCATAGTCTCTTTTATTGTCTTTTACCCAGAACTGGTAATCCATCTCTAGAATGACTTTCCTGATATCATTATTACGGCATATTTCCTTAAGCATATAATAATTATCAATTACTGTTGCACCCTGGATACACATATTAATGGGATTATCAGCATATCCCGACTCTATAAGATACACAGGATCAATTGCCGCTCTTCCGTGTGATGCTCCAATAACAACACAGTCATAATCATCTTCTGTCTTTGAATTACCAGCCTCGTGAATTATGTATCTGACATATCCTGATCTGACCATTACATAATTAACCGCACTTGTAATCAGTACTATCACAGCCAGGAAAATGACAGCACGAATATACTTTCCAATCTGTTTTATCACTTTATCCTTCATGGTATATTGCACCTCTGCTTAGAACTGGGCGTACATGAATCCACCCGATGTATTAGATATATACCCAAACATCGCAACTGACATAACAAGCGCTATATACACAAGCCATCTTACTGCCAGCGGCTTGGCATCCAGTGCTTGTCTTACTGCAATGCCTTTTTCTTTAAGTATGCTTACTATCAGCCACACAACACATCCCACAAGGAGTATTATGATGTCTGTCATTCCTCCGAACATTTCCGTAACTGCACTAATGCTGAATGTTGCATGCTTTAATGTATTCCTCATAAGCGCCAGTGCATCTGTGAGTGTAGCAGCATCATCGAAATACCAGCTTATATTAACAAGTATAAATGTTCTGGCAATCTGCCAGCCTCTGTACCATCTGGCATTCTTATTTATATGAGTGATTTTGAACATTTTCTCGTATACAGGTGCCATAAGACTGCTAAAGCTCATGATTACACCATTATACATACCATATACGATGAACTTCCATGCTGCCCCATGCCATACTCCGACAATAAAGAATATGAGCAGATCTGCAAGACATATCGGAAGTGCCTTTGCCATATATTTGCCGAATCTTGTACGGCTGTGCTTCTTAAGATTCTTTCCCAGCTTATTAACCGGTTTGCTTAAGCTGAATGGATAAAACACGTAATCCTTCATCCATGTTCCAAGTGTAATATGCCATCTTCGCCAGAACTCGCCTATAGAATGCGAGAAAAATGGCTGTTTGAAATTATCATCCAGTTCAATTCCAAACATTTCTGATGCACCCATTACCATATCTATTCCACCTGCAAAGTCTCCATAGAGCTGTGCACAGTAAGAAAGCACACCAATCACAACATATATTCCATGGTACTGTCCCGGATTATTAAACACGAGATCTGCTACTACACCTGCCCTGTCAGCAATAATAAACTTCTTAAAAAGACCCCACGCCATTCTCTGAAGACCATGCTGGATTACAACCAGATCATACTTGTGGGCTGAAAAGAATTGTGGCGCAAGTCTGTCATATCGTCCGATTGGTCCCTGCGTAATCTGTGGGAAATACGATACAAAGAGAGCATATTTAAATATATTGGTACAGGCTTCCACTTTTCCTCTATATACATCTATTACATATCCAATTGACTGAAATGAATAGAAAGATATTCCAAGAGGCAGAAGCAGTGTAAATGTCGATATTCTGCCCTTTCCGCCAAATGCATTTATTATGCTGTTCATATTCTCTATGGCAAAATTATGATACTTTACAACAGCTAACACTCCAAATACGACGAGTAATGCTGCAACTACAACACATTTCTTTCTATGTTTAGTCTTTTCTTTATAAGCTTTCTTATCTTCCCTTGACAGGTCCTCTGTCTTAAGATAATCAGCAAGCTGCTTTTCTAACCTGCTAAGACAGATCCCTGCTGCATATGTAACGCATGTTGTCAGCAATATGAATATTACTGTCTTATATCCTGAACATAAATAGTAGGCATAGCTCATAATCAAGAGCCATGCCCACTGCGCTTTCTTCGGTACAAGATAATATGCAATTACTCCCACTAATAAAAACACCAGAAATCCGGTAGACACTAGTGACATAATTATTTACCCCGCTTTCTGGATTAATCCTGCAGACGCTGAATCATCTCCCACATAGCTTCTGCTGAATTAAAGTTCTCAGGTACTATATCTGCTGGTGTGATATCAATATCATAAGCATCATTAAGCTCACCAACAAGTGAAACTATATCGAATGAACTGAGTATTCCGTCATCGATAAGAGTGTCACATATTTCATAATCCACATCGCTGTTAATTTCATTCAAAATGTCTAATAACTGATCCATAATAAACCTCGCAATAATTAAAATCTTTTGGTCACTTCATTGTAACCAGAAAACATTCTATCTTGTCATGTAGTGATAGTCAATCATATTTTTGCAATTCATGTACATTTTATAATTCATATACATTTTCATAAAAATAATCTGACAATTCTGACCGATTCATTTCCGCCATCTCCTTCAGAAATTCTCCAAGGAATCTGGAATAACGGCCGGCAGCATCACCATACATATGTCCGTCATAATCCCAATAATCACTGGTATCCACCGCATATACGGATGATTTGACATAATTGAAATCATAATATTCAAGTCCCTCATCTGCTGCCATCTTTCCAATATAGTCATGCGCTTTCTGATAATTATCCATTGATGTCTCGTCAAGAAGTATTGTTTCTCTGTTAATAGGAGATGTTATGATTACCAGTTGTGAACCCTTGTCCTTACACAGATTCACTATTTTCTGAAAATATTTTGTGCTGTAATCAGTATCAACCAGCTCATCATCCCATATTACAGACACTCTTGCATTCTCATCTCGCACAAATGAATGATCTCTGTACAGGAATCCTCTTGTCTTATAAGTATCGCACGACTCAATGGCATTAACAGCCTCCGGCTGGCAGTTCTTATACTCATCCGTTAACTTTCTGCCAATATTATCTCTCATGTTGTATATACCATCCCGGTAATTCATCCACTGAAAGAGTGCCGCCCTGTAATCCTTTTTCGGAAGCGTTGCTGCTGAATATGCAATCTTGTTAAATGTATCCGGATAATTGTAGTACACAAGTGTATTACTTATAGATATATCTGACATATCCACATTAAGAAAATACTGATAATCCATATCCAGGACAACCATATCAGGTGTGTAATTATCATACATATCTTTCATCATATAATATATATCCATCATTCTTGCGCCGCCTATTCCGGCATTCATCACTTCCATTCCGGAGGTTTCACCAACATTTAAAGGGTCCACTCCGTATGAGGTGTGGCTCTGTCCATATATAACACAGTCATAACCAGCTTCAGAATCTTCTAATTCATGGAATATCACTCTCGTTAATCCCACCTGCACAAATGCCATCTTAAGCAATGCATTAATTCCAATAATCAGACATATAAAAAGCCCTGCTCTTATATATTTCATTACAACATTTTTCTTAGTCATATATATTTTCCCTGTTAAGCTCATAAGTTTCTATCGGCTTTCTTACCACTCTGTATCCGTTCTTTCCGGAATACATAACAACCGCCGGCATACGTCTGCTAAGGAAAAGATATATGCCTTCTGTAACTGAGTATGCACCAATGTTATAAAATGCTATCATATCTCCTATTGCTGCATCCTTAAGCTCAAGGTTCTTAACTATCACATCTCCAACTGTACACAGTGAACCGCATATATGAAACGGCTGCAGTCCTGACGCATAGCTCTCTGCTGGATCTTCTTCGTCCATCCGTATGAATTCACATCTTGGCTTTTTCATTGCCATTGCCTGTCCATAATAATTAATATGATTAATTCCACTGTCTATTATTGCATAGCGTGTTGTGTCATTCATCTTCATATCCACAATCCTGCTGATAAGGACACCACATGTTGCAGCTATATATCTTCCCATCTCAAGAGTAACCTGGTACTGTTCAGACATTTCCTTAATAATACCCGCAAATTCTTCAAGTTCGTCAAAGTTATTATTAAGCGCATCACAATGGTCATTAACAAAGTAATCCACTGACAGCCCCGGACCATACTCTATCTCTTTTAATTTCAGTCCATGTTCTGCCTCGCATGTATGTGCTATTCCACGGAGCCATACAACCTCTGACTCTATATGGCTCATTTTCTTCTTCTGTGTTCCTGAATAGCACTGGATTCCTTCTATCACAACCCCCTGGTATTCATCCTTCTTATCAGCAATCTCATATATCTGACGTTCATTAATGCCAAACTGGTTGCCGCTCGTAACCCTTAACAGAACCTTAACCCTGATTCCACACTCAATTGCACATGTATTAATAAGATTAAGCTGATTAACAGATTCAACTGTATATATGCCGGCAGCACCTGTCTTCATGCTGTAAAGTATATCCTTTTTTTCTTTATTAACACCTGAAAGAACTATCTTTTCTCTTGAAATTCCTTCTTTTTCGCATATTGCGAATTCCCCAGGTGAACATACTTCGAACTTATCAAGCTTTTTATCAAGCACTCTTACAAGAAATGGATTGGCTTTCATGGCATAACACACAGTCACCCCACATCCAAGAATACTCTCAATCTTATCCACACGTTCACATAACTCATCTGTATCAAACACATATGTTGGTGTCCCAATCTGTGTTCCTATGTTCTTAAGTTCATTACTAGTTATCATGTGCCGCCTCCTGTTCTCTATATATCTCCATAAGCGCCTTTCGGTCAATCTTTCCATTCTTGGTTATCGGCATTGCTTCTACCTTAACAAACACATTTGGTATCATCCACTGTGGAACCTTATCCTTTAATCCATGTCTTACAGCTTTGCGGTCTAATTCCGGTATTCCTGCCTCAAAAAATCCAATTATCTTATTCTCATCAGTATCAAATATGCAGCAGCTCCTTACAAGACCTTCTATTGCATTCATGGCTGTCTCTATCTCTCCCAGCTCTATTCTGTGTCCCATGTGCTTTATCTGGAAATCCTTTCTTGAAGAGAAGAAAAGTTCGCCATTCTCACTATAATATCCAAGATCTCCTGTCCTGTATATTGTCTCTAGATACCTGTCATTAAGCGGATTCTGGACAAATGCTTCCCCTGTTTTTTCCGGGTTCTTAAGATATCCCATTGTTACCGCTGTTCCTGATACACATATTTCTCCTGTAACCCCCGGTCTGTCTGCCCCGACAAGCTTGTCATCCTCATCAAGAAGAAATACTTTCTCATTAGGAAATGCTTTTCCCATAGGAAGCTTTTCATCCAGCCCAAACTGCCTGTCTATAACATAATATGTACAGTTGCAGGTTATCTCTGTTGGTCCGTACAGATTAACAAATGTTGCATCCGGATACTGCTCTCTCCATGCATTAAGATGCTTTATTGGCATAACCTCTCCAGAAAACATTATCTTCTTCAGGCTTCCCGGTCTCTTATAATCAAAGCCATTAAGAGTTGTCACTATACATAACGCAGACACTGCCCATATAAGAGTTGTCACATTTCTGTCATCCAGAAAGTCTAACAGCTTAGTCGGAAATGAAAAGAACTTCTTAGGTATAATCTGTAATGTTGCCCCCGTCTTTAATGCAGAATATATATCCTTAACCGACACATCAAAGTCAAATGGTGCCTGATTACCGATTACATCAGTCTCATTCACTCCAAGTTCTCTTGTAAAACAATCTATAAAGTCTATTGTTGAGCGGTGATTAACAATTACTCCCTTTGGAACGCCTGTTGAACCAGATGTAAATATCGCATAAAGCGGATCAATATCCATTGCCTGCTCCCTTATTGCCACAAGCCTGTCCTCTGTATTTCGAACTCTGTCCTCATCAGCATAATACTGCTCCTCATTCTCAAGAATAGATTCCAGATTAATTATCTCCCCTGCGAATCCAAGCTTTGCAGCCTTTGCTTCTGACTTATTATCCACTATCAGTATTCTTGCATCCAGTGTATTAAGTATCATCTCTACTCTTTCAGCCGGATGTGTCGTATCAAGCATACAGTAATATCCGCCTGCGTACACAATTCCCATAAAAAGAGCCAGCGTATTGCACGATTTATCCATATACACAGGAATGCCCTCAGTATGTCCAATCTTATCCACAAGCACTCCTGCTATATACTTAGCCCTGCTTACTAACTGTCCATATGTCAGTTCATTTGTTTCATCTGCACAGGCAGTTTTATCTTTATATTTCTTTTCTGATTCCTCAAGATAATCCAATACACTCTTTGTCATAACACGCCTCATTTCTTAAAGTTTTATCACATATTTACTTTTCTTTTTTAAATACAATAAGTTTGCTTATTACATAATTAAGTATCATTACTATAATCTGCGCTATAAGCTTCACTATCATGCTGTTAAAATGTAATAATGTAATGAATACAAGTAATATAATTTCTTCAATTATCAGTGTTGTTACACGGCCACTTGCAAATGATACCATCTGCCTCAAAAAATCCTGTACTGTCTTGGTCGGCGCTGCAAACACCCAGATTCTGTTAGTAAAGAATGCAAACAGAACTGCAAGGATCCATGATATAACATTGGCAATAAGCTCATTCATGCCACACGCAACATTAAAGAATGCATATGATCCAATACTTACCACAGTTGTAAGTCCGCCAAAAAATATATACAGAAGCACTTCCTTATACTTCTTATATAATGGCTCGAAAACCCTGAGTCCCGGCAAATGCATTATCTTATCAAATATGTCCGGCTTATCTGTCATCTTATCATCTACGTTATTGTTCATAATTACCTCTCGTATTTTCTCACAGCACTATTATTGCCATGTCTTTTTTAAAATGCCATTATATTTTATACTTTAATCACACGCAAATCAATATCAAATGTATATTGATTCTTCTACCAAAAAATCCCGCACGACAGTCCCATCTTCATAAGGGGATGCGGCTGTCGTGCGGGATAGCTAATTATTCTTCTGTTATATTACTTAGCTTCGTCATTGATAACAATATCGTCTGACTCAACTTCCTTGTTTCTGTTTTCATCTATTCCAAGCTTGTTGTTAAGCTTCTTCTTTGCCTTTCTTAAGTAAATTCCAAGAAAAGCTCCTACAGCTATAACAACACCGGCAATTGCCTGTATTGCATATGTCATAACAGATGGATCGATATATCCTGCTACATTAAGATTTAAAAGTGTTATCATTGTTATTCTCCTTTTGTTTAATTAATATAATTCTTTTTTCAGTGCCTCAATCATCTTGTCATTGTCAATATTATTTCTGATTGCGATTCGTATATATTGTTTACCATCATGCACCTTATTTGTCAAATCCTTTATAAGAAGGTAATGATTCTTAAACAGCCTTATCATAAGTTCCTTAGAAGTCATGCCATTAGTAACTTCTATCATGAAATAATTAGCTTGTGAAGGAATAACCCTTATCCCATCAAGTTCATTGAGTAATGCATGAAATCTCTTTCTTTCCTCCCTGAACTTCTTCATCGCAGCTGCGTAATCTTTTTTATACTTTTCTGCTATCTGAAGATAATACTCGCCAATTGAATTAATATTCCAGATTGCAACATCCTTTTTGATTGTTTCAATTGCCTCCACATTACCTGATGCAAGTATTCCAAGTCTGATCCCTGGTACACCATAGGATTTGGAAATACTCTTCATTACATAAAGATACTGGTGCGAAGCCAGAAGCTGCTGATCAACTAAAGAATTATCCGGCTCATCTGCAAAATCCGCAAATGATTCATCTACAACGAGTTTTATCCTGTTACTCTCAGCCCATTCTGCAATCTTTAAGACTTCATCCTTCTTCATGTAACTTCCAGATGGATTATCCGGGTTAATGATAATAAGATTATCTACCTTATTACTGCTAAAAAAGCTTATCAGCTCATCTGCTGTGTATGTATAATCATCATTAGATGGTGTAAACACTACTTGATCCTTTAATGGATATCTGTTAGGATACTCCTCAAATGTAGGTCTGATCACTCCCGTCTTTCCTGTAAAGCTCTCCATCAGCGATTTTATAAGTTCCGCTGCACCATTTCCAACAACAATATTGTCCTTGTGAACACCAAAATTCTTTGCCGCAAGTAATGAATTAACGCCCATTCCAGAAGGATATTCTGTAAGCAGGGTATCAAAGCTCGCCTTTAATTCCTCCTTAAGTCTCTTTGGTGGATAATACGGATTGACAAGATAACAGTAATCAAGCAGTCCCGGATATCTCCAGAATCCTCCATAGCGCTTATGCATAAGTTCTATTCTTATTTCATCATCTGGTGCAAAAAGTGTAGTCGCAATATCAAGATCCTGTTCATCATCTATCTCATACCACTTCTGGCCTGACAATCTTAAACCTTTGATTTCTGGTGAATCAAGCATTGTAATAACTCTCAGCACCTGCTCATAGTATTCATTTTCACCAAGAGCGCTGCAGTATGCCTCAAGGAAAGGAACATATATATCCTGTGAAAAATGCTTACTAAACTTATAAATATTAACTGTCTTATAGTATTCTTCTCTTTCCTTGTAATCAAAGCTCTTACCTGGAACAAATGCGACTATATTGTCATACTCATCAAGCTTGACGCAGGTTCCATCCATCCAGCTTTCATACTTATCTACCATTGCAAGTGTATCTCTTGGGTCCTGTACAAGTGCTTCTATAGCTGATTCTTCAATAATAACATCAGACTCAAAAAGAAGCGTATCTTCTTCAACAAGGTAGTTTTTAGCAAGTGCCAGTGAATATATATTATTAGTCTTATCATATACCGCATTATCAACATATGCTATTGGCGTATTGATTCCAAGTGTCGCTATGTAATCTATAAGTTTCTTTCCTTCATATCCGACAACTATAACAATTCTTGAAAGATGCTGTCTGTCCAGCTGATGAAGAAGTCTGTCAATAAGCGATACTCCATTAACCTTTACCATACATTTGGTATTATTCTGGGTAAGCTCTTTAAGACGCTTTCCCATTCCTGCTGCTAAAATAATTGCCTGCATAACATCCCCTCCTATGCAATAATCACATTAGTTATCCTGTCCCTTATGTTTCTTAATAGCCTTCTGAATCTCAGAAATAATGTATTTTCCTCCAACTTCAGCACTATTACCAAGATTATACACATATTCATTGACAAATTCATCAATCTTAGTCTTATATTCTTCCGAACTATTAAGCATCTGTTCTACAGTATCCGCTGTTTTATCTATTTCATCGAGTTTTAACACTCTTCCTATCTCATATCTCATCCATATATTAAGAGGTTCAATATCTATCTTCTTATATTCCGGATTCATGATTTTCATAGGTGTATCTATGAAAAGTACTGGTTTACATGTTGTATATGCATACTCATATGCAATACCCGACCAGTCAGTTATCATAAGATCTGCCTCAAATACTGTACTGTTAGACGAGAAATCTGTCTGTATTTCTATATCTTTATCGTTTCTGTATCTTTCCTTAAGTCCTTCCATTTTCTCTGGCATGTGTCTTACATGCTGTGGATGTGGTCTTACTGTTATCTTATATCCATGTCCTTTAAGATTATCAAGAATATCCTCCAGACAACTGTCCACGATATTATCCTTCTGCCAAGATGGAGCTATAAGAATTGTCTTCTGCTCATTTTCTTTCTTAGGCATATTCTTATAATCAGCTTTCATCTCATCTAATAGTGGATATCCACACTCCACAAGTTCTTTCTTAGGAAGACCATATACCTGCTCAGTCTTCTCTATTTCCTCTTTCTGTACCTTTCCTGCACACAATACAGAATCATAATGATCCATTGAGCCTGTTCTCATTGTCATATTAAGACTGTCCATACCATGTGGAATATACACATAATTAATATCTTTTCTTATATAACTTCTCTTAATATGGAAGTTCTCAATATCTGGCATAGTCATAACAACTACATCAGCATCCATCTTCATCATAAGGGTTATAAGTCTTTTCTCCCCTATGTAATATGGCTTAATTCTGCTTTCGCTCTTAGCTATATCAAATATCTGGTCCTTAGGATCACTTGTAATATAATGAATTGTTATATTAGTAGTTTTCAGAATATATTCAATAATTCCTTTAAAGTACTTATAGAATCCTGAACTCTCTGAATAGAACACAAGATGCTTGTTAACAACTGAGAAGAACTGCTTGTAATCAGCCTTTTCTCTCTTAACATCTTCCTTATCTCTCTTACCCTTCTTAGTTCCAAGTGCCTCTATTTCAGCAAGTTCCTTCTTAGTCTCTTCAAGCGCCTCATAATCAACATAGTTCTTAGGATTAATAGCCCAGTTAAGAAGATATAACTGCAATATCGCAAACAGATTACTTGCTGTCCAGTAAAGTGCAACACCTGCATATACAAAACATCCAAGGTAAAGTGAAAGTCCTACTGAGAATATCATCATTCCATACTTGTTAAGCTTACTCTGCTCAGCCTGCAATACATTACTTGCATTCTGTGCAACACACAGAAGCCATGCTGACACACCTGCAATTACAGGAGTTATTATTGACATTCCCCACTGCTTGGTTGTTATCCATGTAAGGTCATAACCAAAGAAATTCATATTAGCAACGCCATCATTAATTCCATCCTTAATAACAGCCACAACTCCAAGCAGCAATACTATCTGAATAACAAGCGGTATAAGCGATGCCAGTGGATTATACTTTTCTTTCTTATAAAGCTTAGACTGCTCTTCTGCAATCTCATCCTTATCCCCGTAATGTTTGATAAGAATCCTGTTAATATCAGGCTGCATCTTAACCATCTTGATTGAATTCTTCTGAACCCAGATAGATACTGGAAGAAGAACAATCTTACTGATTAATGTAAATAAAATGATTGCTAGTCCATAGTCATGTAACAACTTATAACAAAAGTTCATCACATACCCCAATGCTGTAGACAATATTTCCATAAAAATCCTCATTTCTCTTTCAAAGGTATAATATTAGTGTCATTCTAATCCAACACAATTAGATATCATAACACTAATTATTGATTAATGGAAGATATTTTTACATTTTTCATATACAATTTATATACAATTCATACACAACCCGCACACAGTTCATTCTGCCTGGCTGCTCTCTCCATTTCTCTTCCACTTTTCCCGCTTCTTCCACTTTTCCTGCTTTTCATTTTTGCGTAAATTGCGTACTAATCCACTAACTTCTTTTGTTTTCGTACGCTTCATCTCACCTAATTTCTCTCCTTCATCTTCCATTCCTCCGCAAATTACGTACTGATCCACCATCTTCTCTTGCTTTCGTACGCTTTCCCTCTCCAATTTCCTCTTCTTCCTCTTCCATTCCTCCATAAATTACGTACTAATCCACCATCTTCTCTTGTTTTCGTACGTTTCTCCTCTCCCAATCCCTCTTCTTCCTCTTCCATTCCTCCATAAATTACGTACTAATCCACTAACTTCTCTTGCTTTCGTACGCTTCCACTCCCTCTATTCCTCTTCATGCCGGCCTTCCGCTGCCACTAACACACACAATTGCGTACTGATCCACCATCTTCTCTTGTTTTCGTACGCTTCCTTCCCCACAATTCTTCTTCATCTCCTACAATCCCTCCACAAGATGCATACCTAAGACAATATTCATCTGTCTCTCCAGCCGCATATACTGCAGTAATATCACTGATACACAGTGTGTATGTATAATTGAACTTATAATAAGCACTCTGAGAAGTCTCTTCGGATGTTCACAAGATAATGGCACAAATCTTGATGACATTCCTGCTGCCAGCATTAAATTTTTTTAAAATCCCCCAAAAAAATATCGGATCAATTATCTTTCAATAATCAATCCGATATTTCTTATAAATTAAATAGCATTAAATAACATTAAATATATTGCACTATAATCCCAGCAGATAATCAGAATATCTGACTGCCATATCCTTCCAGTTATCAAGTGCCTCTCCCATGTTAGCGCCGCATGACTCCCTGTACATTGCCCACACAAACCAATAATATGCAATTATTGCAACATATGCCATATAATGAAATCTCGTTGTATCATTATAATCTTCCTGAAGATATTCTTTGATGAATTCCTCTGCCCTGTCAAAATCATACATTGCATCAACAACATAATATCCTACATCAATTCCCGGATCAGAATATCCTGAATATTCCCAGTCAATCAGGATAACCTCCCCATCCGGTTTAATCATCCAGTTAGGCTTATAAGTATCACCATGGCAGAAACACTTCTTGATTCCATCACCAATAGTCTTCTTATATAATTCTCCTATTCTGTTGCGCAGCTGCTCATACTTCACAAAACATGTAGGATCTTTCTTTTCCAGAAGCTTTTCCATATCCAGCGCATCTTCCCATGGTTTCATTCCATAGTCTGCTGTTAATGGCGCCTTATGAAGTTTCCTTAATACAGCAAGTATTTTTCTTGAATCTTCAAAAGACTCATAATCTGGCTCTCTGAACTCTGGTATAAACACTGAAATCTTCCATCCCTCGTTAACATCAGCATATATATATGTCGGATCTACTCCAATCTCCTTAGCCATAACAAGCGACTTCTTTTCATTACGTCTGTTAATTATGCTTTCTGTTCCATCTCCCGGATGCCTGTATATATAATCAACCCCATCAATCTTAAATATAAATGAGGTATTTGTCATTCCCTCGCTGACGTTTCTGAAATCAACGATATCTTCCTCGTCGCATCTGAATACAAGCTTAATGTTCCTTATTATCTCGCTATGAGTATGTCCAAGGTATTGTGAATCAAACTTTCTTAACTCATCAAAATAATCAAACTCAAATATGTTGCCACATTTGTATTCCTTAAGATAGATTGCCGGAAGTTCATTAATATAATCCTTAACCAGCAGCTCCCAGTAGCAATTATTATATTTACCAGATTCTCTTACCTGTGCAGCCACATCTATAAACCCTTTAGAGAACTCTTTGTTCCAGAATGAATGCCCCATAAGAACATATCCATCTTTAATATCCTTATTGATTTCTGTTATACGTCCATTCTCATCAGCTCTTGCGTACACCTCATCTGTAGATTCGTTCCCATAGTAAGCTGAATAAAATGTCTCATATTCAAACTGATTAAACGGATTCTCTATATAATAGCTGTCACTTACACATATATAAGTATTCTTAAGTTCCTTCCTTGCAAGATACAGGCTTTCAATATTATTCTTAATGTTAAAAGTATCATTAATAACAAATCTGACGCCATATTTATCCTCAAGATAATAAAACATCTCCTTCTTATAACCAAGAACAACCGTTATATTCCTGATACCTGCATCCAGAAGCTGCTTGATCTGCCTCTCTATAAGTCTTTCTCCCTTAACTTCAAACAGTCCTTTTGGCTGTTCAAGCGAAAGCGGAATAAATCTAGTTGAAGCACCAGCAGCAAGAATCACCGCATTGTTAACCCGGTAAGGCTCAAGCGCATCCAGTCCTGTCTGTGTAAGACTTCCTGTTTCTTTTGAGATATAGCCGGCCTTCTCAAGATTATTATATATCTCTACATTCTCAAGAGATTTTGTTCTGTCAATATCATATGTACACCCGGCTCTTCCCATACTTCCATTGTACAGACTGTTGAGCACATCAAATTCTTCCTTCTTCATGATTCGTATCTCCTATTACGCTTTACTCTTTGAGAAAAGACCTCTTATAATCGCCTTTATTACATTTTCTTCACACGACTGGTAAGGTTTTCCAGAGAGTATGAGCTGATCCACCTTTATGTCCTTAATATGTTCCTTCTCTGTCTTATAAGGATTCCCAGAAAGGACTACCATATCCGCTATCTTCCCATGTTCCAGGCTGCCTCTATCCTTATCGTCAAATGCTGTATAATATCCATTGTAAGTACACATTCTTAACGCCTGTTCCACAGATAATGCCTGCTCTTTATTAGCATTGTTAACCGCCTTATCTATCCATACTATCGGATCTGGCGATGTGCATGGAGCATCAGAACCAAAAGAAACTATAATTCCATTATCAGCAAATGTTTTCAAAGGATTAAGCTTTGCTGCCCTCTCCTTACCCATAATACTTTCCAGATATTCATCCGGTTCCTGTTTCCAATTAATAAAAGCACTCTGTACTGGCATGGCAATTCCATATTTCCTGCAGATTTCCAGACCTTCCTTTGTTGGAAGACAGTCATGTATAATGCCATGTCTGTGATCTTTTCTTGGATAATCATCAAGTGCAGCTTTAAGTGCCTTACAAGCCTGGTCAAACGCCCTGTCTCCAATGGCATGCATCTCAATCTGTAATCCAGCCCTGTTAGCCTTTTTGCAGAAATCAATAACTTTCTCATCATCATAATAAAGAACGCCATTCCCACCTGTTGAATCAACATAATCCTCATTCATTGCAGCATCATGAGATCCAAAGCATCCATCCAGCGCACATTCAAAACATCCGCCAATTCTTGGAAGCTTTCTTTTCTGTGCAACCTTAATATTCATAGATTGTGGAAACACCCTTACCTGAAATCCATTAGTAAGCGACTTTGCAAATATTTTTTCAAATGTTATATCAAGATTCCCAGTAAAACCGACCCCGCTTACAGTATGAATACTTGCAATCCCATGAGATGCCTGATAGTCAATGGCCTTCTGCATATTCTTAAACAGATCAATAACCGACAAAGAATTAGTAATATAATTAGAACATTCAAAAAAAGCTTCCTGATTCATTTCTCCAGTATCAGGATGATATCCTCTTAAATTCTTTACCCTGTCATCCAGCTTCTTTAAAAGCCTGCTGTTAATAACACATGCATGTCCATCATATTTTACAACCATAATTTCCTTGTCAGGACATACCGCATCTAATTCATCCCTGCTTATCAGTCTTTTTTCTTTAACAGAATAAGGAGATGCCCCGAATGCTATAAGTGTCTTCTTATCCTTACTTTCTTCAACAAATTCTTTTACCATGTCAGCTATCTGCTTATTAGATTCGGCTTCCATAACATTAAGTCCGGCATGAAATGTAGAAAATGAAGCCATATGCTGATGTGTATCGACAAATGCCGGAATCAGTGCTTTCTCTCCAAGATTAACAACCTCTGCATCCTTATACCGGTCTGGAAGTTCATTACCTGTATATATAATTCTTCCTTTATCTTCAACAAGATATTTAACCACTGTATCACATGGATCAACTGTCAGAATATTTCCTTTATAACACCTCATACATCCCCCATTCCTGCATATGCGTCTTACACATAACACATTTTTAGCACATTTTTATTTCTGTCCTGGATAATCCTTATATGACGGATCAAGCTGAACAAGTTCATAGAAATTATCTATTTCCATAATATCAGATTTCTCGCAAGGTCTTACTTCTACCGCATACTTTTCTTTTCTAAGTACAAGTGGAATAAATTCCCAGAAATAATCATTTCCTTCCGGTTCCTCATTATATACCTGCACAAAATCTTCTCTTAACTTAGCACTATCCTCTTTGGTCCAATACGATATGCCATAATAGTTAAAGCAATATGTATTACCCTTCTGATAATCTGTAATATGTCCATTATCAAGCTTAAAGCTCCAGTCATCTGTCTCAAGTGAGTATGAACCAAGAATATTACTGCAATACTGGTATTTGGTAATAATATCCGGATTAGTCACATACAAATCTGACTCACACAGATAACACTGGTCTATATAATCTATAGCAGCAATTGCTGATGAAATATTATTAGTCTTATCATATATATCGTTATCAATAAGTCTTACAAATGGGTACTTTTCAAGAATCTCATCAAACTTTTCTTTCTTATAGCCCCTTACAATTGTAATATCCTTAATTCCAACAGCAACCATAGCATCAAGAAGTGTATCGATAATTCTTACACCATTAACAGATACCATTGGCTTTGGTCTTTCGAGTGTAACAGGTACCATTCTTGACCCAAATCCCGCAGCCATAATTACAGCCCTCTTAACTCGATAAGGCTCAAGTGCTTCAAGTCCTGCCTCTGTAATTGCAAGTCTGCTGCCATTTCTAGTAATCTGTCCCTTAGCCTCCATATCATCAAGTGCATCTGCAATCGCCGTTCCTGATATCTTTAATGTATCAGACAGTGTTCTCATCTGATACTCATTCTCTCCGTGTTTCTCAAGGTATGCTAATACTTCAAACTGATAACGGTTCATATTTCCTCCTTACATAACCATTGGAATAACATATATCCCCAATGCTATACATGTCACAATTATTGTGCACACTTTCCATATTGTATATTGCTTATCCATCTTTGCCTTAGTCTGTTCATCAGGTTCTTCAATAACGCCAATTTCTTCTTCAATTGTTGGCATGGCACATTCTTTTCTGTGTGAATATGCAAAATAAAAAATAATACATATAACAGTTATTATACCTGATGTTATAAGTGCTGCCTTATCTGCAAACACAAGCATAAAGCAGTATAAAACTATTGTAACAACGCAGCCGATTATTCCGAGTGGTGCTTTATATGGTCTGTTCATATCCGGATATTTCTTTTTAAGTCCCATATAAGACAGACATCCAATCATATAACATATTGCAAGCGAAATAAGTGAAACCGATGCAATATAATTAATAGAACCCGTAGCTATAAGAATAAAATTAATAATTCCAACAACAATGACTGCAACATAAGGTGTCTTGAACTTAGGATGAATCTTTCCAAGGAACTTAGGCAGAGCGCCATCCTGTGCCATTGTATATATATATCTTGCTGGTGCCGCAATTCCCGGATTAATAGTAGACAAATCGCCACCAAATGCAATTCCTATACACAACAGTATTATAGGAAATCCTACAAGTCCTACCGCTTTAAGTCCTTCTGCATATGGTGCATCCGCAGCTGCAAGAATTCCATAGAACTCTTTAGGAACAAGTCCTACAAGGAACCACTGGAACAATGCATTTAATGCAAATACCATAAATACAGATATTTTCAATGCTCTTGGAAGTGTATACTGTGGATACTTAGTCTCTGCACCCATAGAAACACATGTCTCAAATCCTGTATAACACCACCATACAAGTCCGAATATATACATCATCTCATTAAAAGGTGGTAAAGAATTCATTGCAATTCCACCAAAATATTCAACATGAACCTTAGGTATCATATATAAGAACCAGCATACTGAGCATCCCCAGAAAAAGAACATAAATGCAGTCTGTGCTTTTCCTGACTGCTCAATTCCCCTGAAATTAAGTGCAAGAAATATTGCAACAAGTATTATTGCAATAACTCTTGAATCAAGCCACGCAATACCTGCTCCAAACTGTTCAAGCAGAATCTTGAAATAATTGGCAAAAGCAAGTGTTTCGCCAGCTCCGATAGCAACAACAGAAACTATATAATGCCATCCGGCCATATTAGCCCATACTCTGTTAAGTCCCCTCTTCGCATAATTGTATGTTCCTCCTGCGCATGGCAATGCTGCAGACATCTCTCCATATATAAGACATGGCCATATAGATATAAGCAGCGCAACAAATGTGAATGCTATTATCCATGATCCCACGCTTCCAATCTGTGCTGAACCACATGTAAACAATCCAACTCCGACAACAGTACCAATTGTCATGCTTATTGATTCTTTCAATCCGAGTGCTCTGATAAGCTGATTATTCTCGTTCATATTTTTCTCCCTGATAATTATTTGTTCATCTTTTGTTATTTTATTTATTATAATGAACAGAATGAATTATAGCAGATACTATGTCAATTTACCACAAATAAAAAATGCAGTCACTAAGGACTGCATCAGCATATAAAATATTATTTGTCATTAATTGTTTTCATCTCATTTTCATCTGTAACAATTGTCACTTCCGGATTCTTGGAATTCCCCTGTATCTTAAACACAGAATAATTCCTTTCTTTTAAGTATGAATCATCCGGATATACAGCCTTCGTTATATCCCATGGCGATACATGGTATCTTACTGTATCCGATCCAGCATCAGAACCCGGCATCTCAAAAAGTGTCTTTCCATACTTATCACTTTTTCCTACCGATGCATCTGCATATGTTGCATACAGATTCTTAAATGTTACAGCATCTGAGTTAATAACTGTCTTTTCATTATCTGCTCCTGCCATCTTAACAAGAACAGTCGGACATTCACATAATCCATAATCTCCATGATCTGAAGTTATTATAATTGTGCTGTTATCATAGATACCAGCTGTTTTCATCTGGTCAATATACTCTGTAATATACCTGAACACTCCTTTTATCTGACGTTCCTGTGTAGTATTACTTTCTCCGACATCCTCACAATTCTCATTCATTTCATAAGGAGAATGTGCGCCAAACATATGATACAGTGTAAATGTTTTATTATCTGATGAAACATTTACACCATTGTCCATGAAATCCTCATACAACTGTGAATCA
The DNA here is from genome assembly GCA_934343805.1 of uncultured Lachnospira sp. Taxonomy (GTDB): domain Bacteria; phylum Bacillota; class Clostridia; order Lachnospirales; family Lachnospiraceae; genus Lachnospira. The sequence goes on from CAKRIN010000002.1 coordinate 132,050, forward strand.
TCAATTTCATACTGTTCAATTGCATCATTCTTCGGAGACTGGCATGCCGCAAAATTATCTCCATAGAACCAGAATACAGGCTTTACTACCTGTGGAAATGCATAGAACGCTGACATTTTGTATATGTTTTTAAAGAACTGCCATTTGTCTGATATCTTGTATTGCTGTCCTGTTACTGTATTAGCAATTGCTTCCTGATTAGCACCATTAAGATATTCGCTTAATGTATAGAGCTTTACATCATATCCGGCATCATACATATCCTGAATAAGAGTTCCCTGCTCATATGCCTCCTTGTGGTAATCAGCAAGTGACTGTGTTGTATCATACTGATATCCGGTAAGCATAAGAGGCATGCCCAGCGCGGTAGGAGCCCCACCACCTATCACATTATCAAAGAATGTAAAATCTTTAAGTTCCTCTGAATAATTGTTAAGAATGTACTGTTCTGTCTCTCTTGCATCCAGTGTATCTACCATAAATACAACAACATTGCCATCTGATGATAATGTAAATTCGTCTTCCTTAGTAACTACATATGAATAATCAACAGTTTTCTTAGTTGTTACTATGAGAACAACAAGTGTCACAATCTGAACACCTGCAAGAAAAAGACTTGCCCATTTGATAACCTTCTGTGTTATGTCCTTCTTAAGGCATACCATTACAGCAGGCACAACTATAAGTACTATCCATACAATACTGCTTATTATTCCATTAACTGCAAACCTGCTCCACTGGATTTCTCTTCCATTGAGTGCTCCGAAATCAGGATTAAGAAAGTTTCCCTGTATATACGCTGCCAATGCACCTCCGAATATCACCGCCGCATATATATCTGAAGCCTTCCCCGGCATTACAGCGCCAATTCCCATTACCACCACTACAGCTGCTGCACTTGCTGCAAGCAGAAGCGGTATTATTGCCACATAACCAACTGCGAATTCATCCACATTCCCAAGAAATAATGAACTTGGCATAAATATACAGAATGTCACTACAAGAAATAAAAGCTGTGGGTATAATTTAAATAATTTGCTCTTCATTAGTTATTCCTCATATCTGTAAACCTTACCTGTTGGAACTAATGTGTCCATATCTCCTGCATATCCTTCCTGATTATATTCTTCCATAATATCATCGTGAATATACTCAAAGAAAAGATATCTCCTGTTTCTTACGTCACCTTCCCTGGCATCAAATACTTCGTCACCTGTTGCTCCATCTATTAGTCTTGAATATGCCTCTGAAAGGTCATCAAATGAGATCGGTGCTTCCGAAATCTTATAGTCGTGCTTTTCATTCTTTCCCTTGATGAAAAGTATCGGATGCTGTCTGTTAGACGGCTCATCATCATGATAAAACCCATGATCAGCCATAACAATAATTACAGAATTGTCATATGTTCCACTTTCTTTTAACTTGTTAAGATATGCATCTGTCATTGTCATACATGCCTCAACATTCTGTTCATATGTACCATTTTCTATAACATTTACATCTTTATCATACACAAATGGCACATGTGCTCCCCAAAGATGTATGAATTTAAATACTTTGTCATCTGTCTTTGTTATTTCTCTATTCTGTACTTTATCATAAAAGATACCATTATCCAGTGAATATGTTTCGCAGTCATCCGGATTACTTCTAAAATAATCAAAGTCCTGTGTTCCAACCATGCAGAATCTCTTAAGTACGAATGGTGCATACTTATATCCAACAATCTGAATCTCTCTTTCTATAAAAGTTATATATGAACTTATTCCCGTTTTATTTTTTATTATATTGCTAAACTTATACATATCATCATCGGTCGTATAAGTTTCAGTTTCGTACAATCCCATTTTATAACCTTTATTCTGTAGCTTGGTAAACAACGGAGAGGTCTTATATGCGTCTGTTGCATATGTTTCAAAAGGCTTCTCATTCTCATACCATTTCCCTGAAAGCACTAATGGAATAGACTGCTTTGTAAATGTGTAGCCACATACTGTATTATCATAAAATGTAAAATCTTCAAATGTTTTGGCATACTCTGGGTGATTCTTGGCAACCTCCTTGTATGTCCCTGCATCTGTTGCATCCAGCAGCAATATAATAAAATTGGTATCTGTTGACATTTCAAATTCGTCTTTGTCCGTTATTACCATGTCATAATTCTTATCTGTAACTTTCGTTGTAAGAATAAGTGTAATCATTGTCACTGCTGTCATAAGAAACATACATACTGACACAACACTTACTGCACTTTTGAATTTTACTGATTTAAAGATACATATTCCTGCAATAACAATACCAGCTACTACTACCCACACAGCAATAGTCTTGATATCTTCTGATATGTATTTTTTCCAGTCTGGTTGAGTTCCATCAAGTCCAGGAAGATTCTTAACAAGAAAGTTTCCCTGAATATATGTACTTATATATGCAACAAAATATAATGCAAGACCAATCACATATATCTTATCATTAATAAGATACAGCACTGATAATAATAATAGGCTGAGAACAAAAATACCCGCAAAAATTATTAGTACAACCGGAACCAGTTTGTTTATTTCAAACCAGAACTGATCCTGATTTGAATAATAAATTTCTATTGGTGCAAATACTCCAAGCATAAAACTGGCAGCCAGCGATAGTAATATAGCTGGCACCAATCCTTTCAATCCTCTTTTCTTATCTTTCATTATTATTCAACCTCTTCTAAAATAACATATGTTCCAACAAACTATAAAATATAAAAGGCTGTATCATTACAGTCGTAAATATGCAATAAGTCTCTGTCCTGTTGCCAATCTTAATCCAGTTACCTCTCATAATAAGTATTAGCAGCATTAATATTGGCAGGAAATATCTTCCCTGAATTCCTAATATATGATTGTATGATAATGGCGTCCAGTCAAGAAGCATAGCCGCCGCAGTACATCCAATACTATACACTGATATAATTGCAAATAACCACTTTGTCCATGACTTTATATCTGTTTCTTCATCCTGCTTTTTCATTGCAGATACTAACAGCGTTCCCATAAGTACAATCACAATCCACCATGATATTGATATGTTAAGCCAGCCCAGAGAACCTCCAAACATTGTATAAATGTAATACTCAAAGGAATTAATGAAAGTGTTCCAGCAGACCTCTATTAAGACTACCGGATTATGAAGCACATAACTTACTGTATATCCTGGTTCATCAGCCCAGCCAACATATCCATTCATCAATGTTCCACCATTAGCTGAACTTATTGCATTCCTGATTATAGGTCCCAGCAACGTCAATGTTCCTGCTGCTATTATTCCGATAATTACCCTGAAATACACTTTATTATTCTTTCTAAACCTTACCAATGGTATTATATTAAGGAACACCATGAAATAATATGCCCCATTCTTAACAGATGCCAGCAGCAGTGTCGTAATACCCAATATTACAAGATCCTTTATCTTCACATCATCAGCATATGCAACTCTTAATGCTATTGCTACCATAAGAACTGATAATGTTAATATTCCACAATCATAAGAATATGATGTAACCTGTTGCATTGTCATTGGAAGAATACCAAACAGTAACACCATTGTCTTGCCAAATGGTATTTTCTTTATAGCATAGAAAGTAACCGCAACAAATACTATATAATTAAACATCGCTCCAAGAAAATATGTCGGAACAGTTCCCCACTTCAACAGTCGTCCTATTATCATTCCGAAAGCTGATACATAATAAAGATATCTATTTGTATTTAAAGGTGTGTCGCCAAGCCACTGCGTTTCTTTACTTGTTACCGAATGATCGTGTAATAACTGATCAACATATTCATTATATGTTCCTCTTCTGTAATCCGATGACAATACATTTTCATCTATATCACATTTTCTCATCTCTATGTCACTGCCATGCTTATAGCCAAATGCTACATTAGCGACATCATATGCTGTCTCTATATGCACGAATTCATCTGGTGTCTGTCCTTCTGGAATAAGAATAAAATATATAATTCCCAGTACGATTGCTGCAATAAGATATATATATTCGATTTTTAACTTTTTGTATACAAAGAGCAGGACATACATAGCAATTATGAATAAACCGCTAATCAGAGCGACTGCAATTGCCGCCATTGAATAGTAATCCATTCTTGTAATCTGATATACAACCGTTACGCCCCCCTTTGCTGGTATACCATTGATTTCAGCCGCAGATGTGTTAGAATCATCAGCAATATTAATATACAATTCATCATTAGCATCAAGCTTTTTAACGCTTAATTCTGACTTCAGCTTATAATCTGTTGTTACACTTATTACATTGTCAAATTCAAATGTAACATATCCTCCACTTTTCTTACCTGTAATTTCTGTTTCTGCTGTAGCAAGAAGACTGTTATCAGCTTCATTATATAACTTAACCTCTAAGACACATGGATGCGATAATTCTTTTTCTCCGTTATCACCTGTTGTTAACAGATATGCCTCAGACTTGATTTTACCTGTTTCAGTAGTGCTTCTCTGTATAATGGTATCGTTCTGCTTCAGTTGCACAGTATCCAGTGCATCTCCAGGATTAATAACCAGATTTGCATATTTTATACATCTTACATACACAATGCATGAAAAAAAGATTGTAAATAATATTAATATTGCAATTATTACAATATGACGTATAGTTTTCTTATCTATCTTCTTCAAAGCTAATATTCCTTTCTTATAACAACTCCATGAAGCGCTTTACTGTATACTTCCATGTATACTTTGACGCAACCTCATCATATGTCTTAGCCGCAGCCTGTTTCCTGTATTCCTTCTGGTCAATAAGCTCTTCCAGCGCAACACTTAATGCATGCCACTCATTATCTGGAAGAATCAGTCCGTAACTCTTATCCTTAATAAGTTCTCTTGTACCCCCACGATATGTTGATACAATATAATCTCCACATACTACCGCCTCAAGCACTGTTGTCGGAAACCCTTCTGACACTGATGGCAGGCAGAAAATATCTGACTCACACAACAAAGCAACTACATCATCTTTACTCAGATTACCGGTAAAGATAATATTATCATTAGCATTATTCTCAAGAGTTTCCTTTAAATATCCCTCTCCTGCAGCAATCATGTAGACATCTTTACGCTTTTCATTAATTCTTAACACAGCCTTTTCCAGTTCCTCAATTCCCTTTTCAACTGTAAGACGCCCTACAAATGCAATTACTGTTGCATCCGCAGGAATGTTATTCTCTTTTCTAAAACTTCTTTTAACGCTTTGTTTCTTTCTGTTAAACTCATCAACATCTATAGAATTATATAGTATTGTTTCTGAATTAATATGAAAATGCTTTATCCATTCTAAAACTGCTCCAGATACTCCGGCATATTCCTTGCAATACATTTTATCAAGCAGTGTAATTCCATGTTCATACCATTCTCCAACTTTACTGGTTACTCCATTGCCCGTATTAAGATGGCTTGTTCCATGATCCAGCAATATACATCTGACTCCCATTTTATGTGCCAGCCTTACCCCATATAATGAAAGCGGATAAAATCTTGTATTAACAAGAAACACATCGAATTGCCTCTGTTTAAGCTTTCTTGTCCATTCTCTTTTCTTCTTTCCAGCCTTAAGAAATGGGAATCTCCCTCCCATCAGAGAATATGAACTCATTCTGATAATTTCTATTCCTTCTTTTTGCTCATATTCCGCTTCCCCAGGAATCTCAGATGTAATAATTGTAACTTTATTTCCCAATCTCACAAGTTCCTTTGAAAAATTATCAACATACTGTTCAACCCCTCCAACATGTGGAAGAAACTGCGGACTGACTATGCATATAGACTTCATAACACTTCCTCTTTATTCACCAAAATCCAAAACATCTGCAGCATGATTTACTCTTTTATCAACTGGTGGTAATTCCATGTAATCACCATAGTAACTCCTCAACACCTTATCATAATTATTAGGAATATTTAGCTCTACTCCATCAAAATCAACGCACTTATATGGTACGATATCTTTTTCTGCAATAATAGTTCTATCTGCATAACCATCCTGATAAATAATGTACTTATCGCTTTCAGATTCATTAGACATCATGCAGTATTGCAGCATCTTCTTATAGAGATAAACATTTCCATGAGGGATAAGATGTAATATATAATGTGCTATAAAACATATTGCTTTGGCAACGGCCCCTGTAATTCCTTTCATTCCAACCTCTGCCCATGGTGAACAGTATAAAAATACAAGCATTGCACACAATCTTGCCTTTTTCTTCTGCTTCTTAAACATAGCCTCATTTTCTGGGATCTTATCATATACGAATATATCTATAAATATCCCCTGTGGACATTTCATCTTTTCTGAATGTTTATTAATAAATGTTGTTCCCTTTTTCTCAACTTTAATTACATTACCAAGATAAGCGCTGTCTCTTAATGGTGACATTAAATAATACTTATCTCCCAGCTCTTCATCAAACACTTTCTCGAATCGCTCATAATCCTCCCTGAGCATCACTATATCCATATCATCATCCCATGGTATGAATCCGCTATGTCTGATAGCTCCTATTAGTGACCCGAATGCTACTGAATATCCAATATTATGCTTCTCACAGACATCATGAATATCCTTACACATATTGCGTTCTACTGATTGAAGCTTTTTCAAATCTGCATCATCATATTGTTTTCTCATAATTACCCCTTATTTTCTTTCTGTTCATGCATTTGTTTTAAAATAATAGTAAATATGTCCATTGAAAAAATAACAACTATCATTCCTATTGAAATTGCATATGCCAGAATAGCTCCATCAATGCACAGCATTTTTACAAGAATCCTTGTTATTAATAAGGCCGTGACAAATGCCGCACCATATCCTATAAGCAACCATTTCTGCTGCCTCAATACTGTTATGCAATAATATGCAAATGTCATAAGTGCACTTATACCACCACACAACATAATAAATATCAACTGAATTTTGTATGAATTCAAATTTACATTATATAGTAGTGATAGCACCGGTATTCCAAGTAATGCACTGGCACCAACCGCCAAAGCTGTTATCACCATTATTACAAGATACATTTTCAATATTATTTTTAACAGACTGTTGAATTGCTTCTGTTCTCTATATAAAGCCATCTTTATGAGTAATGGTCTGAAAATAAACAGACTAAAAAGATTGATAACGAATGCTGGCATAAACAGAATATTATATATATTCTGTATTTCATCACTGTACATACTGTTTATTGCATATTTAGATGCATTGTTTATATACATCATTACAAAAGAGCCTATGAAAAGTGGCAGAACCTCTTTAAAAAGCCCAGCTACGCTTTTTATATCAAAATCATATTTCCTTCTGTCTTCTATATATATTACCCTGAATTCATTAAACCACAGTACTACTACCGAAGACACAAACAGAACTATACATGATATTACGAAATTTCTTGAAACGATCATTGTAATCATAAATATAATCATACAAAATATTATCCTTATGAAACATATCTTTCCAGACATATCAATTCTGTCTTTCTGCTGGAATCTTCCTGCAAGGAGGTCAGAAAATGCATCCATCAGTCTGTATCCTGACAAGCTAAGAACTGCTACAGATTTTTCAAACGAAAATGGATTGCATAATGTGTACACAAATGAACAAATAATCATAACCATACATGATATCATCCTAAGCCAGAAATATGTATCATAATGATATTTCTCTGATACATCTGTTGACTGATATGGTCTTACCTCTAATGTACCAATCGTATACATAAGTTGTGAATTAGAATATGCAAATGCAAATATTCCTCCACTGTTACTTCCAAAAAAACGATTTACTGCTATAGAAAAGATAAGCGATGAAAATGCGTTACTCAGACTTCCCAACATATTCCATATATACTTTTCCTTGTCTGTAGCTTTGCTATCAAAACTAATTTTCATTGTATATTCCCTAATGATTTATTTCTTTTCATACATATTCTCCCTTACTGCAATTTCCTCAGTAAGATTTCTTAATTTATCCTCAAGTACAGAAATCTTGATTGACATAGTAAACATTCTGAGAATCAGCAAGAATATTACCACTACAAACACAAAATTAACAGGTGCCTGGAATCCCAGCACTTCAGCCCCCCAGCTTGCAATTCCCGGAAACACACTTAACAATACAAGAATAAGTGCAAAAAATATCCAGAACACAGTATCATTAATATTCATCTGTGACTTTCGAAGCTTCCTGGCAATATAGAAACATGTAAGTATCGAAATAACAATTAATACAACCTTTAAACTTAATGACATGCCTACAGACCTCTCTTTCTGAACCACTGGACAAAAAGTATTGATGTTGTCATATGGAACATGTATTTAATACTATTGATAGGGTTAAGGTAACTCTCTCCTGCTACTCTTTCACTCATCTCGACCTGATGTTCACCTACTCTGGCCCCGCATCTTGTAAGATATGCTATGGTATCCGGCTCTGGTCCGAAGTTCATGCTTGTTGCCAGTTTCTGAATCATTCTTTTGTTAAACATTCTCATTCCCGAGGTAGGATCTTTTATCTTCTTGTGACAGGTTATCAGTATACAGAATTCTATCAGTCTGCTTCCTAACATTCTCGCTGTAAATGGTTTCTTTTCAGACGCAAATCTTGAACCGATAACTATATCAAGATTATCATCTACTGCCATCTGCTTCATACCGGCAATAAACTGCGGATTATGCTGTCCATCGCCATCAAACTGAATTGCATAGTCATAATCATTAGCTAGTGCATACTTCATTCCTGCCTGAAAAGCCCCTGCAAGTCCAAGGTTGACCGGAAGATCAATAAGATTATAATTATGTTCTCTGCATAACTTTGCTGTATTATCCTTTGAACCATCATTTATAACAACATAATCAAATTCCTTATAATTATTTATAAGATTATCCACAACCCGTACAATGTTATCCTGTTCATTGTAAGCTGGAATAATTACCAGAACCTTTTTATTCATAACATCCTCTTTCTTATTAGAGATACTCGTTCTTTCCTTCTTCGCGAAGCTTTGCCAGTACCTGCTTGATTTCTCCTGCATTCTCCTTAGTTGTGATAAGAGTTGCATCCTTAGTATCGACAACTACAACATCTCTTAAACCAACTGTTGCTATAAGTTTCTCTCCACCTTCTATAACACAGTCCTTTGTGTTAACAGCAACAACATTGCCATTAATAACATTGCCATTATCATCATTTTTCTTAATTCTTCCAACTGCTAACCATGAACCAACATCATCCCATCCAAAATTTCCTGGAAGAGTATAGATAGAATCTGCTTTTTCCATTATTCCGTAGTCAACTGACTGTGATTCAAGATTTGGAAACTCTGACTCAAGTACTGATTCCTGTACATCTGTTCCTATAGCATTCTTTATCTTCATAAGTCCATCATATGTATCTGGCATGAACTTTTTAAAACAATCAAGAATTGTGGATACCTTCCATACAAACATTCCACTATTCCACAAATATGTTCCATCAGCCAGATATGACCTGGCTGTTTCAAGATCTGGTTTCTCAACAAATTTCTCAACAGAATATGCATTATTCTTCTTGTCATCCTGATTGTACTTAATATATCCATATCCTGTTTCCGGATAATTTGGTGTGATTCCAACTGTCACAAGGTTAGCACCTTCCTCAGCAATCTGTACTGCTTCCCTGAATGTATCTGCAAATATTTCATTATTCTTGATAAGATGATCAGAAGGAAGAACAATCATAACTGCATCTTCATATTTACCAGCAACATGTACAGCTCCCAGACCTACGCATGGTGCAGTATTTCTTCCTATTGGCTCACACAGTATATTCTCTTCAGGAATTCCCGGAAGCTGCTGTTTTACGAGTTCTCTATAATTCTTATTAGTTGCTACATATACATCCTTGATATCTACCAGTGGACTGATTCTTTCTACTGTAAGCTGAATCATTGTTTTTCCATCGTCTGTAAGAGATAAGAACTGTTTTGGCATATTCACTCTGCTTCTTGGCCAGAATCTTTCTCCCTTACCGCCTGCCATAATAAGTGCTGTAGTTTTCATATATTCCTCCTTATTCTGCTTCTCATGTTTTTCTACACAATTGTAAAGTTCTTCTTAGAATCGTAATACCGGCCTTCTATTCGTATAGCTATATTATACCGGCCAGCAGCCATATCTGTTGTATCTATTCCGCAATAAAATGGTGCAAAGTTAATATTTTGCGTTACACCTTTCCTTAAGTGAAATACTCTGTCACATATTGATTTTGCTTTTATTTTGTAACATTCCTGCTGGTTATACAGTAAAATCACGGGATTATAATACACTTTCTTCCCATTATATGCAAATCCTCTTAACTGAATATCTTCATGATACCCACACTCTGTTATCTTTACTGTTTTTCTTAGTTCATTATCACTGTATATTCTCTGCATATTTATTCGCTCAGGTCTTCTATATATAACAGAATATATTTCCTGATTAAATCCGTAATCATTCTTAATCTGTGTAAGAAGCGGACTATAAAAAGGATCATACTTTTCCAGCCCTGGATGATTACTGTATGTGCGTTCTCTTGCAAGCATATTTCTCTTGTTCTTATCTTCATCAATCTCATCATCTCCTCTTGAGAATGATTCATGATGATATAGAACAACATCATTTCGCAATACATTATAATACCCGGCCTCGTACAGGCTTAAACATATATCTACATCATTATGTGTTACTACGAGCGATTCATCAAAGCCACCTGCTTCATCATACTTTTTCTTTTCAAGCATGAAGCAGGCTCCCGTAACACACAGACAATCATAATCTGCAATATTCCTGTATGCTTTAATACTCTTATTATCCACTGCTTTGGCATACAGGTGGGCAAAGCAGCTTGTTTCATAGTTAACTACCCCTATATGCTGGATATAAGATGATTCTGGATACAACAGTTTAGCTCCAACTGCACCTGTCTTTTCCTGTTTTGCCTGTCCTGCCAGTACTGTAAGCCAGTCCGTGTCATCATAATCCTGACCGGTTATTTCAATATCATCATTAAGAAATAATAACAGATTGCCTGTGGCATTTCCTGCTCCTGTATTACACATATAAGAAAAGTTAAAATCCCTCTTCTCATATATATAACGTGTTTCCACCTTCATATTTTCAAGGAGCTCTTCATATAGCGCTTTGTTTTTTTCAGAACTTCCATTATCAACAACTATTATTTCATAATCAGCATTAAACGTATATTTCTGGATACTTTCAAGACAGCATCCAAGAATCTGAGGATTGTCTTTTGATGGAATTATTATGCTTATCTTATCTGAAGCCGACACAGAATAATGTACATGTGTCACATCAGCATGAGACTTGTCGTTTATTATGTGCGCCTTTATATCTTTTGTCTGCAGAAGCTTTTTCTTCAGATAAGCATCGTATTCATGCTTATTCTCACAATACATTTTTCCTTTAACTCTATGAGAAAGAATGTAATTAACATGCCCTACTTTTTCAATCTCACAGCATGAAAGTATTGCCAGTGCCAGTGCATAACTGTCTGTATCTTTCTGATTTCCAGTCAGTTCATTCAGAACTGCAATGCCTTCATCATATTTTTTACGTCTGACAGCATATACACCCCCTATATAATCAAACGACAATATTGTATCCGGCGAATAATCTGGTTTACAGTCAGGATGGCTCCTTTTCCCTCCATCACTCAACTCGTCCATATCCCCATATATAAAGTCATATTCTTTCCCCGCTCTGGCCGCTGCACTTATATATCCCGCAAGCACCTTCTTATATCCAGCTGCCAGTTTCATATCCTTGCCACATACGACGACATAATCATCAATCGCAGTTTCAGGATATTCATGCGCAGTCCTTAAAGGTTCTATCTTCTTTATATATGACTGATATGCATCTTCATCACTTATCCCATCTCTTATTTTCTGACCCAATGCATATTTAAATGTTCTGTAACCTTCTTTATTGATTATTTCCAATGCGCGTGTTAAAAACATCTGCTACCTCTATTAGTCTAATTGCAATGTATATGAACTTTCATTAAGTGGGAAATTCCTATTGTAGTATGGATCTCCCTCTTTTAGCTCTTTATGCCACTTTCTTTCAAATGTATCAATTTCACTCTTAAAACGTTTCTGCTTTTCATCAGTATCCTCATATCCTCTCGATTTCGATTCATAATGATACCATTGTGAAAATGCATCATATACTACAAGATATCCCTTGCTTCTTACCTTCATACAAAAATCCACGTCATTGAATGCAACTGCATACTCCTCACTTAATCCACCTACTTCTGCATATATTTTGCTTGATACCATAAGGCATGCTGCTGTTACCGCTGAGTAATCACTTGTAAGATATGCCCTTGACATATATCCGTACTGCTCTGCGTCAAGGCCAACAAATGCATGCCCAGCTATACCTCCAAGTCCCACAATCACTCCTGCATGCTGTATTGTATCATCTGGATATAACAACTTAGCACCTACAATTCCAACATCTCTTCTCATGCAGTATCCCAGCATATCTTTTATAGAATCTGGGGCTATCATCTCTGTATCATTATTAAGAAGCATTATATAATCACCTTTTGCCTGCTTCACTCCATAATTATTGATAGCAGAATAATTAAATTCTTTTTCCCATCTTATAACACTTACATTGCTATAATCCTTTTGTATTTTCTCATAATAATCAAAAGTTTCATGCTCTGTACTATTGTTCTCAACAACAATTACCTCAATATTTTTATAAGTATTAACCTTCATCAGTGACTGTATGCATTTGTCCAGATCATCTATATGATCTTTATTAGGAATAATTATTGATACAAGTGGATTTCCTGGTGTATCATATATCACCCTGCTTCCACCAAACAATTTACTAAGTTCAACTTTAGCTGGCACTCCAATTCTCTTAAGATGATCCTCCACTGCTTTTCTTCCAGCTTCATGGCAGTAAGCTTTACTGGCCGGATTAGCCGCTGTAGAATTATCATGCATTCTCCAGTGATATAAAATTCTCGCAACATGCTTTATTTTCCTGGCTTTTTCCGTCGTTCTTAATATAATATCGTAATCCTGTGCGCCATCATATTCAGCATGAAATCCACCAGCCTCCTTAATAAGCTTTGTCTTAACACAATAAAAGTGTGTTATATAATTGTGGGATCTAAGCAGGTCTATATTAAAATCCGGTTTAAAATTAGGGTCTACATTTATCCATTTAGGTCCAAGAATCTTATCTTCATCTGTATACACTACATCAACACAATCTTCCTGGAAAGCGTTCACAATTTCATATAAAGCATCTGGTTCCAGTGTATCATCATGATCAAGCAAAGCCGTTAATTCCCCAGTTGCCATTTCCAATGCAGCATTAGTATTACCTGCTATTCCCATATTGGCATCAAGGAGCTTATATACGATTCTTGAATCTTTGTCTGAATATTCTTTAAGGACATTTTCCAATTCTTCATTTCCACAGCTGCCATCTGCTATACACAGCTGCCATCTGGCATATGTCTGATTAATAACTGAATCTATCATCTCCTTAAGATATATGACAGGTGTATTATATGTTGGGACAATGATACTAATCACTGGCTCATACTCAAAATGCACTTCTTTCTGGCGTTGCATTTCTTCTTTTGTTACTTTGTTTAATTTGAACCATTTTCTGTATATTTCAGGCTGGTCCATATAATCATATAAGAAATTATATATATGCTCCCTTACATTGGATGTACCATTTTCTTTAATATATCCCATAAGATTCATTATGTTATGGGGTGTTGCAGCCTTTATGAATCGTTTCCACTTATCAATCTCATATACACGTTTCTGGCGTTTTTCCTCTTTTTCGATGTTGATAACGATATTTTTCTGATAATTAGTTAAACACAGATTACCATTCCGGTATTCCACAAGTATAGATAAAACAAACCCTTTTGCATTGTCTTTATCCTCTGTATACCCATTATCTATCAGATCTAATCGCTCTGTATGCATATGATTAAAATGTATGCCAGCTCCTTTATCATCTCTTATATCTATAGATACATCATTACCATCATTAGAGACCGCCCAGCCAGCAATTTTACACATTTCTCCTTTATCTGCTGTTTTCTCTATCCATATTTTATCTATATTGTACCTCAGACTGGATGTATCTAATGTATATATAACATCTTTAGCGTCAAGCTCGACAAGATTATGGGTTTTACCATCTTCTTTTACTAATAAAGCGATACTTCTTATATCCTTATCTTTAATATCAGTCTTTATCAGAAATCCCGATTCCATTCTTGGGTTAAGACCCTTTTCCACAAGAATATCTCTTTTATCTTTACGATACAATCTTTCAATGCTATAGTCATGACTTTTCCCATTAACTTCAAGCACAATAGAATATTCTTTATCACTATCTGGGATATACCATCCTGATATAAGTATGTGTAATGTATTCTCTTTCTTTGTTAATAAAACATTAAATACATTTTCACTTCTTTTCATAATTATGCACCTTCCTGATTAGCAATTTTTCCAAGAATGTTCAATTCTTGCAACTCCAACATCATCTGTATCAGAAACAACATTAAACTTGACTGTCTCTCTATAATAGTCAACACATGTCCCATCTGGTTTCTCGATAAAAAGATCAATCCAATACTGACTTTTAGTAAGACTGACATTTAAGAAATCCACTTCTATCTTTCCTTCCGTATCAAAGCGGTATGGCTGCATATTGTCTGCCTTCGTATTACTTCCACTACATAACTGTCCATCAACTCTCAGAATTCTATAACCAATATATGCATCGGTTGGGTTTTTTACAGTATAATTGATTTCAAGTCTCGCCTTAGTTCCTGTCTTTATTGTATTAATCTCTACACCATCGTCATTCATAAGCTTAACATCACCTATTCTTACATCATAGCTTCCATGACGATTAACATTTTGTTCATTTCCCGCTTCTTCCTGTTGCTGCTCAACTTTCTTTAATCTTCTCTGTTCAGCCTCAATTCTTAGAATTCGTGCTCTTTCCTGCTCATCCTTGCTTAATCTTTCACCATTCATATAATCAAGATATGCTATATCAACTTCTCGTGGATCTCCTTCTTGTTCTATATGACCATCCTTTATCCATATTGACTTATCACATATTTCCTCAATCTGTCCTAAAGCATGGGATACTATAATAATAGTCGTTCCGCTAGCTTTTATTTCTCTTAATTTGTCGAAACATTTTGCCTGAAAATTAGCATCTCCAACAGCAAGTATCTCGTCAATAAGTAAAATATCCGCATTGACATTAATTGCCACCGAAAATGCAAGTCTCATATACATACCAGATGAATAAGTTCTTACTGGATTATCTATAAACTTCTCTAATTCAGAAAATGCTATTATATCCTCTAATCTTTCATCTATCTCTTTCTTGGTAAGTCCAAATATAGCAGCATTAATATATATATTTTCTCTGCCACTCATATCAGGATGAAATCCTGCTCCTAATTCCAACAAACTTGAAACTCTTCCACACATTTCAATAGATCCACTATCTGGATATATAATCTTTGTTAAAAGCTTGAGCGTTGTACTTTTTCCACAGCCATTTCTACCTATAAGTCCAACTGCTTCTCCTTTTTTTACCGTAAAACTTATTTTATCCAGTACAACTCTGTTTTCATATGAATTTCTTTTCCAAAACAATAACTTTTCTTTCAGTTCATTACCTTTGTCATAATATACTTTAAAGCTTTTTGATACATCTTTTACTTCTATGGAATTCTCATTATTAAGCATTTCGTTCTCTCTTTCTTAACCCATTAAAACTCTTCTGCAAATCCTCGCTGAAGCTTTCTGAATATAATTGCTCCCAAAACCACAAACACTATTCCCGTAACTATAGCTACCGCAAGCGTAGAAAGATCTGGAACCTCTTTATAATATAGTATCTGTCTATATATATTAATTATTGGAGTCATCGGATTGAGATTAAAAATTGTCTTTAATA
The DNA here is from genome assembly GCA_934343805.1 of uncultured Lachnospira sp. Taxonomy (GTDB): domain Bacteria; phylum Bacillota; class Clostridia; order Lachnospirales; family Lachnospiraceae; genus Lachnospira. Next base: position 148,157 of record CAKRIN010000002.1, read on the forward strand.
TCTGTGGTACATTAGCATTCTCAACCATATCAACCCCATACATTACTGGTGTCATATACTGAAGGGCCATCACTACTATTCCAAGTATATATTGCAAATCTCTAAGATAAACTGTAACAGCTGCAACTATTAATGCAATTCCCATACAGAGAACATATTCAACTATCATTACAACCGGCAGACATAACAATGCCAACGGATTAACTCCTCTTCCTGACAAAAGCAATACAATAAATACAACTACAAACGTAAGAATCATGTTAATAAAGGCACTTGTCACAGTTGATATAGGTATAACCTCTCTTGGAAAATATATCTTCTTTACCATATTTGACTCCCGCATGATACACGATGCTCCATCCTGCACACTTGAGCCAAAGAACATCCATGGTACGAGTGCAACAAATAAAAACAAATAGTATTGTTCATAACTTGCCCGCATAATAATTGAAAAAACTAATGTAAATACCAGCAGCTGTAACAACGGATTAATAAATGTCCATAAGAATCCCAGCACAGAGCCTTTATATCTTCCACGTAAATCTTTTCTTACCAGAGAAATTATCATTTCTCTATAATCATATATTTCTTTAAAATATTTCATAAATCCTCCAACCTGAAAGGTAATTAAAAGTTAGCGTATAAAAATCCACTGCCTGTATCTGTAACATATCCAAATACAAATATAATTACAATTAACAGATAATAAATTGTCCATCTTAATGCAATCGGTTTAGTATCTACTTTCTCTCTTATCTGAACTCCTTTTTCTTTTAGGACGCTAATAATAAATACTATCAGACAGCCAATTGCAAGTATTATGTAATCCATATTTACTAATCCTATTCTGATAAACATATCAGAATTCAATTGTCCAAGCCGTAAATCTGTAAACATTCTCGATATCATTCTGAACGCAGAACCAACTCCAGCAACACTACAATCAAATACCCATCCAATATTAACAAGTATGAATGTTCTTACTATCTGAAATATTTTCCACCAATATCTTTCTTGATTAATATGACATTTCTTTAACCCAAACTTATAAACAGGTTCCATAAGATTACTAAATGCAATTATAATACCATTATACATTCCATATATTATATATCTCCATTCAGCTCCATGCCATACACCTACCACAAAGAATATCAACAGGTTAGATAAGCAGATTGGGATTGTCGTTCCCAAATGTTTGCCAAGGTGTTTCTTTCCCCATTTTCCCAATTTGTTCATACTTCTAGAGAGACAGAACGGATAAAAAATATAATCTTTCATCCATGTTCCAAGTGTTATATGCCATCTTCTCCAAAATTCTCCTATAGATCTGCTAAAATATGGTTGTCTAAAATTCTCATCCATAGAAACGCCAAACATCTGAGCCACTCCAATTACAATGTCTATTCCTCCTGAAAAATCCATATATAACTGGATTGAATACATTAATACCGCTAGTATACACATTGCTCCACCATAATTATCTGGTGTAAGAAAAACGTAATTAACAAAAACCCCTGCTCTGTCTGCAAGAATAAGTTTTTTGAAAAAGCCCCATAATACTCTTTGCAATCCATGCTGTATATTCTTAAGCTGAAATGTATTGCCGGTAAATAAAGTTGTCTTTAATCTATCATATCTTCCTATTGGTCCCTGCATTATCTGCGGAAAAAAAGATACAAACAGGCATATCTTAAATAAATTCCTCTCAGCTTTATATTTCCCCTGATAAACATCAATAAGATATGATACTGACTGAAATGTAAAGAAAGACAGTCCTATAGGCATCGCTATTTTACCAAATAACCCCCATGTTGCATTAATCCCAAAAGCGCCTGTAATTGACGATATGTTTAGTAACACAAATCTTCCATACTTAATTACAGCTAATATTCCAAAATTAAGCAACATAGCAACTACAAGAACAACTCTTTTTTTATGTTTTGTTATATTCTTTTTTTTCTTCTTTTGTTCCTTATCAAGCTCAGCTTTATTGTTAGAAATATACTCATCTGATTTTCGTTGTATCTTTTCAATTATCAATGCTCCTATATATACAACAACAGAAGCAAATATCAAAAAAACGATGTTTTTTTTGCCAAATGATAAATAATATAAATAACTAATGATGAGTAACCATACCCATCTTATATTAGAGGGAATTAAATAATAAATCAGTATTCCCCCAAATGTAAAACACCAAAATAATGCTATTGTAAATGACATTTTAATTCTCCATCAGATTCTCATATAATTGGTCATACGAACTATAAAAATATTTTTCAACATCTATATCGTTATTATGTTCCTTTATTATCTGTCCAAGCAGTGCAGAATACTTCTTTGCAAATTCTCCATTCATATGGCCCTCATAATCTACAAAGTCTTCATCTTCTCTAGGAAGAATGTCTAAACGCGTCATATTAAAATCATAATATGGCACATTATTTTTTTTCAAAAGCGCATTAATTGTAGAATATACATTTTCCATATGAAGCTTCTTAATACTAGATGGCGTTATAGGAGATGTAACACATATAAGATCAATATCGTTATCCCTGCAATATTTGATTATTCTGTTTAAATATCTTAAAGGATATCCTCTAACCCATTCATTACTCCTGTCTTTCCACTGATCTATCACATCCTGTCCACCCAATGCATTTACTGGATTTATATAGAAATATCCTCTGTCAATATATGTTCCAGCCGGAGAATCGAGAGATGCTATATCAGCTTCTTTATATGATTTTGATAGCTTCTGTTTTACGTTAACACATATTTCCGCAGGTTCATATGAGCAGACAACCCCTCGTGTAAATGTATTTCGCACATCAAGATATTGTAAATTTTCCAATGTATATTGCCATTTTACCGGAGAACTCCATCTTATCTGGCTTTCAAAAAATGACTCTGAATAAAATCCTTCTCTAGGCGGATTAAAATAATATTGATAATCAATATCAAGTATTACCGTTTTAACATCATTGTTGCGGCATGTTTCTTCAAGTAAGTAAAAGCTGTCCTTCACAGTCTCTCCCGAAATAGCCATATTAATTGAACATGTATCTGCATTCTGATCCAATAATATAGGATTGGTTGATACCTTGGCATGTGACGCTCCAATTATTACAGTGTCATAATCTTGTGTATCACTATTAACATTTCTTAATAAATAGTCAGTATATCCATCTCTGGCACATAAAAAATCTATACCGATAAATATAACAACAAGTCCTATAAGAAAAATCAAGCTTCTTGCATATATTTTAATATTTTTCATAATTCACCTTCTATAATGTACATCTAATGCTTTGCTTCCCGAATTTCTCCAAGTCTCTTACTAACTAATCCCGCTGATCTCTCAAATGCAAGATGCTCCCTTGCATAAGACTTTCCAGCAGCAGCAATAGTATTATAGAACTCCTTATCTTCATAAAGCCTTCTCATATAATCAGCTGCCTCATCAACATGGGCGTCTGCCCATACATTGCCCTTCTTAAAAGGCTCATAATCCTTGTCGAGTTCTATCATGTCATATCCAACCATGCATGCTACATCTTCATTCATAAACTCTGTATTACCAGACCAGTTAGTCGCAATAACCGGTGTTCCTACATACATAGCTTCAGCCATAACAAGTCCGAAGCCCTCTGAACGATGGAGTGAAACATATACGTCTACATCCTCAAGCAGAGTATTAACCTCAGTCCTGCTCATATGTCCGCACATGTAATAGATATTGTCATAATCCTCTATAACCGAACCAATAATTGCCTCATCATCAGCCGACAGCTCAGCTTCGCTTATCTTAATTACAAGTCCGACATCCTTATACTTTTCTCTTGTCTGCTCATCCTTACAGAATGCCTCTTTAAACGCTTTAATAGCAGCCAGCGGATTCTTTCTTTCCATTACACTTCCACTGTTAAACATAACAAGGAACAGGAACTTATCCTCTGGCAGATTAAAATGCTTTCTGCCATATTCGCTGCTTGTAACCGGCTCTATACAATGAGGCACAGTTACTACCGGCTTGTCCGTATACTTCTTAAGAGTATTGGTAACGAAATCGGATGGAGTCCATATCTCATCAACAAGCTTGAATGCTGACATCCACTCTTCTGGAAATGTCTCCAGCTCCCACGCCCAGTATCCTATATTGTACCTGTAATCCCAGACATCCTTTCCCATGCTCACATATGCGACCATCATTTCACTGGCATTTACATGAATAATATTCACGTCGTATGGCAGTTCTTCTGTAAATCTGTCATCATATTCCGAATTATTTCTTGAACCTCCTGGTGGAACAAAAAAGTCTTTAATGGCATGCGGTTCACTGCACTCATCAAGAAGCCTGCACATTATTCTGGCACTCTGCCCTAATCCGTTGTCACCTTTTATATTACCTATTACATTGACTCCGCTTTCATAATGACCCGGTTCATATTTTATTATTGCATCTTCCGAAAGTCTGTCTGATGCTCCGTTAATTATTCCTGCCTTCATCTTGCTTAACAGCTTCAAAGGCACCACTTTCGTAAGTACCGGTCTTAATACTTCTCCTGCATTAAGAAAAAACCTTGATAATCCCATATTAACCTCAATTCTTCATCTGATTATTAATAAAGTCTCTTACCATTCCGCCAAGTCTTTCTGGTGTATACTTGTCTAACGCATCCTTGTACGCCTTCTCATCTACAAGTCCCGAATTAATCTTGTCGTCAATCCTTTTCATCCCATCAGCAAGACTTATTACCTTATCGTCATCATCGCCTGAAAGGCTGAATCTTTCAACACAGTCCCCGACTATCTCGTCAAATATTCTCAGATTACTTGCAAGTATTGGCTTATTATGCTTCATAACCTCTAATATTGGCATCCCAAAACCTTCAGCCATAGAAGGAAATACGAAACACGAACAGTTATTATAAAGATCATATCTCGTAGTGTGTGAAACATATCCCAGATATGTCAATCCTTCAACTTCAGTCATTGCGCCCTCAACAAGCTGTTCTATATCACCTTCAAGCATCTTGCCCGCAAGTATCAGCGGCCTTGTTCCGCCATTCTCACGATATCTTCTGTATGCCCTGATAAGAATATCTACACCTTTTCTCTTTTCCATATTGCCTATATATAAGAAATAATTCTCGTCCTTAGGCGGCACATATCTTGTAAGCGGATTAGATATTATATATGCATTACAGCTAGGAATTCTCTTAGCCCTTGGAAAATACATTTCTGTATCATTCTTTGTCTGTTCTGAATTATACAGAATCATATCTGTATGCTTTAATGTCTTTCTGATACTCACCTTAAAATACATGCTGTACAGTTGCCCAAAATATTTAACATACTGAATTGGAAACATGTCATGTATTGTTACAAGTATCTTAAAATCTCCTTTAAGCCTGACTGGTATAAGATTATTAACTTCCCAGAAAATATCCGGCTTAATCTCCTTTAGCTGTTTCTTAATAAAATTAAAATATGCATATACACCAAGGCTCTTATACACAGGTCTGTTCATTGATATAACTGTAAGACCCTTTGCCTCAAATTTCCTTATATACTCACTTTCTTTAACATCCGTAAAAAGTACCCATTCAAATTCTTCATATTTCTCAAGCTGTTCAAGGAAATCATTAAGATACATTCCTATTCCACTAGGTTTACTACCCAGATTTCTTGCATCTACAGCTATTTTTAACTTTCTCATATCCGTTCCCTGCCCCAACAATCTGATAATCTTATCAGAGTATTACCATAATCAGCATGTTCAAACTGCCCCTTTTGCAAAAAACATACTTCTTTTGATTTTACCATATTATAAATAGAAATGCTATATTTTCCTACACACAACTTAGCACCACATCCTGACACATACAGGCACTAAAAAAGATGTTCTGCCATATATGACAAAACACCTTTTTCTCTACATCTATTCTCTTGAATCATATGAACATGCTGCTATAATAAGCTGCATAATCTGCATTATTACAATCAATTCTTTCTTATCAGGTTTTACAAGATGAGTTGCTGGTGGAATAATCATTTTAATTATTGTTCCCGGAATAGCAGTTATATTTATCACTGCTGATTTTTTGGTGATTTTGATAACCACCTTGCCGCCCATATCAATCAGCTCTTCTAATTTATTATTTAGCAGCTGACTACCTTCCAGATATCCTGCCAGACTTGCACATTTCCCACGGACACCCCATTGGATCTTTCCTTTCCGGTACACTAATGTTATCTGTCCGTCAGCTTCTTCATCCTTTAACAGCACTTCCGTTTTGAACGTTAATGTATATTCCTGCGTCCACAATCTGTTCTGCTTATTATATTCACACCATATTTTATCCAAAGGGGCATGGTTAGCAACTATAAGGCAACATCTTTCGCCATCTTTCTCTGTTACAACATCGTCTATATTGCTTATCTCTTGCCACACCGTTTGAATATATGAATATACTCTGGGATTACTCATGATCCTTACACCACTTATCTACTGCTTCATCCCAGCCTTCAAGATATTCAGATCTTTGCCTTATATTAGAAACAGTATCCTTTATATCAGGGACTTCCTTCATGTTAATCTTCTTAACCTTTCCCCATATCAGGCAATATAACGAAATAACAACCATACATATTATTGCATATGGAAGAAAACTTCTTAATGTAAATATTGCAAAAACAACTCCAATAAGACCAAGCGGCATCGTAACCTTTGCAATAGGAGCCTTCCATAAACGTGGAAAATCAGGATATCTCTTTCTTAATATCAAAACATCTATCATTGCTATTGCATATGAAATCATCCATGTAATACTTGCCACATTGATAAGTCCCTGAACCACATTAGTATCTGCATTATTCATTGTTATATATGTAATTGTTACAGATATTATAATTGTAGTAAACACTATGCCGTTCACAGGTGTTCTGAACTTTTTGTTAATCTTAGAGAAACATTTAGGAACAAGTCCCTGTCTTGCAAGTCCATATAACATTCTTGGCAGTGACGCCAGATAGGCATTCGCCGTTGTAAATGCTGCTAATATTGTAAGGCACACCATAACAATATATCCAAACTGTCCAAGCATTGCTTTTGAAGCTTCAATATGAGGAGTAGATGATGAACTAAGCACATCAAGACTCGTATATCTTACTGCTGCAGTTGCAAATAATGAATCAACAACATAAATAGTCAGTAAACCTATAATCAATGCATAAGGAATATTCTTATAAGGTTTTTTATTTTCCTCTGCCATAGGACAGGCAAATTCAAAACCAATAAAGAACCATATTGCTGATCCCGTTGCACTGAAAACTGTTTTCCATCCGCCTTCTGGCAATAATCCAAGATGTCCATTAACAGGTGTTGCAACCCCGGTTGCCTCTCCTATATGAAGCACTCCACTTAATGCAAGTACTACAAACAATATCATCATTCCAATTGTTATGACTGACTCTACTTTTCCATAAAAATCCACATTAACAACATTAATAGCCACAACTATTACAAGTAATATAATCGTTGTAACTACCTGTGGTACTCCTGCCAGATTCTGGACAGCAAGTCCACCCATTACAAGCTGCGCGCCGCCATCAGTTGCTATAAGAACCATATATCCGCTAAGAAGAGCAAATGTTGCCCAGAATCTTCCCAATGCCGGAAGCGTATAGTCAGATATCATTCCTCCGCCTGGTAACATAGCTGTTAATTCGCCAAACGCAAACGCAGCCATCATCATCGGTATCATAGCAATAAACGCAGAAATAAATGTTGCATATCCTGTAACTCCTGATACTGAGCCAACTGAAAACATTGCTGTTCCCGACACTACCAAGCCAACAGCTGCTCCATATGCCGGAGCAAACCCTAGAACTCTTTTTAGTTTTGTGTTATTTTCCATATAATTCTCCTTAACTATAATTTATCTTATGATTAATGACCTTCATACATGTGTATAGCTTTATTTCCATAATATGAAGCATACTTAAACCACAAATATGTAAACATCCCTATATCATGCCCTGTGCTTTCCATATAAATAGCCCACGAAAAATAAAAGTATGAAGATATTGCAATGTATCCATAATAATGACGCATTTCCTCTTTAGTCATTTCCCTCTGGAAATACATCTCAAGAATTTTATCTATCTGTTCATAAGTATAGTCATTATTAATAATAAAAGATGCAATATCCGAAGCCGGATCATTATCTCCTGCATATTCCCAATCTATAAGATAAACAGCATTCTTTCCCATTAATAAGTTATTTGAACACGCGTCATTGTGGCACATTTCAAACTCAACGCCATCTTTTTGAACCATTTCATAAAGCGTTTCTATATTCTGTCTTAATTCTACAAAATGCTCATATGCATTATAATAATCAGTTGAGATTTTATTTTGGATTTCCCTGGCCCTGTCAATCATATTAAAATCCCAGCCAAGCTTATGCTTAGGACCTGAGTGCATATTTCTTATAAATTCTACTCCCTTTGCAACATCTTCCTCATCATTATAATCGAATGGGACATTCTCAAGAAATTTGCATATTTTCCATCCTTTATCCGGATCACACGCAACCAACGAAGGATCTAAGCCTATTTCCTTAGCCTTAACCTGTGCTGCTGCCTCGTGATGTCTATTAATAATATTGCCAGTTCCGCTTCCAGGGTATCTGTATATATATTTCTCGCCTTTACACTCAAAACTGAATATAGTATTTGTAAGCCCTCTTTTTATCTGATGAACATTGACTACATCATCATCCGTACAATGCAATGCATTACTAATATTAGTCAATATATTCTCTCCCATATTCTGTATAAATTTCTCATCAAACTTTTTAATATCTGCGACTGTATCAAATTCAAGAAAAGCATTCTGCTGATACTGTTTAACATAAATATCAAGATCTGATAAATGTCTTATATAGAAATCATCTATTTTCATATCATATATACTTGGATATTCATATTCTTTTTCCATAAGTGACACAAATTTTTCAGCAGTATTTTTATCAAAATACATTTCTCCCATCTGATACCAGCAGTTGGAATCACCTATATAATACTGTCTTATAAGTCCATTTTTATCAAATTTCAAAATATATTCATCAATATAATCCTTTGAATACATTGCTGCAAAATATGATTGATATACATACTGTTCATAGCCATTCACATTAAGATAATTATCAGAATAACATATATAACTATTTCCAAAATACTGCTTAGCTGCGTATACTGATGAAAGATTATTTTTCTGTGTATATTCTGAGTTTATTACTATCTTTATTCCGTATTTCTCTTCAAGATAAAAGAATAATTCTTTCTTATATCCCACAACAACATATATGTCTTTTATTCCTTTTTCCAACAGCTGCTTAATCTGTCTTTCTATAAGGACTTCACATTTTATTGTGAATAATCCCTTTGGTTTTTCATATGATAACGGAGCACATCTTGATGCAAACCCTGCTGCAAGAATAATAGCATTGTTAACTTTGTATGGTTCTAGTGCTGCTATTCCATTCTCTGTTACATCTGTTTGATTATCTCCTATATATCCATTCTTTTTTAATAGTGCAATTAAATTATTAGTTTTCCCCAATGACATATTGATTGCCTTTGACGTTTCACGTTGCGTTGAACCCGGATTTTTTAATAAATAGTATAATACATCAAATTCATCCTTAGTTAACATTCTGTCTCCTTCTCTTTTATAAAAATATTATTATTGTTCATTAATTCACACATTTTTCACAATTATGAACATTATTATTATGTTATTACTGACATATTACGTCAACTATTTTATATCATTTTACTCATTTATCTTTCCTGCACACAAACACGCCCGCTTCTTTAGTTATTCTGAATGGCTTATTAAGCTTCTTCTCAACATATTTCTTAAAATCCGCATATTTATCAACAAGATACTCTTTCTGATTACCATGGCATGATAATATATAATCAACCAGAGGCTCTGCTTCGTCTACCAGAAGTGCATCATCATATATGCGTTTGTCCACTTCTTTAAAATGTGTTTTTAATATCTGCCCTCCATTATCAAGTCCGAATATTTCAAACAGTTTATCTGCTTCCAGTGCTATTCTTTTATCATATCCTTCTACAAGCCTGCCTATTTCCTGCATATGACGGCTCCCATATGTACTGCAAACTAACATTCCGCCCGGCTTGAGCACTCTGTTTATCTCAGCTAATGCCTTATGCACATCCTCACAATAAAATAATACATGGTCAGCTATGACAAGATCATATGTCTCATCCTTTGCCCCCGTCTTTTCACATGAAGCCTCACGGAACTTAAACACAACATCTATATCCCTGTCCTTCCAGCTGTCAGTTGCAGCCTTAACATTTCTTCTTGCGTCACTTATCATTCCTTCTGATATGTCAGTCAGCTCTATCGTAGTTATCTTTCGTCTTTTCCCCGCAAGATATGCATCACGTCTTCCTGTCATGGCAAGCTTTCCAATATTATCCACCCATAGTGTGCCATCTCCACATCCAACTTCTAATACTTTCATTCCTTTTTGTATATCACACTGGTCATACACCCACGCAAACCACCCCTGCTTATTAACTGAGAACTTATTATGAAGATTAATTCTTGCCGATATATTTCCTGCATTAAGATACTGACTTCTCATACTGTCCTCCATATTGGTAAGATGTATGATCTCAAGCATATTGCTCCAGTCAATTCCATTTCCTTCTTTAATAGACTCCTCTGTTTCTTCTATTGCCTTGCATACAAGCTGCATTTGTGCAATCTTATCCTGAATCATACGTTTCTGCAGCTCCAGTGAATTCTTAAGCACATGATAGTCAGAATCTCCAATTGTCATATTTCTGATTTCATCTAATGAAAATCCGAGATATTTTAGCAATAATATCTGCTGAAGCCTTGTAAAATCCGAGTCTGTATAGAATCTTACCCCCTCCTCTGTAAGAAGTGATGGTTTTAAAATATTCTGCTGGTCATAATATCTTATGGTTCTCACTGACACATTTGCCTTTTTCGCAAACTCTCCTGAAGAGTAATATCCGTCCTTATGCATAAAATTCCACCTTTCCTGCATTTTCTTATATATAAAGTATTTAAAATTAAAAATATTTTTCAAAAAACACTTGAAGCTTACGTTGCGTCACCCTTTATTATATACTTGACTTAAAAAATGTCTACTTGAAAATTAACATAACATTTTTCTTCGAAAAACAAGGAGGATTATATGAAAGGTATTATTTTAGCTGGTGGTTCTGGCACTCGCCTTTACCCACTCACAATGGTAACTAGTAAACAGCTTCTTCCAATCTATGATAAGCCAATGATTTATTACCCACTCTCAGTTCTTATGAGTGCCGGTATCAGAGATATCCTTATTATTTCAACACCTCAGGATACTCCAAGATTCAAAGAGCTTTTAAAGGACGGAAGCCAGTTCGGTGTTAATCTTACCTACGCTGTACAGCCAAGCCCGGACGGACTTGCACAGGCATTTATTATCGGTGAAGAATTCATTGGCAATGACACTGTTGCCATGGTTCTTGGTGATAATATATTTGCTGGACATGGTCTTAAGAAGAGACTTAAGGCAGCTGTTGAGAATGCTGAATCAGGAAAGGGTGCAACAGTATTTGGTTACTATGTTGATGATCCTGAAAGATTTGGTATCGTCGAATTTAATAATGAAGGAAAGGCTGTCTCTATTGAAGAAAAGCCAGCACAGCCTAAGAGTAACTACTGTGTAACAGGTCTTTACTTCTACGATAACAAGGTTGTTGAATACGCTAAGAACTTAAAGCCATCTGCAAGAGGCGAGCTTGAAATCACTGATCTTAACCGTATCTACTTAGAGAAAGGTACTTTAAATGTAGAACTTCTCGGACAGGGATTTACATGGCTTGATACAGGAACACACGAAAGTCTTGTAGAAGCTACTAACTTTGTTAAGACCGTTGAGACTCATCAGCACAGAAAAATTGCGTGTCTTGAGGAAATTGCTTACTTAAACGGCTGGATTAACAAAGATGAAGTTCTCAAAGTATATGAGGTATTAAAGAAGAACCAGTATGGTCAGTACTTAAAGGATGTCTTAGACGGCAAATATGTCGACAAGCTTCATGAATAATTAAGTACATTTTGTTAAAACATTTTTCATATAAGAACACATTTTAAATATTAAGGAGATTAATTATGACAATTATCGTTACCGGTGGAGCCGGATTTATCGGAAGTAACTTTATTTTTCACATGTTAAACAAATACCCAGATTACAGAATCATCTGTCTTGACTGCCTCACATATGCAGGTAATCTTTCTACTCTTGAACCTGTTATGAAGAACCCTAACTTCAGATTTGTTAAGGAAAGTATTACAGACCGTGAAGCTGTTTACAAGCTTTTCGAAGAAGAGCATCCAGATATGGTTGTAAACTTCGCTGCAGAGTCACACGTTGACCGTTCTATCGAGAACCCAGAAGTTTTCCTTACAACTAACATCCTTGGAACACAGGTTCTTATGGATGCCTGCAGAAAGTATGGTATTCAGAGATACCATCAGGTATCTACTGATGAAGTATACGGCGATCTTCCACTTGACAGACCTGACCTTTTCTTCACAGAGGAGACTCCAATCCATACATCAAGCCCATACAGCTCATCAAAGGCTGGCGCAGACTTACTTGTTCTTGCCTACCACAGAACTTATGGACTTCCTGTTACTATTTCAAGATGTTCTAACAACTATGGTCCATACCACTTCCCAGAGAAGCTTATCCCTCTTATGATTGCTAACGCTCTTAACGATAAGCCACTTCCAGTTTATGGCGAAGGTCTTAATGTCCGTGACTGGCTCTATGTTGAGGATCACTGCAAGGCTATCGACCTTATCATCCACAAGGGACGTGTTGGTGAAGTATACAACGTTGGTGGACACAACGAAAAGAGAAACATTGATATCGTTAAGCTTATCTGCAAGGAACTTGGCAAGCCTGAATCACTTATCGTTCATGTAGGTGACAGAAAGGGACATGATATGCGTTACGCTATCGACCCAACTAAGATTCACAATGAATTAGGATGGCTTCCAGAAACTAAGTTTGAAGATGGTATCAAGAAGACAATTCAGTGGTATCTTGATAACAAGGAATGGTGGGAGACAATCATTTCTGGTGAATATCAGAACTACTATGAGAAAATGTATAGCAACCGCTAATTAACACATTTATTCTGTAAGAAGTTCTATAAGGAGATTTGATATGAAGATATTAGTTACCGGCGTTGGCGGCCAGCTCGGCCATGACGTCATGAACGAACTGATAGGCAGAGGTCATACAGGCGTTGGCAGCGACATCGCACCTGAATACTCAGGAATTGCTGATGGCAGCGCTGTCACAGCAGCCGAATATGTACCTATGGATATAACTGATGCTGCCCAGGTTTCTGAAGTTATCACTAAGGTTTCACCTGATGTCGTAATCCACTGTGCAGCATGGACAGCCGTTGACGCTGCCGAAGACGATGATAAGAAAGCCAAGGTTAAGGCTATTAATGCAGATGGCACTCAGAATATTGCTAATATCTGCAAGAAGCTTGACTGCAAAATGGTATACATCAGTACTGATTATGTATTTGACGGACAGGGTGAAACACCTTGGGAACCTGACTGCAAGGACTACAAGCCTCTTAATGTGTATGGTGAGACTAAGCTTGCCGGAGAACTTGCTGTCTCTAACACTCTTGACAAATATTTCATCGTGCGTATCGCATGGGTATTTGGTGTTAACGGAAAGAACTTTATTAAGACTATGCTTAATGTTGGAAAGACTCATGACGAGGTCCGTGTTGTCAATGACCAGATTGGTACTCCAACTTACACTTTAGATCTTGCAAGACTTCTTGTTGATATGGTCGAAACTGACAAATACGGCTACTACCATGCAACTAATGAAGGTGGTTATATTTCATGGTATGACTTTACCAAGGAAATCTATGCACAGGCAGGTCTTTCTACTAAGGTTACACCTGTTACCACGGCAGAGTATGGTATTTCCAAGGCAGCAAGACCTTTTAACAGCCGCTTAGACAAGAGCAAGCTTACTGCTAGCGGATTCACTCCGCTTCCAACATGGCAGGATGCTCTTCACAGATTCTTAAAAGAAATCGGAGAGATTTAAACCGGAAAGATTTAATGCAACTACCTATGTATTTTATGTGTGATTCACATGGAATTCCTGGGCATTAAATTTTTCATATTATATTATACAAGGAGATTTTATCATGGGACAGATTAAAGTTACACCTTGTGACATCAAGGGATTATATATTATTGAGCCTACTGTTCACGGCGATAACCGCGGATATTTTATGGAAACTTACAACCAGAAAGATATGCATGAAGCTGGTCTTGACATGGTATTTGTGCAGGATAATCAGAGTTGCTCTACTAAGGGCGTTCTTCGTGGACTCCACTTCCAGAAGGAATTTCCTCAGGGCAAGCTTGTAAGAGTTATCAAAGGCCGTGTATTTGACGTTGCCGTTGATCTTCGTGCAGACAGCGAAACCTATGGCAAATGGTTTGGTGTTGAACTTACTGAGGACAATAAGAAACAGTTCTACATCAGCGAAGGATTTGCGCATGGTTTCCTTGTATTAAGTGATGTAGCTGAGTTCTGCTACAAGGTTACTGACTTCTATCACCCAGGTGACGAAGGCGGTCTTGCCTGGAACGACCCATCTATTGGTATCAAATGGCCTGAACTTACTGGCGATTACAATGGTACAGCTTCAGGCGATGGCTATGAATTACTAGATGGAACTAAGCTTAACTTAAGCGATAAAGATAAGCTCTGGGATACGCTTGAGAACACCTTTAAATTTGATTAAGTATTAATTTATCAGGGCTTTTAAGCTTTAATGACAGCTTTAATGACAGCTTTAATGACAGCTTTAATGACAAGCCGGCTTGAGGATATATAGCCAGGATTCTGGAGATATATCAATATATTGCCAGCTTGTCATTTTTTGATTTCTGAATTTCTGCTCCCTTATTATATCTTGTTTATTTTTCAGCTCTCCCGCCCTCCTTGTTCCTCTTTTTACATACGATTCCTCTCATCATCTGCTTCTTCGTATGCTTTTCCACACCATTCCCTGCCTCTTCCACTCTTCCAGCCCATCCTTTTACGTACGATTCCTCTCATCATCTGCTTCTTCGTACGCTTTTCCACACCATTTCCTGCACCTACCACTCTTCCCGTCCATCTTTTACGTACGATTCCTCTCATCATCTGCTTCTTCGTACACTTTTCCACACCATTCCCTGCCCCTACCACTCTTCCGACCCATCTTTTTACGTACGATTCCTCTCATCATCTGCTTCTTCGTACGCTTCCCCGCACCATTCTCCGCATCTCCCACTCTTCCTGTTCCTCTTTTACGTACGATTCCTCTCATCCATGATTTCTTCGTATGCCCTATCAACTTCACACCAACGTTTCTAATTTTATTTTCTTTAATTTATTTACTAAAAGTATTGCTTTTTATTTTTCAATAGTATATTATATACATAAAAGCAAAGGAGCCGTTATGAATTATAAAACCATGTATACAACCAACCGGATAATTAATTCCGCCTTTATTTCCCCTGACCAGCTCATTAAGCATATGACACAACGTCAATCGGAGCTGATTTCTCTTATTAAATATATAAATCTCCAGCAAAAGGCTGCACCAGCTGGAAGTCTGCGAATCACCAAAAGAGGCAATTCGCATCAGTATTATCATCGTATAGATTCTAAAGATATATGTGGAACATATATTAGAAAAAGTCATTTGAATCTTGCTAAGGATCTTGCTCAAAAAGACTACAATTCCAGAATTATACATGAAATTAAATCAGAATTACATGCTATAGATAGCTTTCTTTTGCACTATAATTCCGACAATATCGAACACATATATAACTCCATGACCGAGGCCAGAAAAGGACTTATTAATCCTATATTTCTTTCAGATAAAGTGCTTAAGGAAATCTGGGAATCCGTTGAATATGAATCTCTCGATTTTGCAGGAGATGCTCCTGATCTTTACACAGACAATGGTGAACTGGTCCGCTCCAAATCAGAAATAATAATTGCTAACAGGCTCCATCATCACAACATCTTATACAAATATGAATTTCCTCTGACATTACCTAATGGTATTACCACTCATCCTGACTTTACTTGTCTCAATATTAACACCAGAAGAGAAATTATATGGGAACACTTTGGCATGATGGATGATGAAAACTATTGTAACAAAACTTTAAAAAAGATAAATGACTATGCCAAGGCTGGTTATGTCCTTGGTGATAATTTTATTGCAACTTTTGAATCTGCATCTGTTCCTATTAATTCTCACACTATCGAAGCTTCTATCAAGGAATATTTATTAGAGTAATTGCTTATTTTAGAATATATTCCTGCTTTGATTCTAAGCTAACATTCCTATTGTTTTTAGCAAATCTTCATATTGCACCATGATTTTACACAACCAAGATTTCTAGCTTTTGTCCTTTATACTTTTATGTAATTGTAATACATACTAATATTACGTTTTAGCATTTTTAGTATGTACTTTTAATTCAATTTAGACCTTTCTATTACCATTTCAGATATAAAAAGCATACTAATTAGTCAAGTCCTATACGTATTAGTACGTTATTCTCTAATTTCATTATCATCAACAATAATTTAATCATCCACCTACCCCAAATAGCCAAAAAAGCCAGACTCTGCGCAATCACACGCATCATCTGACTTTCCACTTTATTAATTCTCACTAGGATGATAGGTATCAACAACCTTTTTAAGTAATTCTCTTATATTGCCGGTCTCGGCATATGCTTCTTCTTTAAGCTTTTCAAGATTACCAAAGAAATTCTCTTTATCAAACTCAATCGGCTTTCCGATATGAATGAGCTTATTATCAGTTTCCTGAAGTCCTTCTTCTTTCATCAAAAGTTCTTCATACAGCTTCTCACCCGGACGCAGACCAGTATACTTAATCTCCATATCAACCCCGAGTGTGTAACCCGATAATCTGATAAGATTCTTGGCAAGATCATCAATTTTAACAGGCTCTCCCATATCAAGAATAAAAATCTCTCCACCCTTGGCATATGCACCCGCCTGCAATACAAGTGATACAGCTTCCGGTATTGTCATAAAATATCTTATAATATTAGGATCTGTGACAGTAACCGGTCCCCCTGCTTCAATCTGTCTCTTAAAGAGTGGGATAACGGATCCATTACTTCCAAGTACATTACCGAATCTGACTGCTACGAAATCAGTCTTAGAAATTTCATTATATGATTGTACCAGCATCTCACATATTCTTTTAGTTGCACCCATAACATTAGTAGGATTAACTGCCTTGTCTGTGCTTATCATAACAAACTTCTTAACACCATACTTGTCCGCCATCTTTGCAACATTCCATGTACCAATAACATTATTCTTTACTGCTTCATCCGGACTTACCTCCATAAGCGGAACATGCTTATGTGCTGCGGCATGATATACTATATCTGGCTTATATTGTGCAAATACACTTTCTAATCTTGATACATTTCTTATAGAACCAATAAGAGTTACTACATCTGCATCAGGAAAATTAATCTTTAACTCCTGCTGAATATCATATGCATTATTCTCATATATATCAAATATAATAAGTCGTTTCGGTTTGTGGCTTACCAACTGTCTGCAGAGTTCTGAACCAATAGAGCCACCACCACCTGTAACCATAATAACCTTATCTCTTACGTATCCCATGATAGAATCAATATCTACCTCAATAGGATCTCTTCCAAGAAGATCGAGCACATCAACATTACGGATAGAATTAACATTAATCTCTCCGTCAACCATCTGATATACTCCAGGCAATATCTTAAGAGTACAATCTGTTTCCTTACAAATATTCAATATATCCCTCTTGACCTCATTAGATGCTGAAGGAATTGCAAATATAATTTCATCAATATCATAAAGTCTGGCTGCATCCTTTATCTTATCTCTTGTTCCAACAACCTTAACTCCTCTGATATATTTCCCAACCTTACGGCGGTCATCATCAATAATACATGCAATGTTAGAATTGGCAAGATAACTTGAATTCTGGATTTCTCTCATAATAACATTAGTTGCCTCTCCGGCACCTATAATCATAATGTTATTAGAGGTTTTGATATTCCTATACTTATTAAGTACAGTTCTTATCATTCTGTACATAAAACGGCTTGCACATATTGCAATTATAAGATATATGGCTGCATTAAAATAGCAACTTCTCGGAAGCATTCTTCCAGTTATCTTATTGCCTATAAAATGTACTATCTCAACAGTAATACACGCTTCTGCTATCTTATATACTTCTGCAATACTCGCATACTGCCATAGACTGTGATACAACCTGAATATCCAGAATATAACAAGCGACATTATTGTGTATGGAACCACATTCTCCAGATAATTATTGATTGTCTGTGGTTCAATAACTGTTGCTCCTACATCAAATCTCATGATAAGAGACAGATATACACAGGCATTAATTAAAAATGTATCTGTAATAAACAGGAAGAATCTTCTCACAAGCAGCTGCATCCTGTCTTTTTTTGTTTCACCCATTATCTATTCCTCTTTTTCTGTGCAGGCTTTTTACCTGCCAACCCACATACTGTACCAATTCCGTAAGAAATATGCAACAAAAAAAACAAAAAAGGAAGTAAAACACACGTTTTATTTCTCTTATTCTTATCTCCTGCAACTGCAACAACAGCCATAATGATTGCAAGAAGCCAGTACGCTCCCCACATAAGTCCTGTGACTGCATATATAACATGTGACAATGCACATTTCACAGCCGCAAGCCTGCATATAATACATCCTATAGTTGTCACAATAATGGCAACAACAAATGCCCATGGAACAAAATGATATAATGAAAGGCACTCTGGACACACCTTGCTCGTCTTTCCTATCCAATATCCATTGGCATACTTCTGCTTAAGCATCTTAGTAAGAGAATTCCTTGTATGCTGATATGAAATAATCTCTGGGCAGAATCGCAGCTTGTATCCTGCCTTCCTCATCCGGTAATGTATTTCATTATCTTCAGTTCTTATAAGTGATTCATTATAATGTCCGACCTTATCAAACACTTCTCTCCGGTATGCAGCATGAAATAAAGACTTCATATATATCTTTTCTTCATCAGCCCCGCTTCCATTACGATATGGTGCAATGCTTGAACCAAACATTGAACTTTCTGCCATTAAAAGAGTATCCTTCCATGGCGTTTCCTCATCAATAATATTAGGTCGCAGTCCTCCGACTATCATCTCTCCCTCGCCCAGTCTTCTCACATTCTTACTTACGAAATCCTGTGGAATATGTGCATGTGCATCCACTTTTATAAGCGCTTCTCCCTTGTAATTATCAAGCACCACATTCCATCCACAAGGCTGGGTTCTTTTAGGATTATCAAGAACAACAATACTTCTTGCCCTCATTGTATTCTCCTCAGCGAATGTCTGCATAATGCTCTTCGTTCCATCCGTTGATGCTGAATCAACAAGTATAACCTCCATATTACTATGGTCATAATCCTGCCTGCTTATATCATCAAGTATTCCCTTAATAGTATTCTCTTCGTTATATGCAATAACAGCTATTGTAATAAACATTTTCTACCTACTCTACCTACTTCTTAACAGTCATTCTCTCGCTTCCAACCACCGATGTAAATGTATCCCACAACACAGCAGCATCTGACCTGACACCAAAATTCTTCATACTTTCAAGGTTATACCGCATCTTAGCCGGCAGCACCTCATTAATATATATTTTGTCCGTGCTTTCTTCATCCACAGCCTCTCCAAGAAGCTTGTCCTCATCCTTATATGCAATACTTGTCCTTGATGTAAGTCCTGCAGGAAGAAGAAGTGTTGCATACATTTCTTTTGTATACATCTTAACATACTTAGGAACTTCTGGTCTTGTACCAACAAGTGTCATGTCTCCTGCAAGAATATTAAAAAGCTGTGGAAACTCGTCCATTCTGTACTTTCTAAGAAAAGCCCCGACTTTTGTAATGCGCACATCATTGTCCACAGTTACAGCTGCTCCCAATCTGCTCGCATTATCAACCATCGTTCTAAACTTATATATTCTGAATATCCTTCCATACTGCGTAACTCTTGCCTGTCTGAAAAATACCGGTCCCGGTGAATCAAGCCTGATTGCAGCTGCAATAATTCCCATTGGAACAATAAGTACAGCAAGCATAATTCCCGCAACAACTATGTCGAGAAACCTTTTTATTTTAAGCCACATTCTGTGCTTCATAAGTATATTGTAATACTTTCTAACTTCCTTAGTTCTCATCTCATCAGGAAGAAGTCTCCATGGTCTTAACTCCATTACGTTTCCATCCCTCTCTTAATGTTTATAAATTCTACTTAAGCCTGTTAAACTGTTCAATGACATACTCCACCTGTTCATTGGTAAGACATGTATGAAGCGGAAGAGTCACTTCATTATGGTACATATTATACGCATTAGGGTAATCCTTAATATCAAATCCCATATTCTTATACGCTGTATGCATAGGTAAAGGCTTATAATGAACATTAGTTGCAACTCCAGCTTCTGCCATCCTTGTAATAAATGCATTTCTTTCTTCAACGTCTCTTCCAAGAAGCCTTACAAGGTACAGATGTCCGCTTGATGTATATTTATCTGTAAAATGTGGCATGATTTCTACATCCTCTGCCGCAATTCCCTGTGTGTAATGCTCAATAATATCCTTTCTTCTCTTAAGCAGCGAAGGATATCTTTTCAGCTGTACAAGTCCAATGGAAGCCATGATATCTGTCATATTACATTTGTAATAGGTTCCCTTAATATCATATTCCCATGCTCCAAGCTTAGTCTTTGCCAGTGCATCCTTAGACTGTCCATGCAGCGAAAATAACATTATCTGCCTGTATATATCTTCATCATCGATTCCATCAATACTGCGCCATGTCAGTGCTCCACCTTCAGCTGTTGTAAGATTCTTGACTGCATGAAATGAAAAGCTTGTAAAATCAGCTCTCATTCCACTCATTACTCCACTTTCACTTGCTCCAAATCCATGTGCAGAATCAGCTACAACAGCAACTCTTCCCAATGCCTCCTGTATAGGTGATGATGCCTTAAAAATGCTTTTCTTACGCTCTACAATATCAAATATCCGGTCATAATCGACCATTACACCACCAATATCTACAGGTATGACAGCTTTAGTATTCTCATTAATAGCAGCTTCCAGTGCATCATAATCCAGATGATAGGAATCTCTGGCTGAGTCTATAAGGACCAGTCTGGCATTTACATGATCCACAACACTGGCTGATGCTGTATAAGTGTATGCAGGAACAATAACTTCATCTCCTGGCCCTATATCCAACAATCTTAATGCTGTCTCCAGACAAGCTGTTGCAGAATTAAGGCATGCCGCTCTTGCACAACCACAATAGTCTGCTATCTGTCTCTCGAACTCCTTAGTTCTTGGACCTGTAGTAATCCAACCTGATCTTAGAGCCTCTGCAACTGCCTGAATCTCTTCTTCAGTTATATCTGGCGGTGAAAATGAAATCTGCATATTATTTCCTTCTTCCTAATTATTCTTTGAAGATTTACTCGTATCTGCCTGTGTAATCGTAGGAATCTGTGCCTGCGTTGTTGTTTCCACAGTACCACCGGTAACCATATCCGGAAATGCATAAGTAAGATCTCCTGTTGTATTCGCAATATTAATAGTATAACTAACTGTATTATAACCACTCTGAGACAATGTAATCGTCTTCTTTCCAGATGATTTTTCAAATGAGCATGGAACAGTTCCAACATACTCGCTGTTCACATAAAGTGTGGCTCCCTTAGGTGCTGTAACAGACACACTGTACCCGTTAGTATTATCTGCTGCCGTAGTTGAAGTAGCTGAACCAGTGGCTGTCATATCAATAACCTTGGTAACATATGAAGAATTCACATTAATCACCTCTGTATACTCTTCATAATGATTAGCCACGAGCCTTATCCTGTGAGTTCCGTATGTAAGCGATACTGGTGATGAATAATCCACTTCATTACCATCAATGCTCATAATCGCACCGGATGGAGTTACTGAAAAATTGACTGCCCCCATCTTAACCGGATCAGTATGTATTTCTGAAAAATCAACAGTTGTAGTTTCATTCTTCGTTATCGTTACCGACTTAGTTGCACTAAGACTTCCATTTCTGATATCAACAGTATGTGTTCCTTCAGCTGCAGTCACAAGCATTCCGGATGTAACTCCATACAGCTGATGACTTCCTATACTTACATATCCACCATTAAACGCATCCGTTCCAGTGAATTTAAGGTATCCATGACCTGCAGTTACATCTATTGAATACACTTTATCTCCTACACCGCGGATAGTAAGCTTATCCTGATCCACAAGCTGTGCTATGCTGACCTTCTCACTGTCTCCCGACATAACAACCGCATAACTTTCATACACAAGATTCGATCCACCTATAGTTATCTTTCTGGAATCTTCATCGACAGTTATACCTGACACATCGTATCTTGCCCAGGCGTCACTGTTTCCATATATCTTAACAGCCTTTCCGGCTTTATTAACATAAACATCGTATATTCCGCATATATCCATTGTCGATGCTGCCTTTATCTTTCCGTAGGAGTCCTGAATATCTGTACCTCCCGAATATGGTACCTCATATTCTGTTCCGGTGGAAATATCCACAAAATGCATCTTAAGTGCAGCTGTATCAATCATTGTAAGAACACCTGTCAGTGTAGGTGTCTCACCATCACCTTTTATATCTGTAGAAATCTTTTTGGCCGGCGTTATACTGCTGCCTGGAACCATTGCATTACCGCCACTTTTCTTTCCCGAAGAACATGCAGTCTGGCTTACTATAAGTACCACCATAACCATAACGCTAATGATTCTTTTTATCACTCCCGTATATCCTCGTTTCATATATATTCCTCATTCTCAATATATCTGCTTCGTATCTTCCGATTTTATCACACACCACACATTTTATCAATTAATTCTCTTCTGCTGTCATTCTGCTTTATAACCAGCTTTAATTTATCAATATTCTTAGTTGGAATCCACGCTTTTCCAGCATTATAATACTGATTAATTATCTTCCAGAACTTTTCGGGAAATCCCATCAGAATCATAAGCATATCAAGATCATCATCTTCAACAGGCTTTAATTTATCATATTCATCCACTATCCTGTATGCCACCCCTGCATCCCAGTTATGCTTCTCCAGAACCTTTCTCAGAAACTGATATAAATCTATAATCTGGCAGTTATTATGACACCTTTCAAAATTCGTTACAGCACTACCTCCGTCTGCCCCCAGAAATACATTATGGTAATTAAAACTTCCATGGATTAGTTCTCCCGTATCCTCCATTCTTTTAAATCTGTCATCAAATCTGTCATTCATTATATTGGCAAGCGCTTCCTGCGCCTCTTTATAAAACATATCCATACACCCTAAGGCTATCTGTTCAAATTCATTCTTCTTCTTTTTCCCCCGCATATAATTTGCAGCTTTCTTCAGTTCCTTCGTATGTCTGTCCATATTCTGTCTTATACCATTTCCTTTATCAAAATGTACTATCCTTTCAACCTGACTCTCACTTGCCCTTAACACAAGACCATCACAAGCCTCCTGTTTTTCAGCCTGTGCCATACTCTCCCACCCTGTATTCACTGAATTGCTTAACTGTTTCTCTATCACATAAACTTCCCTCGCAGCCACTACATTTAAACATTTATGAAGATCTGCAAGAGCACGCACCGCCTCTATCACATCTTCCTCTGACTTAACATCACATTCTCTTCCTGCAAACCACCTTTTTACAACATATCTGCGTCCATCATCTCCCTGTGTGAACAATTCTCCATCTGCATTTCTTATATATGTATCAACATTCTTAAATCCAGCTTCCATTACCGCATTAGTTACTGCTTCGTCCCTGATATAAAATCCATCATTTCTTGTACATTCAAGAAACAACACATTCCCTTTGGATGTTGAAACAATAACTCCGCCCCTTCCCTTTACCATCTTTCTTATCTGCAAATCATAACATTTAAGATATTCTAATGACTTATCATTCATATAACTCCCCATTTCCGCGCACGCTATTTGACACATAATGGAATTGTGCCAGGTGCGCACAGACCCCAATTCCTTGTGTAAAACATTTTCACACAACTTCCCCAATAAAATATAAGATGCGTCTGCCTTATCATATGATAATTAACCGGCCCATATTACTCAAAAATACGGCTCTGTTCATCCCACATTATGACTTGCCTAATTCATGCAGGTTGTCTTATAATTGCTTAAGATTAAATGATTATAGTAAGGGAGAAAATTGATGCCTCAGAATTACCATATAGATATGCCTGAAAATGTAAAATATATTATCCAGACAATTAACAGTCATGGTCAGAAAGCATTTGCTGTTGGTGGCTGCATACGAGACAGTATTCTTGGAAGGAATCCGGATGACTGGGACATTACAACTTCTGCCGTTCCTACACAGGTCAAATCTTTCTTTAAAAGAACTATAGATACAGGCATTGCCCATGGTACAGTTACAGTCATGCTTAACAAGACTGGCTATGAAGTCACAACTTACAGAATTGATGGTGAATACGAAGATGGCAGACACCCCAAATCTGTTGAATTCTCTGTACGCCTTGTAGATGATCTTTGCAGACGTGACTTTACGATTAACGCAATGGCCTATAACGATACAGATGGATTTGTTGATGAATTTAATGGTATCAATGATCTCAATAATAAAATAATCCGATGTGTGGGCGACCCTGAAAAACGTTTTACAGAAGATGCATTAAGAATGATGCGGGCAATACGTTTTTCAGCACAGCTTGGCTTTACTATCGATCCGGCAACATGGAATGCAATTAAAAAGCTTGCACCAGCAATCAGCAAAATAAGCATGGAACGCGTACATGTAGAACTTGGGAAAACCCTTATGTCCATGCACCCTGATTATGTATCAGAATACTCAGATGCCGGACTTTTTGCACCTATTCTTCCAGCAATTGATAATGCATTAAACAGCCGTTACAGCCCAAAAATACTTGCAACTCTGAGACATACTCCAGATAACATTTATTTACGCTATGCAGCACTTTTCATAACATCAACACTAGAGGAAGCGGCTGCAACACTCCGTGCATTAAAAATGGACAATAAAACAATTGATACTGTATCTAAGCTGTTAGAATTATCTAAGCTTGATATAGATGAGACTGAACCAGCCGTGAGAGCTGCACTTAACAGATTCGGACGTGATTTTCTTCCTCTGTGGCACGAACTTATGGTTGCATCTATCCGGGCATCTGAAGAAATCACTGGAATCAGTAACCCCGCCAGGATAAAACATCTGCTTACCCTCAAACGGCTTGCCACAGATATATTAGAACGTGGTGACTGCTTTACTATAAAAGATCTTGATATATCAGGAAATGACCTTATTGAATATGGCTTACAGGGGCATGAAATCGGAGATACACTGAAAGCTCTGCTTGATATAGTTATAGAAAACCCTAAGCTCAATGACAAAGCTACCCTGATTGCCATGATTGAACATATTAAGTAATATAATTAAAAATATCCCTCACCAGTTACCTTTACGGACAATCTGGTGAGGGATTCTTTTAATTCCCAGCTTATCTTTAATTAATATACTTTAAATTAATATGCCTTACCCCAGTAAACCATAGCCTTAGCCGGCTTGCCACAGCATACGCACACATCGCTTAACTTTTCCTGTGCAAATGGCATACATCTTGACGTACATGTAGTGTCTTCCTTAATCTTGTCCTCACAAGCCTGGTCTCCACACCACATAGCCTTTATAAATCCAGCCTTATTAGCTGCTGTATCCTTGAATTCATCATAATTAAGAGCTGTGTATGTATGAGCATCTCTGTGAGTTCTTGCTCTCTCAAGCATATCCTTCTGGATAGTATCAAGAATCTCTGGAATTCTGTCTGCAAGCTCATCAATAGATACAGTAATCTTCTCTCTTGTATCACGGCGAACGATAACTGCCTGATTAGCCTCGATATCTCTTGGTCCCATCTCAACTCTTACAGGGATACCACGCATTTCCTGCTCAGAGAACTTCCAGCCTGGATTCTTATCTGAATCATCAACCTTAACACGAAGTCCTGCTGCCTTAAGAGTCTGACCAACTTCATAAGCCTTATCAAGAACTCCCGCCTTCTTCTGCATAATAGGAATAACATCAACCTGAACAGGTGCAACCTTAGGAGGAAGCACAAGTCCTGAATCATCACCATGTGTCATAATGACAGCTCCAATAAGTCTTGTTGTAATTCCCCATGAAGTCTGGTGAACATATTTTAACTTATTATCCTTGTCAGTGTACTGGATGCCAAATGCTTTAGCAAATCCATCACCAAAATTATGGCTTGTACCTGACTGGAGGGCCTTGCCATCATGCATAAGCGCCTCGATAGTATAAGTAGCCTCTGCACCTGCGAACTTTTCCTTATCAGTCTTGCGTCCCTTAATTACAGGAATTGCAAGAACTTCCTCACAAAAGTCAGCATAAAGATTAAGCATCTGCTGTGTACGCGCCTCTGCCTCTTCTGCCGTAGCATGTGCTGTATGGCCTTCCTGCCATAAAAACTCTCTTGAACGAAGGAAAGGTCTTGTCTCCTTTTCCCATCTTACAACTGAACACCACTGATTATATACCTTTGGTAAATCTCTGTATGACTGTATCTCATCTTTATAGAAATCACAGAAAAGTGTCTCTGATGTAGGTCTTACACACATTCTTTCCTGAAGTGGATTAAG
>CAKRIN010000003.1 GCA_934343805.1 uncultured Lachnospira sp.
TCAACAAGAACTTTGTTAAGTACACAGGTAACGAAGCTGGTAAGGCTTTAGTTGCTGCTGGTCCACAGCTTTAATTTCATATAGGTTTATTGGATGCGTCTGTCATGTATGGCAGACGCATTTTGTGTATACTTTAATAATTTTTGCATATAAATATTGTGTAAACATAAAAGAAGTTGTATAATCAGACCATAGATACAGGACGTATCAATTGTATATTTCCTGGAACGCTCGCAAAACCACATTATTTTGATCCTACATTTCATCGACGGGATTCCTATATCTCTATACTAATGTCAGGCCTCCTTTGTTAGTGGAAGACAGCGGTATGGATGCGGTTGCCCACCTAGCTAAGCTAGGAGTCGAAAGCGTGGGGAACGGCGTTTTGGGATATATATTAATGAGCCATAGCCATTGATTGGTAATGGCTCATTTTTGTTCTATTGATTGTTAACAGTGCATATATTAAAAAGAGCTTGTCTGAAGATTTTACCTTGTAAAAGGAGGATGCACTGTTGAAAAGGAAATTTATATATATTTATTCTGCTTATTTTGTTGTTATTTTTTTTCTGTCAGCTGCATGCGTATATGTTTCAGACAATATAAAGAACCGCATGGCAACACTGTCTGTTAATCTTGATATATACAAGAATGTGTATATAACTAATGTGTCTGGGAACAGACTTACAGCCAATATGTATGGCAATATCCGAAGTTTTTCAACTGGTAAATTAAATGAAGATGTAAGTGGATATCTGTGTGATCTCATAGTAAGAGATGACAGGGTTATACAGGTTAATAAAAAAAGTGATGTCGTAACAGGAAAAGTTCTTTCTGTGTCAGAGAATTCTGTAGATATAGAGGGATATGGGGTGGTAAGGCTTGATGAGGACTTTATTATGTATGATAAGAATACGGAAGCTGTAAATGATTATAACAGTATAGTGGTTGGATATGATCTGCAGGACTTTATAGTCGCAGATGGTGAGGTCTGTGGTGCGGTTAAGAACAGGGTACTTCAGGCAGATAATATAAGAGTTATTATTAAGACAACAGGATATAAAGATATTTTTTTTGATGAAGTGCAATTTAGTGCAGATGGAGAGATGACAGTTTCCTATACTGGTGGAAAAGAAGAAATTGCCCCACAGGAGACATTTTCATTAAATAAAGAGTCAGAAATGTTTGCCAATGGAAGAGTAAAGCTAAGCGTTTCAGAGGGGGAAATAAGGTTTGATTCAGTATCAAGAGGTGTTGGAATACCTGCATATGGAGGAACAATTGAGATTGCTGCGTATGATGAAGGGCTTGTTGTTGTGAATGAGGTGCCAATTGAAGATTATCTTAAAAAAGTTGTTCCCAGTGAAATGCCATCTGGATTTAATCTTGAGGCCTTAAAATGTCAGGCTGTATGTGCAAGAAGTTATGCTTATACGGAATTAGGTAATAATTATTATGGTGAATATGGTGCACATATTGATGATTCAATACAATATCAGGTTTACAATAATTCTGCCAGAAGTGATTCAACAGATAAGGCTGTTGATGAAACTTGTGGACAGGTGCTTTCTTATAATGGAGATATAGTAAAAACATATTATTATTCAACCTCTTGCGGAAGTACAACAGACGTTTCACTATGGGGGAGCGCAAGTGAGAGCTACCCATATTTTGTTGCTGAATGTGTAGGCAAAGTAGATAACAGCCTGTTACTCACGGATGAGAATGAATTTGCCAGATTTATAAAATCAAGTAATGAAAGTGATTATGATTATGGGTGTAATCTATACAGATGGAGCATGGAAGAAAGTATTGAGCAGATTAGCAGTGCATTTAAAGCTGCAACAGGAAATGATATCGGTATGATTAAAGATATAGAAGTGTGCAGAAGAGTTAATGGAGGAGCAGCAATAGAAGTTAAGGTGAAGGGGGATAAAGGAGAGGTGACTCTGGATAGTGAAGCGTCTATAAGAACGGCTTTTGGAAATGCAGCTGTTGATATGAATACAATGACTGGAACGGCAAAGTATTCAAGGCTTCCAAGTACATTCTGCATATTTGAAAAAGTAATAAAGCAGGATGAACTTACAGGTTTTCGTATAACCGGAGGCGGATATGGACATGGAATAGGAATGAGTCAGAATGCGGCCAACAAAATGGCAGAATCTATGACATATGCACAGATTCTGGAATTCTTTTATAGGGGAACAACTCTTAATCTTGTTTCTTCTTACAGTACTTCCTGATTATTTTTTCATCGTTGATAAAATAATTAATCTCAGCTCCGATAAATATTATAATCATGCATGCGTACATCCAGATAAGAGCAATAATAAATGTTGTGATACTGCCATACATGTATGAAAAATTCGGAGAATGGTCAACATAAAGTGAATATAATGATGTAAAAAGATACCATCCTACAGCGGAGAAGAATGCTCCAGGAATTTCTTTATAAGATTTTCTGCCACGTCCTGATACAAGTGAAAATGCAATTGTAAAGAAAAGCGTGAAGATACTTGGGAAAAGAAAATGCTTATTGTTAAATATTCCTCTGAATACTATGACTACATTAGTTAACTGTGGGATGTATTTCATTGTAAAGTTCATTATATTATTGCCAAAAACCATGAGGATAAGGCTGGCGATAATAAGAAACATAAATATAAGAGCATATATGCTTGCTCTTATACGCTGGGACAGCCAGTTCTTCTGATTGCCTTTTCGGTAAATCTGCTTCAGACCTCTGACTATAGCCATGAAGCCTTTGCCTGCAGCCCATATGATACCGATAGCAGTAATGAGTGTTAAAGCAGTTGTTGAATTATCGTAAATATCTGTGAATATTCCCTGAATGATTGGCTGTAGCTGTGTTGGCATTATTCCGTTAATGAATTTTAACAGGTTAGTCTGTGAAACAGGCAGGAATTTAACGAGACTTAGAAGTCCGATAAAGAATGGGAAAAAACTCAGCATGAGGTAGTAACAAGCTGAGGATGCATAATCGCCAATACGATCTTCTGTTATTTTGGTAATGATTCTTTTTATAAATAAAATTAAATTCTGCATTTTTATATCCATAATCCTTAATACATAGTATATGTTATTATATTGAATTTAGCAATTACTTGCAATCATTTGTTATTTTATGTAAAATGTGATTCGTATAATTGTGTAAAAAAGTGAGGCAGATATGGGAATAAGCGTAAAGCTTCAGGTGTTTGAGGGACCACTTGATCTTCTTTTACATTTGATTGATAAGAATAAAGTTAATATATATGATATTCCAATTGCTATGATTACAGACCAGTATATGGAATATATTGAGCAGCTAAAGAAAGAAGATCTCAATGTTGTCAGTGAATTCCTTGTTATGGCGGCTACACTTCTTGATATCAAGTCGAGAATGCTCCTTCCTAAAGAAGTTGATGAGGATGGTAATGAAGAAGATCCAAGAGCAGAGCTTGTTGAGAAACTGCTTGAATATAAATTGTATAAGGCTATGGCACAGGAACTCAAGGATAAGCAGACTGACGCACAGAAGACTTACTATAAGAAACAGGATATACCACAGGAAGTCGCAGCATACACCCCGCCAGTTGACTTATCAGAAGTTATAGGAGATGCAACACTCACAAAGCTTAACAGAATTTTTTCTGATGTAATGAAGCGCAAGGAAGATAAAATAGATCCTGTCAGAAGTAAGTTTGGAAAGATCGAAAAAGAAGAAGTTACCATGAGCGAGAAGCTTGTGGATATTAAAGCATTTATGATGGAACATCAGGAATTCAGCTTCAGGGATCTGTTGTGGAATAATCCGTCAAAGGTTGCTGTTATAGTAACATTTCTGGTGGTTCTTGAACTTATTAAGACTGGTTTTGTTGAGGTAAAACAGGAGAGTCCTGAGTCAGATATATATATAAGAGTTGTTAGAGACCCTGAACTTATTGAAGATATAACAGAGGAGTAGAGTTATGACTATAGAACAGATGGAAGGCATAATTGAAGCAGTGCTTTTTACCATGGGAGATTCTGTGGAAGTAAGCAAATTAGCAGATGCCATAGAACAGGATGTAGATACTACAAAAAAAATAATCCGTAATCTTTCAGATAAATATGAATCAGATGACCGGGGAATCAGAATAATAGAACTTGAAAACAGTTTTCAGTTATGCACTAAACAGGAATATTATGATGCACTTATAAAAGTGTGCAGTCAGCCAAGAAAGTATACGCTTACAGATTCAGCACTTGAAACGCTATCGATTATTGCTTATAAACAGCCAGTTACTAAGATAGAAATAGAAAAGATTCGAGGTGTTAATTCAGACAGGGCAGTCAGCAAGCTTGTTGAACTGGGACTTGCAAAGGAAGTTGGAAGGCTTGATGCACCCGGAAGACCGATGCTTTTTGGAACAACAGAAGATTTCTTAAGATCATTCGGAGTCCAGTCGATTGATGAACTTCCAACAATCAGTGAAGATATGGTTGAACAGTATAAGGAAGAAGCAGAGCTGGAGCTGGCAAGTGAAAGCTTTGATGAGGCTGATTCAGAGGATTCTGATGGACAGATTACATTGGGAATATAAGAATAAAAAATGATAGAAATATAGAAAGGAAACTGACATTATGGAAAGAAAGAATGCCTGGAAGAAATATTCAGAAGAAGATAAGAACAATGTATTCGCATTTGCAGATGAATACAGAACTTTTATATCTGAATGTAAGACAGAAAGAGAATGTGTAAAGAAGGCTGTAGAACTGGCTAAGAAAGCTGGATACAGAAACTTACAGGATGTTATTGCTGCCAATGAGACACTTAAGGCTGGCGATAAGGTATATGCTGTAAATATGAAGAAGGCAATTGTTCTTTTTAATATTGGAAGTGAGCCATTAAGTTCAGGCATGAATATACTTGGTGCACATATTGATTCACCAAGACTTGATATTAAGCAGAATCCTATGTATGAGGATACTGATCTTGTGCTTCTTGATACTCATTATTATGGTGGAATTAAGAAATATCAGTGGGTTGCAATTCCACTGGCACTTCATGGGGTTGTTGCATTAAAGAATGGTGAATGTGTTGAAGTAGTAATTGGAGAAGATGCTGATGATGCAGTTGTCGGAGTTTCAGATCTTCTAATACACCTGGCTGCAAAGCAGATGGAAAAGAAAGGCAGTACAGTAGTCGAGGGCGAAGACCTTGATATTCTTATAGGAAGCATGCCGGCATTATCAGATGATGATAATAAAGATGGCGATAAGGAAGAAAAGGAGGCAGTTAAGAAGAATATTCTTGCAATTCTTAAAGAAAAATATGGAATTGAAGAGGATGATTTCTTATCAGCAGAGCTTGAAGCAGTTCCGGCAGGACCTGCAAGAGATTATGGCTTAGACAGAAGCATGATCATGGGCTATGGACATGATGACAGAGTGTGTGCGTATCCTTCACTTGTTGCACTGCTTAATACGCCACAGGTTACAAGAACGGGTGTGTGTATTCTTGTGGATAAAGAAGAGATTGGTAGCGTTGGAGCAACAGGTATGCATTCAAGATTCTTTGAAAACATGGTTGCAGAGGTTATGGACAGATGTGGTGATTATTCAGAACTTAAGTTAAGAAGGGCACTTGCCAATTCTTACATGTTATCATCAGATGTAAGTGCAGCATATGATCCTAATTATGCATCAGTATTTGAAAAGAAAAATGCAGCTTTCTTTGGTAAAGGTATGGTATTTAACAAGTACACAGGCTCAAGAGGAAAGAGCGGTTCTAATGATGCTTCTGCTGAATTTATTGGAAAGTTAAGAAAGGTTATGGATGATGCAGATGTGTATTTCCAGATGGCAGAGCTTGGAAAGGTAGATGCAGGTGGCGGTGGAACTATCGCATATATCTTAGCTAATCTTGATATGAATGTAATCGACAGTGGAATTGCTGTGCAGAATATGCATGCACCATATGAGGTTATAAGCAAAGCAGACCTATACGAGACATTAAAGGGATATGAAGCATTTTTACAAATGTAATATAATTAATTGAAAGGATATTAATATGAAGTGGAATAAATATTCAATTCAGACAACTACAGATGCAGTTGATATGATAAGCAGTGCACTTAATGATATAGGAATTGAAGGAATCGAGATTGAGGACAATGTTCAGCTTACCAAGGAAGAGGCTAAATCAATGTTTGTCGATTTTATTCCTGATCTTCCACCAGATGATGGCAGGGCTAAGGTTAATTTTTACATTGACAGCGAAGAAGATGATGGTTCTATGCTCGAAAAAGTTAAAGCAGAACTTGAAGATTTAAGGATGTTTATTGATATTGGTGAGGGAACAATCACAGAATCAGAGACAGAGGATAAGGACTGGATTAACAACTGGAAGCAGTACTGGCATACATTTACAATTGGAGACCTATTCATTAAGCCTACATGGGAGCCGGAGACAGAAGAGATGAAGGGACATGCGGTGCTTAGCATTGACCCGGGAACAGCTTTTGGAACAGGTTCGCATGAGACTACAAGAATGGTTATAAAGCAGCTCCAGAAGTATGTTAAGGATGGCGATGAGGTGCTGGACGTCGGCTGTGGAAGCGGTATTCTTTCAGTAGTTGCATTAAAGTATGGCGCAAAGCATGCATTTGGTACAGATCTCGATCCTAATGCAATTATTGCATCAGAAGAAAATGCAGAGCAGAATAATATAGATAAGAAACAGCTTGAAGTTATCGAGGGTAATATCATTGATGATAAGGCTGTTAAGGATGCCTGCGGATATGAGTGCTATGACATTGTATGTGCTAATATCCTTGCAGATGTGTTAGAGCCACTTTCAACGTGCATACATGAGCATATGAAACATGGCGCTTATTTCATTACATCTGGTATCATTGATACTAAGGAAAATGAAGTCGCAGAAGCATTTAAGAAGAATCCTGAATTAGAGATAGTTGAGATTAACCATGACGGCGAGTGGGTTAATATCACAGCAAGAAGGAAGTAGTGTATGTATCATTTTTTTGCAGAGCATGAGAATATTCATGATTCATATATAGATATAGTTGGCAGTGATGTTAATCACATTAAGAATGTACTGCGATTTAAAGAAGGGGACAAGCTTCTTATAAGCAGTGGAGACAATGTTGATTATGAATGCAGTATTGCATCTGTTTCCGATGAATATATAAGAGCGGATATACTGAGTAAGGACGAGCAGGGAAGAGAACTGCCTTCCAGAATTATCCTGTTTCAGGGACTGCCAAAGGCTGATAAAATGGAACTTATAATACAGAAGGCTGTTGAGCTTGGGGCATACAGCATTGTCCCTGTGGCAATGAAGCGGAGTGTTGTCAAGCTTGATGCCAAAAAAGCCAAGGCTAAGGTTGAACGCTGGAATGGTATTGCGTTAAGTGCAGCCAAGCAGAGTAAGAGAAGTATCCAGCCTGAGGTAACAGAGGTTATGACATTTAAACAGGCACTTGAATATGCCGGAAAGTTAGATAAGCTATTACTGCCATATGAGTGTGCAGAAGGCATGGGAAAGACAAAAAAAGTGATTGAAGAAATCGGACATGGAGAATCTGTTGGCATATTTATAGGACCTGAGGGCGGATTCGACAGGTCAGAACTTGATGAAGCAGTTAATGCAGGCTGCGAGGTGATCACACTTGGCAAGAGAATATTAAGAACTGAGACAGCGGGAATGATGTTGTTATCAGTGCTTATGTATAATATGGAAGAATAAGCGGAAAAGAGGCAATATGGAAGCGTATCTTGATAATTCTGCTACAACAAAATGTGCAGCAGAGGTAGTAGAAACAGCAGTAAAGGTTATGTCAGAAGATTATGGCAATCCATCATCAAAACATATGAAAGGCGTTGAAGCAGAGAAATATATCCGTGAAGCGAAAGAGGCAATAGCAAAGACGCTTAAGTGTCAGGAGAAGGAAATACTCTTTACTTCTGGTGGAACAGAATCTAATAACATGGCTATAATCGGAACAGCAATGGCTAACAAAAGAAAAGGAATGCACTGCATAGTATCATCTGTAGAACATTCATCAGTTAAAGAACCATTCAATTTCCTTGAAAAAGAAGGCTTCAGAATAACTTATCTTCCAGTTGATAAAGATGGTATAGTTGATATGGAGGCTTTAAAGAATGCACTTGATGATGAGACAATACTTGTTTCAGTCATGTATGTTAATAATGAAATAGGTGCAGTTGAACCGATTGAAGAAATCGGACATATAATTAAAGACTATAATCCTGATATTGTATATCATGTTGATGCTATACAGGCTTATGGTAAATATAAGATATATCCTAAGAAGCTAGGAATTGACCTGTTATCAGTCAGTGGACATAAAATTCATGGTCCTAAGGGAAGTGGATTTTTATTCATTAATGACAAGACAAGAATTAAGCCTATTATATATGGTGGAGGACAGCAGAAGGGCATGCGTTCAGGAACTGAAAATGTTCCGGCGATAGCAGGACTTGCAACAGCAGTAAAGCTTATATATAATAATGACTTTGAAAGTAAAATAGCACATTTGTATGAATTAAAGGATTACTTTATAGATGAGCTTGAAAAGCTTCCTGATGTTCAGGTAAACAGCAAGAAGGGTACTGATTCAGCACCACAGATTGTAAGTGCAAGTTTCAGGGGTGTAAGAGCTGAGGTACTTCTTCATTCACTTGAAGATAAAGGAATCTATGTATCATCTGGTTCGGCATGTTCATCTAACAAGCCGGGACTGAGCAATACACTTGTTGCAATCGGACTTGATAAGGAGCTGCTTGATTCTACACTACGATTCAGCTTCTGTTATGAGACAACCAGGGAAGAACTTGAATATACTATAGAAACACTTAAACAGCTGCTTCCGATGCTCAGGAAGTACACAAGACGCTAGAAAAAAGCACAGGAAAGGCGGAAGAGTAATGTATAAAGCATTTTTGATAAAGTATGGAGAAATAGGAGTTAAGGGAAAAAACAGATTTATCTTTGAAGATGCCCTTGTAAGACAGATTAAGTTCTCACTTAAAGATGTTGAGGGAGAATTTGACGTAAGAAGAGCGGATGGAAGAATCTATGTAAATGTACTTTCAGACTATGATTATGATGAGGTGATTGAGAGCCTTACAAGAGTATTCGGTATAGTTGGAATTTGTCCTGTAGTTCAGATTGAAGATAATGGATTTGATGATCTTGCTAATCAGGTTATTAATTATCTTGACAAGGCATATAAGAACAAGAATCTTACATTCAAGGTTAATGCAAGAAGAACAAGAAAGAATTATCCAATGAACTCAATGGAGATTAATATGGAGCTTGGTGGAAGAATTCTTGATGCTTTCCCAGAAATGAAGGTTGATGTTCATAAGCCGGAGGTCCTTCTACAGGTAGAGATCAGAGGAGATGTAATCAACATTTACTCTATTGAAGTTCCAGGTCCTGGTGGAATGCCAATTGGAACAGCAGGAAAGGCTATGCTTTTATTATCAGGCGGTATCGATAGTCCTGTTGCAGGATACATGGTTGCCAAGAGAGGTGTCCAGATAGAAGCAACATATTTCCATGCTCCTCCATATACAAGTGAGAGAGCAAAGCAGAAGGTAGTTGACCTTGCAAGGATTGTATCTAAGTATTCAGGTCCTATCACTCTTAATGTTGTTAATTTTACGGATATCCAGATGGCTATATATGAGAAGTGTCCACATGATGAACTTACAATCATTATGAGAAGATATATGATGAAGATTGCTGAGGATTTAGGAAAGATGAGCGGCTGTCAGGGACTTGTTACAGGAGAGAGTATCGGACAGGTTGCAAGCCAGACAATGGCAAGTCTTTACTGCACTAATGAAGTATGTACAATGCCTGTATTCAGGCCTGTTATAGGCTTTGATAAGCAGGAGATTATTGATATATCAGAAAAGATTGGTTCATATGAGACATCAATCCAGCCATTTGAGGACTGCTGTACAATATTTGTTGCTAAACACCCAGTAACAAAGCCTAATCTTAATATTATCAAGCAGCATGAGACTAATCTTGAAGGAGTGATAGAGGAGCTTTATAAGACTGCAATCGAAACAACTGAAAAAATTGTAATTGAATAAAACAAAACCGCTTTATCTGTATCAGATAAAGCGGTTTATATATGTTTAGTAATCATTACTCAACGATGTATGGCTTTAATACGGCAAGGATAGTATCAATATCATTGTCGGCGTGGATATTAAGGTCGATTGGCTTAGAAAGGTCAAGGCTGAATATACCCATGATAGACTTGGCATCAATTACATATCTTCCAGAGACAAGATCAAAGTCTACATCAAATTTAGTAATATCGTTGACAAAAGATTTTACTTTGTCAATTGAGTTTAATGAAATCTTTACAGTTTTCATTAGAATACCTCCTTAAATGTTTTCTATAAAACTATAATATCTATTTGTTAAACCTATGTCAATAAAGAAATGTAACAAAAATTAACAGAAAAGAGGCAGAAATTGAAAAAAGTTGCTATACACAGTCTGGGCTGTAAGGTTAATTCATATGAGGCAGAATCAATGGAGATAATGCTTCGTGATGCAGGATATGAAATTGTTCCTTTTTGTGATGAAGTTCAGGCAGACATATATATAATTAATACATGTTCAGTGACGAATATTGCTGACAGAAAGTCAAGACAGATGCTGCATAAGGCGAAGAAGATGAATCCGGAAGCGGTTGTTGTTGCCGCAGGCTGTTATGTGCAGGCAGACCCTGAGGAAGTTAAGAAGGATGAGTGTGTTGATATTGTTCTTGGTAATAATATGAAGATAGGTGTTGTTGAAGCATTAAATGATTATTATGGTGGCTCGGATAAAACGAGCTATCTTGTTGATATTAATGACAAGTATCAGGAGTATGAATCACTTAAGATTAACCAGACAGGGGAACACACAAGAGCGTATATCAAGATTCAGGACGGATGCAACCAGTTCTGTTCTTACTGCATAATACCATATGTAAGAGGCAGGGTAAGAAGCCGTAAGCCTGAAGATATAGTAAATGAGGTTAAGACGCTTGCAGCTACAGGTGTTAAGGAGGTTGTTCTTACAGGAATCCATATATCATCTTATGGAACAGACCTTGAGAATATAAGTCTTATAGAACTTATAGAGGCAATCCATGAGATTGAAGGAATTAAAAGAATACGTTTAGGTTCACTTGAACCAAGAATAATTACAGAAGAATTTGCCAAAAGGATTGCCGGCTTAGAAAAGATATGTCCACATTTTCACTTATCATTACAGAGTGGATGTGACAAGACATTAAAGGCAATGAACAGAAAATATAATACAGAAGAGTATTATGAGGGCTGCGTAAAGTTAAGAGAAGTGTTTGATAACCCGGCAATAACTACTGATGTTATTGTTGGATTTCCTGGTGAGACAGAAGAAGATTTCGTTGAGACACGGAAATTCCTTGAAAAAGTACATTTTTACGAAATGCATATATTTAAGTATTCAAGAAGAAAGGGAACTGTTGCTGACAGAATGAAAGATCAGGTTACAGATAACGTCAAGTCAGAAAGAAGTGCGGTACTGCTTGCGTTAGAGAAGAAACAGTCGCTTGAAT
Organism: uncultured Lachnospira sp.; assembly: GCA_934343805.1. Lineage (GTDB taxonomy): Bacteria > Bacillota > Clostridia > Lachnospirales > Lachnospiraceae > Lachnospira. The sequence goes on from CAKRIN010000003.1 coordinate 11,646, forward strand.
ATAGAAAAAAATATATTGGAAAGAGATTAGAAGTTCTTATTGAGGAATTGACAGAAATAGATGGCAGGTCATATTATACAGGATATACGAAGAACTATATAAGAGTGGCGATAGCTGCCGATGAGTTTAAGAGTAATCCTGTCAATGAGATATATGAATGTATGGCAGATACGCTTATCTGTGGCGGGGTTACTATATTAGCGAGGTGTAATTAATGTCAAGAAAGAATACTAAAGGAACAATATTAGCTATAGATATGGGTAATACTAATATAGTTATTGGATGTGTTGATGATGATAATGTAATATTTGAGGAGAGACTCAGTACAGACCTTTCCAAGACAGAGCTCGAATATGCCATCAGCTTTAAAAATGTTCTGGAAATCTATAATATAAAATCCGAGGATATCAATGGAGCAATTATATCGTCAGTTGTTCCACAGCTTGTCAATGTCATAAAAGCTGCTGTTGAAAAGGTTGTAGATATAGAACCATTAGTTGTGGGTCCAGGAGTAAAGACAGGACTTAACATTCTTATGGATCAGCCTAAGCAGGTGGGAAGTGACTTAATAGTTGATGCAGTTGCAGCAACACATGATTATGGTGCACCTGTTATTATAGTTGATATAGGAACAGCAACTACTATAAGCACAGTTGATGAGAATGGTAATTATATAGGTGGTGCAATCCTTCCGGGAGCAGGCGTTTCAATGAATTCACTTTCATCAAGAACTGCACAGCTTCCGAGAATCAGCTTTGATGCACCAAAAGGACCGGTTGGAAAGAACACGGTTGACTGTATGAAAAGCGGTCTTATATACGGACATGCAGGAAGTATAGACGGAATTATAGACAGAATAATAGATTGCTGCGGATTCGGAAAGAACGGAAAGCCTGCAGCAAAGCTTGTGGCAACAGGGGGACTTAGCAAGGTTATAATCCCATTCTGCAGAAACAGAATTGAGACTGACCCTGCACTTCTTATAAGAGGTCTGAAATACATTTATGATAAAAATGTCTAGAAAGTGGCTGCATAGGCGGGAGGAGATAATATGCTTAAGGGAAAGACAGTTGTTCTTGGAGTAACAGGCAGTATAGCAGCATATAAGATTGCTAATCTTGCAAGTATGCTTGTAAAGAAGCATGCCGATGTACATGTAATAATGACTAAGAACGCATGTAATTTTATTAATCCGATAACATTTGAGACACTTACAGGAAACAAATGCTTAGTGGATACATTTGACAGGAACTTTCAGTTTAATGTTGAGCATGTCAGCCTTGCAAAGATGGCTGATATATTTCTCGTAGCACCGGCTTCGGCAGATGTGATAGGGAAGATTGCAAATGGGATAGCAGACGATATGCTGACTACAACAATTATGGCATGCAAATGTCATAAGCTTATATCACCTGCAATGAACACAAATATGTTCACTAATCCTATAGTACAGGATAATTTAAAGAAGTTAGAGCATTATGGATATGAAATTATCCAGCCTGACAGCGGTTATCTTGCATGTGGAGATACAGGTGCGGGAAAGATGCCGTCGGAGCAGGTGCTTCTTAATTATATCTTAAGAACAATTGCAAAGAAAAAGGATATGGCTGGAATTAAGCTTACAGTTACTGCAGGACCTACAAGAGAGAAGTTGGATCCTGTAAGGTTCTTATCTAATAATTCTACAGGCAAGATGGGGTATGCTATTGCGAAGATGGCTATGCTTCGTGGAGCAGAGGTAACACTTATATCAGGAAAGGTATGTCTTGAACCTGTGCCATTTGTTAAGACGGAGGATATTGTCTCGGCAGAGGATATGTATAATGCGGTTGTTGAAAGTGCAAAAGATGCAGATATTATAATCAAGGCAGCAGCAGTTGCAGATTACAGACCAAGTAATGTAAGTGATGAGAAGATAAAGAAAAAAGATGGCGATATGTCAATTCCGCTTGAGAGAACCAAAGATATAATCGGTACACTTGGAAACAGTAAGAGAGAAGGACTGTTCCTGTGTGGATTTTCGATGGAAACAGAGCATATGCTCGAGAATTCCAAGGCTAAGCTTGAAAAGAAGAATCTTGACATGATAGTGGCTAATAATGTTAAGGTAGCAGGGGCCGGATTTGGTACTGATACCAATGTTGTTACTGTCATTACTAAGGATGCAGTTGAGCAGCTTCCTATGATGAGCAAGGAAGAGGTTGCTGATGCACTTCTTGACAGAATTATGAAAGAAAGAGAAAAGTAAGAAACAGACTGTCGTTACAGACAGTCTGTTTTCACGTAAAGCTGTTAAGAGAAAATATGTTGACTGAATTGCTACATATCTTCGCCAAGTGCTTTGATTCTTCCGTAAGTACTTAAAAGATACAATCCGGAAAGACCTACAAGTGCATATATTATGCGGTCAACCATGACAGACCTGAATATAAAATGCACAAGGTTAAAATTGAGGAATCCTATAAGTCCCCAGTTAAGAGTTCCTATTATTGCGATTGTAAGAGCAATGTAGTCTATAGGTTTAGAATTCATATAACCCTCCTTTGGAGAAAAACTCCACGTTTTTAATATTGGTTTTGTGATTAGTGTGTGATTGTTTTTTAAAACAATACAGGAAATAAATGGTTTAAAAACTTGTATCTGCAAGGCTTAAATGCTACAATTATCATGTTTATGAATTAATATGTATTAACATAGAATAATGAGGTTTTATCATGGCGGGAAAGAAAGTTGTCAGATACAGAAGAAAACCAAAAGCAGCGGCTGTTATATTTGGAATAGTGCTTGTATATATTGTATGTTTTATTGTTATATATCTATCAAAAGCTAAGGTACAGACATATGAGGTTGAAGTTGGATCTCTTATGAATAATGCATCTTATACTGCAGTTGCAATAAGACAGGAAGAAGTATATAATTCGTCATTTTCAGGAGATATTAATTATTATCAGAGAGAAGGAACAAGAGTTATGACGGATGACACTGTCTATACTGTTGATGAGACTGGACGAGTGTCAGATATACTTGCACAATATACATCAGGAGATGGTAATACACTGTCTGATGAAAATCTTGCTGTAATTAAGAATACACTTACAAATTATAAGACTCAGTATGAAGAAAATGATTTTGGCGCTGTATACGATCTGAAATCAGATCTTAATGCTACTGTGTTACAATCTATTAATGAAAATATTATGGCTAATCTTGATTCAATAGTAGCAAGCACAGGCAGTCAGGATCTTTTTAAAACTGTTAAAGCAGAAAAGCCGGGAATAGTTGTGTATTCTGTAGATGGATATGAAGATGTTACCCAGGATACAATCAGCAGGGTTGATTTTAAAAAGGCTACATATGAAAAACAGAATCTGAAATCAGAGAAGCTGATAGCTGCATCAGATCCGGCGTATAAGCTTATAACAAGTGAGAACTGGACGTTGATGTTTCCTGTTACACAGACTGATATAGATAAGTATTCTTTATCATCTAAAGATTCAATATCTATTAAATTTACAAAAGACAATATAACAGGAACATTCCCTTTTAAAATTGTTAATGATGGAAAGAATTCATATGGAGAAATAACTTTGTCAAAGTATATGATCAGATATGCAACAGAGAGATTTCTTGATATAGAAATAATTGTATCTGGCAGATCAGGAATTAAAGTTCCGGTTTCTGCAGTAACAGAGAATGAATTTTATAAGATTCCTAAGGAATATCTGCTCACTAACGGAGAAAAAGGAGATTATGGATTTTTTATAGAACAGAGTGATTCTGACGGAAAGGTTAAGACTGTATTTAAGGCAGCAGATATTTATAAATCAACAGATGATTATGTGTATGTGAAAGAGACAGAAATTTCATCTGGAACGAGTATAATCAAGATGGATTCTAATGACAGGTTTGTTGTTGGCCCTGTCGAAAAGCTTAAAGGTGTGTATTGCGTTAATACAGGATACACTGTATTTAAATTAGTAGAAATACTTGATGGCAATAATGAATATTACATTGTGAAACAGTCATTAAGTCATGGAGTATCTATATATGACAGAATTATTCTGGATGCTGATAAGTATTCAGAGAATGAGATGATTTATTAGGAGGAAATATGCTTAAGGATAATCTTATTGAAGTTGAGAATAATATCAGGTGTGCATGTGAGAAGGCTGGCAGAAACCCAGAAGATGTATGCCTTGTTGCCGTTAGCAAAACCAAACCGGAAGAGATGCTCATGGAAGTATACGATTGTGGAATAAGACAGTTTGGTGAGAATTATGTTCAGGAAATGGTAGATAAGGTCGATTCATTACCTAAAGATATAACATGGCATATGATAGGTCATCTTCAGAGAAATAAGGTCAAATATGTTGTAGGACGTGCTGCAATGATTCATTCTGTTGATTCGGAAAGACTGGCTGTGGCTATCAGCGATGAAGCAGTAAAAAAAGAAATGGTACAGGACATCCTTATAGAGGTTAATGTAGCACAGGAAGAGAATAAGTTTGGCGTTTCTTACGAGAATACTGCAGAATTAGTAAAGAATATATCATCTTTACCGGGAATAAAGATAAGGGGATTGATGACAAGTGCTCCTTATGTTGAAAATCCTGAAGATAACAGAAAGTATTTTAGAGAATTAAAGCAATTATTGGTTGACATCAATAACAAAAACATAGATAATGTATACATGAATGTTTTATCTATGGGCATGACTAACGATTATGTAGTTGCTATTGAAGAAGGAGCTACACATGTAAGAGTCGGAACAGCAATATTTGGAGCCCGTGATTATTCACATTGATAAAGGTATTAGGGGATACATAAGTGTGCCATATTATAAGATATAGGAGAGTGTTGTAATGGGAATGTTTGACGGATTAACTAATATGTTTAAGTTACATGACGAAGATGATTTTGATGATGATTACGAAGATTATGATGATGACTTTGATGATTCTTATGAAGATGAGAAACCATCAGCTAGAAAGAAGTTATTCTCAGGAACATCTAAGAAAGATAATATAGAGGATGAAGAGCCTTCATATACAGCAGAGAAGCCTAGATTTGCAGCTAAGTCTAAGGTTGTTCCAATGAAGACACAATCATCAAGAGGCCTTGAGGTTGTAGTTATAAGACCTGAATCAATGGAAGATGCCAAGGAAATTACAGATACACTTCTTACAGGAAAGGCAGTAGTTCTTAATCTTGAAGGTATTCATGTTGAGATAGCCCAGAGAATAATCGATTATTCAGCAGGATCTACATATGCAATAAGGGGTAACCTTCAGAAGATTACTAATTATATTTTCCTGGTGACTCCACCTAATGTTGATATTTCAGGAGATATTCCTGAGATTGTAACAGGAGGAATTGATCTTTCATCATTTAATAAGAATGAAAACAGATTTTAGTAGTTATTAATTCAGCCACCTATGTTGTTCATGGGTGGCTGTTTTATAAATTCAGAATTTAATTAGATAAGTGAAAATATACGCAGAAATGGGGATTATATGTCTAAGATTATTAATGTTAAGTATGAAGGCAGACCAAGATATGATATTGTTATAGAAAGCGGATTTGAGAAGCTTGCAGAAGCTTTTAACAAGCTTGGAATTACAGGCAGAAAGTTATGTGTAATTACTGACAGTAATGTTGGACCTTTATATGCAGAGGAAGTTAAGAATGAATTGGTAAAAACAGGCAATAAGGTTTTTGAATATACATTTAACGCAGGAGAAGAGAATAAGAATCTCGATACAGTTCAGGATGTTTATGAATATCTTATAAATAACCATTTTGATAGAAATGACTGTCTTGTAGCACTTGGTGGAGGAGTTGTTGGAGATCTTACAGGATTTTGTGCAGCAACATATCTCAGAGGAATAAAGTTTATACAGGTTCCAACATCTTTGCTTGCACAGGTGGATTCTAGTATTGGTGGTAAGACAGGCGTAGATTTCAGGGCATATAAGAATATGGTTGGTGCGTTTCATCAGCCTGAACTTGTATATATGAATATGTCAGTTCTTAAGTCTCTTGGACGCAGATTATTTAATTCAGGTTTAGGAGAAATTATTAAGCATGGGCTTATCAAAGATAAAGATTATTATATCTGGCTTAGAGAGAATGCAGATAGGATCAAAGCACTTGATACTGATGCTCTTGAACATATGATATATGTAAGCTGTAATATTAAGAGGGAAGTTGTTGAGAATGATCCTAAGGAGAAGGGTGACAGGGCACTTCTTAATTTCGGACATACCCTGGGACATGCAATAGAAAAAGAAATGAATTTCTCACTTTATCATGGAGAATGTGTTGTTCTTGGCATGATTGCTGCACTTAATATTTGTGTGAGCCTTGGAAATATCACAAAGGAAGAACGAGATGATGTACTTGAACTTTTCAGACTGTATGAATTTCCAGATTATGTTACAGGAATTAAAATTGATGATGTCATTACAGCATCTAAGAGCGATAAAAAAATGGATGCAGGAAAGGTTAAGTTTATCCTTCTTAAGTCAGTCGGAGACGCATATATTGACAGAAACATCTCTGATGAGCAGATGAGAGAAGCTCTTGAAGGGGTAATAAGATAATCAGGAATAACATGGAGGTTTACATGAATAATAAGAAGAAAGTATTTGGGCTGCTTTTTTATATAATTGGAATAGTTATTCTTACAGAACTGGATCAGATTACAAAGGCACTGGCGGAATCAAGACTTATGGGGAAATCAGATTTTAAAATATTTGGAGATGCATTTGTGTTTTCTTATTTGAGAAATTCAGGTGCAGCATGGGGGATGTTAAGTGGTAAGATCAACCTTTTTCTCATATTTACAGTAATTGTTGTTCTTATAATAACATATGTAGTTATTAATATGCCTGTGATCAAGAAGTATGTACCGCTGCTTATAACATGTACGCTGCTTGTATCAGGCGCAGTTGGTAATTTTATTGACCGGGTAAGATTTGGATATGTAAGGGATTTTATATATTTCAAGCTTATTAATTTTCCTGTGTTTAATGTCGCAGACTGCTATGTGACAGTGTCAGTTGTACTTCTTATAATTCTTATATTTTTCGTGTATAAAGAGGACGATTTTACATTTTTAAAGATATCTAAAAAGGGAAATAGTAATGAGTGAATCTATACAGAGTCTGATAGCTGAACCGGAAGATAAAGGTACAAGAATTGATAAGTATCTGTCACAGGAACTTGAAGATATATCAAGATCAAGAATCCAGAAATTATTAGATGATGGCAATATAACAGTAGATAATAATAAGGTAAAGTCTAATTATAAGTTATGTGGTAATGAACATATTAATATTATTATTCCGGATTTAATTGTGCCAGAGATATTACCAGAAGATATTAAATTGAATATTATATATGAAGATGATGATGTAATACTTATTAATAAGCCTAAAGGAATGGTCGTACATCCCGCAGCAGGGCATTACACGGGAACAATAGTCAATGCATTAATGTATCATTGTAAAGACAATCTTTCCGGAATCAATGGAGTTATGCGTCCAGGTATAGTTCATAGAATTGATATGAATACTACAGGTGTAATTGTCGCCTGCAAGAATGATAAAGCACATAATGCAATTGCGGCCCAGCTTGCAGTACATTCTATTACAAGAAAATACTACTGCATTGTCCATAACAGATTTAAAGAAAAGACTGGTACGATAGATGCTCCTATAGGAAGAAACCCTAAAGATCGTAAGATGATGGCCATTGACAGAAAGAATGGGAAAAGGGCAGTGACACATTATAAAGTGCTGGAAAACTTTGAAAAGTTCAGTTATGTTGAATGCCAGCTTGAAACAGGAAGAACTCATCAGATAAGAGTTCATATGGCTAGTATCGGACATCCTATTCTTGGAGATGATGTATATTGTCATGCCAGAACATCATATAAGCTTCAGGGGCAGACCCTTCATGCAGGTGTATTGGGATTTATACATCCATCAACAGGAGAGTATATGGAGTTTCAAGCTCCTTTACCAGAATATTTTGAAAAAATATTAAAAGATTTAAGGAATGGAGGAGACAATTGAGACGAAAGGAATTTATTGATGTTATATTAAACAGTATTTCTGATACATTTGATATATATCATAATTATTGGTTTGAAGGCAGAAAGTTTGTTATATACGCATATAGTTATAACAAAAAGGATAAATTTTCCACAACTGAGGATGCTAAACTATGGGATTCCAAATGCTATGAACATTTATTTTTTATAAATTGCGATACATTAGGTATGGAAGAGCTGGATAATCTGTATAATTTCGCAGTCGATAAAATTGAACCGCATTTTGTCAGGGGAGATGGAAAACTTCCGGCAAAGAATCATATGTATACGCATATTTCATTTATTATAATTACAAGAAACCAGGTTTCAAAAGAAGTTGAGAATGAACTTAAGAATAAGAACTATAATAAGAATTATATGTTTGGAGCCAGAGGATTTTCCAATATAAGACTTGCATGTGTTACACCAAGCAGATACAGTGTTATATCAAATAAAGCTGGAAATAAAATAGCAGAGTTTCTTACGGAGATATTACTTCATATAGATCATTATGAAGAATAGTGAATGTGATTGATACTGAATATAAAGATTAAAAAACAGGTGTGGAATGTGTAGATTTTAATTGAAAGATAATGTATAATAATTACAGAGTATTTCGTACACAATTGAAACTAGGAGGTAGGAACTATGGATGAGAGAACAGTTATTACTATCGGACGAGAATTTGGAAGCGGTGGACATGAGATAGGCATGAAACTGGCAGAGAAGCTGGGAATAAAGTGCTACGATAAGGAACTGCTGGAACTTGCAGCTAAGGAGAGTGGACTTTGTGAAGAGCTTTTTGCATCCCAGGATGAAAAGCCTACCAATAGCTTTTTGTATTCACTTGTAATGGATACATATTCTTTAGGATACACTAATTCTTATGTGGATATGCCTATTAATCATAAGGTATTTCTGGCACAGTTTGATGCAATTAAGAAGCTTGCAGAAAGAGAATCATGTGTTATAGTTGGAAGATGTGCAGATTATGCTCTTGAGGATAATCCATATGCAGTAAGTGTGTTTATCAAAGCAAGTCTTGATGAACGAGTTCAGAGAATAAAGAGAATATATGAGCTTAATGATTCTAAAGCTGCTGATCTTATTCAGAAGACAGACAAGAGAAGAGCTAGCTATTACAATTACTATTCAAGTAAGAAGTGGGGCGAAGCCAAGAGCTATGATTTATGTCTTGACAGCGGACTTGTCGGAGTAGATGGTGCAATTGATATTATTCTTAAGTTTATTGAACTTAAGGAAAAGAATATGGGCAAAGATATTTAATACTATACTGGTTGGTTTATTATGAGTATGAATGGCTATAAGCGTACAAAAAAGTTTGATATTAAGAAGTGGTTCAAGGGAACGAATCTTGTAATATATGTTGTGATTATTATTGCTATGATAATGGCTTTGTTATTTGTTCTTAAGACGGTAATTGGCATGCATAACAATAATAAGCAGACTGATTCAGCAGTTGATGAATCTTCACAAGAAGAACCTACAACTGATGAGGAGACACAGATTGAAACTGTTGCAAAGAACCAGTCATATTACATTAAGATAGGAATAGACCAGCACATAATGGTTATATATCAGCTTGATTCCAATAGAGAGTTTACAATTCCAGTAAAAGCGTTTTATGTAGGGATTGGAACGAAGGTTAAGCCAGAGAAGACAACAATAACTGAAAAATCTATTTGGAGAAAGATATCTGACAGATATTATGTACATTATTCATCAAGACTGGAGAATGCTGAGTATTTTAGTACAGCAACTTATTTCAGCCAGAACGAATATAATCTTAACCCGTTGTCATATAATTCAATTGGACAGAGTATCACAGATGGTTCTATTATTATGACAGCCGTTAATGCCAAATGGATATATGAGAATTGTGGAACTAAGACAACAGTTGAAATATTAAACAATATTGATAATATTGATAATGTTACGATTGAACAATTTACCAAGGTAACCAATGATGCATATAAAGATCCAACAGATGAACCAACACAGACTATAAGGTCATCATACTATAATAATTAAATGAATAAGTTTTAATCCCTTTTTACTTTTTATAAAGCTGAATGTATGCTATAATAGATGCATTCGTGTATTTATGAAAGGAAAAGGGATTTTTTATGTCAAACATTATTATTTTAGCAGCGATTATACTCTACCTTGGAATGGTAGTATGGATAGGCGTAATATGTTCTAAGAAGAACAGTGATGTAGGAGACTTCTATCTTGGAGGCAGAAAGTTAGGACCTGTTGTTACAGCAATGAGTGCAGAAGCATCAGATATGAGCAGTTATCTGCTTATGGGTGTTCCTGGACTTGCATATCTTACAGGACTTGCTGATGCAACATGGACAGCAATAGGTCTTGCACTTGGTACATATCTTAACTGGCTTATTGTTGCCAAGAAGATAAGATTATATTCACATGGCTATAAGGCAATAACACTGCCTGATTATTTTTCTAAGAGATTTGGGGATGACAAACATGTAATTACATTAATATCAGCAGCCCTTATTGTAATATTCTTTATACCATACACAGCTTCAGGATTTGCTGCCTGTGGAAAGCTGTTTAACAGTCTTTTGGGATTTAATTACCATGCAGCAATGATTGTCAGTGCCGTTGTTATTGTACTTTACTGCACAATGGGAGGATTCCTTGCAGCCAGTACATCAGATCTTGTGCAGAGTATTATTATGACATTTGCGCTTGCTGTTGTTGTAATATTTGGAATCGTGCAGGCAGGGGGAATGGGAGCTGTACTTGATAATGCTAAGGCACTTCCGGGATATCTTGATATGTTCCATACTCATATTGCAGAAACTAACAGCTCAGGAGATTATGGATTCTTTAAGATTGTTTCAACACTTGCATGGGGACTTGGATATTTTGGTATGCCGCATATTCTTTTAAGATTCATGGCAATTGAAGATGAGAATAAGTTAAAGATTTCAAGAAGAATTGCTACTGTATGGGTGTTTATATCACTTATAGTTGCAACAGGAATTGGTGTTATTGGTCTTACACTTTCTAAAAACGGTATTATTGACACACTTGCAGGCTCAGAATCAGAAACAATTATTGTTAAGATATCACATTATCTTTCAACATTTAATCCTGTAGCAGCATTTATTGCAGGAATTATTCTTGCAGGTATTCTTGCAGCAACAATGTCTACAGCAGATTCACAGCTTCTTGCAGCCTCATCGGCAATATCACAGAATCTTGCAGTTGAAGTTTTACATATTAATATGTCTAAGAAGAAATCAATGCTTGTTGCCAGACTTACAGTTGTTGTTATATCAGTTATATCAATATTCTTTGCACTTGATCCAACAAGTTCAGTATTTAAGATTGTTTCATTTGCATGGGCTGGTTTTGGTGCGGCATTCGGTCCTGTGGTTCTCTGTTCACTTTTCTGGAAGAGAGCTAATAAGTACGGAATTGTATCAGGAATGATTGCAGGTGGAGCAATGATATTCATATGGAAATTCGGTATTGCAAAGCTGGGCGGAATATTTGCTGTATATGAGCTTTTACCAGCATTTATTTTTGCAACATTAGTTATTATTGTTGTAAGTCTTGCCACAGGAAAGCCATCTAAGGAGGTTATGGATAAGTTCGAAGAAGTTAAGAATATGAGCAGACAAAATTAAATAAAATAACAGAAACGAAAAAGGCTTTAACCAATGAAAATACTGGTTAAAGCCTTTTCTTAATTCTCTTAATCTTCGTCGTTAATATCTTTCTGCGCAACAGCAGCAGCTACAACTGATATGATAACAACAGCAGCAATAATTGCAACTGCAACGCCTACGATTGGTCCGATGAATAACATAAAATTCATAATATCACACCTCTTCGAACATATTTATTATATCCATTATATATTGGTTTTATAATATGTACAAGTTATTAAGCATCTTTTTTAGATTCTTTTTCTTCTTTAGCAAGGTTCTTATTGGCTGTTGAAAGCATAAGCTTGATTCTGTTTAACTGGTTTACTTCAGAAGCACCAGGATCATAATCTACAGCAATTATGTTAGCTTCAGGATATGCGGCACGAAGCTCTTTAATAACTCCCTTACCTACAATGTGGTTAGGCAGACACGCAAATGGCTGACAGCATACGATATTGCCTACACCATGATGTATAAGTTCAATCATTTCGCCTGTAAGAAGCCATCCTTCACCAGTCTGGTTACCAAGTGATACGAAGTCCTTAGCGTAATTAGCTGTCTCACTAATCTTAGATGGAGCATCGAATCTCTTGCTTTCTGCAAGTGCCTTGGTTCCAGCCTTTCTGAATGTTTCAAGTATCTTTATAAGTGTACTTGAAAGAATAGCTCCCTTCTTAGGTGTTTTTAATAATTCATGCTTATATGTTGAATTCTGCATGCAGTAGAGCAGGAATCCCATAAGATCCGGCATGACAGCCTCAGCACCTTCTGATTCAAGTAATTCTATAATGTGGTTATTAGCAGCAGGCATGAACTTAACAAGAATCTCTCCAACAACACCAACTCTAGGCTTTTTGATATCCTTAAGCGGGATATTATCAAAATCCTTAACGATAGCACGGAGATTCTTATTGAATTCTTTCATATGAACCTTATCCTTGGTAAGCTGCTCAATGCAGACTTTTTTCCATTTTTCATGGAGTTCATTAACTGAACCTGGAACTGCTTCATAAGGTCTTGTACGATATACGACATTCATGAATATGTCACCATATTCAACAGCCATCATAGCCTTCTTAAGCATTGGTATGTCATAGCTAAAGCCCGGATTAGACTCAAGTCCCTGTGCACTAAGTGAGATTACAGGAACATCTGGAATACCAGCCTTTATAAGTGCTCTTCTGATGAATCCGATATAGTTGGAAGCACGGCATCCACCACCTGTCTGTGACATAATGACGGCAGTTCTTGAAAGGTCATATTTGCCTGACAGGAGCGCATTCATAATCTGTCCGACTACCATAAGTGAAGGGTAGCATGCGTCGTTATTAACATATTTAAGACCTACATCTACTGATGATTTGTTGTCGTTTTCAAGGACTTCAATATTGTAGCCACATGAATTAAGGGCAGGACCTAATATGTCAAAATGTATTGGCGACATCTGAGGGCAGAGAATTGTGTAATTCTTTCTCATATCTTCAGTAAACTGTACTCTGTGGTAGGCAGATGACTGAATTTTTCTCTGGTAATTCTTCTGCTCACGAACTCGTAATGCTGCGATAAGAGAACGTACTCTGATTCTTGCAGCACCAAGGTTATTAACCTCATCAATCTTAAGTACTGTATATATTTTTCCAGACTTGGTAAGTATATCGTTGACAGCATCAGTAGTAACAGCATCAAGACCGCATCCAAATGAGTTAAGCTGGATAAGGTCAAGATTATCCACTGTCTTCACATAGTTAGCAGCAGCATAAAGTCTTGAATGGTACATCCACTGGTCGAGGATAATAAGAGGTCTTTCTACTGTTCCCAAATGTGCAACACTGTCTTCTGTAAGTACAGCAAGTCCGTATGAATTAATAAGCTCAGGAATACCGTGGTTTACTTCAGGGTCAATATGGTAAGGTCGTCCTGCAAGTACGATACCGCGCTTTCCGGTTTCATTAAGGTATTGGATTACCTCTTCACCCTTCTTTCTCACATCATTTCTGCAAGCCATCATTTCATTCCATGCGTCATGGACTGCTGATTTGACTTCAGAAGAAGAGATATAAGAGAATTCTTCAACAAGTCTCTTTACAAGCTTTTCTTCACTCTCAAATGACATGAATGGATTTCTGAAATCTATATTCTCTGATTTAAGTTCTTCTACATTATTCTTAATGTTTTCAGCATAAGAAGTAACAATAGGACAGTTATAATGGTTATTAGTGCCTTCATATTCGTTATGCTCGTAAGGTACACATGGGTAGAAGATGAATTTAACACCCTGCTTAATAAGCCACATGATATGACCATGTGCGAGCTTTGCTGGATAACACTCTGACTCAGATGGAATTGATTCAATACCTAATTCGTAAAGCTTGTGACTTGACTGTGGTGAGAGTACAACTCTGTATCCGAGTTTTGTAAAAAATGTATACCAGAATGGATAGTTTTCGTACATGTTGAGGACTCTTGGAATACCTACAGTACCTCTTGTTGCTTTTTCTTCTGAAAGAGGTTCGTAGTCAAAGAGTCTGTGGAACTTGTAATCAAAAAGGTTAGGAAGTTTTTCTTTATTCTTTTCTTTACCAAGGCCACGCTCACATCTGTTACCTGTAATAAACTGTCTGCCACCAGAGAATTTATTAATTGTAAGGTGACAGCTGTTAGTACATCCTTTACATCTAGTAAGCTTTGTTTCATATGTTAGAGAATTAATCTTATCTATTGAAAGCATAGATGACTCTGATATGCCGTCATATCTTTCTCTTGCAATGAGGGCAGCACCGAAAGCGCCCATAATACCTGCGATATCAGGTCTGATTGCCTGAACACCTGTAATTTTCTCAAAACTTCTAAGAACAGCGTCGTTGTAGAATGTACCACCCTGAACAACAATATGTTTACCTAAATCATCAGGATCAGAAATCTTGATAACCTTGTATAAAGCATTTTTAATAACAGAATAAGCGAGTCCTGCAGAGATATCTGCAACTTCAGCACCTTCCTTCTGTGCCTGCTTAACCTTTGAATTCATGAATACTGTACAACGTGTTCCTAAGTCAATAGGATGATTTGCAAATAAAGCAGCCTTGGCAAAGTCCTGAACTGTGAAGTTGAGGGATTTTGCAAATGTTTCTATGAATGAACCACATCCGGATGAACATGCTTCGTTAAGCTGTACTGAATCTACAGTCTGGTTCTTAATCTTGATACATTTCATATCCTGTCCACCGATATCGATGATACAGTCTACTTCAGGGTCAAAGAAAGCAGCAGCGTAGAAATGTGACACTGTCTCAACTTCTCCCTCATCTAACATAAGAGCAGACTTGATAAGTGCTTCACCATAGCCTGTTGAACATGACTGTACAATCTTAGCTTCTGGTGGAAGCATGGTATATATCTCTTTAATTGCTTTAATTGTTGTGGCAAGCGGTGAACCATTATTGCTTGAGTAGAATGAGTACAGAAGATTACCATTCTCATCAACTAAAGCAACCTTGGTTGTTGTTGAACCTGCATCAATTCCAAGATAGCAGTTACCCTTGTAAGATGCGATATCGGCAGTCTTAACATGATGAGAGCTGTGACGCTTTGTAAATTCATCATATGCAAACTGATTCTCAAAGAGCGGTTCCATACGCTCAACTTCGAACTCAAGCTTAATCTTTCCTTTAAGTCTTGCAATAATGTCTTCTATAGGAACACATACATCTTCACTGTAATTCATTGCTGAACCAACAGCAGCAAATAAGTGAGAATGGTCAGGAGCAATGATTTCGTCCGGCCCTAAGCTTAATGTACGGATAAATGCCTGCCTTAATTCTGATAAGAAATGAAGCGGTCCACCTAGGAATGCAACATTACCACGGATTGGCTTACCACAAGCAAGACCACTGATTGTCTGGTTTACAACAGCCTGGAATATAGATGCAGAAAGGTCTTCCTTAGTTGCACCTTCATTGATAAGAGGCTGGATATCAGTCTTGGCAAATACACCACATCTTGCAGCAATAGGATATATTGACTTATAGTTTTTAGCATATTCGTTAAGTCCCATTGCGTCTGTCTGTAACAGGGTTGCCATCTGGTCAATGAAAGAACCTGTACCACCGGCACATATTCCGTTCATTCTCTGGTCGATACCATTAGTAAAATAGATAATCTTGGCATCTTCACCACCAAGCTCTATTGCAACATCGCACTGTGGTGCATAATCCTGAAGTGCTGTAGATACAGCCACAACCTCCTGTGTAAATGGAACTTCTAAATGCTTGGCAAGAGTAAGTCCGCCAGAACCTGTAATAACAGGATAAACTTCAAACTCACCAAGTTCAGCCACTGCCTTTTCAAGAAGTGACTGGAGAGTTTCCTGGATATTCGCAAAATGCCTTTCATAATCAGAAAATAAAATATTATTATTATCATCTAAAACAGCGATTTTTACAGTTGTTGATCCAATATCAATACCTAATTTGAATTTCTTCATAACCTAATACAGCTGCAGCTGTCCTCCTTAAATATAAATATACAAAAGTTACCCGTTGCATAATGACTTTTGCGAAAAAGTGCAAAAAATGTCATTTTCTATGCAACTTATGCATTATAGAGTAAAAAGGAATAAATTTCAATATTAATAGGAAATAATAAATTAGCTTTTATTTTCAAAGCGTATAATTTTATTAAAATTTAAGAAGTTGATAGTAACTTTAATTGACATGTGATGTGCGGGTTTATTATAATTTTTGATAAGTATTTATGAAATTATAAGTCTTTAACATATGTAAGACTGAAAGGAATAATTTATGAATTTGTTTGCTAAATTTGAGAAAAAATTTTCTAAGTATGCAATTAAGAATCTTATGTTCTATATCATTGTCCTTTATGCAATAGGATTTGTGATGAATACATTTTTTAATGGATTATATGACGCATATTTTTCACTTGATTTCGCTATGATTTTCAAGGGACAGGTATGGAGACTTGTCACGTTTATATTACAACCGCCTTCTAACAGCATAATATTCGTGGTATTTGTGCTGTATTTCTATTATCTGATAGGTACGGTACTTGAAAGAATATGGGGCTCGTTCAGATTTAATGTATACTTCTTTACAGGAGTTATCCTTAATATACTGGCATCTCTTATTATCTATCTTATATGGGGATTAAGCTTTAAGCTGAGCACTAATTATATTAATCTTGCCTTATTCATGGCATTTGCTATGGAGCAGCCGGATATGGAGGTTTTATTATTCTTCATTATTCCAATCAAGATTAAATGGATGGCAATACTTGATGCAGTAATATTCGGAATCACTATCGTATTCGGATATCTTGTGCCTTTTCTTCCAAGAAATGTATGGTACAGTTTGTATGCAGCAGGTTTCCTTGCACCATCAGCAATTATGTGTTATGCCAACGCAACGGCGGCGCTTGTGTCAATGCTGAATTTCATTATATTCTTTTCCCTGTACAAGAAAGGTCCGGCAAGAAGCAGTACACAAAGAAACTATGATAAAGCAATGAGAACAGCAAAGAAAGCACAGCAGAATGCAAGAAAAGACTACTGGCAGCAGAATAATGGCGGAACTCTGGATAATAGTAATCAGCCATTATATGGAGATAAGTCTAAGGATAGTCAGGTGCAACACGCAAGGCGGGGAGCACCGAAGCACAGATGTGCAGTATGCGGAAGAACAGAACTTGACGACGAAAACCTCACATTCAGATTCTGCTCAAAATGCGCCGGCAATTACGAATACTGTTCCGACCACCTCTATACCCACATCCACGTAACAGGTAATAAACAGTAACCATCCGGGGTAGAAGTGTAAGCAAAGAGAGACAGGGACGGTGTCAGAATTGAATTTTCTGAGTTGTGTGGGAGTTAAAGCCAGAGTTTGCGAAGCGCGGTTCAAAAAATCACGTTCAAGCGAAGCGCGTTGATTTTTTGAATAAAAAAGCGAAGCAAAAACTGGCTTTTACTGCCACTAAACGAAGAAACCTGAAAGACTGACACCGTCCCTGTTTTTATTTGCGTATCCTTCCACCCCTAAAAAGCTTGTTAAATAAAAAACTTAGTTGATTTGAAATACAAATGTGTTATTATATTGTAGGTATGTGTTTGATTAGATTTAATTATTTTGGAGGAAACAATGAAAAAGACTAAAATTATTTGCACAATGGGTCCTAATACTAATGACAGAAATCTTATTAAAGACCTTGCGTTAGCAGGAATGGACATTGCAAGATTTAATTTTTCTCATGGTGACCATGAGGAGCAGGCAGGAAGATTTGCCTTGATTAAGAGTGTAAGAGAAGAGCTTAATATTCCTATTGCAACACTTCTTGATACTAAGGGACCTGAAATCAGAACAGGTGCTGTTAAGGATGACAAGAAGGTTACACTTGTAGAGGGACAGAAATATACATTAACAACAAGAGAAGTTCCAGCAGATGACAAGATTAATATGGTAACTTATGCAGGACTTCCAGAAGATGTTACTACAGGTAATATCATTCTTATTGATGATGGTCTTATTGAGCTTAAGGTTGATAAGGTTGATGGTACTGAAATTGAATGTACAGTAATCAATGGTGGTGAGCTTGGTTCTAAGAAGGGTGTTAATGTGCCTAACGTAAGCATCAAACTTCCAGGCATCACAGAAAAGGATAAGGAAGATATCATCTTTGGCGTTGAGCAGGGATTTGATTTTATTGCAGCATCATTTGTAAGAAATGCAGCATGTATCGAGGAAATCAAGCACCTTCTCTGGGAGCATGGCGCTGATATTCCAGTTATTGCTAAGATTGAGAATGCCGAAGGTATTGCTAATATAGATGATATCATCAGAGTTGCTGATGGTATCATGGTAGCCCGTGGAGATATGGGTGTTGAGATTCCTGCTGAGGAAGTTCCACACGTTCAGAAGGAAATCATCAAGAAGTGTAATGCTAAGTATAAGCCAGTTATCACAGCTACACAGATGCTTGATTCTATGATCAGAAATCCAAGACCTACAAGAGCTGAGGTTACTGATGTTGCTAACGCTATCTATGATGGAACAGATGTTGTTATGCTTAGTGGTGAGACTGCTAATGGAAAGTACCCATTAGAGGCTGTTAAGATGATGGTTAAGATTGCAGAAAGAACAGAGCAGGAGATTAAAGGACATTCAGTAGAATATTCTAATCTTCACAGTAAGAGAAGCATTTCAAGTGCAGTATGTAATGCAGCAGTACAGACAGCAGATAACCTTGGTGCTAAGGCTATTATCTGTCCTACAATTTCTGGATTTACAGCAAGACTTACTTCTAAGTTAAAGCCAGAGGCTGAAATTATTGGATGCTCTCCATATGATAATGTTCTTAGAAAAATGCAGATTTATTGGGGCGTAAGACCTCTTAAGACAGCTACAGAAGCTTCTACAGATAAGATTATTGAGCATGCATTAGTTGTTTCTGAACATGCAGGATATGTTGAAGAGGGAGATACAGTTATTGTTTCTGCTGGTATTGCTACATCTTCAGATCCTTCATCTAAGAGAGGACTTACTAACACAATGAGAGTTGTTACAATCTAGTATTATTTTGATACATTTGTTTCGGAATGAGGCTTGATTTTAATATTTTATTATGTTATAAGTAATACACAATTGATATTACAAAGCGTTGATGGAAACAAGTAAGCTATTACTGAACTTACAGAAAGCAGCCGGTTGATGAGAGGCGCAAGGGTAGGGATAGCGGAATACATTCCGGAGCGGCGAACTGAAAGCATACATGCAAGTAGGGGCAGCCGGAGTAGCACACGTTATAGTGCATAAGTCCATGATGGTGGACTTAATGAGGTGGCAGATGCGAGTCTGTCATGAATAAAGGTGGTAACACGTAAGTTCAGGCTTTCGTCCTTTTAAAGAAGGGCGGAAGCCTTTTTTGTAAGCAATGAGCCATGCAAGCCAGAATGTGCTTGCACAAATTCTGGCTTATATGGTGAATGCCCATAATGAACAACGAAGGTCGTAGACCGTGAGTTGTGAATTATCAAGGCTCGGGAGCAGCAAAGCTGCGGAGCGCAAGCAGCAATAAGAAAAATGAAAAGAGAGGAAACAAAAATGACACTTTATGACGAATTAGTTGCAAGAGGTCTTATTGCACAGGTAACAGATGAAGCACTTATCAAAGACCTTATTAACAATGGAAAGGCTACATTCTACATCGGATTTGATCCGACAGCAGACAGCCTTCATGTAGGACATTTTATGGCACTCTGCCTTATGAAGAGACTTCAGATGGCAGGCAATAAGCCAATTGCACTTATTGGTGGTGGTACAGCTATGATCGGAGATCCATCAGGCCGTACAGATATGAGAAAGATGCTTACACCAGAGCAGATTCAGCACAATGTTGACTGCTTCAAGAAGCAGATGGCAAGATTTATTGATTTCTCAGATGACAAGGCATTACTTGTAAACAATGCCGACTGGCTTCTTAACCTTAACTATGTTGAACTTTTAAGAGAGGTTGGAGCATGCTTCTCAGTGAATAATATGTTAAGAGCTGAGTGCTACAAGCAAAGAATGGAAAAGGGATTAAGCTTCCTTGAATTCAACTACATGATTATGCAGTCATACGATTTCTATATGTTATACCAGAAATACGGCTGTAATTTACAGTTCGGTGGTAATGACCAGTGGAGCAACATGTTAGGTGGAACAGAACTTATCAGAAGAAAGCTTGATAAGGATGCTTCAGCTATGACAATCACACTTCTCCTTAATTCAGAGGGTAAGAAGATGGGTAAGACAGCTTCAGGAGCTGTATGGCTTGATCCTAATAAGACAAGTCCTTACGATTTCTACCAGTACTGGAGAAATGTTGATGATGCAGATGTTCTTAAGTGTATCCGTATGCTTACATTCCTTCCACTTGAAGAGATTGACAAGATGGATAGCTGGGAAGGTGCACAGCTTAACAAGGCTAAGGAAATTCTTGCTTACGAACTTACAAAGCTTGTTCATGGTGAGGAAGAGGCTAAGAAAGCAGAAGCTACAGCAAAGGCAATCTTTACTGGCGGTGATGCTGCAAATATGCCTTCAGCAAAGCTTGATGCTGACAGCTTTACTGATAATGAAATAGATGCAATCAGTCTTGTGTTCGGTGCAGGACTTGCTACAACTAAGTCTGAGGCAAGAAGAACTATCCAGCAGGGTGGTGTTTCTGTAGATGGAGAGAAGGTAGCAGATATAGCAGCTAAATTCCCTAAGAGCATGTTCGAGGGAGAAGGCGTAGTTGTAAAGAAAGGTAAGAAGTCTTTCGTTAAGGTATCTGTTAATTAATTCCCTATAAAGGAAGTACTATGAAGAAAAATGAGATTACAATGGTGAGGCTGTTAAGCCTCGCCGTTCTTATGATTTTAAGCGTGCTGATACTCCTGATTCCTATAGGAAGCAATGAATTTGGGAGTATTATTAATAAGATGAATAATAATTTACTTAAAATTTCTGAGACGCAGAATTCAGTATATAATCTGTATTATTATACAGGGTTAAATGTTTTGTATCAGATGCTTTATTCATTATCGATTCTTTTTGCAACCATTTCAATTGTGGGAGTTTTATTAAGAATTGGAAATACTGGGATAGTTGCTATGGTGGCAGCTGTTTTTAATATATTGACAGGATTATTTCTTTTGTTCGCAAGAATATGGGAATCATCTGCTTCTATGCACGCATGGATAGATTCATTCTATATTGATGGAGTGAATAAGGCACAGATAGATACTGTACAATTACTTGATAGAGTACCAGTTTTATATATTTTATTAATAATTCTTGGATTGCTTCAGCTTCTTATGATAAAAAGCTCAGGGATAATGAAGCTTAAAATGTTTGTAAAAAATAATAAAACAGACGCATTTATAATGGTTGTGCCGGCTTTATTTACTTATCTATGGGCAGGATTTTTAAGACAAAATATATTATTGGTAATTATAAGAAATGGCGATACAATGCGGATGACAATCAGTGATTATCTTGGGAGTTATTATATAGGTAACAAGATATTTTTTAACTGGTCATGGATGGTTATGCTGTTGATTGCAACAGTTCTCTGCATAGTGGTTAATTCAGAAATTATGTCAGGGATTAATAAAAAGGTAAAGCTGTTAATAAGCATTGGAATTCCTTCATTGGCAACTATTGTACCATCAGTTATATATGCATTTAACCCACCGGCATTGTTTGGATACTTGACATTGGATATAGCATTGTGTGATATGACAGATAATGCTTTTTATGTATATCTTGCAGCATTCAGTGTAAGCCTTACAGCTGCATATATATTAATATATATGGTAATAAGAAGAATTCTTGATATAAAAGTATATGTGGTAATATTCATTACTAATGTAGTTATAAGCGTTATACTTATGATTATTGTTTCTGCTAAATCTTCACTTGCAATTCAGTATATGCCGTGGATCGTGGCGGACTGTGTTTCAGTTGTGCTGGCAGTTGTCAGTACTGTTGTTAAAACTGCGAATAAATAATTAAATGGCTGAATCAGATTAAATTCTGATCCAGCCATTATTTTGCTTTATAATTGCTTTATGTTGCTGATGTCGGTGTCAGCAATCATTGAGTAGTTGGTATAATATACAACGAATCCTGGCTTGGCGCCGGCAGGCTTTTTAACTTCTTTCTTTAACACATAATCAACCTCGACTTTTTCCTGCTCACGGCCTTTAGAATAGTAAGCAGCAAGGCTTGCAGCTTCTTCAAATGTCCTGTCAGGAACTTCCTTTCCATCTGTCTTAAGAAGTACATGAGAACCTGGCATCTGCTTGGCATGAAACCACCAGTCATTACCATTGCCGGTCTTAAATGTGAGTTCATCATTCTGCATGTTATTCTTTCCAACATATATGTCAAATCCATCACTTGAAACAAAATGCATCGGCTTGTTGGCTGTGATTTTGTGCTTTCCTTTAACAGTTCTTTTAATATATCCGGTTTCAATAAGCTCTTCCTTAATGTTAGCAAGGTCAGCCTCTGTTACTGAAATCTCAATTGCATTGATAATAGATTCAAGGTAGCTTATTTCTTCAGTAATCTCCTGAATAAGACGGATTCCAGCTTCATAGGTTCTCTTAAGCTTGTTATATCTTGCAAAATATTTGTTGGCATTCTCAATTGGTGTGAGAGTATTATCAAGAGGAATCTTAATTGTAGTATTATCGTAGTAATTAAGTGCTTCATATTCCTTAGAACCTGCAGGAATACTGTAAGCGTAGGTTGTAAGAAGTTCGCCGTAGATACGGTATTTGTCCTTTTTCTCGGTGTCTTTTATCTGCTTTTCCTGAATGTCAAGCTTCTTGTAGGCTCTTTCAAGGTGTGTTGTAACAATTCTTCTTATATCAACAGACTTCTGGTGGATTCGTGTTGCAATCTCTTTCTGTCTGTAATAATCAATTATCAATTTGCTGATAGAATCGTATTCTGTGTGGTTATCATACATGGAAAGATTTACAGCGGCAAATTCTGCAGGTACACCATTGTCAGTTACCATCACCGGATTATAGATACCATTTCTTACATCAGACATAAGGGCGTCAAATGCGTTGTATAATGCATCTTTCATAGGCTCGTCAAGGCAGTTGGCAGGGTGCCCGCCATCAACTCCGGCACGGTATGCAAGCTCTTCAGCTATGCAAGTACTTATTCCAGTGTAGCTTGAAAGCAGTGCCTTGACAACAGGTACAGGCTTGGTAAATACTGTCTCATCAAAATGCTTTCTGTCAGCTTCAAGCGGATTAATCTTGTCAGCGGTATTAGGAATGAAATAAGGTCTTCCGGGTAAAACCTCCCTGACTGAGCTTGTCTGTGCTGATATATGCTTGATACTGTCTAATATAGTGTTATTGTCATCACATAATATTATGTTGCTGTGCTTGCCCATGAATTCTGCGATTATGTGCTTTCTGCACAGGTCGCCAAGTTCGTTTAAATGTTCTGCCTCAATATCTATTATACGCTCAAACTTTGGCTGTGTTATTGATATTATTCTTCCGTTATTTAAATGCTTTCTAAGAAGCATGCAGAAATTCGGCGCAGTAGCAGGTGATGGCTTGTTATCGTCTGTAAGATATGCAAGAGGAAGTGATGCATTTGCAGATAAAACAAGTCTGTACTGACCAGATTGTGTCTTTATTGTAAGCATTATTTCATCGGTTTCAGGCTGTGCTATCTTGTAAAGTCTTCCGCCGTTAATTGTGCTATTTAATTCATTAACAATACTGGATATTGTAATTCCATCGAATGCCATAATGTCTCCTTTAAAAGTAATAGTTAATCTTATTGCATTATATTATCATACTTATTGCTGTAAGTCTTGTTATCTTTCACAAAAATTGGTATACTTTCCTAAGCATTATATGCGAATGGAAGGATAGAAACAATGATTAAAAGTATGACAGGCTTTGGCCGGAGTGAAATAGTTAAAGGTAACAGAAAAATTTCAGTTGAGATTAAGTCAGTTAATCACAGATATCTTGAAGCAGGTATCAAGATGCCTAAGAAGCTTAATGTGTTTGAGAGCAGAATGAGAGACTTACTTAAGAAATATGCAACAAGAGGCAAGATTGATATATTTATTAATTATGAGGATGATTCAGAAAGTCAGGTTAACCTTAAGTTTAACCAGAATATTGCGGATGAATATATGGCTATATTTAATAATATGTCCGATAAATACAATCTTAAAAATGATATGACAGTAGGTGGACTGGCAAGATTTCCAGAGGTTATCACAATGGATGAAGTCCAGGAGGATGAAGAGGAGCTTTGGCATTTTATAGAAGAGGCTATGAAAGCAGCTCTAGAGCAGTTTGTTAATACCAGAATTCTTGAAGGAGAGAATTTAAAGAAAGACCTCTTAGGAAAGCTTGATCATATGGAAGAACTTGTTGCATTTGTTGAAAAGAGAAGTCCGGAGATTATGAAGGAATACCGCAGCAAGTTAGAGAGCAAGGTTAAAGAATTGCTTGGAGATACTACCATTGATGAGAGCAGAATAGCAACCGAGGTTATTATTTATGCAGATAAGATATGTGTTGACGAGGAGACTGTGAGATTAAGAAGCCATATTGAACATGCAAGAAAATGCCTTGATGAAGACGGCGGTATTGGAAGAAAGATGGACTTCATAGCACAGGAAATGAACAGAGAGGCTAATACAACACTTTCAAAAGCTAATGATATTGAGATTTCTAATGCAGCAATTGATCTTAAGACAGAAATAGAGAAAGTAAGAGAACAGATCCAGAATATTGAATAGTTTTCAATACATTTTAAGCGTTTTAGTTAAATTTACTTGATTGTTGAGGACTTGTTATGTATAATAATTTGTGCACTTTATGTGCAGAATGAGGTAATTATATGAGCAAAGGACTATTATTAGTTATTTCAGGATTTTCTGGTGCAGGTAAAGGTACTGTTATGAAGCGTATGCTGGAACTTCATAAAGAGTATTCACTTTCTATATCAGCTACTACAAGAAAGCCAAGAACTGGTGAAGTTGATGGAAGAGAGTATTTTTTTAAGACTGTGGAAGAATTCGAGAAGATGATTGCTGATGATGCTCTGATTGAGCATGCACAGTATGTCTGCAATTATTATGGAACACCTAAGGCATATGTTGAGGAACAGCTTGATAAGGGCAACAATGTTATTCTTGAGATTGAGATACAGGGTGCAATGAATATCAAGAGAATGTTTCCTGATGCAGTACTTATGTTTATTACTCCTCCAACTGCAGAAGAACTTGAAAAAAGGCTTCGTGGAAGAGGAACAGAAGATGAGGAGACTATTATGGCCCGTCTTTCAAGAGCATCAGAAGAAGCAGAAGGCGTTGAAAATTATGATTACATAGTTGTTAATGATGAAGTTGATACGTGTGTCAGCCGTATTCATGAGATTGTGTTATCTGAGAAAAAGAAAGCTAAGTATAATCTTGGGTTAATTAATAATATTAAAGAAGAATTAAAGGTTTATTCGAAAGGAGAATAATGTAATGATACATCCATCGTATTCAGAATTAATGGCAGTGGTAAACAGTGAGGTTGAAGAGGGCGAGCAGCCTTTAGTACAGAGCAGGTATTCAATTGTTAAAGCTACAGCCAACAGAGCTAAAGAAATTATTGATGCAAGAAGCGTAGAAGAGAAAATTGCCAAGGCAAGAGTTGAGGCAGGCAACAAGGATAAGGATAAAGAAAAAGATAAGGATAAAGTTGAAGAAAAGAAAATTTCAAGAGAAGATGAAAGAAAGCTTGAAATCGGAACTCCACTTGTAAGCTGTTCAGAAAAGGATAAGCCATTATCAATTGCTGTTAAAGAACTTTACGAAGGTAAAGTTAAGATTCTTGGTAATGGAGATGAGAATAGCTCATTATAATTTGACTATGATTAATTAAGGCAACTGCTTCTACAAGCGGTTGCCTTTTTGCGCGAGTAGCGAAGAAATGTGAGGAGCTTAGCATTTTATTATGAATAGATATGATGAAAAAGAAAAAAGCATTAACTGTGCATTTTCAGCAAGATGTGGTGGCTGTGATTATGCCGGAATGAAATATGATAATGAGCTTGCTGTTAAGCAGAAGTACATAGAAGAACTTTTTGGTGAGTATATAAATGTTGATGAAATTGTAGGCATGTACAGACCAATACATTATCGTAACAAGGTACACGCAGTTGTTGGACTTGATGAATCTAGAAATGTGATAGCGGGAACTTATGAGGAAAACAGCCACAGGATAGTTGATACTTCAGACTGTATGATTGAAGATTCACAGTGTACAGAAATTATTAAAGATATTAAAGTACTTATAGCATCATTTAAATATCAGCCATATGACGAAGATGCAGGGAAAGGAATGATCCGCCATATTCTTTTAAGAAAAGGATTTTCAACAAAGGAGATTATGCTTGTTATTGTTACAGCAGGCGTCGCATTTCCGTCAAAGAACAATTTCCTTAAAGCATTATGTGAGAAGCATCCGGAAATTACTACAATTGTACAGAATATTAACGACAGACACACAAGCATGGTGCTTGGAAAGAGAAACATTGTTCTTAAAGGAAAAGGTTATATTGAAGATGTGCTGTGTGGCTGCAGATTCAGAATAAGCCCGACGTCATTCTATCAGATTAACCACCAGCAGACCGAAAAGCTATATAAGAAGGCAATCCAGCTTGCTGATATATCAAAAAATGACACTGTAATTGATGCATATTGCGGAATTGGTACTATTGGAATAGTAGCATCCAAGAAGGCTGGCAAAGTTATCGGCGTTGAGCTTAATTCAGAAGCTGTGTCAGACGCCAAAGTAAATGCTTCAATTAACAATATAAAGAATGTCACATTTGTTAATGCTGACGCAGGAGATTTCCTTGTCGAGTATGCGAAAAATGCAAAGGCAGATGTTGTCATCATGGACCCGCCAAGAAGCGGAAGCACACCGGAATTTCTTAATTCGCTCCTCAAAATCAAACCAGACAGGATTGTGTATATTTCCTGCGGTCCTGATACACAGGCAAGGGATATTAAGGTGCTTGTGAAGGGAGGTTATAAGGTGACTGCTTGTCAGCCATTTGATCTGTTCCCACATACGGAGCATGTGGAAAACATCTGCTTGCTATCGCG
Source organism: uncultured Lachnospira sp. (assembly GCA_934343805.1). Lineage (GTDB taxonomy): Bacteria > Bacillota > Clostridia > Lachnospirales > Lachnospiraceae > Lachnospira. The sequence goes on from CAKRIN010000003.1 coordinate 39,144, forward strand.
GAAAGTACCAGTTTAAGCGGACTTCAGGGCTTTTTCTGAGAATATGTACCTGTGTTTTTAGCAGGAAAAAATGTATATATAACCCAGAATTTCAAGAGGTGAAATTCGCAGCCGCCTTTTGCAGATTAAAGATAGTTCTACTTTCTTCGTGGAGAATTAGCGGAACAACAGAGCATTACAAAATTTTTAGTGACAGATTTTCAAAATGAATATCCATCTCTTCGAATTAAGCCTAATACAGAAACCGCGATTATTCATTTGGTAGTAGATAGATTACTTTTGCTGCAGGATAAACAAATATGTGATTATTCTTAAAAGATAATTTAAAACATAATGAAATACAACCGCTCTGCAACTGATATAAAAACAGTTGCAGAGTTTTTTATTATGCTGTTAAATAAATGCATTTTATAAAGTATTATATGTAGAGGCTTCTAAATTAATTGAAAGGGACAGGACGAAATTGGCAGAGGATAAAGGCTTTGAAAAGATAATTGAGCGGAATGGAAAAAGCATTTATAAGATAGCATTTGTCTATATGAAGAACAGGTTTGATGCTGATGATGTGTATCAGGAGGTCTTGTTAAGATATCTTAAGTACAGACCGCATTTTGAAAACTGCGAGCATGAGAAGAACTGGTTTGTGTCGGTTACGATTAATGTTTGCAAATCTTTTAAGACAAGTGCATGGCAGAGACATAATGTTACAGTTGATGATGATTCATGGTCGCAGATACTTGCAGATAATACGGAATCGCGGGAGATAAGTCATGACGATGCTGTTATGGACGCGCTTATGCAGCTTGATGATGACACCAGACTGATTATGCAGATGTATTATTATGAAGGTTATTCTGTAAAGGAAATATCGATTATGACTAAGCTAAAGGAAACATCAGTATACATGCGGCTTAGCAGAGGCAGAAAAAAGATGGGACGAATCTTATCTGAACAGTAACAGGAGGTGGAGCGGAAAATGCGAAGAAGAGTGAAGTTTAATAAAGAAATGTATGTTGCTGCACTGGATAAGATAAATGTGCCATCAAATGGCTCGTATGAGAAGGATGCACAGCATATAGACCACATTTATAAAGAACGGATAATGAACAATGAAACTATAGATACAATGGCGGGAGCAGATGTTAATGACTGCATGTATGACAGGCAGATGTTAAAGCATGAAAATATGAGAAAGCTTATATTTTCATTTGCAATGCTTGTACTTGGAATTGTTATGACGGCAGTTTTTGTATTCCGTATAGCAAGTAATATTTACCTGAAAAATGCAGGACAGAAATTCACGCTTGATTATGTAAAAGAATCAGAATACTGCAGGCGTACTGATGAAAAGACAGGGCTTAACAGCTATGACGGATATGCTTCTGTTATATGGCACAGGGAAAATGTGGATGACACAGTGATGGTTTATGCTAAGACATATGGTGAAGTAAGCCTGTTTTATATGTATTCCAGGGAAGATTATTTAGAGATAAGCAGACTGGATATTATGGTTAATGATTCGTATATTGATACACTTATGCAGGAAGGATTCCAGCCAGCAGAGATTGTGGCTTCTATTAATGGCGATATATCAGGTAAATATGAATTAAAGCGCGGACAATCGGTTGATATATATTATCTGCCGCAAAAAGGTGAGAGTATTAAGTCACTGAGAGTGCCGGAAAATATAATCAGATATATTGTTTATACGATTATTGTTCTTATATATTGTGCGTTCTGGTTAAGGAGAGTGATACGCATTGGCATTGAGGAGAAGAGATTGGACAGATCTTTTTCTGCAGATAATTAGCTTTTATGTGATAGCTGCAGGAATAGAACAGTTTATCTGGAATGGACGGGGATTTTCACATATTGCCTGTATAAATGTATTGTATATTCCGCTTATTGTATTTCAGAAACTGACAAGGAACATTGTCAAATCTAATATAGCAGTACTGTTGATGCAGTTTATGGAAACTATTGCATACAGCGTGTGTATTATTGGGATATTAAATTATTTTGTGTCAGATAATTTTAACACAAATGTATATGTATCGTCAGCAATCTGTTTTGCATTAGCTGTGTATATTATGGATAGAAGATTGAAGAAATCGTATATTGATGGCGAACATATTCCAAAGATAATAATTGCTGTTCCGATGGTTATGTATATATATTCATCGTGGCAGGAAATTATCAATGTGCGGATTATGTGGCTTGAATTATTTGTTGTTACATTTGTCTTGCTTATTAATTATCATTTTGAAGACATGCTGTGCAAGCTTCTTTTTTCGGATGAATATGATGACGGCTTTCCATACAGACAGGCTGATTTAACAGTATCACTTGTTAAAGATGGTATATGTGTAACAACATTTGTAATTCTGATTATTATACTTGTGCCATTGATGAATATTACGGGAAATCTGAGGGCTAATATAAGAAACAGCAACACTGGCATACATGATACATTTACCGAAGATTATGAAATGATAGATAATCCGGTTGATGAAGAAAAGGAAACAGTTGATTATGAAGCGTCAGATAATATTACAGGAGATGAAGAAGTTGTAATTGTTTCAGGTAAGACTGGCAGGGAGAAGATACATTTTAATAAATATGCAAAATATGCAGTGGCATCGCTAATTGCTGTGCTGGCAGTAATTGTTGTGGTTGTAAGTGTTAAGAATAGACTGCTTGCACTTAAAGGCAGTTATATATTTAAGCAGGATTTATATGAGGACATAATACGGGTTAATAGTGAGGAAAAGGCTGGTGAACAGCCTGATACAACACATGAGAAGGCAGGAGGGGAGGCAGTAATGAATAATGAAATTATTGAAAGAATCCGTGAAAATATAGCAAAGGTTATTGTGGGCAAGGAAAATGTGATTGATTATTACCTTACAGCTTTGCTGGCACAGGGACATATTCTAGTGGAAGATGTTCCGGGAACAGGAAAGACTAAATTATCCAAAGCATTTGCAATCAGCATGGGGATGGACTTCTCAAGAATACAGTTTACTGCTGACATGCTGCCTGCTGATATTACAGGACTCAGATTTTATAATTCTAAGGAGGCGGATTTCAGAATCAGAAAAGGTCCGATTTTTTCAAACATTGTTCTTGCAGATGAGATAAACCGCGCAACACCTAAGGCACAGTCGGCGCTGCTTGAATGTATGGAGGAAGGTCAGGTTACGATTGACGGCAATTCTTTCGTGTTGGAGAAGCCGTTTATGGTTATTGCAACGCAGAATCAGATAGAGACTGCCGGAACTTTCGTCCTTCCAGAGGCACAGTTAGACAGATTTATGTTAAAGATTAATATGGGTTATCCGTCACCTGATGATGAGATGGAGATTATTGATAAATATTATAACAGTGATCCGTTAGATGAGCTTGAACCTGTGTGCACAAGGCAGGACATTATCCGTATGATTAATGAGGCAGGTCTGGTTACGGCAGATGATGAAGTAAGAAGATATGTAGTGAAACTTGTTAATGAAACAAGAAATAACAGTAATATAGCAATCGGAGCAAGTCCGAGGGCAACGCTTGCATTATTGTCTGCTGCCAAAGCAAATGCGTATATTAATGGGAAAACTTCGTGCAGTATTGATGATGTGAAAAATATGTCAGTTCCGGTACTTGCACACAGAATTAAATTAAAACCAAAGAATCTTACAGGACAGCTTAGAAGTGAAGAGGTGATTAATAATATTGTATGGAATTAATTATCGCAAGTTTTATTGTTTTGGGCTTGTACATGGCAGCAGAGGCTTTGTATGAAAGAAAGTGGTATAAAAATGTATACACTGATATCACATTTGAAAAAGAATATATGGAATATGGAGAGCCAGTTAAAATGATGATTGAAGCTGGAAATAATAGCAGAATATATCTGCCGGTTCTGATTATTACATATGAAATATGGCGCAATGGCAGAGTGTTACAGTACAGAAAAGAACGGATTTCACTTAAGAGTAAACAAAGAGTTATAAGAAAGCATGTCATTACAGATTTGATAAGAGGACTTTATGAAATTAAGAATATAAGAATTATTTCCAAAGGCTTATTCCTTAAGAATGAGTACCGTGTGATAAGTGAATGTAAGGCTTGGATGACAGTTTTTCCAAAGGTTGATGATATAGGTATGGATGAAATTTCAGTTGATGTAATTGTAGGAGAGAGCTGCACAAATGCACGAATCTTAGAGAATCAGTATTATTTTATGGGTGTGCGTGATTATGATGATAATGATACATTTTCTAAGATAAACTGGAATGCAACGGCAACGATGGGAAGAATGATGAGCAGCATATATGAGGACAGGAGACTGCGTCGGGTACAGCTTGTATGTGAATTTCCTGACATGTATGTGACGGATTGTGACGCTGTTGCAGAGAAGATGATAACAGCAGTATGTTCTATATATAAAAGCCTTATGGTAGCAGGAGAATATGTTTCTATAATATGTAATGCGGCAGATTGTGTAACTCATGAGCCTGTAGTTATTGAGTATGGAACAGATATAGATATTGTTCTTGAAAGTATGGCGAGAATTGATACTGCCAGCACAATAAAAAATGCCGCCATGCAGGAAAAGCAAAGCGGCGAAAAATACTTTATAAATCTCTCAACATATTCAGCTTTTTCATAGCTGGTCTTAATGCAAGATATATGATTGAAGCAACTATAACGGCGATAACTGCATTAACAGATGTGGTTATCGCACCTATTTTAGCAAGTGTTTTGGCAAGGTCCTGAGGCACACCAAGAAGGTATGTCTTGTAGAAATATCCGACTACAGGGTCAGCAACAATATTGAACGCCATACCGCATATGCTTGATACAACAGTGGCAACAGTAACATATTTTGCAGAATGTTCCTTAGAAAGATGGAAGAGCTTATGTGCTACAAAACCAACGATAAGACCAATACATAATTTAAGGATAAAAGTCTTAGGAGCACTTGTTACATATGCTGTTGATAAATCACTGATTGTCATACCGATTGCACCAGCAAGACCTCCCCATTCGCCACCAATAAGTAAAGCTGCAAGAACGCAGAATACATTACCAAAGTGGAACATAGTTCTTTCTGTTCCAACAGGAATGTCGATTTTGATAAATGTTGCACCAACATAGCAGAGAGCGGCACACAAAGCAGCCTGTGCAATAACCTTTGCATCTACAGGCTTTCTCTCTTTCTTTGAAAATATTCTGTATAATCCGGCAATAAGAATAACAATGCCAAGGATTGTTACAAGAAGTGAAAATGCGTATGCTTTATTACCTTTAACTATGTATGTGTTGACACACAACACAATACCGGCGATAAGAATTACAGCACCAATTAATGTCTGGATCAGACCTGTCTTTTTGTCTTTCATAATTGTCTTTTCCTCCTTTGATTCATATTTTCAGCAAAGAATAGTACAATTCAGGACTTATTAAAAGTGCCAGTTTGATAATGTTTTATATGGTCAGATTATGTAAGGGACAGGTTTACATTTGCAAAAAATGTGTTACAATGAGGAGTACTATGCAGGAGGTAATGCAGTATATGAAGATTATGTTTGCATCTTTAGGTTGTGACAAGAACCTTGTAGATACAGAGAATATGCTTGGAATCCTTAACGACAAGGGTTTTGAGTTTACAGATGATGAAACACAGGCAGATGTTATTGTTGTCAATACATGCTGTTTTATTGGTGATGCGAAGCAGGAAAGTATCAATACGATACTTGAGATGGCACAGCACAAGGAAGACGCTGTGTGTAAGGCACTTATCGTTACAGGCTGTCTTGCTCATAGATATAAAGACGAGATTATCAAGGAAATTCCGGAGGTTGACGCATTTTTAGGAACAACTTCTTATGACAAGATTGCTGAGGTTGTTACTTCAGTGCTTGAAGGTAAAGGATTTAATGTCGTTGATGACGCCAACAGACTTCCTATTGTTAATGAGAAAAGAATTATTACTACACCAGGATATTTTGAGTATCTTAAGATAGCGGAAGGATGCGATAAGCACTGTACTTACTGCATAATTCCTAAGGTTCGTGGTAATTTCAGAAGTTTTCCGGTTGAATATCTTGTAGAACAGGCAAAGCATCTTGTACATAATGGAGCAAGGGAGCTTATACTTGTAGCACAGGAGACAACTCTTTATGGAACAGATCTCTATGGAAAGAAGTCACTTCCGATGCTTATAAATGAACTTGCTAAGATTGAAGATCTTAAGTGGATTAGAATACAGTATTGTTATCCGGAAGAGATTAATGATGAACTTATTGAGGCTATTAAGAATGAGCCTAAGGTCTGTCATTATCTTGATATGCCAATCCAGCATGCAAGTGATAATGTATTAAAGCGCATGGGAAGAAAGACTGATAAGCAGGAGCTTCTTGATATTGTTGCCAAGCTCAGAAAAGAGATTCCGGACATTGCATTGAGAACAACTCTTATAGCTGGTTTCCCGGGCGAGACACAGGAAGACCATGAAGAGGTTATGGAATTTATTGATGAAGTTGAGTTTGACAGACTTGGTGTATTTACTTATTCAAGAGAAGAGGATACTCCGGCTGCAACAATGCCAGACCAGATTGACCAGGACACAATGGAAACATGGAGAGATGAGCTTATGGCTCTGCAACAGGAAATATCCATTGACAAGTCAGCACAGATGGTTGGAAAGACTATTGATGTTATGGTTGAAGGCTATATTGCAGATGACAATACTTATGTCGGACGCTCATACAAGGATGCGCCTAATGTTGATGGAATGGTGTTCTTTGAATGTGACAGAGAACTTATGTCAGGTGATTTCGTATCTGTAAAGATTACTGGTTCAACTGAATATGATTTAATGGGAATAATGGAGGAGAATGTTTAAATGAATTTACCTAACAAACTTACAATTGCAAGAGTTATTATGATACCTTTGTTTCTGATATGTCTGTATCTTAACATTGGCTGTGGCAAATATATTGCAGTAGGAATATTTATTCTTGCAAGCTTAACGGACCTTTTAGATGGTAAGATTGCAAGAAAGTATAATCTTGTTACTAACTTCGGAAAATTTATGGATCCGCTTGCAGATAAGCTTTTAGTATGCTCTGCACTTATTGCACTTGTTGACCTTAACAGAATTGCAGCATGGATTGTTATCATTATAATTGCAAGAGAATTCATTATTAGCGGATTCAGACTTGTTGCATCAGATAATGGCGTTGTAATAGCTGCAAGCTACTGGGGCAAGTTCAAGACAACATTTCAGATGATTACAATTATTATGCTTGTTCTTAACCTTAATGTGCCATTTATGAATATTATCAATACTGTTCTCATATATATATCATTAGGATTAACAGTGATTTCTCTTATTGATTATATTGCAAAGAATTATAAGGTTTTTCTGGAAGGTTCAGGTAAATAATTATGGTTGATTATCTTAGCTATCTTGATAAAGCACTTGTTGAGACATTGAAAAATAAATGCTTGACGATAACTACTGCTGAATCATGCACAGGTGGCATGGTTGCTTCATCTATTGTTAATATAAGCGGAGCATCAGAAATTTTTAAGGAAGGCTATATTACATACAGTAATGAAGCTAAAGAACGTGTTCTTGGTGTTAAGCATGAAACTCTTGAACAATATAAAGCAGTCAGCGAAGAGGTTGCCAGAGAGATGGCAGAAGGTGCTGTAAATAAAGCAGGAGCTGACATAAGTGTTTCTGTTACAGGTGTTGCAGGACCTTCAAAAGAAGATGATAAACCAGTTGGACTGGTGTATATTGGCTGTTGTTATAAAGGCATTACTCATGTTAAGGAATGTGAGCTGTCAGGAGACAGACATACAATAAGATGCCAGTCGACCAAAGAAGCTTTGAAAATTGTTTTAGATATAGTTAAAACGTGTTGAAAGAAAATCTGCCAGTGATGGCAGATTTTTTGTGCAATAATTAATGAAAATATATTTACAATATATATAGTATATGATATATTAATATCATTCCAGAATATAGCAAAACGAATAAATGTTCGAAAATGTATTGACAACATCAATATAATATTATATTATTTAATAAACGAACAGATGTTCAAGAAGGAGAATTAATATATGGTTAATGAAGATAAGATGAAAGCCCTTGATGCGGCGATTTCTAATATTGAGAAGCAGTTTGGTAAAGGTTCGGTAATGAAACTTGGAGAGTCAACAGCTAATCTTAATGTTGAATGTATACCTACAGGATCTCTGAGCCTGGATATTGCATTGGGAATAGGTGGAGTACCTAAAGGAAGAGTTGTTGAAATATATGGTCCAGAATCAAGTGGTAAGACTACGGTTGCACTTCATATGGTTGCTGAAGTGCAGAAGAGAGGTGGAATAGCTGGATTTATTGATGCAGAACATGCGCTTGATCCTGTTTATGCAAAGAACATAGGAGTAGATATAGATAATCTTTATATATCACAGCCAGACAGTGGTGAGCAGGCACTTGAGATTACAGAGACTATGGTAAGATCTGGTGCTGTTGATATTGTAATTGTCGATTCAGTTGCGGCTCTTGTTCCAAAGGCAGAGATTGATGGTGATATGGGTGATTCCCATGTAGGTCTTCAGGCAAGACTTATGTCACAGGCTTTAAGAAAGCTTACCCCTGTAGTAAGCAAGAATAACTGTGTTGTTATATTCATCAATCAGCTTCGAGAGAAGGTTGGTGTTATGTTTGGTAATCCAGAGACTACAACTGGTGGACGTGCTCTTAAGTTCTACTCATCTGTAAGACTTGATGTAAGAAAGATAGAGACTCTTAAGCAGAATGGTGAAGTTATCGGTAACAGAACAAGAGTTAAGATTGTAAAGAATAAGGTTGCACCTCCATTTAAAGAAGCAGAGTTTGATATTCTTTTTGGAAAAGGTATCTCTACGGAAGGAGATCTTGTTGATTTAGCATCTAATGCAGGAATTATACAGAAGAGTGGAGCATGGTTCTCTTATGAAGGCAACAAGATAGGTCAGGGAAGAGAGAATGCAAAGCAGTTCCTCATAGATAATCCTCAGATTAGAGAAGAAGTAGATCGCAGAGTAAGAGAACACTATGGGATTATAGATGGAGAGAAGACTGAAGAAGATAATACGGAAGCAAAGCAGAGCAGGTCAAAGAAGAAAGCTGATGCTGAAGAATAATTTTATCAGGTGATACGTATGGAAAGTAATGTGGAATATATTATTACCTCCATTAAAGAACTTACTAAGAAACGCAGGCTTATTTATATTAATTATGAGCCTGCGTTTGCTCTTTATATAGGTGAGTTAAGAAGGTTTGGAATCAGGGATGGAGAAGTTCTTACACAGAATAATTATGATACGCTGGTGTATGATGTTTTAAAGAAAAGAGCAACGATAAGAGCAATGTCGCTTCTTAAAGATAAGGATTATACAAGAAAGGAACTTCAAGATAAGCTTAGAGATGGTTATTATCCTGAAAGCTGCATAGAGAGCGCAATTGAATATGTAGAACGATATGGATATATTAATGACGAACGCTATGCCGAGAATTATGTCAGTTTTAAAGCTTCAAGTAAGCCGAGAAGACAGATAGAAGTTAAGCTTAAGCAGAAGGGGATTGACTCTGATATTATAAGCAGAATATGTGATGAATTCTATACAGATAATGATAATTATGAATTGGAACAGGCTAAGAATTTTGTCTTAAAGAAGAATATTGACCTTGAGCATGCTGATTATAAAGAAATCCAGAAAATCAAGGCAGCATTATTCAGAAAAGGTTTTAGTTTTGAAGTGATTAATAAAGCACTTGATATTGTGGATGATGATTATTATATGTGATATATATGGGCTTTTTCTTGACATAATGCATAATTGAGTATAATATTAGATTGTTGTATTTTTGTACAATGAAAACTAAATAAGGAGGTGCTCCTGTGTCATTTATTCCAATAGTGATTGCAATTATTGCTACATTAGTAATAGTCGCTCCAATTACTTGGGTTATTTCGGCAAAAGCTATCGCTAAGCGTAACGATGTAACAATCGGTAATGCCAATGAGAAAGCAAGAGAGATAATTGATGAGGCTCTTAAAACTGCTGAAACCAAGAAAAAGGAAGCTCTTTTGGAAGTCAAGGAAGAGTCTTTAAAGACAAAGAATGAACTTGAGAAGGAAACTAAGGAAAGACGTGCTGAAATACAAAAGTACGAGAAGAGAGTTCTTTCTAAAGAGGAAACACTTGACAAGAAGATTGAAGCTGTTGAAAAGCGCGACTCTAACATTACCAGGAAAGAGGAAGAACTTGGTAAGCAAAAGCAAAAGGTTGAAGAGCTTGAGAAGAAGAGACAGCAGGAACTTGAACGAATCTCAGGATTGACCTCCGAACAGGCAAAAGAATATCTATTAAAGACTGTTGAAGACGAAGTTAAACATGATACTGCTGTAATGATTAAGACATTAGAAAGCAGAGCAAAAGAGGAAGCAGACAAGAAAGCTAAGGAGATTGTTGTTAATGCAATACAGAGATGTGCTGCAGATCACGTAGCTGAAACAACAATTTCGGTAGTTCAGCTTCCTAATGACGAAATGAAAGGCCGAATTATTGGTAGAGAGGGAAGAAATATCAGAACTCTTGAGACACTTACAGGTGTTGAACTCATTATTGATGATACACCTGAGGCTGTAGTTTTGTCGGGCTTTGATCCAGTAAGAAGAGAAGTTGCAAGAATTGCACTTGAAAAGCTCATACTTGATGGAAGAATTCATCCAGCAAGAATTGAGGAAATGGTTGAAAAAGCTCAGAAAGAAGTCGAGACATTAATTAAAGAAGAAGGTGAAGCTGCAACCCTTGAGGTTGGTGTACATGGTATCCATCCAGAGCTTGTAAGACTTTTAGGAAAGTTAAGATTCAGAACAAGTTATGGACAGAATGTTTTAAAGCATTCTATTGAAGTAGCACAGCTGACAGGTCTCTTGGCAGGAGAGTTAGGACTTGACGTTAAGATGGCTAAAAGAGCTGGTTTATTACATGATATTGGTAAAGCTGTCGACCACGAGATGGAAGGCTCACATATTCAGTTAGGTGTTGATCTTTGCAGAAGATATAAAGAATCAGCACTTGTTATTAATGCAGTAGAGGCACATCATGGTGACGTTGAACCAGAAAGCTTAATAGCTTGCCTTGTACAGGCTGCTGATACGATTTCAGCTGCAAGACCTGGTGCAAGAAGAGAAACGTTAGAAACTTACACAAACAGACTGAAACAATTAGAAGATATTACCAACTCATTTAAGGGAGTTGAGAAATCCTTTGCCATTCAAGCAGGTAGAGAGGTTCGTGTTATGGTAGTTCCTGAAGTCGTTAGTGATTCAGATATGGTAATCATGGCTAGAGACATTTCTAAACAGATCGAAGACCAGATGGAATATCCAGGTCAGATTAAGGTTAGTATTGTCAGAGAATCAAGAGCTGTTGATTATGCAAAATAACTAACATAAACCAAGGCTGTTACATAGTATATAAGACTATGTAACAGCCTTTTTTGATTTGTACCAGGTTAATATAATTAAGCATTTTGAAGAGAAGTTTTAAAATATTAAGTTATTTTTAAAAATATTTGCAATTATGAACTATACATTGTAGAATAGACAATGTTGATTATATGCTGATTAGGAGGAAGATTATGCAGTACAATAATATGAGTAAAGAAGAACTTTTATCTTTAAAGGAAAGCTTGAACAAAGAGTATGCAGAGGCTAAAGCAAAGGGACTTTCACTTGATATGTCAAGAGGTAAACCATCAGCTAAGCAGCTTGATGTTTCATTAGGACTTCTTGATACAATTAATAGTTCATCAGACCTTAAAACTTTAGATGGAACTGATTGCAGAAATTATGGTGTTTTAGATGGTATTCCAGAAGCTAAGAAGCTTATGGCAGATATGATGGGTACAACACCAGATCATGTTATTGTATATGGTAACGCAAGTCTTAATATAATGTATGACCAGATTTCAAGAGCATATACACATGGTATTCTTGGCAATACACCATGGTGCAAGCTTGATAAGGTTAAATTCTTATGTCCAGTTCCTGGATATGACAGACATTTTGCTATTACAGAAAGATTTGGAATAGAGATGATTAATATTCCAATGTCAGAGTCTGGTCCAGATATGGGAATGGTAGAAGAATATGTAAGTAAAGATGCTTCAGTAAAGGGTATCTGGTGTGTTCCAAAGTATTCTAATCCTCAGGGATATACATATTCTGAAGAAACAGTTAAGAGAATGGCTGCACTTAAGCCTGCTGCTGAAGATTTTAGAATTTTCTGGGATAATGCTTATGTTATCCATGATTTATATGATGATAAGAAGGATGAGATTCCTGATATCATCAGTGAGTGTGAGAAGGCTGGTAACCCTGATATGGTATTTGAGTTTGCTTCAACATCTAAGGTAAGCTTCCCAGGTTCAGGTATTGCAGCACTTGCAACATCAGCTGATAATATTGCTGATATTAAGAAACAGCTTACAATCCAGACAATTGGACATGATAAGCTTAATCAGTTAAGACATGTAAGATTCTTTAAGGACATTAACGGGCTTAAGGAACATATGAGAAAGCATGCTGAATTTATGAGACCTAAGTTTGAAGCTGTTGAAGAAGTTCTTGAGAAGGAATTAGGTGGACTTGGTATTGGATCATGGACAGAGCCTAAGGGCGGATACTTTATTTCTTTTGAGGCTATGGATGGCTGTGCTAAGGCAATAGTAGCAAAATGTAAAGAAGCTGGAGTTAAGCTTACAGGTGCAGGAGCAACTTTCCCTTATGGAAAGGATCCTAAAGATTCTAATATCAGAATTGCCCCTTCATTCCCTACTCCAGAAGAGATGAAGCAGGCTGCTGATCTTTTTGTTCTCTGCGTTAAGCTTGTCAGTGTAGAGAAGCTTCTTGAAAATAAGTAATAAAGTTAATATAATAAGAAGAAAAATAAGCTTGCTTTTTATAAGCAAGCTTATTTGAATATTAGGTAAATAGTATAAGACAGATAAGGAAGGAATATTTTATGGCTAAGATAGGTTTTATTGGAATGGGGAATATGGGATATGCTATGCTCAAGGGAGCATTATCAGCATTTGCACCATCAGATATTGTATTTTCATCACCAAACAGAGAAAAATGCGATAGAATAGTAGCGGAGACAGGAGTAAGATTCGCAGAAAGCAATGCAGAGTGTGGTAACAATGCCAAATATATTGTATTAGCTGTTAAGCCACAGATGTATCCTACTGTACTCAAGAATATAGAAAATGTTGTGACAGAGGAAAGCGTTATTATTTCAATCGCTCCGGGAATCACAATTGCTTCAATAAAGAATGCTCTTGGAAGCAACATAAGGGTTGTAAGAGCAATGCCTAATACACCGGCGCTTATAGGTGAGGGAATGACAGGCGTATCATTTAACACATCAGATTTTTCATTTGAAGAGAGGGATGTAATAGATAAGTTCTTTAATTCATTTGGAAAAGTTGTATATGTAGATGAGAAACTTATGGATGGTGTAGTGTGCGCAAGTGGAAGTTCTCCTGCATATGTGTATATGTTTATTGAAGCGATGGCAGACAGTGTTGTTAAATATGGTATTAAGAGAGATGATGCATATAAGATGGTTGCACAAACTGTTCTTGGTTCAGCAAAGATGGTATTAGAGTCAGGCGAACATCCGGCTTCACTTAAGGATAAAGTATGCTCACCTGGAGGAACAACTATTCAGGCTGTTTCAGCACTTGAAGAGAATGGTTTTAGAAATGCACTTATCAAGGCAACGGATGCCTGCTATGAGAAATGTACCAGCATCAAATAATACATAAAATACAAGATTCGAAGGGATAACAATGAAAGAACATATTAAGAGAGTTGACAGGATTCTTAAACATAAGGGCTCAATACTTGATATATATTCAGATGTCATAGAAACACCAGATGGTCACAGAGCTAACTGGGATTTTATTGATCACAAGGGAGCAGCAGCTGTAGTTCCAGTATTAGATGACGGCAGAATTATCATGGTAAAGCAATACAGGAATGCGCTTGACAGAGAAACTATTGAGATACCGGCAGGTGGCCTTAATGGATGGGATGAACCTACGATAAAAGCAGCAGCCAGAGAACTTGAAGAAGAGACTGGATATAAATCAGATAATCTGACTAAGCTGATATCAGTTGTAACTGCCGTTGCTTTTTGCAATGAAGTGATAGATGTATATGTTGCTGATAATCTGGTAAAGACAAGCCAGCATCTTGATGAAGATGAGTTTATAGATGTTGAAAGTTATGGTCTGAAAGAACTGAAAGAAATGATATTTGCAGGGAAAATACAGGATTCGAAAACAATCTCGGCAATTCTTGCGTATGATGCTTTAAATAACCGAAAAGAGAATATTTAAGAAGAAGTCTTCATATATTGATTCAAAACATACTGAATGGAAATATATGAAGACTTTTTTATTATGGATTGTAAGAAACTATAAATATGTATTCTGGGGTATAATGGGAGTGATTCTTGGGACATGCTTTGTGAAAATGTGGAAATATGGAGATGTATTTTCTAAAGAATATATTGTATCTTATGTAAGCAATGATGTTTTAAGCTCCAGACTCTGGCAGGAAATATTGTCATACAGACTGAAGAGACTTGCTGTTCTTATGATATTTATGCTTACACCATTAAAAAAATTGTATGCGTACTGGTTATGCCTGTTTAACGGATTCAGCATCGGACTGTGTGTTACAAAAGCAATTACATATAATGGGACAAAGGGAGTACTTATGGTGCTTGTATGGCTTTTTCCACATTACATATTATATATAATGACCGCCCTGCTTATGTGTCATTACTTTTTAAACGGAATTGACACAACAAGAAGAACGGTCATAGTGGTTGGTATGTCTTTATTACTTACATTAATTGGTACATTTACAGAAAGCTATGTTAATCCTGACATAATGAAGAGCTTTTTAAACAAGTTCTGCAATATCATATAAAAGTTTTTCAGACTGATCCCAGCCAAGACAGGCATCAGTGATGGATTTACCATAAACACCATCTCCAACTTTCTGGTTGCCTGGTTCTATGTAGCTTTCAATCATAACACCCTTAACAAGACTCTTTACATCAGCAGAGTGGTGGCAGCTGTGAAGAACCTCTTTAACAATACGGATCTGTTCAAGATACTGTTTGCCAGAATTACTATGATTCGCATCAACAATAACTGCAGGATTTTCCAGGTCTCTTGCGGCGTACATGTTGTAGAGTCTGATCAAATCCTCATAATGATAATTAGGTATTGTCTGTCCGTGCTTATTAACAGCTCCTCTTAATATTGTATGGGTAAGAGGATTTCCCGGTGTGTTAACCTCCCAGTTTCTGTATATAAATGTCTGTTTAGACTGTGCAGCAACAACAGAATTTAACATAACTGAAAAATCTCCGCTTGTAGGATTTTTCATACCTGCTGGCACATCAATTCCAGAGCAGACAAGTCTGTGCTGCTGGTTCTCAACGGAACGTGCACCAACTGCAACATAAGAAAGAACATCTGAAAGATACCAGTAGTTTTCTGGATAAAGCATTTCATCTGCAGGAGTAAGTTCTGTTTCTTTCATTACGTCTATGTGCATCTTTCTGATAGCAACAAGACCGGCCAGAAGGTCAGGCTTTTTTTCAGGATCAGGCTGGTGAAGCATTCCTTTATAACCAACGCCAGTTGTTCTTGGCTTGTTAGTGTATACTCTTGGGATAATTATAACCTTATCCTTGATCTTTTCCTGAACTTTGACAAGTCTTGAAGTATAATCAAGAACAGCAGCTTCATTATCTGCTGAACAAGGTCCTATGATAACTAAAAGCTTGTCAGATCTGCCTGTGATAACATCAGCAATCTCAGCATCTCTCTTAGCTTTCAATGATTTTATATCTTCCGGTACAGGGTACTGTTCTTTGATTTCAGTAGGTGTAGGAAGTTTTGTTACGAACTCGAAACTCATATGATTTTCTCCTTAAAAATGTATACTGGATAATTACATTTACATAAAATAATAAATGCTTATGTGATTATAACATTTGTTTTCAAAAATGCAAAATAATAATACAGAAAGTGTTGATTGTGATACAATATATTAAAGATTGTCAGGAGGCGTGATATGGAAATTGACAGAATAATATGGATTGTTTTAGACAGCGTTGGAATCGGGGAAGCGAAGGATGCAAAGAAGTTTGGCGATGAAGGTGCAGATACATTGGGACACACTGCCAAAGCTAACGGAGGACTTAATATTCCTAATATGGTTAAATTGGGGATAGGCGATATTGAAGGTGCACATAACCTTGAAAAATGCAATTCTCCAATTGGGTGTTTTGGAAAGTTATCAGAGATGTCTGCTGGTAAAGATACGACAATAGGGCATTGGGAGATGGCAGGAATATATTCTCCAGTTCCGTTTCCTGTATATCCTGATGGATTTCCTCAAGACATCATAGATGAATTTATCGCAAAGACTGGAGTGCCAGGAATATTGTGTAATAAGCCGGCTTCAGGAACACAGATAATTGCAGAACTTGGTGATGAACATGTTGCAACAGGAAAGCCAATAGTATATACGTCGGGAGATTCTGTTTTTCAGATTGCCTGCCATGAGAATGTTGTACCTGTTGAAAAGCTTTATGAAATGTGTGAAAAGGCAAGGCATATTCTGACTGGTAAAAATGCTGTTGCAAGAGTTATTGCAAGACCTTTTGTCGGAGAGAATGGTGATTATAAGAGAACATCTAACAGAAGAGATTTTTCGTTAAAACCAACTGAAGATAATATATTGTGCAGAGTACGTGACAAGGGACTCGATGTAATCGGAATTGGTAAGATTCATGATATATTTGCAGGAGTTGGACTTACTGAGTCTAAGCATACTAATGATAATCAGGACGGAATCGATGTAACACTTGATTATATGAAGCAGGATAATAAAGGGATTATATATACTAATCTGGTTGAGTTTGATTCTACATGGGGACACAGAAGAGATTATAAAGGATATGCGAGAGGCTTAGAAGAATTTGATGGCAGACTGCCTGAAATAATGGATGCAATGAATGATACGGATATGCTTATTATTACGGCTGACCATGGCTGTGATCCAACTTATAAAGGAACAGATCACACAAGAGAATATGTGCCTTTGTTAGTTTACGGCAAATGCCTGAAACAGGGAGTGAATCTTGAAACAGGTGATACTTATGCTGATATTGCACAGACTTTGGCAGAGATTTTTGGTACAGAACCTGTTAAGATTGGAAAAAGTTTTCTTGATAAGATTATGTAGGAGGTCTGAATACTATGAGAATGGTTGACATTATTGAGAAAAAAAGGGATGGGGGAAAATTAACTAAAGAAGAAATTGATTTCTTTGTTAATGGATATGTAAAAGGTGAAATACCAGATTATCAGGTCTCTGCGCTACTTATGGCAATATATTTTAGAAAAATGGATTATGATGAGACACTTAATCTTACACTGGCAATGGAAAATAGTGGGGACAAGCTTGATTTGTCAGCTATCAATGGAATTAAAGTGGACAAACACAGTACAGGTGGTGTAGGAGATAAAACTTCACTTGTTCTTGCACCTATGGTTGCAGCACTTGGAGGTAAAGTCGCAAAGATGAGTGGAAGAGGACTTGGACATACAGGAGGAACAATAGATAAGCTTGAAAGTATTCCGGGATTTAATACTTCTTTGTCAGAGGATGCATTTATTAGACAGGTTAATGATATAGGAATTGCAATAACCGGACAGACCGGTAATCTTGCACCTGCCGATAAGAAGCTGTATGCACTGAGGGATGTTACAGCAACAGTTGAAAATATTTCGCTTATTGCAAGCAGTATTATGAGTAAAAAGCTGGCTTCTGGTGCGGATGCGATTGTTCTTGATGTCAAGACCGGAAGTGGCGCATTTATGAAAAATGAGGCTGATGCTGTAAGTCTTGCTAAGGAGATGGTTCGTATTGGAAAGGGGGCTGGAAGAAATGTAACAGCACTTATTACTGATATGGATCAGCCGTTAGGATATGCAGTAGGCAATGCACTTGAAGTTATCGAGGCTATTAATACTCTTAAGGGGAAAGGACCAGAAGATTTAACAGAACTTGTCCTTAATCTTGGAACTTACATGGTGCTTGCTGCAAGAGATGACCTTGATAAAGAAACTGTAAGGAAAGAATTGGAGAGAGTAATAAGAGACGGAAGCGCGTTGGACAAGATGGCTGAATTCGTTAAAGCTCAGGGAGGAGACGCTGACGCAGTATATAACGCAGATAAACTTAAAGTTGCAGAAACTGTGACAGAAGTATATGCAGATTGTGATGGCTATGTTAAGTCAATCCAGTCAGAACTTATTGGAAAAGCATCTATGATTCTTGGAGGAGGAAGGGCAACCAAAGAAGATGTTATTGATTTATCAGTTGGAGTTGTGCTTTCTAAGAAAATAGGCGACAAAGTCAACAAAGGTGATGTGATAGCAAGAATTTACTGTAATAATGCAGAAAAAACTAAAGAAGCAGAAATAATGATTAAAGATGCGTATACATTTTCACAGCAGTATGTCGAAAAAAATGTACTTATTAAGGGAATCGTAGGTTAATAGTTGTAAATAAATGGATTTTGTGGTAATATAGACACCAAACGGGGCTTTGCCCTAGGTTTGTGAATTGAAAAGGAGAGTTACGATGGAAGTAAGACAGGGTGCTAACGCAAGAGATGTTAAAAGCTATGATACAGAAAGATTGAGAAATGATTTCCTTATTCAGAATCTTTTCCCAGCTGATGATTTCAAGCTCGTTTACAGCCAGATTGATCGTATTATTGTTGGTGGATGTATGCCAGTTAATAAGGAACTTACACTTGAGGCAGGTTCTGAGCTTAAGGCAGCATATTTCCTTGAAAGACGTGAGATGGGTATCTTTAATGTAGGTGGCAATGGTTCAGTTATCGTTGATGGTACTGAGTATAAGTTTAAATATAGAGATGGACTTTATGTTGGTATGGGTTCTAAGGAGATTAAGTTTAAGAGTGAGGATTCTTCTAAGCCAGCTAAGTTTTATTTTAACTCAACTCCAGCACATAAGACATATCCTACAGTATTCATTGATCCAGAGAAGGATATCAAGGATGAGTTCAAGCTTCAGCTTGGTTCTGTTGAAGGATGCAACAAGCGTCTTAACAGAAAGTATATTTTACCAGGACAGGTTGAGACTTGTCAGTTAGAGATGGGTATCACAACTCTTGAACCAGGAAGTGTATGGAATACAATGCCATGTCATACACATGACAGAAGAATGGAAGTTTACTTCTACTTCGAGATTCCAGAAGAAGATATTGTTGTTCACTACATGGGTGAGCCAACAGAGACTCGTCATATCATCATGAGAAGTGAAGAAGCAGTTATTTCACCAAGCTGGTCAATTCATTCAGCATCAGCTACACATGCATATGCATTTATCTGGGGAATGGCTGGAGAAAACCAGGATTTCGATGATATGGACTGGGTAGACATGAAGGATTTAAAGTAATCCGTCAGTACATATTTTACTAAGGAATGTAACCTGTAGAGGGTTTCATTTATAAATTATTATTAGGAAAAGGAGAATTAAAATGTCAGTTAATTTTTCACTTGAAGGTAAGATTGCATTTGTAACTGGTGCATCATATGGTATCGGCTTCGCTATCGCTAGTGGTATGGCTAAGGCTGGTGCAAAAATCGTTTTCAACGATATTAAGCAGGAATTAGTAGATAAGGGATTAGCAGCTTATAAGGAAGCTGGTATCGACGCTCACGGATATGTTTGCGACGTTACTAACGAAGAGGCTGTTAATGCTACTGTAGAAAAGATCACAAAGGAAGTTGGACCAATCGATATCCTCGTAAACAACGCTGGTATCATTAAGAGAATTCCTATGTGCGAGATGACAGCTGCTGAGTTCAGACAGGTTATCGACGTAGATCTTAACGCACCATTCATCGTATCAAAGGCAGTAATTCCTTCAATGATCGAAAGAGGACATGGTAAGATCATTAACATCTGCTCAATGATGTCAGAATTAGGCCGTGAGACAGTATCAGCTTACGCTGCTGCTAAGGGTGGTCTTAAGATGCTTACAAGAAATATTTGTTCTGAGTATGGTAAGTACAATATCCAGTGTAATGGTATTGGACCTGGTTACATCGAGACACCTCAGACAGCTCCATTAAGAGAGAGACAGCCAGATGGATCAAGACATCCATTCGACTCATTCATCGTTGCTAAGACTCCAGCAGAGAGATGGTTAAAGCCAGAAGAATTAGCTGGTCCAGCTGTATTCCTTGCTTCAGAAGCATCAGATGCAGTTAACGGACACATCCTCTATGTAGATGGTGGTATCCTTGCATACATCGGCAAGCAGCCACAGTAATCGCGAACTACAAGCGCAGTGCGCGAATGAATAAAAAACACAGGAATCAAGCTTGCTTGAATTCCTGTGTTTTTTATGAATGAGCATAGAGCGCGACAGCGCGTGTGGACTGACCTGCGGTCAGGACACTCACTGCGCGAACATAGATTAGCGGTGCAGATAACAATAAAGGGCTTGAGACAAGTTTACTTGTGCTCAAGTCCTTTTTGTTATCTATAGTACATGCACCGCGGAGTAGGGGGAATCAAGCTTGCTTGAATTCCTGTGTTTTTTTATGAATGAGCATAGAGCGCGACAGCGCGTGTGGACTGACCGCAGGTTAGGACACGGCACTGCGCGGAAGTAATGGGACGCACCCATTATGAACTTATAGGATAGCAATATGAAATAATCCTGTTTAACCTATAAAAACACCACTTGTAATTATTACAATCAATGCTAAAATCAAGTGTGAGGAGATAGAGGAAAAATAACGCATGAATGGAGAACACAATGTCATTATTTAAGAGAAATACAATAAAAAAAGAAATAGAAACATCATTGAATGAAATTCAGATAAATCTTGAGAACAACTATAAGGATCTTGCTATTAAGGCATTCAAAGATTCATCAGAATTAATTGAAAAGTATCATAACACCGCAGCAATTAATGAAAAAACATACATAAAATATAAGCAGCAGTTGGATGAATTCTCAAAGAGAATGGTTGGGTATAGTCACAGACTGAATGTAAAGTATTGATGATGGAACTATTTGTAAAAAAGTGGACTTGATTTCCCAAGCCCACCATTGTATAATCTAATAGGGAAGATAATCGGATGAGGTATCCGATATGCCCTCAGTAAATTGAATTAATTAAGAAATAGCATCCAACTTTTCTAGGGCGGGATGCTATTTCTTTTTATTATGTATGTCTATATAAGACAGAGCCGTAAATATAACAAGCAATAAAGTCAGAACTTCCATTGTGTTCATGGGCATCACCCTCTTTCTGAAACTAGAGGGCACATTAAATATTCGGGAAATCACATCCTGCATCCTTTTCAATTATACAGCTGATAGTATATCATAGATATTAAAAATATTCAAATGGAAATTATTTAAAAATAAATATAAATATATAAATAATAAAATAATGAGCAACAAATTGTACATTTTATTATGCAATTAAAATTTATGCAATTTTCCATTGAAACTTAAGTGTTTATAATATATTTTTATAATAATCAAGTTGTTTTATTATATTTAATAGACTTGAGATAGATTGAGATAGATTGAGATAGAGATACGAGGGTAAGGATATGATTAGAAAAAATTTATTTAAAACTATAACTATTTTAATGTTATGTGCAGTTGTTTTTGCCGGATGTGGCAAAAAGAAGAATGCGGCTGTAGATACAAGTATTACATCTACTGAGAGTGAAAGTACGACAGAAACCAAGAGAGTTGCTGCAGATCAGGAGCAGGTAACAGTTTCCGTTAGGGATGCTGATGGCAACACCTTAGAGGTTGCAGGGGTTGTGGAAACTAAAGAAAATGGCGAGAAGGTTGTTATTGTAACTGACAGTGATGGCAATAAGAAAGAGATAAGCGCAGATAACTTTTCTCAGGAATCATCAGTTGTGACAATTACTAACGAAGAAGTATCAGAAGAAATTTCATCTTCTGCTACGCCAGAGGACTCAAAAGAAGATAATAAAAAAGATGAGGAAATACTACCTACTATAATTGCGGAAAACACAACTGGTAATTCGATTCAAGCTGCACATGAACACAACTGGAATCCGGTTTACAAAACAATCCATCATGATGCTGTTACAGAGAATGAGCAGACATGGGTAGTTGATAAGCCCGCATGGGAAGAGCAGGAATTCACCTATGTTGATGTTTGTTTGATATGTGAAAAGGGTGAGTGTGATTTTTGCAAAAAAATGGATTAAATCAGGTGGAATATGCAACATATGATGAAATGAGTGAACATAGGTTTTATTGTATGGAGCATGGCGGTAAGTGCAATAATTCTCAGACTAGAAAAAAATTACCGGTACCATACACCACGATGAAGAGGGTCACTACGAAACAAGTACTGTTACAAAACGGGAAGCTTATGATGAACAGGTAATAGACCATTACGAATGTGAATGTGGAGCAACAAAGTAGAAAATAAAGGAGACAAGCTGAAGAAGTTTTTGGAAAGCCAGTGATGATAGGCTGTTCTTTATATCAGTACCTTACGGATTACGATTTGGCTTTTCCAGTATCTACTACATTGGGAAATGACAGGATATCTGCTTATACTCTTTCAGAAGGTTGCACATCCATATGTAAAGGAATATGTAGCCAGTTATAAGACAGGCAGTGTTAATGTTAAGGATTTTCTTGATCATGGAGAAGAATTTGCAATTGGGGCAGATGAAAGTAAGGAGCAGGCGGTTATTCGTTAATCCACAACCCTGACAGTACTAATCACAGGCTGTTTACTCTTATCAGTAATTACGCCATTCTGGTTAGTGTCTGTGCAGTCTTTACATATCTTATCGACAATATCCATTCCGCTTGTGACAGTACCGAAAGCTGCATACTGTCCGTCAAGGCTTGGAGTATCTTTCTGCATAATGAAAAACTGGGAACTTGCAGAATTATTAGCAGAAGAGCGAGCCATAGATATAGTGCCTCTTACATGGCTTATATTATTTTCAACGCCATTCGACTTGAATTCACCCTTGATTTTTTCAGAAGAGCCACCAGTTCCGTCACCATTAGGGTCACCACCCTGAATCATAAATCTGTCAATTACACGATGGAAAGTAAGTCCGTTGTAAAATCCTGAATTAGCAAGATTAATAAAATTAGTAACAGTAATTGGGGCAGTATCTGCATCAAGTTCTACCTCAATCGTTCCATAATTGCTGACTTCAATGGCAATATGATGTTTTCCGGATAACAAATTTCCGTTATCAGCAGATGACGCATTATCAGAGCTTTTTTTGCCACAGGCAGTTATACTGAACAAAAGACATAACAAAAGAATGCTTAATAACAAATGTTTTCTCTTCATTTTAAAATATTCCTTTCTAGAATTAATAGATACAGTATATCATTATCAGTCTTTTTGTTAAACACATAAATGAGCATATAAATACTCAAAATGAATAAAATATATATAAATATAAATTTGACTATCAAAATTTCTGTGCTTGTGGTACAATTATCAAAGATTTCACAATATATGAGGGGAGATTAATTTAATGAAACTTGAAGTAAAGAATCTTACCAAATCATTTGGTGAGAAGGAAGTCCTTCACGGCATTTCATTTGATGTTGAGGGTGGTAAAGCACTCGGACTTCTTGGTCGTAATGGAGCCGGAAAGACTACAACCATAAGAATCATTATGGATGTATTTCATGCCAATTCAGGAGAAATATTTCTTGATGGAAAGATATTTAATCCAAAGGAGCATCTGATAGGATATCTGCCAGAAGAGAGAGGATTATATCCTAAGAAAAAAGTATCAGAACAGCTTGCGTATCTTGGCAGGTTAAGAGGTTTGTCTAAGGCAGAGGCTAAGAAGAATACTGATAAATGGTTAAAAAGGCTGCAGGTATCACAGTATACGGATGCGAAATTAGAGACTCTTAGTAAAGGTAATCAGCAGAAGGTGCAGCTTGCTTCAACACTTGTATGTGAGCCTGAAATTGTTATTCTTGATGAACCTTTCAGTGGACTTGATCCAGTTAATTCCAAGATATTGCAGGATGTTGTAACAGGATTAATAGAAGAGGGAAGAATAGTTATATTCTCAAGCCATCAGATGAGTTATGTAGAAGAATTCTGCGAGGATATAGCAATAATTAATAATGGAGAGATTGCATTGTCAGGTAATCTTGCGGATATAAAGACTGAATATGGAAAGAACCAGCTTATAATCGCTGCAGTTGGAATGGAAGCAGAAGAACTGGCAGAACAGTTAAAGACTAGCTGCGCAGATACATTATCTGTAACCGGAATACATAAAGATGGTGTTATAGTAAAGAATATTCATGAGCTTTCTAGAAATGCACTTATTAAAGAGATTATGAATGCGGATGTAGAGATAGCATCATTTGACAGCTACAGACCATCACTTAATGATATATTTGTAAAGGCTGTGGGAGGTGACAGATAATGAAGAAATTCGGAGTAATATTCCAGTATGAGATTATGAATTATATCAAGAATAAAAGCTTTATGATTTCTACAATTGTTATAGCTGTTCTTGCTGCAGTGATACTGTTTCTTCCAAGTGTATTTGATATGTCAGGAATTCTTGGGATTAACAAGGACGATACGGATGATGTATCGGATAATAAAGAGATAACAGATGTTATAGCAGTCTATGATGAAAAAGACATATTTGCCGGAACTGGAATTATTGAAGGTGTATTCACAGATGTGAAGATAGAAAATGTTTCGTCAAGAGATGCACTTGTAGATAAGATTGAAAAAGATGAAAATGTCATTGCTGGTTTCGTTGTAAAGAATCCAACCGATTTTGAATACGTCGTTAATAACAGCGATATGTTTGATGATATGACGCAGAGATTTACATATGCAATGCAGCTGCTAAGCCAGTATAACTACTGCAAGGAGAATAATCTGGATATGGCAGAGATTGAAAATGCTTTTAATCCGGTTATCAATTCTGAGACAACTGTGCTTGGTAAAGATATGATGAGTAATTACTGGTATTGTTATGCACTTATAATTATTGTGTTCATGGTTATTATTCTGTATGGAGTAATGGTAGCAACTTCTGTAACACAGGAGAAATCAAACAGAACAATTGAGCTTCTTGTAACCAGTGCTGATACTAACAGCCTTTTCTTTGGAAAAGTACTGGCGGGTACATCGGCTGCACTTTTACAGGTTGGAATTATCTTTGCAGTAGTACTTGGAAGCTATAAAATTAATAGAGATTCCTGGGGTGGACTATTTGATAAAATATTTAATATCCCTTCAGACGTGCTTATAACATTTGCATTCTTCGGTCTTGGAGGACTGTTATTCTATGTATTTATATATGGTGCAATGGGAGCGCTTGTGTCTAAAACAGAAGATATTAACAAAAGTGCCGGAAGTGTACAGTTTGTTATTATGATTGTGTATTTTATAGGATTATCCCAGCTTAATAATGTAGATGGAATTCTTATGAAGGTTCTTTCATTCTTGCCGATAAGCTCATATAGTGCAATGTTTGCAAGAGTGGCTCTTGGGAATGTGAGTTTTGCTGAGATAGCAGTATCTTTTGTTATTCTGATAGCAAGCACGATAGCAGTAGGAATATTAGGTTCTAAGATATACAGAATGGGAACATTACGATATGGTAATCCAATTACATTAAGAAATGCATTTAAGAATCTTAAACATGAATAAAAATAAGGCGGCAAACCTATTGATATGGTAAGCCGCCTTTAATAATGTGCTATTATAATTTAACTGTTTCTCCACCTTTAACTTCAACGATAGTATCATTATTTACTGCAAGCCATACAGATTTAACAGATGGATTATGAACATATTCGTTATCAGCAAAGAATTCAAGTCTGTCAAACAATTCGTTATATTCAACGATATCAGAGTTCGTAGCATACCAGATATCATCACGATTAGCAATCATCTCACAGAATTCTTCAATAACTTCCCAGTTATTATTTCTCTCAAATTCAAAGCTGTGTCCCCATACATACATCATATAAAGATATTGCTTCTTAGTGAGAGCCATGAACTTCTTACCAAAGTCAATAAGATTATGATTATGATGACATGTTGGAATCCAGCGCATATAATCATCCGGCATGAAGAATCCGTTCTCATCACCTATGAGAATTGGACCTTCTGCATTGGCAGCATAGCTTTCAGCAGCTTTAGTAGCAGCATATTTATCGTTAGTAACTCTTGCATACTTGATGCCGACAGATTTGGCAATATCAACTATACGGCTGTCATAGGAACCGTTAGGATATGCAAGACCATATATAGGTCGATTAAATATTTTCTCAAGGTTAATCTTGTCATCAAGTATTTCTTTAAGAGCAGTATAATCATTAAGCCTTATCATTGTTGGATGTGTAAATGTATGTACAGCAATATCGTGTCCTGCATATAATTCATTCCATTCTGCCTGAGGTATTCTTATTGCAGGATCTATAATTCCGGTATTAAGATTAAATGTTGCCTTAAGATTATATTTATTAAAAAGTTTTACTAAGCGTCTGTCTTCAATCTTGCCATCATCATAGCTGAAAGTAAGGACTTTAAATTTTCCACCAGGAAATACTTTATATATTTTATTCATAATTAACATCTCCATATGTTATTTGCCGGATAATCGACATTCCTATTATATAACACAATGGTTTGTGTGTCATTTCTTTTTTGAATTAGTTTTAATAATTATCAGCAAGATTATCTAGGGATATAGATAATACAAACTCATTGTTAATATATATGCTTATATATCCGTAAATAAAATCAATATCAGGCATTTTATCCAGTGATTCTGGAATGATAATATCATAGGATATATCGTCATTCTCTCCGGTTAAGATTGAAATATCATATGAAGGAACATCAAGGCGGCAAAAGGACTCGTTATCATTATTTATTGGAATGTAGAATGAAATTTTGTCAGAAAGCAGATGTGTTTTTTTATATTTTGAACCGAGTGCAAGCAGGTAGCGGACATCGCTCCATTTGTAATTTCTGGATGGTGGCCATCCACATCCCAGAAGAGCAATGCACAAGGTACGTTCATTATCTGTATAGGCACATACATAACAATATCCGGCAGAAGATGTGAAACCGGTTTTTCCTGATATCAGACCATTGTCAGGGTTAAGTATTAGATTTTTGTTATTAAGAGAGTAGGAATGTTTCATTGCAGTATCAGTGAATACATAGCTTTTGCATTGCGTAATATCAAGAAAATCAGCAGATTTAATACACTCGGACATTAATATCGCAAGATCATATGCTGTAGTATGATGAAAATTATTCCCGATTTCAGCATCAAGTCCGTTAGGCGTGATAAACAAAGTATCATTAAGCTTGAATTTGTCAGCATTATTATTCATAAGGTCAATAAATATATTTACAAGTGTTCTGCTGTTTTCTTCTGATAATTCAGATATAAATGATGAATCATAGTTATAATCTGGTATGAAACTGATATCATTACGGAGTTCTGCATGTTCACAAAGATAAAAAAATGCAGTGTTTTCTGCAATTATTACTGCGGAATCATTATGAGATTCAAGCATCAGGGAATAGTACATATCTTTCATGAGAAACTGTTCACCCGTCACAGCATCCAGCTGGACATCAGGCATAGAAGCAGCATAAGAGGATGTTGTCACTATTAAGTCAGGGCTGCTGTGTTCAAGAGAGGTGATCAGAGTCATGATTTTAGTTGTGCTTGCCATTGCAGCGGGAGTGTTTTCATTTTTTCCGTATAGCAGCCGCCTGGTGTCAGCATCAATCATGGCAGCATATTTTGAGTGAAATGTATCTGCATGTATATTGACTGGATAGATAACACACGATGACAATATGGATGACATAATGATTATTATAAATGTTTTTTTGCAGAATTTCATAGATACACATAGCCTTTACGTTTATATGATTATATGGAAATACTTTGATATTATGATAATAATGAGGTATTATTTAATTATAAATAACGATTTAGGAGGGGCCTATGAGTTATATTGAATTTAATAATGTTAAAAAGATATATAAGATGGGTGATGTTAAGATAAGAGCACTTAATGGGGCAAGCTTTAACATTGAAAAAGGTGAATTTGCTGTTGTATTAGGACCAAGTGGAGCTGGAAAAAGTACTATACTTAATATCATGGGCGGAATGGATACATGTACAACAGGTGAGATTACTGTAGATGGCAAAAGAATAGACAGATATTCGCCAAAGCAGCTTACTGCTTACCGCAGATATGATATAGGATTTGTATTTCAGTTTTATAATCTGGTACAGAATCTGACAGTTAAAGAAAACGTCGAACTTGCAACACAGATATGTAAGAATCCACTGGATATAGCTGAGACAATTGAAGCTGTTGGACTTGCCGAACGACAGAAAAACTTCCCATCACAATTATCAGGCGGAGAACAGCAGAGGGTAGCCATTGCAAGAGCATTGGCTAAGAATCCTAAAATGTTGTTATGCGATGAGCCGACAGGTGCACTTGATATTAATACAGGAAAAAATATATTAAAATTATTATCTGAAACCTGTAAAAAGAATGGAATGACTGTAGTAGTAATTACACATAATCAGGCTATTTCTGCAATGGGAGATAAGGTTATTAAGATTAAGAATGGAATAGTAGATGATATTGTTGTAAATGATAATCCGGCATCAGTCGATGAAATTGAATGGTAGACAGAAGGTTGGAGGAACATAATATATATGGGAAAAGCAGTTTTTAAAGATTTGATAAGACAGATAAAGAAAACATTTGGCAGATTCTTTGCAATCTTTGCAATTGTTGCAATAGGTGTTGCTTTTTTTGCTGGTGTAACAGCTTCATCTAATGATATGAAACACTCAACAGATTCGTATTATGATGATTATAATATGAGCGATTTGCGGATTCTGTCATCAATTGGATTTAATGATGAAGATGTTGAAGTAATAAGAGATGTTGAAGGTGTTAATGGAGTTTATCCGGCATACTCGCAGGATGCGGTTATCAAAAATGATAACAGTATTGAGACAGCTGTACATATAATTTCGATTACTGAAAATACATCTGACGATAATAATGATTATATTAATAGACTCAGGATTAAAGAAGGAAGGCTGCCAGAAAAGCCAGGAGAATGTGTTGTAAGATATGAAGATACTAAAGATAACTTCTCTATTGGAGATATTATAACTCTTGGATCAGGGACAGAAGCAGATATATCAGACAGTCTTAATGATTCGGAGTATACAGTGGTTGGAATTATATATACTCCATATTATGTTTCTTATGATCTTGGAACAACTAATGTAGGAAGCGGCAAGATTAATTATCTTATGTATGTTCCAGAAGATGAATTTACATCTGAGTATTACACAGAAGTATATGCAACAGTAAAAGGTGCAAAGGAACTTGATACATATTCATCAGAATATGAGGATAAGATAGGGGATGTTTCAGACAGAATAGATGACATTTCTAAAGACAGGATTAAAGCCAGAAAAGATGATATCAACCAGTTGTATGAAAAAGCGGTAAATGATGCTGTTGAAACAGCTAAGGAGGCTATATATGATAATGTGGTACAGTCTCTTATTGATCAGTTTCAAAGATATTATATAGGTATGGATGTCTCATCAATAATTGAACCTTATGTGCAGCCAGAATATGAAAAGGCAGTTGATAACTATGATTTTAGTTATATTAAACAGCAGGCAAAAGAAGATTTTGACAGCAAATATGGTAATCAGGATCAATGGAAATGGTATGAATTAACAAGACAGCAACAGTATTCATTTAAGGATTATGAATCAAGTGCTAATCAGATGAAAGCAATTGCTACAGTATTCCCTATATTTTTCATAGTTGTATCAGCGCTTGTGTGTCTTACAACTATGACGAGGATGGTTGACGAAGAAAGAGGAACAATAGGTACATATAAGGCATTGGGTTATAGTAAGCGTGTAATCGCATTTAAGTACATTGCATATTCATTTATAGCATCACTTACTGGTGGTATTGTGGGATGCATTATTGGACTAAGACTTTTCCCTTTTGTAATATATAATTCTTGGAATATTATATATCAGCTGCCTGCTATTTCATATGACAGTCATGTTATTCTTTCAGTCATTGCTATAGCAAGCATGGTAAGTGTTACAGTAGTTGCAGCATTATTCTCCTGCTTAAATGAGCTGGAAGAAGTTCCATCTGAGCTTATGAGGCCAAAGGCTCCGAAGAGTGGTAAAAAGATTATGCTTGAGCATATTGGAATAATATGGAAGCATTTGTCATTTTCAGTGAAGGTAACATTAAGAAATCTGTTTCTGTATAAGAAACGTTTTTTTATGACTATAGTTGGAATTGCAGGATGTACAGCACTTATGCTGGCTGGTTTCGGAATAAAGAACAGCGTTGAAAGTCTTATACATAACCAATATGGGGAACTTATACATTATGACAGTGTTATGACATTTGCAGACAACATATCAGATGATGATATACTGCAGTTGACAGCTGATTATCAGAATGACGAACATATAACAGATTATATGATTAATTGTGGATATTCAGATGATGCACAGACAGATGATGATACTGAAAGTGTTGAATATGTTGTTGTTAATGATAAAGATAAATTCTCTGATTATATTACTTTAAGAACACGTAGAGATCATAAAAAGCTAGAACTTACAGATGATGGTATAATTATCACGGAGAAGCTTTCAAAAGACCTGCATGTAAAAAAAGGAGATTCTGTCTTGATTAAAAGTGCTTCTGGGAAAGAAGTATCGGCAAAGGTTTCAGACATTACAGAGATGTATGTCAATCATTATATTTATATTAGTTCTGAGTACTATAATAATATATTTGGTGAAATTCCTGCAGATAACAGGGCATTTATTATTGTTGCAGATGGAAAAGAATACGAGGATTATATGGGCAATGAATATCTTTCAAGAGATTATATTAAGGGCATAAGTTTTTTGAATGCTAATGTTACCAGGTTCGAAAATATTATACAATCTCTAGATCTTGTTACATGGGTACTTATTATATCTGCTGGATTACTTGCCTTTGTTGTTCTATATAATTTGACGAATGTTAATATCTCAGAAAGAAGAAGAGAGATTGCGACTATTAAAGTTCTTGGGTTTTATGATCCGGAAGTGGGAGTTTATGTATATCGTGAAAATATATTGCTGACACTTATAGGAGGACTCTTTGGACTTGTGCTGGGCAGATTACTGCATATATATATAATGACAACTGTTGGGATGGATGCAGTAATGTTTGGTTATGTTATTAAACCAGTATCATTTATATATGCTTATCTTATAACAATTGTATTTTCGTTAATTGTTAATCTTGCAATGTACAGGAGTCTTAAGAAACTGCCAATGGTTGAATCGTTAAAGTCAGTAGAATAAAAAATATGAATTAAATAATCTGAATAAAAAGGACAGCCCTTTCATATATTGTGAAAAACAATAGTGAAAGGGCTGCTTTTTTGAATGATGTTCTGATGAAAATTCTACCTGACAGCGTTAAAGATGATTTGCTGATTGACAAAAATAGTATTGGAGATATATGCGAAATACGACTTAGAATTAATCAGAGATGTATAGCAGTATGCTGCAACAGGGAAATAGTAGGCAGCAGTATTGTTACAAAAGAACTGATAACAAGAATTATGTCTATGGCAATGAGCTATTCTGCTTATGCATTTGAATCTAATCTGTCTCAGGGATATCTGACTATAAAAGGGGGACATCGTATAGGAGTTGGTGGACAGGTTATATGGGAAGATGGGAAAGTTAAAAATTTTTCTAATATAACTTTTCTATGCATAAGAATTGCAAGGCAGATAAAGGGTTGTGCTGACAACATAATGAACACATTTTTAGAACATGGACTTAAGCATACAATTATTATTTCACCACCTGGATGTGGAAAAACTACTGTATTGAGAGATGCTGTAAGACAATTATCAGACAGAATGAGAGTAAATGTGTCACTTATAGATGAAAGGTCAGAAATAGCTGCATGTGTTAATGGAATACCACAGAATGATATAGGAATGAGAACAGATGTGATAGATGGATGCACAAAAGGGACAGCTGTTTATATGGCAGTACGGTCATTGTCTCCACAGATTATTGCAATGGATGAGATAGGTGGCAGCGTGGATGTTGATGCTGTAAAATACAGCATTAAAAGTGGATGCATAGTTGTTGGCACAGCACATGGTTCTGGAGTTGATGATACAGACAGAAATCTTAAGGATATATTTGGAAAAGGGGGCTTTGAGATGGCTGTTATATTAAAAAAATATGGGAAGGTGGAGAAATGCTTGGAGCTATAGGCGGTCTGCTTATAATATCAGGATGTACTTTATATGGAATGTCATATAGTACACGGCTTAAAAAAAGAATAGATATATTAAAAAACTTTATCAATATATTTGAAAGGATGACAGGATTTATCGAATATTCAATTCTGGATATGCAGACGATATTTACTAAATTATCTGAATATGATTATTGTCCGGAAGTGAAACGATTTATAAAAATAACTTTGGAAGAATTGAATAAATCGGACATGGATACATTTGGCATTATATGGAACAATACTATTAAACAGAGCTTTGTCGGTATAATGAAAAATGATGAAATAATGATTCTTAATGATGCAGGGAAACTAAGTGATTACTATGATAAGGAGAATCAGATAAATATTATTATGTCTGTTAAAGATGAATGTAAGGGGGCACTTGACGTTTTAAAAGATGGTGCACGTAATAAAATGAAGGCTTACATTGCTGCTGGAATATCAGCCGGATTAATACTTGTTATTACACTTATATAGATATGGAGGGACTATGGAAGTTAGCATTATCTTTAAGATAGCGGCTGTTGGAATTGTTGTTTCTATACTTAACCAGATACTAAAGCATAATGGAAGGGATGATCAGGCAGTACTTACTTCACTTGCAGGACTTCTTATAGTTATATACTGGATTTTGCCATACATACTTGAATTATTTAAGACTATGAAAAAATTGTTTGAATTATAGCTGGGAGGTGGCTGGTATTAATATTTTGTCACTTTCTTTATGCGCAATAGTTTCGATTATTCTTATTATTATATTAAAGAGTACAGGCTCAACAATGGGAGCGTGCATATCTATAGCAGTATGCATGTGCGCAGCAACAGTGATATTTTATGGACTTATAAATATATATTTGAAGCTTAGTACATTTGCAGCTGATATAAACAGTAGTTATATTAAGCTGATGATCAAAATTGTAACGATATCATATATTACTGAAATATCAAGCGGTATATGCAAAGAAAATGGGTTTGGCGCATTAGCATCAATAATGGAAATATATGCCAGAATTTCTGTTGTTGGCTTGTGTTTTCCTATAGTTATTAATCTTGTGGAGATTGTTAACGGATGTCTGTAATCTTAAGATATATAAGTGTGATTATGATATTTCTGGCAGTTGTTTTTATTACATCTGATGTAACTATGGCGCAGACAAATGACAATAATTATATAGATGATTACACAGATGAGGAATCCTATAAGGAAATTAATGAAATATTACGCAATAACGGATGGAAGGGAGATGATTTTGAACAAATAGTATCAACAGCAGCAAGTGGAGATACTTCATGGAATCTTCATCTGACGGAAACAATAGCAGAAGCAATAACTGACAACAGATATGTGATTTTACAGATAATATTTTTATCTGTATGTGCAGCTTTTTTAGGTGCTATAGATAAAAATACATCTGATGCAGCAATGCTTTTTATATCACTGATTATGATGACTCTTCTTATAACTGTGTTTATTGATGCAGCTGCAACGGGACATAAATGTATTAAGATGGCAATAGAGATATACAGGGCTCTCTGTCCGGTATTTTTTCCGGCTGTTGCATATTCATGCGGAACGGGTAGTGCAGCTGCATATTATGAAATAGTTCTGTTTCTTATGTACATAGTTAATTCGTTTATTGCAGGAGTTTTATTTAAAGGAAATTATATATATATGCTTCTTGGACTGGCTGATACTTTTGGAGATAAAGAAAAATTCGGCAGGATGTGTGAACTTATAAAGAAAATTATAAGAAAATCAGTTAAAGGAATACTTATGTTTTTCCTGGGACTGAGTGGAATAAAAAGCCTTATTATACCTGTAAGCGATTCTCTTAAAATGTCCTTTTTGTTCAAAACAGTATCAATGATACCAGGACTCGGTGATAGTGCATCTACAGTCTCTAAGACAGTTATTGGTTCTGCAGTTATGGTAAAGAATTCGATAGGCGTGGCAGCAGTTATAGTTATGCTTATTATTGTAGGTATACCGGTAATTAAGCTTATAGTAATGGCAGTTGTTTACCAGTTTATAGCAGCATTTTTACAGCCGGTTACAGAAAAGCGGATTGTGAAATCAATTGCAGTATTGTCAGATGGTCTGGAAAATCTGATATATATGGTAGCAGTTACTGTGGTGCTTATGTGCCTTACGATGGCAATAATATGTTTCGCGACTAATATCAATATGTATCAGACGGGGTAGCTTATATGACAGACAGCATTATTAAATGGTTTAAAATGATATTTATTCTGGAGATATCAGGTGAACTTGTATTAAAGCTTGTGCCTGAAAAATACAAAGAAACTACAAGATTTGCTGTTAAACTTATGTTTATTCTGGCGGTTATAGTTCCCTTACTTAATCATAAAAAAATAAATATTGAAGATATTCTGGCAGCAACGGATTCTTCTTATAGCACTGAATTAACATTTGCAGATCCGGATATTCAGATTATAAATGATATAGTTAAAAATACTCTTAAAGAAAATGCAATAAACTTCGGATATGAGCTGACATATATAACGTGTGATACAGAATATAAAAATAATCAGGCTGTTATATCGGAAATTAAGATTAAAGTAAAGAGAATTGATGATGACTGTAATGTGGAGTTATTCAGAAAATATATCATGAGCCAATATAATCTCGGGATAGAAAAAATATATATTGAGGAGGAGTAAAGTGAATAATAATAAGCAGGCAGGTTCATTTTTTTCTGATATGCTGAATAAAACAAAGAGAGACAAAATATTTATAGTAATACTAGCGGGTGTGCTTATGATGATTATAGCAATGCCGGTTAAAAGGACCAGTACAGTAACGGATGTGGGCAGTTCTTCATTCTACGATTCCGGAAACAGTTCAGAGAACGGATTAGGGAAAGAACTTGAGGAAATGCTTGGCAATACAGAAGGAGTTGGAGAAGTAAAAGTTCTTGTAAAACTGACAGATGATAATGAAGTTACCGGAGTTATGGTAGTATGTGAAGGAGGTGATGACAAGAACCTTGTGGCGTATATAACAGATGCGATAAATGGCCTTTTAGGTGTTCCTGTACATAAAATTAAAGTGATGAAAATGTCGGAATAATATTTTTGGAGGCAATTTTGAAAAAAATAAAAAAGAATCATATAATAATTACTGCACTGGCTATAATGATAGCAGCTGCAGGATATATTAACTATGCAGGAGATATAGACAGTATAATTAAGATAAGAGATAAAGAAAAGCCGGCAGTTGCTGCATCTGATGATGTTAATAATGATATTATGTCTGACGATGTGGATGGATCAGAAGCAGGATATACAGATGAACCTGGAACGGTTATACTCACATCAGGAAAAGCTATGTCTGAAGCTGTTGCAAGTGCAAAGTTAAACAGGGAACAGCTCCGGGCATCAGGGATAGAAGATTTAAAAAGTGTTGTCAATGATCAGAATGTTTCTGATGAAGCCAAGAAATCAGCAGTAGATAAGCTTGCACAGTTAGAAGATTGTGCAGATAAAGAGTCTGCAATCGAATTGCTTTTATCAGCCAAGGGATTTGATTCATCTGTTGTTACAGTGTCTGATTCTACAGTTGATGCAGTGATAAATGTTTCAGAACTGTCTGATACTGATAAAGCACAGATAGAAGATATAATAAAAAGAAAAACAGGCTTTACAGCAGATAAGATAACAATAAATATTTGCAATAATTAGTGTTTATGGTATAATTTGATTAACTTTGAGTTAAATAATATTATTGGAGGACGGTTATGACAAAAGAGTTTGAAGATAGAGGTACAACTTATTCTATACATGAGAATGTTAATATTGGCGAAGTTAAGGTTGCTGATGAGGTTGTAGCTATAATTGCAGGGCTTGCTGCTACAGAGGTTGAGGGAGTTGACAGCTTAGGCGGTAATATTACTAATGAAATTGTAAGTAAGCTTGGTATGAAAAATCTTTCTAAAGGCGTTAAAGTTGTTGTCAATGAATCAAGTGTCCTTGTAGATATTACACTTAATCTTAAGTATGGAACACAGATACCGGAAGTATCAGCTAAGGTTCAGGATAAAGTTAAGTCTGCAATCGAAACAATGACAGGACTTTCTGTAACTGAGGTTAATATTAAAGTTGCAAGTGTTAATGTAGAAAATTAATATCAGGAGTTAAGAGATGACAAGATCTACAATGAGGGAGCATATATTTAAATTATTATTCAGAGCTCCTTTTATCGATAAGAATGACTATGAAGAGCAGATTGAATTGTATTTTGCAGATGCAGATATGGTAGATGCATCTAAACTAAAAGAAGAGGAATACAATTATATTAAGGATAAGACATTAGCAATTGCAGAAGTTATCCCGGAACTGGATGAAAGAATTGATTCTGTTTCAGAAGGCTGGCCTACAAGCAGATTAGGAAAAACAGAGCTTTCTATTATGAGACTTGCTGTTTATGAGATGATGTATGATGATGATATTCCCGTTAATGTTGCAATTGATGAGGCAGTTGAACTTGCCAAGAAGTATGGTTCAGCTGATAATACGGCATCATTCGTTAATGGAGTGTTAGGTAAGCTGATTAAAGAATAATATGTGCATGTACATGCGAAGAGAGGACATATGGCTGGAGTATATACTGTAAAACAGGTTAATTC
The DNA here is from genome assembly GCA_934343805.1 of uncultured Lachnospira sp. Lineage (GTDB taxonomy): Bacteria > Bacillota > Clostridia > Lachnospirales > Lachnospiraceae > Lachnospira. The sequence goes on from CAKRIN010000003.1 coordinate 76,457, forward strand.
CTATATTAAGAATATGTTTAAGCAGGATTTTCTGCTTAATTCAGTTTCTGTTAAAGGGGAAGTTTCCAATTGCAAGTATCATACATCCGGTCATATTTATTTTACATTAAAGGATTCTGATGCAGCACTGTCTGTGATAATGTTTGCAAGTCAGGCAGCAAAGCTTACATTCAGATTAAAAGATGGTATGTCAATAGTAGTTTCCGGACGTGTTGATGTGTTTGATGCAGCTGGAAAGTATCAGTTATATGCTAATATAGTACAACAAGAGGGAATCGGGGAATTATACCAGAAATATGAACAGTTAAAGCAATATTATGAAGATATGGGATATTTTGCCAAAGAGTATAAACGTCCAATTCCTGCATATGTGAGAAAATTAGGAGTTGTAACATCAAGAACAGGGGCTGCAGTACAGGATATCATGAATATATCTTTGAGAAGGAATCCTTATATACAGATAATTCTTTATCCGGCATATGTTCAGGGGGAACATGCAAGAGTATCAATAGTAAAAGGAATCACAGCTCTTGATAAAATGGGAGTTGATTGTATAATTGTCGGACGTGGAGGCGGTTCTATAGAGGATTTATGGGCATTTAATGAGCCGGATGTAGTGGAGGCTGTATTTAATTCATCTACGCCAGTAATATCTGCTGTAGGACATGAGACAGATTTTACACTGACGGATTTCGTGGCTGATTTAAGAGCACCGACTCCATCAGCAGCTGCAGAACTTGCCGTATGTGAATATGCTGTTATTGAAAACAGGCTGGCTGATTATAAAAGACGTCTTTATCACGAAATGATGTATTCTTTATCTGGTAAAAGAGATTATCTTGAAAGAATCAGATTGAGACTGGAACATTTAAGCCCTGTTAATCAGGTGTATGATAAAAGGCAGCGGCTTATTATGATTGAAGATAAGATGACAATATATATGAAGAATAAGCTTCAGCATAACAGACATAAGCTTCTTCTTCTCGCTTCAAAGCTTGATGGGATGAGTCCTTTAAAAAAACTTGAACAAGGATACGGATATGTTGAAGATGCTGGACACAACAGGGTGATATCTGTTAAACAGGTACATGAAAATGATGATATAACGATATTCATGAAAGATGGAAGTATACGTTCCAAAGTAGAAGAGGTAGGAAAAGCATGGCAAAAACATTAGAACAATCATTTGAAAGACTTGAACAGATATTGGAGCAGATGGAAAATGATGAGACAACACTTGATCAGTCTTTTAAAATGTATCAGGAAGGGATGAAGCTTATTGAAAGCTGTAATTCCCAGCTTGATAAAGTTGAAAAACAGATAATTGTGCTGGAAAATGATGGAGAACAGGAAGATGAATGATTTTAATAAAGAGTTAAAACAGGAAGTTTCATTTATAAATGATATAATAGCGGGATTTCTTCCTAAAGAAGAAGGTTTGGATAAAAAAATAAGAGAAGCTATGAATTACAGTGTTAATGCTGGTGGAAAAAGAATCAGACCGATGTTGATGCTTGAAGTATATAAGCTTTGTAAAGGATCAAATATCCAGGAAGTGTATCCGTTTATGACTGCATTGGAATGTATTCATTCATATTCTCTTGTTCATGATGATCTTCCAGCAATGGATAATGACGATTATAGAAGAGGAAGATTGACTACACATAAAGTTTACGGAGAAGATTTTGGTATTCTTGCCGGGGATGGTCTTCTTAATATTGCTTATGAAATAATGTCATATGAGCTAATAAAGAACAGTGATAATCTGATTAATAAAGCTAAAGCTATGGAAGTTATTGCAAGAAAAGCAGGAATTAATGGAATGGTTGGAGGACAGTCAGTTGATGTTGAATTAACTGGAAAAACTCTGTCAGAAGAACAGCTTGATTATATATTCAGGCTTAAAACAGGAGCTTTAATAGAGGCAGCTTTTCTGGCAGGAGCATATCTTGCAGGATGCGATGATGAAACTTCTCGAAAGCTTGAAAAAGCCGCATCATTAATAGGATTTGCATTTCAGATAAGAGATGATATTCTTGATGTTACAAGCTCATTAGAGGAGCTTGGTAAACCGGTATTTTCAGATGAAAAGAATAATAAAACAACATATGTTACATTATATGGAATTGACAAGGCAAATAAAGATGTAGACGAGATGTCCAAGGAAGCTATTGCAATTATAAAAAGTATTGGTGAGAACGAATTTCTTGAGACTCTCATAGTTAATATGATTAATCGTAGCAAATAAAGCAGGTGTATTATGATTCTTGAAAAGATAAATAAACCAAATGATATTAAAAAGTTATCTCCAATTGAATATAATCAGCTTGCAGATGAAATCAGAGGTTTTCTTATTGACAAAATAAGTAAAACTGGTGGACATCTGGCTTCTAATCTGGGCGTAGTCGAATTAACAATGGCGCTTCATCTTGCTTTTAATCTTCCGCAGGACAAGCTTATATGGGATGTAGGACATCAGTCTTACACACATAAAATCCTTACTGGAAGAAAGAATCAGTTTGACCAGTTAAGAAAGTTCGGAGGAATGAGTGGATTTCCGAAAAGAAATGAAAGTCATTTTGATGCATTTGATACAGGACACAGTTCTACGTCAATATCAGCAGGACTTGGTCTTGTTAAAGCACGTGATATAAAAGATGAACATTATAGTGTTGTATCAGTTATAGGTGATGGAGCTCTTACAGGTGGAATGGCTTATGAGGCACTTAATAATGCATCATCATTGAAGACTAATTTTATTATTGTGCTAAATGATAATACAATGTCTATTGCCAAGAATGTTGGAGGCGTTCCCAATATGCTGAGTGATATCAGATCTTCTGATTCATATTATGATTTGAAGGAAAATGTTGCTAACACATTATATAAGCTTCCGGGTGGCAGTCATGTTGTTGATAAGCTCAAGAAAACAAAAAGCAATTTAAAGCAGATGATCTTACCAAATCAGATGTTTGAAAGCATGGGAATATCTTATCTTGGACCTGTTAATGGGCATGATATAGAAAAACTGATTAAAGTATTTCATGTTGCAAGAAGAATTAATGGAGCAGTTATTGTACATGTTGTTACGCATAAAGGACATGGATATAAACCTGCAGAACGCAACCCTGCGAAATTTCATGGGATCGGTCCGTTTGATATTGCAACCGGCATGGAACTTGCTACATCAGATAAGCCTACATATTCTGATGTTTTTTCTGAATCGATATGCAGAATTGCCAAGAAAGATAAAAATGTTGTCGCTGTAACTGCAGCCATGCCGGATGGAACCGGGCTTCATAAGTTCTCTAAATGGTTTCCTGACAGATTCTTTGATGTTGGAATTGCAGAAGAACATGCAGTAACATTCTCAGCAGGGATGGCTGCCGGCGGTTTAAAGCCTGTATTCGCTGTGTATTCATCTTTTTTGCAAAGAGCATATGACCAGATTCTGCATGATGTATGTATACAGCATCTTCATGTTGTGTTTGCCATTGACAGGGCTGGACTTGTTGGAAGTGATGGCGAAACACATCAGGGAATATTTGATTTATCATTTTTAACTTCGATTCCTAATATGACTGTTATTGCGCCTAAGAATGGTAATGAGCTTTCTGCAATGCTTGAATTTGCACTGCTTAATTTCAATTCTCCAATCGCAATCAGGTATCCAAGAGGAGCTGCATTTGACGGGCTAGAGGAGTTTAATGAGCCAATACGTTTTGCCAGATCCGAGATGATATATGAGGAGTCAGATATTGCATTACTTGCAGTGGGAAATATGGTTGTAACGGCATTGGAAGTAAGAGATAAGCTGAAAGAAAAGGGATATAATGTAAGTGTTGTTAACGCAAGATTTGTTAAACCTATAGATAAAGATATGATCAACAGGCTGGCTGCTAATCACAGGCTTATTGTAACGATGGAAGAAAATGTTTTGTCTGGAGGCTTCGGAGAATCAGTCTGTCAATATGTCAATGAAACTGATATTTCTGTCAAAGTGCAGAATATAGCACTTCCAGATGATTATGTCGAGCATGGTAATGTTAATATTCTCCGTAAGGAACAGGGTGTTGACAGTTGTTCTGTTGTCACAAAGGTACTTAATTGCTGGGCAAATGTTTTAAATAAGGATAAGAATTATGAGTAAAGAAAGATTAGATGTTTTATTAGTTAATAAAGGACTTGCAGCTTCAAGGGAAAAAGCCAAAGCTATAATTATGTCTGGAAATGTATATGTTGACGGACAAAAAGAAGATAAAGCAGGTCAGGCTTTTCCAGATACGGCTGCTATTGAAGTAAGAGGAAATACTCTAAAATATGTTAGCAGAGGCGGACTTAAGCTTGAAAAAGCAATGGAGAATTTCGATGTAACACTTGAAGGCAAAATCTGCATGGATGTAGGCTCGTCGACAGGAGGATTTACAGACTGTATGCTTCAGAATGGTGCTGTTAAAGTATATGCTGTAGATGTCGGACATGGACAGCTTGACTGGAGATTAAGGAATGATGAACGTGTTGTCTGTATGGAAAAAACAAATATAAGATATGTTACCCCTGATGATGTTGCAGACAGAATTCAGTTTTCAAGCATAGATGTATCGTTTATCTCATTAACAAAGGTTCTGACTCCTGTGAAGGAATTACTGACTGATGACGGACAGATAGTATGCCTTATAAAGCCACAGTTTGAGGCAGGCAGGGATAAAGTTGGAAAACATGGAGTTGTCAGAGATAAGGAAGTTCATATTGATGTAATCAATAAAGTTATTGATTATGCTTCTTCAATTGGTTTTGAGATACTTAATCTTGAGTTCAGCCCGGTTAAAGGTCCTGAAGGGAATATTGAATATCTGCTTCATCTGCAGAAGGTTTTAACACCGGTTAATAAAGAAATTCCATTTGTTGTTGAAAATGTAGTTGATAAAGCACACGAAACATTGTAATATATATTTAATTCTTTTCGTATACTAAATGAGGTTATTCATGAAGCATTTTTATATTGTAACTAACAGATATAAAGATCCAGAAGGTGTGAACACCCGTAGAATTGCAGCCTTTCTTCAATCAAAAGGTGCAATATGTGTGTGCCAGATGGATCAGGATGAACATTATAATTCTGATGAAAGATACGCATATAGTGATTCCAGTCTTGTTCCGGACGATGCAGAATGTGTAATTGTTCTTGGCGGGGATGGTACTTTGATTCAGGCATCAAGGGAACTTTCAGATAAGAAGATACCATTTATCGGGGTTAATATAGGAACGCTGGGATATCTTACAGATACAGATATGTCAAGAGTTGAGGAAACTCTCGAATGTCTTATCAGGGATGAATATGACATTGACAGCCGTATGATGCTGGATGGATGTATATATCGTAATGGTGAATGCATTTTTACAGATATGGCACTTAACGATGTTGTTATTAATAGAAATGGTGCTCTGCGTATTATTGATTTTGATATATATGTTAATGGAGAGTATCTTAATACTTATTCTGCTGATGGAGTAATAGTATCTACAGCGACAGGTTCAACTGCATACAGCCTTTCAGCCGGTGGACCAATAATACAACCGACAGCAAGGCTTATAATGGTAACTCCGATATGTGCACATTCTCTTAATCAGAGAAGCATAATATTTGGTGCAGAAGATGAGATTATGATTATTATGAAAGATAATAAGATGGCATCTGGGAGAAAAGCGGGATCGTTGAAAAGCGACAGTGCCAGAGTTGCCACATTTGACGGAGAAAGTTATTGTGAACTTGTAACAGGAGACAGAATTGTAATCACACAATCAGATAGAATTTCACAATTCGTTAAGACGAGCAGAGTATCATTTCTTGAACGAATAAGAAATAAAATGTAATTGTATCATTTAATACAGAGGGTGTATATGAAAACAGACAGACATAAGAAAATACTTGAACTTATAGATAAATATGAAATTGGAACGCAGGAGGAACTTGCTAATATTCTTAACGAGGAAGGCTATAATGTAACTCAGGCAACTGTATCCAGAGATATAAGAGAGCTTAATCTGTCGAAGGTTTCTGTAGATGGCAGAAGAACAAGATATTCGACACTTATAAAGGAAAAGTCGGTTTCAGGAGACAAGTTCCTAAGAGTTCTGAAAGAAGCATATGTATCTATGGATATGGCGCAGAACATACTTGTTATTAAGACGGCTCCAGGAATGGCTATGGCTGTGTGTGCAGCTTTGGATGCATTGGAATGGAATGAAATTGTAGGCTCTATTGCAGGAGATGACACGATAATGTGTGCGGTCAGAACTGTTAATGATACATTACTTGTCATGAATAAAATCAAGAAACTTATAAAAAGAACAGATTGAATAAAGGATGAAGTATGCTGATTAATTTACATGTAAGAAATCTGGCTTTAATTGAAGAAGAAGATATAGATTTTGGAGAAGGACTTAATATACTTTCAGGTGAAACAGGAGCTGGAAAGTCAATAATATTAGGGTCTATTAATGCAGCTTTAGGAAGCAAGACGTCTCCTGATTTTATTAGAACAGGCTGTGATTATGGTCTTGCGGAGATAACCTTTTACGTTCCTGAACACAAAAGAGAAGTTCTTAAAGCTATGGGAGTTGAAGAAATCGACGATGGAGAGCTTGTAATATCAAGAAAAATTATGCAGTCAAGATCACAGATAAAGGTTAATGGACAAGCTTTTACATCTGCACAGACAAGGCTTCTTGCACATGAACTGATTGATATACATGGACAACATGACAATCAGATTCTTATGGATGAGAATAATCATCTTGATGTGATTGATGAATATGATAATGATAATATCAGCTCAATATTAAAAGAATATCAGGACTCTTATAAAGAATATTTAAAGTGCAAAAAAGCATATAATAGTCTTTCTATTGATGAGGAAGAGCGTAGAAAAGAAACTGCATTTCTGGAATATGAAATTAATGAATTAGAATCTGCTGCATTAAAGCCTGGTGAAGATGAAGAACTTGAATGCGAGTATCGCAGGATGAATAATTATCAGAAAATAGCAGATAATCTGTCAGAGGTATCAATGCTTTTAAGCGATGGAGAACATAATCTGTGTGATATGGCAGGACAGGCTGTAAAATGCATGATTCAGGCAAGTGAATATGATGAGACATTAAGCGATAACAGTAATATATTATCTGATATAGAAAGTCTTTTATCGGATGTATCTCATAATTTATCAGTCTATATGTCAGACTTTTCATTTGACCAGAGTTCTTTTGTACAGCTTGAAGAGCGGCTTGATCTTATTAATTCGCTTAAGATGAAGTATGCAGATTCTATAGACAGGATATTGGAGATACTTGAACAGAAACGACAGAAATTAGAAGAATTTAATGATTATGATGCTGTTATTTTATCAAGGAAAAATGAGCTTGATAATTCCTATAAAAAGCTTAAAAATATTGGGAAAAAGCTGAGTTCTGCAAGAAAAAAGGCTGCCCAAGGATTTACAGGTGAGATAACAGATGCATTAAAAGAACTTAATTTCCTTGATGTTAAGTTTGAAGTTCTATTTACAGATAAAGATGCTGACCAGAGAGGAATGGACAGCGTATGCTTTATGATTTCGACTAATCCTGGGGAAGCTCTTAAACCACTGGCAAGGATTGCATCAGGAGGAGAATTATCACGAATTATGCTTGCAATCAAAAGTGTTATGGCAGAGTCCGACCTTAATAAGACTCTTATATTTGATGAAATAGATGCTGGAATTAGTGGAAAGACAGCCCAGATGGTTGCTGAAAAGCTTAGCAGGATATCAGGCAATAATCAGATTATATGCATAACACATCTTCCACAGATAGCTGCAATGGCAGATTCACATTATGTTATTGCAAAGTCAACAAAGGATAATCGCACGATCAGTAATATAAGAAGGTTATCAGAGGATGAAAGTATTTATGAAATTGCAAGAATGCTTGGTGGAAAAGATATAACAGAAGCAGTAATTCTTAATGCAAAAGAACTTAAAAGCACAGCCAAAGCCATGAAGCTGTAATTTTATATTTTAATAGCAGATTATATTTACAGTAATCTCCTTTTTAAAAGTTTTTATTTTGCTAATACTATTTTTATATAGATGGAGGACAGCGTATGAAAGCTTTTAAAAAGAGATTACTTTATTTATGTATAGCTGCAGTATGTATTCTTATACCTGGTGTTGTATATTGTAATTCTGTAAAGAAAAAAATTCCTGACAAGCTGTATATACATGTACAGGATAAAGCAGTTGTTTCTATAGGAGTTCCGGTAGTTGGTTCTGTATATGAAAGTGTATCAGATAAATATATAGATGCTGCTTATTTTAACAATAAAGTTACTATACATTCTGGAAATACAGGGAAATATCATGTTAATTATAAACTTTTTGGAATTATTCCAATTGCCAGAACAGATGTTGAGGTTGTTAATGAAAAATATGTGTATACTGGAGGATTTCAAGTTGGAATATATCTTAAATGCGATGGAATATATGTAGTTAATACTGAAACTATATGTACAGATGATGGTCAGAATATTGCACCCGCAAAAGGATTAATAAAAAAGGGTGATTACATTATTGAAGCTGATAATGAAAAACTTCAGACTAAAGAGCAGTTATCACAGATTATATCTGAGTGTGAAGGCCAGCCGGTAAGCCTCGCAATACGTAGAGATGGACAAATAAGCTATACTGATGTTACTCCTGTGAAAAATGTTGCCGGTGAATATAAGGCTGGAATATGGATCAAAGATGACACTCAGGGGGTTGGAACAGTAACATATGTATGCGATGATGGCAGATTTGCTGCATTAGGACATGGAATCTCAGATAACGAGACAGGCAGAGTCTTAGAAATAACAGGTGGTAATATATATAAAACGAGGATTCTGTCTATTGTACCGGGAAAGAACGGAGAACCAGGAGAACTGCTAGGGACAATTGATTACAAACAGGAAAATATCACAGGTAATATTAATAAAAATACCAATAAAGGAATATATGGAGAGAATGCATATTCTTTTTATGAGGAATTTTCTCCGGATTTAATGCCTGTAGGAGGATCATATGAGGTCAGAAAAGGTAAGGCATATATAAGATTTTATACTAATGGCAGCTTCAATGATTACGAAATAGAAATTAATAACATCAGGTATGCAGAGTCAAAAAATATTACATTTAAGGTAACATCTCCAGAACTTTTAAAACTTACTAATGGAATAGTTCAAGGGATGAGTGGAAGTCCTATAATTCAGGATGGAAAAATAATTGGAGCTGTAACACATGTATTTGTAGATGATTCTACTTGCGGTTATGGCATATTTATTGATAAAATGCTTGAAGAAAATAATTAAAAGAGGATAACAATGGAAAGAGAAAAATTTGGAAGCAGACTTGGATTCATACTTATTAGTGCAGGCTGCGCAATAGGAATAGGAAATGTTTGGCGTTTCCCTTATATAGCGGGTAATAATGGCGGAGGATTATTTGTGGCATTGTATATGATATTTCTTTTGCTGTTTGGAATACCAATATTATCTATGGAACTGTCTATGGGAAGAGCCTCTAAAAGCAGTATAATCAGGGCTTATCACAAGCTTGAAAAGCCAGGACATAAATGGCACATACATGGATATGTGGGAATGGTTGGAAACTATATACTGCTTTTCTTTTATACGACTGTTTCGGGATGGATGTTAGGATACTTTATAAAGTATTTAACAGGAAATATTACAAAGCAGACTGATAGCAGACAGATGTTTGCAGATGTAACAGCTGATCCGTTAATAATGTTTATCTGGATGGCAATAATTGTAATGATAGCAATAATTGTATGCAGCATGGGACTTCAGAATGGAGTGGAAAAGATCACAAAATATATGATGCTTATTTTATTAGGGCTTATCGTTGTTCTTGCTATTCATAGTCTTACACTTCCTGGAGCAATAAAAGGAATTAAATATTTTATTGTTCCTGATATTAGCCAGATTCAAAAAACGGGTGTTGCAAACGTAATCATTGAAGCTATGAGACAGGCGTTCTTTACACTTAGTGTGGGTATGGGCTCAATGATGATTTTTGGAAGTTATATTGATAAAGAAAGAGCACTTACTGGGGAAGGCATTCAGATTACAATACTTGATACATTTGTGGCAATTATGTCCGGAGTAATCATATTCCCGGCATGTATGTCATATGATATTCCTACAGACAGCGGGCCAAGTCTTATATTCGTTACACTTCCTAAGGTGTTTGAGCATATGTCAGGTGGCAGATTCTGGGGTGCAATGTTTTTCCTTTTTATGACATTTGCAGCTCTTTCTACTGTTATAGCAGTTCTTGAAAATATATTTGCATGTAACATGGAGACATTTGGATGGAACAGAAAGAAAGCGGGAATCGTTAATCTTTTTATAATTATTATTATGAGTATACCATGCGTTCTTGGGTTCAATATTCTTAGCAGCTTTGCTCCTCTTGGAGCAGGAAGCACAGTGCTTGATCTGGAGGATTTTCTTGTCAGCAGTATAATTCTTCCAGTTGGAAGTCTGATAATTCTTTTATTCTGTACTTCAAAGTATGGATGGGGATTTGAGAACTATATATCAGAGGTGAATACAGGAAAAGGAATTAAAATGCCTCGTGTATTAAAATTTTATCTTAAGTACATACTTCCTTTGGTAATATTATTTATTATTATTGATGGACTTATATAAATGATTTGTCGAATAATGTCGAATGATGCGATAATTTGCGTTAAAAAGAAGTTGCAGTATTTCCCAAAAATATTTATAATTATCATTGTGAGTTTATTAGTCGGATGAATTCTTTGAGTTATGAAAGGGCTTATGGTTTATGGAGAGGACTAGAGTAGCTATTGCAGATGATAATCAGAATATTCTGGAAGCACTTAAAGATGTAATAGACGATGAGGAAGATATGACAATCGTTGGAACAGCAGATAATGGAGCAGATACTGTTACAATGATTAAAGAAAGCAGACCTGATATAGTTCTTCTGGATCTTATTATGCCGGGAATTGACGGAATAACAGTGATGGAAAAGGTACGGCAGGACAAATCATTTGATTCAAAGCCTGATTTTATTGTGATTAGTGCTGTTGGACGTGATAGTGTGACAGAAGATGCATTTAATATGGGAGCAGCATATTACATAATGAAACCTTTTGATAATGATGTTCTGATAAACAGGATACGTTATATCCGCAATCAGCACAATGATACTGGCATTAAAAAAGTATCAAAGGAACCGGTATCTATATCAGACAGAAATCTCGAAAATGATATTACAAATATAATTCATGATATTGGAATTCCAGCCCATATAAAGGGGTATCAGTATCTGAGAGATTCTATTATACTTTCTGTTAAAGATAATGAAGTTATTAACAGTGTAACAAAAGTTTTATATCCAACAATTTCAAAAAAATATGATACAACACCAAGCCGCGTGGAAAGAGCTATAAGACACGCTATTGAAGTTGCATGGAACAGGGGAAATACAGATACACTTAATGATCTTTTCGGATATACAATTAATGGAGGGAAGGGAAAACCAACTAATTCAGAATTTATTGCATTGATATCTGATAAAATAAGACTGCAGTATAATATACATTAATGATAATTCACACATTTTTCACCTATTATTTTGCAGAATACCTTGAAAAATCGGCATTTTTATATTATAATATCAAAATCGTAAATGATTTTTAACAATTTTGTAATAATTGAGGTATATATGCGTAAGAGAGTTTTTAAAAGTATTGCGGCAGTTATGCTTATAACAACAATTTCAGCAACAACTGTTCTCGCAGATGACATTAATACATTAAAGAATCAGAAGAATCAGCAGCAGAAAGAACTTGATTCATTGGAGAATGATCTTGCATATCTTCTGAGCCAGATGGATGATCTGGAATTTAAGATGGCCCAGATTTCACAGGATATAGATGATGCTAATGTGAAACTTGCAGATGCCGAGGAGGTTCAGCAGGCACAGTATGATGATATGAAGCTTCGTATCAAATATATGTATGAAGATCAGTCAGTTTCAATAGCAGAAGTATTCCTTACATCATCAGATATGAGCAGTATGCTTAATAAGGCTGTTTATATGCAGGAGGTATATGATTATGACCGTAACAAGCTTGATGAAATGGCAAATACTGCAGCAGAAATAAAAAATCTTAAAGATGGACTTGAGAATGATCAGCAGGAGCTTGCAGCCAGTCAGGAAGAGCTTACACAGAAACAGGCTCTTTTGTATGCAACGATTAATGATACAAAGTCTTCAATTAGCGATTTAGACGATAAGATTGAAGCTGCAACTAAAAAGGCGGCTGAAGAAGCTGCGAGAAAAGAGGCTGCACGGCGTCAGCTTGCACAGAGTTCTTCTGTAACATACAAGACAACAGCTAATCAGGATTCATCAGTTGCTAATGGAATTGTTTCACTTGCATATTCACTTATTGGTACACCATACGTGAGTGGCGGCTATTCTCCATCAGGTTTTGATTGTTCTGGATTTACATCTTATCTTTTTTCACAGTATGGTATTGGTGTGTCAAGATCATCAAGTGGCCAGGCATATGGAGGCATGGCGGTTTCAAGTATATCAGAAGCACTTCCTGGTGACATAATATGTTATCCGGGTCATGTAGGAGTGTATGTTGGCGGTGGACAGATGATTCATGCTAATGTTCCTGGTGGTTCGGTTAGACTTGTAGGTGTTAATTCAATTGGTTTAAGAGTAACAGGCATAAGACGTTACTGGTAAATTATAAATATGTGTGATATAATAAGTGCAGTTTTTAATAGCTGCGCTTATTTTTATGTAATAGCAGATATGACTTGCATTACATAAAGTGATTTATTATGATAAGATGCATGAGTATGGGATTTAATAATATTTAAGAAATGAGGATTAAAGTATGAAGAATGTATTGTTGATTGCATCAGAAGCTGTTCCATTTATTAAAACAGGAGGATTAGCTGATGTAGCTGGTTCTCTTCCAAAGTATTTTGATAAGACCAAGTATGATGTAAGAGTTATGATACCTAAATACACTTGTATTCCTTGGGAATATAGAGAAAAGATGGTATACAAAACACATTTTTATATCGATCTTGCGTGGAGAACACAGTATGTTGGAGTGTTTGAACTTGAGTGGAATGGAGTAACATTTTATTTTATAGATAATGAATTCTATTTTGGCGGACCAAAGCCATACAGCTGGATTCATGAAGATATTGAAAAGTTTGCGTTTTTTAGCAAAGCTGCTTTATCAGCATTACCAGTGCTTGGCTTCAGACCAGATATAATTCATTGTAACGACTGGCAGACAGGACTTATTCCGGTTTATCTTAAAGAAAGATTCTCACAAGGAGAATTCTATCAGGGAATCAAGTCAATCATGACAATACATAATCTTAAGTTTCAGGGAATATGGGATCTTAAGAAAGTAAAGGATATTACGGGACTTTCTGATGAATATTTTACATCAGATAAACTTGAAGCATATAATGACGCTAACTATCTTAAAGGCGGAATTGTATATGCAGACAGAGTTACAACTGTAAGTGAAACATATGCAGAAGAGATCAAAACCCCATTCTATGGAGAAAATCTTGATGGTCTTATGAATGCAAGGGCTAATGCGCTTTCTGGCATAGTTAATGGAATAGATTATGATGAATATAATCCTGAGACAGATAAGAGGATTGAGCATAATTATAACCAGATAACATTCAGAAAAGAGAAGTGGAAGAATAAGGTTGCTCTTCAGAAAGAACTCGGACTTAAAGAAGATAAGGGTAAGTTTATGATTGGACTTGTTTCACGTCTTACAGACCAGAAAGGACTTGATCTTGTCGCATATGTCATGGATCAGATATGTGCAGAGGATGTCCAGTTTGTTGTCCTCGGAACAGGTGAAGAACGTTATGAAAATATGTTCAGGCATTATGACTGGAAATATAATGACAGAGTGTCTGCTAATATATATTATTCAGAAGATATGTCACATAAAGTCTATGCGTCTTGTGATGCTTTCCTTATGCCGTCGTTGTTTGAGCCATGTGGACTTTCACAGCTGATGAGTTTAAGGTATGGAACTGTTCCAATTGTAAGAGAAACAGGTGGTCTTAAAGATACTGTTGAGCCGTACAATGAATATGAAAATAAAGGAACAGGATTCTCATTTGCTAATTATAATGCACATGAGATGCTAAGTATAATTAATTATGCCAAAGATGTATATTACAATCATAAGAGAGAGTGGAATAAGATAGTTGACAGAGGAATGAAAAAAGATTTTTCGTGGAATAATTCTGCGAGAAAATATGAGCAGCTGTATGATTCACTTTAAAAGAAAAAGGAAGTTGCCAAGCAACTTCCTTTTTTAATGCAGGTGGCGGGACTTGAACCCGCACGATGTTGCCACCGGCAGATTTTGAGTCTGCTGCGTCTGCCATTCCGCCACACCTGCGCGACCCAATTATATTATCATAAGAACAAATAAAAATCAAGTAAAGAATACTTGCACATGTATTTAATTTAGAATATTATTTTTATATTGAATAATAATCCTTTATGGAGGCATTTATGAATAACTGTAAAGAAATTCAAGGTATGATAGAAGACTTTGAATATAACAGACTTTCATTAAAGAATGAAGAAAAATTCACTGATCATATTCTGAATTGTGCGGACTGCCGGGAAGAAATGGAAATATACTATATAATTTCATATGGTCTTGATGATATGGAAAAAAATATGTCGGATTCGAAATACTCATCTTATATAGATTCATTTGATTTTACAGGTCTTGTGAATCAGAAGCTAGAAGACAGTAAGATTAAATGTCAGTTTATAAGACAATGGAGTTACTTTAACAGATTAAGATATATGTTTGTTACAGGAATTATGCTTCTTACAACATTCCTATTGATAGTTATCCGATTCTTTTAAATAAGAACTGTCGCATTAGAATAACAGATTGGAGATAATAATGAGTAAAAAAATAATATTAATAGATGGACACAGTATATTAAACCGGGCATTTTATGGTGTACCGGATCTTACTAATGCAGAGGGAATACATACTAATGCGTTATATGGATTCCTTAATATACTCTTTAAGTTTCTGGATGAAGAAAAGCCTGACTATATAACTGTTGCGTTTGATTTATCAGCACCAACATTCAGACATAAAGCATTTGATGGTTACAAAGGTACGAGAAAACCTATGCAGCCGGAATTGAAGCAGCAGGTTCCTCTCATGAAAGAACTGCTTAAAGCTATGAATATTACAGTTGTTGAGCAGGAAGGCTTTGAGGCTGATGATATACTTGGAACTATTGCTAAGGATAGTGCTGCTAAAGGAATAGAAGTATCAATTGTTTCTGGTGACAGGGATTTATTGCAGTTAGCAGATGAGCATATTAAAATCAGAATACCTAAGACTAAGAAAGGCGTTACAGAAGTTGAAGATTATTATCCTGCTGATGTGATTGAATTATATGGTGTTACTCCGCATGAATTCATTGATGTTAAAGCACTAATGGGAGATACATCAGATAACATACCTGGCGCACCGGGGGTAGGACCTAAGACTGCGTCAGCTATTATCCAGAAGTATCATAATCTTGATAATGTATTTGATCACTTGGATGAATTAAAGCCACCAAAGGCAAAAGCATCAATAACTGAGAATATTGAACAGATTAAAATGAGCAGGTTCTTATCAGAAATTAAAATCGATGTTCCGATTGAGTATAATATAGATGATGCTAAAACAGGGAATTTCTTTAATGAGAATTCATATGAACTTTTTAAGAAATATAATTTCAAGAATATGTTAAAGAAATTTGAAAACACAGATATTATAGCCAAAGACCCTGATTGTTATGAATATTTTAAGAAGATATCTGATTTTTCAGAAGTTGAAAATGTATTTAATAAAGCAGCAGATGCAGCTTCTGGGATTGAAAAAATCGGACTTTCAATTATTAGAGAAAATGAACTGATAGCAGTTGGAATAACACTTTCTGATACAGAAATTTATTATATCCCGGTATCAGGCTTTGTGACAGAAAATTATCTGACAGAGCGCCTGTTGGATGTTGCATGCAAAGCTTCTCACAGAAATATAGCTTCTGCCAATATTAAAGATTATCTTGATATATTTGAAAAAGATAAGATAAGTGGTTATCCTCTTGTATCAGAAAATGCATTTATTGATACGGCAATTGCTGCATATCTGCTTCACCCAAGTAATGAAAGCTATGATTATGAGACTCTTGGAAGAGAATTTTTGTCATTAACATTTCTGTCAAAGACGGAGCTTCTTGGTAAATTAAGCATAGAAAAAGCTGCAAATGAAGCAGAAGATAATCTTATAAAATATGCCTGCCTTTCATCTTATGCTTATTACAGATGTGCTGATAAAATAACTGAACAGCTTAAGTGTGAGAATATGTATGAACTCTTTGAAACTATAGAGATGCCTCTTATTTTTGTCCTTTTTGAGATGCAGCAGCAGGGAATAAGTGTTGATAAACAGGCACTTGTGGACTATTCAAAGGTACTTGGTACTAAAATTTCCGTCCTTGAAAAAGAGATATACGATGCTGCCGGAGAAGAATTTAATATCAATTCACCAAAGCAGCTAGGAGTAATTCTTTTTGAAAAGCTTGGAATGCCTAATGGAAAGAAAACGAAGAGTGGTTATTCAACAGCTGCAGATGTACTTGAAAAGCTTGCACCTGATTATCCGGTAGTAAATAAGATACTCGAATACAGACAGTTAACAAAGCTAAAGTCAACATATGCTGATGGACTTACACAATATATAGCTGAAGATGGAAGAATTCATGGTACATTTAACCAGACAATAACAGCCACAGGAAGAATAAGCAGCACAGAGCCTAATCTTCAGAATATCCCGATAAGAATGGAGATGGGAAAAGCAATAAGAAAGGTATTTGTTCCAAAGGATGGATTCGTATTCTTAGATGCTGATTATTCGCAGATTGAATTAAGAATTCTTGCACATATGTCAGGCGATGAGAAACTGATAGAGGCATATAACTCATCTGCAGACATCCACAGGGCAACGGCAGCACAGGTATTTGGAGTTCCACTTGATGAAGTTACTGATGAACAACGAAGAAATGCCAAGGCGGTTAATTTTGGTATTATCTATGGAATGAGTTCGTTTGGATTAAGTCAGGATCTTAGTATTTCAAGAAAAGAAGCCAAGGAATATATTGAAAGATACTTTGCAAGTTATCCTACTATTAAAACATTTATAGACGGGCTTGTAAGTGACGCTAAAGAAAAAGGATACTCTCTTACAATGTATAACAGAAGGAGGGAGATTCCTGAGATAAAATCATCTAATTTTATGCAGCGTTCTTTTGGAGAGAGAGTTGCCATGAATGCACCTATTCAGGGAACTGCGGCTGATATAATCAAGCTTGCAATGATTAATGTATATAATGCACTTAAGGAGAATAATCTTAAGTCAAGGCTTATATTACAGGTTCATGATGAGCTTCTTGTTGAGACAGCAGAAGATGAGATTGAAACTGTAAAACAGATTATGATTGATGGAATGAAGAATGCAGTAAGCCTTAAGGTACCTCTTGAGGTGGATTTAAAGGAAGGAAAAGACTGGTTGGAGGCACACTAATGAAAGTTATTGGAGTTACAGGAGGTGTAGGAGCAGGAAAATCATCTGTTCTTGCACTTCTTAAAGATATGTGTTCATGCGATATAATACAGGCAGACCTTGTTGCAAGAAATATATACCGGTCTGGTAATATTGGATTTGAAAAGGTCGTTGATATATTTGGTGAACAGATTGTAGGAGAGGATGGAGAGATAAACAGACCTCTTCTTGCAGATATTATATTCAAAAATCCTAATAAGCGTATTGTGCTTAACAGCATAATACATCCGCTCGTAAAACAGGAGATTATCAACCAGATTAATAATCATAAAATTGCAGGTGATGTTGACTATTGCTTTGTTGAGGCAGCTCTTCTTATTGAAGATCATTATGATATATTTATGGATGAAATCTGGTATATATATGTATCAGAAGACGAAAGGCGAAGAAGACTGGCATCTTCAAGAGGATATTCTGATGAAAAGATATCAGATATTTTTAAGAGTCAGTTATCTGAGGATGATTTTAGAAAATACTCTGATAAAGTGATAGATAATAGCGGCAATATAGAAAAAACACGTGCCCAGCTTGAGATTATGCTTGGAATATGATACATTTATACATAATTTGTTTATTCTAGAGGTAGGATATGGATAATACACAGTCAAAGAAAGAGGCCATGGTGTTTGGCCTGGATATAGGAACGAGAAGTATAGTAGGTGTTGTCGGATACATGGACAGAAGCCGTTTTAAAGTTGTTGCAATGGCTGAACAAAAGCACGAAACAAGAGCTATGCTTGATGGTCAGATACACGATATCTACAAAGTAGGAGATACAATAAGAAAAGTCAAAAATTCTCTTGAAAGCCAGCTTGGACATGAACTCTCGGATGTATGTATAGCTGCTGCCGGAAGAGTTTTAAAGACTATTAACTCATCTGCAGAATATGTTTTTGAAGAGGAAACAAGAGTTACACAGGAACATATTTATTCTCTTAACCTTCTTGCAGTTGAAAATGCACATAATAAGATAAATGAAAAAGAAGACAAATCCAGATTCTACTGTGTTGGAAACACTCCTATAAGATATCAGCTCAATGGATATGATATCAATAATCTTGAAGGACATAAAGCTTCTAAGATAGCTGTTGAGCTTATTGCTACATTTTTACCGGAAGAAGTAGTTGATGGACTCTATGAAGCTGTTGAATATGCAGGACTTCATGTGGCAAGCCTTACATTAGAGCCTATTGCAGCCATGAATATTGCAATTCCGGAACAATACAGGCTTCTTAATATAGGACTTGTTGATGTCGGAGCCGGCACTTCAGATATATGTCTTACGAAGGATGGTTGTATTATTGCATATGGAATGATACCTTGCGCTGGAGATGAGATTACTGAGTGCATAGCCAAAACTTATCTTGTTGATTTTAATACTGCAGAAAAGATTAAGATGTCCGCAAGTTCCAAGAAAAAGGGAGTTGTATCATTTAAAGATATAATGGGAATTACACAGAAGGTCGATGCACTGGAAGTAAGAAATGCAGCAGCTGAAGTTGTAAATGCCATGGCAAAGGATGTCGCAGATAAGATTGTTGAACTCAATGGCGGTAAACCAGTTAATGCTGTATTTGTAGTCGGCGGCGGTGGCAAGATACCGGGATACACAGAAAAAGTTGCTGATTTCCTTGGAATACCACATCAGAGAGTTGCTGTAAGAGGAGAAGAAGTCCTTACATCAGTTGACTTTGAAGTAGATAATTTCAAAAAAGATTCATTATATGTAACACCTGTAGGAATATGTACTAATTATTACACCCAGAAGAATAACTTTGTGTTTGTTACAGTTAATAAGGAAAGAATTAAACTTTATGACACAAGTAATCTTACAGTTGTGGATGCAGTAATGCAGATAGGATTTCCAAATGAAAAGCTTTTCCCAAGAAGAGGTGCAGAAATCAACTTTACAGTTAATGGTAAAGCACGTCTTGTAAGGGGAAGTGCAGGCGAAGGTGCAGTTGTTACTCTTAATGGAAGACCAGCTAATCTCCATACTCCGATTGAACAGAATGATATAATCGAAGTGACAGAATCTACAATAGGAGAAGATGCCAGCATAACAATTGGTCAGTTGGAAGAATTTGATTCACAGATAACATTTGTAGTGAATGATAAAACAATCGTCTGCCCTAGATTTGCATATGTCAATGGTGAATTAAAGTCGGAATTTTATGATATTAACGATGGCGACAAGATACGCATGGAAAATTTCTATACTGTGGCACAGCTTTTTGAATTCCTTGACCTTGATTATAAGACGCTTAATGTCACTGTTAATAATGAACCTGCAGATAAGAATACAAGAGTATATGAGAATTTCACTGTCAGGACTTCATCATTAGAGGAATATAATGAGAATATCATGGTGGCTGAAAAGCAGCAGGAAACAGAGAAAAAAGCAGAGCAGACTGATGATAAAGAAACACAGGAACAAGTAAGACAGCCTGTTGATATAACAATTACAGTTAATGGACAGCATGTTGTTTTAACTGGCAAGCCTGATTATATAGTAGTTGATCTTTTCCAGTTCTATTCATTTGATCTTACTATGGTCAGAGGTAATCTTGTATTCTTACATAACGGAAGTGATGCAGATTATTCATCACCACTTAATAATGGTGATGTTATTGAGCTTCGCTGGGAGGATAAATAATTATGAGAATGATGCCTATTGCCAGTGGAAGCAGTGGTAACTGTATATATCTTGGCACTGAGAATACACATGTTCTTTTTGATGCCGGAATAAGCAGGAAAAGAATAGAAGAAGGACTTAATACAGCAGGTTTAAGTCTTAAAGATATAGATGCAATATTTGTAACTCATGAACATATTGACCATATAAAAGGACTTGGCGTTATATCAAGAAAAGATGGTATTCCGGTATATTCAACTCCAGGGACAATAAATGGGATAGAACAAACCTCGTCACTTGGAAATATTCCGGATGGCATATTTAATAAGATAAATGCTGATGAAGACATTTCAATTGGAGATGTAACAATTCACTCATTTCGTATATCACATGATGCCAATGAACCGGTTGCGTATACATTTACCCAAAAATGTGCAGATGGCATAAAAAAAGCATCAGTTGTAACTGATTTAGGGTATTTTGATGATTATGTGGTTGATAATCTGACAGAATCTGATATTATGCTTGTTGAGGCTAATCATGATATCAATATGTTACAGGTTGGTCCTTATCCTTTTTATCTTAAGAAAAGAATATTAGGTAATAAAGGACATCTGTCTAATGAGACATCTGGACAGCTTGTCAATTCCCTGCTTCATGATAAGCTAAAAAAAATATATCTTGGTCATTTAAGCAAAGAGAATAACTATGATAAACTGGCTTATGAAACGGTGAAATTAGAGATTGATATGTCAGATAACTCATTCAAATCTTCGGATTTTGATATAGAGGTTGCAAAGCGTGATGTTTTATCAGGTATTTGCGAAATATAACAGGCGCTTACAAGGTGCAGAAAGAGGAAAGATATGAAAAAATGTGTAATTACTGTTGTAGGAAAAGATACTGTTGGCATTATTGCCAGAGTATGTACTTATCTTGCTGATACGAAGGTTAATATTCTTGATATCTCGCAGACTATTGTTTCGGGATATTTTAATATGATGATGATTGTTGATATGTCAGGTTCTACAAAGAATTTTGATAATGTCAATGAAGATCTTAATAAGCTTGGCGAAGATATTGGTGTTGTAATTAAATGCCAGCGAGAAGAAATATTTGACATGATGCACCGTATCTAAGAAAGTGAGGAGACTTAAATACTATGATTAATATTATGGAAGTTACAGAGACTAACAAAATGGTCGAGAAGGAGAACCTTGATGTAAGAACTATTACTATGGGTATTAATCTTCTTGACTGTGCTGGTCCTGATCTAGCTGAGGTTAATGAGAAAATATATAACAAAATCACAACTCTTGCTAAGGATTTAGTTTCAACCGGAGAAGAGATTGCAAAAGAATTTGGTGTTCCTATTGTTAATAAGAGAATATCGATTACACCTATTTCACTTGTTGGTGCTTCTGCATGTAAGACACCTGAGGATTATGTTACTATTGCAAAAACTCTTGATAAGGCAGCTCATACTGTTGGCGTTAATTTTATTGGTGGTTATTCAGCAGTTGTATCTAAGGGTATGACTAAGAGTGATGAACTTTTAATAAGATCAATTCCACAGGCACTTGCACAGACAGAGCTTATATGCAGTTCTGTTAATGTTGGTTCAACAAAGACTGGTATTAACATGGATGCAGTAAGACTTATGGGCGAGATAGTTAAAGAGACAGCAGAGCTTACTAAGGATAAAGATTCTTTGGGTTGCGCCAAGCTTGTTGTATTATGTAATGCTCCTGATGACAACCCATTCATGGCTGGTGCATTCCATGGTGTAACAGAGGATGATGCTATTATAAATGTTGGTGTCAGCGGTCCTGGTGTTGTTAAATATGCACTTGAGAGTGTAAGAGGAAAGAGCTTTGAGGTCCTTTGTGAAACTATCAAGAAGACAGCGTTTAAGATTACAAGAGTTGGTCAGCTTGTTGCGCAGGAAGCTTCTAAGAGACTTGGCGTTCCTTTCGGCATTATCGACCTTTCACTTGCACCAACTCCTGCCGTTGGAGATTCTGTAGCAGAGATTCTTGAAGAAATCGGACTTGAGAGAGCGGGTGCTCCTGGAACTACAGCAGCGCTTGCAATGCTTAATGATCAGGTTAAGAAGGGCGGTGTTATGGCATCTTCTTATGTAGGTGGACTTAGTGGAGCGTTCATTCCTGTATCTGAGGACCAAGGAATGATTGATGCTGTTAATGAAGGTTCACTTACAATTGAAAAGCTTGAAGCGATGACATGTGTATGCTCAGTTGGTCTTGATATGATTGCTATTCCAGGTGACACACCTGCAACTACAATTTCGGGAATTATTGCTGATGAAGCAGCTATCGGTATGGTAAACCAGAAGACAACAGCTGTAAGAGTTATTCCTGTTATAGGAAAGGGTGTTGGTGAAACAGTAGAATTCGGCGGACTTTTAGGTTATGCACCTATTATGCCTGTTAATAAATTTGACTGTTCTGCATTTGTGAACAGAGTAGGAAGAATCCCTGCGCCAATACACAGCTTTAAGAACTAATTAAGAATTAATACATATCAATAAAATACACCTGCTGAATCATATTAGTGGTTCAGCAGGTGTATTTTTATATTCTTATTATATTCTGTTGTAATTCATTTTTCATTACATATCCGTACTTCTCATACACTGCCTGCAAATATATATCAGAGCATGTCAGGTCAAATGAAAGTTCATTCTTATAATCAGCAGCTTTAGTGATGAATGGCACATCAAGTTCTTTCTTAATATATCCAAGATACTGCTGGCCAGTTTTATTAAAACCAAGCATCCTTATATAAGGTATATTATTGTATTTTTCAGACATGGAATGTTTTATCTCAAGAATAATATGCATGATACAGCGGCATATTCTTGAATATACTATATTCTTAGTTTTAATCCTCATGGCAAATCCGCTTATCGTCTCTTTCCCTGTAAAAGTGCTGGCAAAGCGGTTGGCAAGATCAGGGCTTATATCCTCATACTCACAAAGTTTTTCGGCAAAATCTGTTTGATTAACATTACATATCTGTCTAAGAAAAAGCATTTTGTGATTAAATATGCTGCTGAAATCATCTAAGAATACAGGACAATTCTGTGAATGACTGATTTCTTCAAACATATCCGGAGTGAGATATGTTTTTAACTTATCTGCTTCATCTGACATAAGCATTTTTCTTATTCCAAATGCACTTGCATACTTGGCATTATCTGTATCGTCATTGTACCCTGCACCTTCACGAAGTACAGGATAATATTTCATGTTTAATTCGTTGCAAAGAATAGCTTTAATATATTCGATTGCAAGAATGTTGTTAGAACCTGCAATTATGTCCTTACATTCTGGAAGATGTTCCGAAAGAGCAGACTGTCTTGCAGACGGGTAAGAGCAGCCGCTTGCAAGGGCTTTATTAAGAGCTGCTCTATATTCAGGAGATTCTGATAATAAAGTTCTGCTTATCTTTGCCAGACTATCTGCATTATCAGTTTCAGCACCAAAACATATCGAAGATGCTTTCATTGCATCAAGTGTAAGGACAGCACCTTTTGCAAATATTTCTGCACTTGATAATGCATAGTAAACAGGAAGCTCAACAACAATATCTGCACCAGCTTTTAATGCAGCTTTAGTTCTTGCATACTTATCAATAACTGCCGGCTCTCCACGCTGCACGAAATTACCACTCATCACAACAATTATGCAGTCAGCCTGAGAAATCTGTCTAGCTTTATTCATCTGATATACATGTCCTGTGTGCAATGGATTATATTCTGCAACTATTCCGCATGCTTTCATATCGTGTCTCCTTTTTGCTTTTATTATATTTTACTGAAATCATGTATTTATGTCAAAAAAATTAGCAGATTTAGTCAATGTATCGTTTTTAAAACATTTTTAAGTGCATGACGACCTTGTTTTCAACTAAAAATTGGTATATAATTTTTTAAAGAGTTCAGTATGTTTACTGAAAATTTACTTTTTTATAAGGAGGAGTCATTAATCATGGCATTTATTGACACAATTAAGGAAAGAGCAAAGGCAGACAAGAAGACTATCGTTTTACCAGAGTCTATGGATAAGAGAACTTATGAAGCTGCTGAGAAGATTTTAAAGGAAGGCATTGCTAATTTAGTTATCATTGGTACTCCTGAAGAGATCGAGAAGTATGGTAAGGGCTATGACATTTCTGGCGCCACAATCGTAGATCCATTTAACGATCCTAATAAGCAGAAGTATATCGATAAATTCGTTGAATTAAGAAGCAAGAAGGGTGTTACACCTGAGATGGCTAAGGAACAGATGGAAAAGGATTACATGTACTATGCATGCCTTATGTGTAAGTGTGGAGATGCTGATGGAGCAGTATCTGGCGCATGCCACTCAACAGGTAACACAATCCGTCCAGCTCTTCAGTTATTAAAGACTAAGCCAGGTATCAGCTCAGTTTCAGGTTTCTTCCTTATGGAAGTTCCAGACTGTGAATTCGGTGAGAATGGTCTTTTTGTATTCGCTGACTGTGCTGTAAGCCCAGATTATGATTCAGAGAAGCTCGCTGAGGTTGCAAAGCTTTCTTCAGATTCATTCAAGAGCTTTGTAGGAAAGGATGCTAAGGTTGCTATGCTTAGTTTCTCTTCATACGGAAGCGCTAAGCATGAGAGAGTAACAATGGTTGCTGATGCTGTTAAGATTGCTAAAGAAAAATATCCAGATATCACTGTTGATGGCGAACTTCAGTTAGATGCTGCTTTAGTTCCAGAAGTTGCTGCACTTAAGGCACCTGAGAGCCCGGTAGCTGGTAAGGCTAATACACTTGTATTCCCTAACCTTGAAGCTGGTAACATCGGTTATAAGCTTGTTCAGAGACTTGCTAAGGCTGGAGCTTATGGTCCTGTTCTTCAGGGACTTTCTATGCCAGTTAACGATCTTTCAAGAGGATGCTTCGCTGATGATATCGTTGGTGTAGTAGCTATGACAGCTGTTCAGGCTCAGAATGCATAATTAACATTTTTAAGGAGAATTTTTGTAATGAATATTTTAGTATTAAACTGTGGAAGCTCATCTCTTAAGTATCAGCTTATTAACATGGATGATGAGAGCGTAATCGCAAAAGGTCTTGTAGAGAGAATCGGTATTGAAGGTTCTGTTCTTACACATAAGCCAACAGGAAAGGATAAGTATGTTGTTGAAACTCCTATGAAGGATCACAACATTGCAGTTAAGCTTGTTCTTGATGCTCTTCAGGATGCTGAGCACGGCGTAATCAAGTCTACAGATGAGATTGCAGCAGTAGGACACAGAGTACTTCACGCAGGTGAGAAGTATATCGAGTCTTGTCTTGTAACAGAGGATGTTAAGAAGGTTGTAAGAGAGTGCTTCGACCTTGGTCCTTTACATAACCCAGCTAACCTTATCGGTATTGAAGCTGTTGAGGCAGCTATGCCAGGCAAGCCAAATGTAGCTGTATGGGACACAGCATTTGGTGGAACAATGGAGCCAAAGGCTTATCTTTATGCTATTCCTCGTGAATACTATGAGAAGTATGGTGTAAGAAGATATGGTTTCCACGGAACAAGCCACAGCTTTGTATCTAAGGAAACAATCAAGTTTGCAGATCTTGATCCTAAGACAGCTAAGGTTATTGTATGCCACCTTGGTAATGGTGCTTCAATTTCAGCTTCTGTTGGTGGTAAGTGCGTAGATACTTCTATGGGTCTTACTCCTCTTGAAGGACTTATCATGGGAACACGTTCTGGTGATCTTGACCCAGCTATCTTAGAGTTCTTATGCAACCATGAGAACCTTACAATAAGCGAGATGCTCAATATCCTTAACAAGAAGTCTGGTGTACTTGGTATGTCAGGTGGAATCTCAAGTGATTTCAGAGATCTTAATGCTGCAGCTAATGATGGTAACGAGATTGCTAAGGTTACACTTGAAGCTTATGCTTACAGAGTAGCTAAGTATATTGGTGCTTACACAGCAGCCATGAATGGTGTTGATGCTATTACATTTACAGCAGGTGTTGGTGAGAACGCTGCATGGCTTCGTCCAATGGTTGCTAAGTATCTTGGATATCTTGGCGTTAAGCTTGATGAAGCAGCAAGTGAGAAGGCTTGTGGAGTAGAAGGAATTATCTCTACACCTGATTCTAAAGTTAAGCTTTGTGTAATTCCTACTAATGAAGAGCTTGCAATTGCAAGAGAGACATTAGCATTAGTAAAATAATTAACAGATTTATGAAAAATATTTAATTTAAATGAATTTGTTGTTGACAAAGCCAGGGAGCATGCGTATAATTGACAAGGTGTGGATTAGCGCATGCTTTTCCTATGCACAATAGTATGAATTGGAGACAATTATGCTAATTGATTTAAGAGAGCTTTTATCCGGTTCACAGGATGAAAGAATAGAAAAGGTTTCAATTGAATCAGAAAGCTTTGACACTGGGATTGCTAAGTATAATATACTTGAGAAACCAGAGTTTGAATTAAGTATTACCATAATTGGTAAGAACAAGCTTGAGATTAAAGCAGAGAGCTTTGTTGTTCTTGATATTCCGTGTGACAGATGTTTAGAGTCTGTTCCTACGAAAGTAGATTACAGTGTTGATGAAATTGTTGATTTTGCAGACAACGCTGCCGGGGAAGAAGCAAAGGAAGAAAAAGACTATATTGGTGGATACGAACTCGACGTGGACAGATTAGTTTTCGGCGAAATACTTATATCCATGCCGGGTAAGACATTATGTACCCCTGATTGCAAGGGGCTATGTTCTATATGCGGACACAACCTGAATATCTCAGAGTGTGGCTGTGACCGAGAGTCCCTGGATCCAAGAATGTCTGTTTTCAAAGATATTTTAAAGAATTTTAAGGAGGTGTAACATATGTCAATTTGTCCAAAGAATAAATCTTCAAAGGCAAGAAGAGATAAGAGAAGAGCAAACTGGAAGATGGCTGCTCCAAATCTTGTAAAGTGTTCAAAGTGTGGCGCTTTAATGATGCCTCATAGAGTATGCAAGTCTTGTGGTTCTTACAACAAGAAAGAAATCATCTCTGTTGACTAATTATTAATAATGAATTATTATAGGCTGTCCCTTATGGGGCAGCTTATTTTCAATTATGAAGGTTTGAGGTATATTAATGGCTAAACTAATTAGGGCTACTGCATTAATTCTGGCATTTATATTGATTTTGCCAGCTTGTGGATGTGGTACTGGAAATTCATCAGGTAATTCAGATACTCAGGAAGATACACAGGCTCCGATTGACGATAATTATGGAAAAGGACTTAGCTTCGCATATACTGATTATGCTGATAATGTGATGTCGTTAAATTATAATCTTAAGCAGAACGCAGTTGGAAACTGGCAGTTATCAGTCAGCGGACAGAATGCGCATGTTAATGGAACAAAAGTTATCTCAGCTGATAATGCAGCTGCTTTCTTTTATTTTCTTATTAAAGAAACTGGTATTGAGAGTTATAAGGGATACAATAAAACTGATGACGAAATAACATCTGATACTGCATGGTGGTTTAATCTGGATGTCTATTATGAAAAAGATTCTATTGTTGCTTATGGTTATATGATGCACCCTGATGATTATGATGATTTAAGAATTAAGATTACAGAATATCTCAACAATTTATTTAAGGCAGCTTAATGTTGCGTTAATTTGATATTCGTAGTATATTTTTATATGGTATTTTATGAATCAGATGAAATGGAGTTAGATATTTATGGTTAAGATCGCGCTTGATGCAATGGGTGGAGATAACGCACCAGCTGAGATTGTTAAAGGAGCTGTAGAAGCTGTTAATGCAGAAAAAGACTGCTTTGTATATCTTGTTGGAAAAGAAGAGGCTGTCAAGGCTGCACTTGAAGGACAGGATTATGATAAAGACAGAATTGAAATTGTTAATGCAAATGATGTGATTGAAACAGGTGAACCTCCTGTTATGGCTATAAGAAGAAAGAAAGAATCTTCTCTTGTCAAAGCTATGTATATGGTTAAGAATAAAGAGGCTGATGCATTTGTATCTGCTGGAAGTTCTGGAGCAATACTTGTTGGAGGGCAGACTATTGTTGGAAGACTGCGTGGAGTGGACAGACCTCCAATGGCGGCTCTTATTCCTACCAGAGACGGAGT
The DNA here is from genome assembly GCA_934343805.1 of uncultured Lachnospira sp. Classification (GTDB taxonomy): domain Bacteria; phylum Bacillota; class Clostridia; order Lachnospirales; family Lachnospiraceae; genus Lachnospira. The sequence goes on from CAKRIN010000003.1 coordinate 105,040, forward strand.
TTCTCTGCTTGTTGACAGTGGTGCTAATGTGGACGCAAGAGCTACAATGCTTGTACAGTGGGCAGTTATGGGATCTATATATATGGAAAATGTTGTTGGCATTAAGAAACCAAGAGTTGCAATTGTCAATGTCGGACTTGAAGAGGAAAAGGGTAATGCACTTGTCAAAGAGACTTATCCAATGCTCAAAGAATGTCCTAACATTAATTTTATAGGAAGTATTGAAGCCAGAGAAATTCCTAACAGTTATGCTGATATTATTGTATGTGATGCATTTGTGGGAAATTGTATTCTGAAGCTGTACGAAGGAGAAGCTAAGATGATTCTTGGCAAGATAAAAGGAGTTATGATGTCTTCTTTAAAAACAAAGATTGGTGCGCTCCTTATTAAAAAATCTTTAAAAACACAGCTTAAATCAATGGATGCTTCTGAGCACGGAGGAGCTCCTTTAATAGGACTTAACGGACTTGTTGTTAAAACGCATGGAAATGCTAAATCAAAAGAGGTTAAGAATTCATTAATTCAGTGCGTAACATTTACAAAAATGAATATAAATGATAAAATCATTGAGGCGCTCGGTCAGATTCCGGAGCAGCATAATTAATTTGGAAAGGGTAGATATTATGGAATTTGAGAAGTTACAGAATATTATTGCTGATGTACTTAATATTGATAAAGACAAGATTACACCTGAGACAACATTTGTTGATGATCTTGGTGCTGATTCATTAGATGTATTTCAGATTATCATGGGAATTGAAGATGAATTTAATATCCAGATTCCTGATGATGCAGCTGAATCAATTGTAACTGTTAATGATGCAGTAGTTCAGATACAGAACGCTACTAAATAATATACATGTAGCGATTATTAAATGAGAGCATAAGCAACAAATATGTCTGCATAATTTGTTGCTTATGCTCTTGTTTTCGAGATATGTTTATGCATCATATTGTACTTAAAACATAGAAAGGCCGATTATGTATAATAAGGATTTGTCTGCATTTATGCAGACTATTGGATATGAATTTAATGATATAAGCCTGCTTGAAGTTGCACTTACGCATAGCTCTTATGCTAATGAGCAGAAAAAATGGGCCGGTATTGATAATGAAAGAATGGAATTCTTAGGAGATGCCGTACTTGAACTTTCATCCAGTGATTATATATATAAGAATCATTCTGAAATGGCAGAAGGAAAAATGACAAAACTGCGCGCCAGCATAGTATGTGAACCTACACTCGCTTTATGTGCAAGAGCTATCGGGCTTGATGCATTTATAAGGCTGGGAAAAGGAGAAGAACTTACTGGTGGACGGGGGAGAGATTCTATCGTATCTGATGCCTGTGAAGCTGTTATTGGAGCCATCTATCTAGATGGTGGTTTTGCTAATGCAAAAGAATTTGTTAATAAATTCATTCTTAATGACCTTGATAATAAGAAACTCTTTTTTGATAGCAAGACTATTCTACAGGAAGTTATTCAGGGACTTGGTAAAGAGATAGAGTATGAATTCATCGGTGAAGAAGGACCTGAACATAATAAGATGTTTGCTGTTGCAGCAGTTGTAGATGGGCTTTTTAATATTAAAGGAACCGGACACACTAAGAAATCAGCATCTCAAAATGCAGCATATGCTGCACTTATCGAGCTTAAAAATAAAGGCTACGATATAAACTCTGATAAGAGATAATAAGTGAGGGGTTATGTATTTAAAAAGTATTGAAGTTCAAGGATTTAAATCATTTGCTAACAAAATAGTATTTGATTTTCATAACGGTATTACGGGTATTGTAGGCCCTAATGGTTCAGGAAAAAGTAATGTTGCTGATGCCGTGAGATGGGTTTTAGGAGAACAGAGCGCTAAACAGCTTCGTGGTTCCAAAATGGAAGATGTTATATTTGCAGGAACAGAAAACAGAAAGCCTGTCGGATTCGCATTTGTATCAATTACACTTGATAACAGTGACCATGCTCTTCCTGTTGACTATGATGAAGTTACTGTTTCAAGAAGAGTATACCGATCAGGAGAAAGTGAATATCTTATTAATGGTAATTCATGCAGATTAAAAGATGTTACAGAAATGTTCTATGATACCGGTATCGGTAAAGAGGGATATTCTATTATTGGACAGGGACAGATAGATAAAATTCTTTCTGGAAAACCTGACGAAAGAAGAGAACTTTTTGATGAAGCTGCGGGAATTGTTAAATTTAAGAGAAGAAAAGCTACTGCTATTAAGAAATTAGAGAATGAGCGTGCTAATCTTGTACGTGTTAATGACATACTGGCAGAACTTGAAAAACAGGTCGGACCATTACAGGTTCAGTCAGAAAAAGCCAAGGAATATCTTGATTATAAGGCGGAACTGAAAAAATATGATGTCAATGCTTTCCTTTTGGAATCTGACAGGATAAGCAAGGATCTGGAGGAATTAACAGGAAAGATTGGCATTGCTGATAATGACCTTGCTGATTCAAGGCGTGAATACGAGAGTACTAAGGCTGAATATGAAGATGCTGAGGAACAATTATCAAAGGTTAATTCTGATATTGAAAATGTTAATTCACTTTTATCCAACACTGAGCTTGAAAGCCAGCGACTCAATGGTGAGATTAATGTAATCACTGAGCAGATAAACAGATTCACTGATAATGAAAAGCATTACAGTGACAGAATTGCTGCTATTGACAATGACAAAGCTGCTAAGCAGTCTAATTTGTCTGAGCTGCAGAATCAGCTTGAAGAAATTTCTGCTTCTGTAAATGAATTTGAGAATAATCTTAAAGTTAAGCAGGAAGCTGCTGATGTTATCAGGCAGGATATTGATGGTGTTTCTGATCAGATTGAAAGCAGACAGAATGATATCTATGACAGACTTAATGCCAAGTCTTCAATTAATGCTGAAAACCAGAAGTTTGCCACAATGCTTGAACAGCTTAATATCAGAAAGGCTGAACTTAACAGCCGTATTATTAAAGATAAAAGTAATGAAGCTGAACAAGATATTAAGATTAATGAAATAAGTTCAAGATTAGAGGCTGCACAGAAAAATGCTTTAGAAATAGCAGAAAGAATTGCAGCTAATAATGATGAAGTTACTTCTATCAAGAATGAAAATGCAGAGCTTAATTCTCAACACGACAAGATTGTACAGAACTATCACAGAGAGAAGTCAAGACTGGAATCTCTTATTAATATTACTGAAAGATATGATGGTTATGGCAACAGCATCCGTAAAATAATGGAATTAAAGGAAAGTAATTCTGGAATTCTTGGTGTTATTGCAGATATTGTTAAAGTAGAAAGAAAGTATGAGACTGCCATAGAGACGGCTTTAGGCGGAACAATACAGAATATCGTTACTGATAAGGAATCTACTGCCAAAGAGCTTATTGCATATCTTAAGCAGAATAAACTTGGACGCGCTACATTTTTACCGCTTAATTCCATATCTGGAAGAAATACTCTTGAGAAAGAACCATGTATTAAAGAAAATGGTGTTGTTGGCATAGCCAGTAATCTTGTAAGAGTTTCTTTTGAATATGAGAATCTTGCCAGATACCTTCTTGGAAGGATTCTTGTTGTTGATAATATTGATAATGCACTTCTTATTGCCAGAAAATATAAATACAGTTTAAGGATTGTCACGCTTGAAGGTGAGCAGCTCAATCCTGGCGGTTCAATGACGGGTGGTGCATTTAAGAATTCAAGTAATCTTCTTGGCAGAAGAAGAGAGATTGAAGAACTTAAGAAATCTGTATCAGAACTCAGCAAATCATCAACTGAACTCAAATCAAAGATTGCAGATAACAGGGCAAAGATCACATCTATAAGAGAACTTATTGATGCAGATAATAAAGCCAACAGAGAAGCATCTTTAGCTGTTAATACAGAACAGATGAATCTTAATCAGGCAAAGCAGAAATTATCTGAGATCAGGGCAGTATATGACAAAGATAAAGCTGAGACTGTTGATATTGACAGACAGATTAAAGAGATTGACGAGAATAAGAATCAGGTAAGCGGAAGTTTAAGTGCTCTTGAAATCCAGAATGAGAGTTCAAGAAAAGAAATTGAAAATCTTAATAAGCAGCTTGAAGTTAAGAAAGCTGAACTTGATAAGGCTAATGACGATATTGAGAATCTTAAAATCAGATTCAGCTCTGTTGAGCAGAAAACAACATTTATTCAGGAAAATATCAGCAGAATCAATTCAGAGATAGAGGCTCTTGAACTTGAAGAAACAGATATAAAACAGAAAAAAGATTCTTTATCATCTGATGTAGAAGATAAGAAAACGCAGATTGAAAAGTTAAGAAATGATATTCACCAGTCAAAGAATCAGATTGAGGACTGCAATACCAAAATTGAAGCTCTTCGTAAAGATAGGGATATCATTAATGCCAGTCATAAAACTTTCTTTGATAAGCGAGAAAAGATTAATGAACAGATTGTTCTTCTTGAAAAAGAGAGTATGCGTCTGCATAACCAGCAGGAAAAGCTTGAAGAAGAGAATGACACAATTGTTGATTACATGTGGAATGAATATGAACTTACATACAGTTATGCTGCAGAATTAAGATGCGAAGAACTTACTGATATATCTGATATTAAAAAGCAGATTAATACACTCAAAACTAATATCAAAAAATTAGGTGTTGTTAATGTAAATGCTATTGAAGAGTATAAGGAAGTAAGCGAGAGATACAATTTCTTAAAGACACAGCATGATGATATGATTAAAGCAGAAGAAGCTCTTGTCCAGGTTATTGATGAACTCGATAACGGAATGAGAATCCAGTTTAAGGAGAAGTTCGAGGAAATCAAGGTTGAATTCGATAAGGTATTCAAAGAATTGTTTGGTGGTGGACGAGGTACAATAGAACTTGTTGAGGATGAGGATATACTTGAAGCAGGTATTCTTATCATATCTCAGCCGCCAGGAAAGAAACTTCAGAATATGATGCAGTTATCAGGTGGAGAGAAAGCACTTACAGCAATTGCGCTTCTTTTTGCAATTCAGAATCTTAAGCCATCTCCATTCTGTCTTCTTGATGAAATTGAAGCTGCACTTGATGATTCTAATGTAGGAAGATACGCTAATTATCTTCACAAGCTTACTACACACACACAATTTATTGTTATTACACACAGACGTGGAACAATGGCTGCAGCTGACAGACTGTATGGTATTACCATGCAGGAAAAGGGAGTGTCAGCACTTGTTTCAGTCGACCTTATAGCAAATGATCTTGATAAGAAAAAGGAGTAGGTATGGGATTTTTCAGTAAATTAAAAGAAGGACTGACAAAAACAAGAGATAATATTGTTTCTGGCATTGATTCTGTATTCTCAGGATTCTCATCTATAGATGATGACTTTTATGATGAACTTGAAGAAACTCTCATTATGGGAGATATAGGAGTTGTCTCAACAGAGGAAATACTTGATGACCTTAAATTCAAGGTTAAAGAAAATAAAATCAAGAATCCTGCTGACTGCAAACAGCTTCTCATCGACAGTATTAAAGAAAAAATGGATCTTGGCGAGAATGCATATGAATTTGAAAATCGTAAATCTATAGTAATGCTTATTGGTGTCAATGGTGTTGGAAAGACTACTTCTGTTGGCAAACTTGCAGGACTGCTTAAAGCACAGAATAAAAAAGTTATTATGGCAGCCGCTGATACATTCAGAGCTGCCGCAATAGAGCAGCTTACAGAATGGTCTAACAGAACCGGGGCTGATATTATAGCACAGAGCGAAGGATCAGATCCCGCAGCAGTGATTTACGATTCAATTGCTGCGTGTAAAGCAAGAAAGGCTGATGTTCTTTTATGCGATACTGCCGGACGTCTTCAGAATAAGAAGAATCTTATGGAAGAGCTTCGTAAGATTGACAGAGTTATAGAAAGAGAGTATTCTGAAGCATACAGGGAAAATCTTATCGTTCTGGATGCAACAACAGGTCAGAATGCACTTTCCCAGCTTAGAGAATTTAATGATGTGACTAATATCACTGGTATCATTCTTACTAAGATGGATGGAACTGCCAAGGGTGGAATTGCCGTGGCTATTCAGGCTGAATTTGGAATTCCTGTTAAATATATTGGCGTCGGAGAGAAAGTTGAAGATTTACAGAAGTTTGATTCAGACACATTTGTTAATGCATTATTTGATGTGGATAATGGTTCTGATGAAGGCTGATAAGTTAATAAATTAAGATGGGAGATTAAGTGTAATGGAAGAATTAACATTGAAAAGTTTCGAAGAAGCTGCTGAGAAGGTTAAGGAAGCAACACTTCCTACCAATTTGGTATACAGTGAGTATTTCAGTAGCCAGACTGGTAACAAAGTATATCTTAAGCCAGAGAATATGCAGTACACAGGTGCTTACAAGGTAAGAGGTGCATATTACAAGATTAGCACAATGTCAGAGGAAGCAAGACAGAAGGGACTTATTACAGCTTCTGCCGGAAATCACGCACAGGGTGTGGCATTTGCAGCTAAGAAATATGGAGTTAAGGCGACAGTAGTTATGCCTACAACAACACCACTTATCAAAGTAAACAGAACTAAAGGATACGGCGCAGAGGTTATTCTTTATGGTAATGTATATGATGAAGCATGTGAATATGCAATAAAACTTGCTGAAGAGAAAGGTCTTACATTTGTTCACCCATTTGATGATTTAGATGTTGCAACAGGCCAGGGATCTATCGCAATGGAGATTATTAAAGAGCTTCCAACTGTTGATTATATTCTTGTTCCTATTGGTGGAGGCGGACTTGCAACAGGTGTATCTACACTTGCAAAGCTCCTCAATCCTAATATTAAAGTAATTGGTGTAGAACCAGCTGGAGCTAACTGCCTTCAGGAATCTATTAAAGCAGGAAAGGTAGTGACACTCCCATCTGTAAGTACAATCGCAGATGGTACAGCAGTTAAAACTCCGGGAAGCAAGCTGTTCCCATATCTTCAGAAGAATCTTGATGATATTATTACTGTTCCTGATGAAGATCTTATTGTAGCTTTCCTTGATATGGTTGAGAATCATAAAATGATTGTTGAGAATTCAGGACTTCTTACAGTTGCAGCATTAAAGCAGCTTGACGTTAAGGATAAGAAGATTGTTTCTATTCTTTCAGGTGGTAATATGGATGTTATTACTATGTCATCTGTAGTTCAACAGGGACTTGTACAGAGAAGCAGAATCTTCACAGTTTCTGTACTTCTTCCTGATAAGCCGGGTGAACTTGTAAGAGTTGCATCTATTATTGCGGAAGCTAATGGTAATGTAATTAAGCTTGAACATAACCAGTTTGTAAGTATCAATAGAAAAGCAACTGTTGAACTTAGAATTACAATTGAAGCATTCGGACATGAGCATAAAGATGAAATTGTAGACAAGCTTGAAGCAGCCGGTTTAAGACCTAGAATAGTTAAGGTTAATATCTAATTACAATCTGCTTATAGAGAGGACTTATATGAGAAAATATTCTTTCAAAAGATATGCAGGTGTTACAATGGCATTATTTGGGGCAGCAGCTCTGTCCCTATTGCTGTTTTTTGCACTTTTCAGGATTGATGCAATTCATAAGGCTTTCTCACATGTATGCAAAACCCTTATGCCTTTTATTATAGGTGGAAGCCTTGCTTATGTTATTTGTCCATTATGTAATGTTTTTGAAAAAACTTATAATAAAGCGTTTTCATTTATAAAAAACGAAAAGAAGAGAAATAATCTTGCTAATAATTTAAGCGTGTTTACAGGATTGTTTATCGCTATTTTGTTTATTTATTTTATGATAATAGTTATTATTCCTAATCTTGTTAACAGTGTTGTGCGTTTAATTCAGATTATTCCTGATAATGTTGAAAAGCTTATTGATTTTGTACAGAAATTTATGAATGAAAATCAGACTCTTATGAAATATTCTGAAGATATCATTGATAAAACATATAAGTTTATTAACGACTGGCTTGGCAATGATTTTCTTGGATATGCCCAGGGGATAGCTACCGGATTATCAACGGGTGTTGTTAATGTTATTGTTGTTTTATTTAATGTTATTATTGGTTTTATTGTAGCAGCTTACCTTCTTACTGCAAGAAAGAAGCTTGCAAGACAAGGCGAGATGATCATTTACAGCATATTCAAAAAGGAACGCGCTGATAATGTAATGGAAGAAATCAAATATACAGACAGGGTGTTCAGTGGATTTGTTAATGGTAAAATACTTGATGCACTTGTTATTGCATTGGTCTGCTATATTGGTCTTAAAATCTTTACTTTGTGTAATCCTGGCAAAGAGATGATGAGTGAAATACTCATTGCATTTATTGTTGGTATATTTAATGTAATACCATTCTTTGGATGGTACATTGCATGGATTATAGGCGCATTACTGTGTCTTATTATTAATCCGGCACAATGTCTGTTCTTTGTTATTTTTAATTTTATATTACAACAGATTGACGGCAATATTATCGGACCTAAAATACTTGGTAATACAACAGGTATATCAAGCTTCTGGGTTTTGTTTTCAATATTACTTTTTGGAGATATATGGGGATTTGCCGGTATGCTGCTCGGCGTTCCTATATTTGCGGTGATATATCATCTTATTAAGAAATGGGTATTTAAAAGACTTAAGATTAATGGAATGGAAAATCTCAGTGAAGCTTACGAAGCAGAATATCCGCCTAATGAGCGGGAGAAGAAGCTTGAAACAGGAAATTCAAAATGATTTAAAATTTTTAAAAGTGTCAAGTAAAAATGCTTGACACTTATTTTCTTTTCTGATATTATACTCAAGGCTTATGAATTATATTTAGTTTGTGGCAGGTATTATGGAAAGAATTGTTGAACAGAATCTTTTATATGATTTTTATGGAGAGTTACTTAACGAACATCAGAAAAAAATATATGAAGATGCTATTTACAATGATCTGTCCCTTAGTGAGATTGCTGATGAATATGGAATCTCAAGGCAGGGAGTACATGATCTTATTAAAAGAGTTACGAAGACACTTGATGGATACGAAGCTAAGCTTCATCTTATACAGAAGTTCCTTGAGACCAAGGATAAGATTTCTAAGATTGATGCTTTAGTAGATGATTATATTGAAAGTCAGGATATAACTGATATTCATGAAATCAAGAAGTTATCTAATGAGATTCTTGAGGAATTTTAAGGAGAGATATTTATGGCATTTGATAGTTTATCAGAGAAGTTGCAGAATATTTTTAAGAATCTTCGTGGCAAAGGTCGTTTATCTGAGGCCGATGTCAAAGCTGCTCTTAAAGAGGTCAAGCTTGCACTACTGGAAGCTGATGTTAACTTTAAAGTGGTTAAACAGTTTATTAAGTCTGTTGAAGAAAGAGCTATTGGACAGGATGTTATGTCAAGCCTTACACCTGGACAGATGGTTATTAAGATTGTTAATGAAGAGATGGTTTCTCTTATGGGATCTGAAACTACTGAGATAGCTTTAAAGCCTGGCTCAGAGATTACTGTTATTATGATGGCAGGTCTTCAGGGTGCTGGTAAAACAACAACAACAGCCAAGCTTGCCGGCAAGTTTAAGGCAAAAGGAAGAAAACCTCTTTTAGTTGCCTGTGATGTGTACAGACCTGCGGCTGTTGAACAGCTTACTATCAATGGTAATAAGCAGGGGGTTGATGTGTTTTCTATGGGAACCAATCAGAAGCCTGTCGATATTGCCAAAGCTGCCATAGCACATGCTAAGAATAATGGCTTTAATACAGTTATTCTTGATACAGCAGGACGACTTCATGTTGATGAAGATATGATGAATGAGCTTATAGAGATTAAGGCTAACGTATCCGTTGACCAGACGATTCTTGTTGTTGATTCCATGACAGGACAGGATGCTGTTAATGTTGCATCTTCATTTAATGAAAAAGTTGGCATTGATGGAGTAATCCTTACTAAGCTCGATGGTGACACAAGAGGTGGAGCTGCTCTTTCAATTAAAGCAGTCACTGGAAAGCCAATTCTTTATGTTGGTATGGGAGAAAAGCTGTCAGATCTTGAACAGTTCTATCCGGATCGTATGGCATCAAGAATTCTTGGTATGGGAGATGTCCTTACCCTTATTGAGAAGGCTGAAGCACAGATTGATGCAGATAAAGCAAAAGCTATGGAAGAAAAGCTCAAGAAAGCTGAATTTGATTTCAACGATTTCCTTGAGTATATGGGACAGATTAAAAATATGGGTGGTATCAGTTCAATTATGAGTATGATGCCTGGTCTGTCAGGTCAGATGAAGAATGTTTCAATTGATGATGATGAAGCAGAGAAGAATATGAGAAGAACCGAATCTATCATATATTCAATGACCAAGGCAGAGAGAAGTAATCCAGACATACTTAATCCTTCAAGAAAGAACAGAATTGCAAGAGGTGCTGGAGTTGATATAGCAGATGTCAACCGCCTTGTTAAGCAGTTTGATCAGATGAAGAAAATGATGAAGCAGATGCCAGGAATGATGAAAGGTGCTAAAAAGGGACGTTTTAAGTTGCCTTTTTAACATAGATTAATTTTTAAGAATAATACAGGAGGTGAATGTAATGGCAGTAAAGATTAGATTAAAGAGATTAGGTGAGAAGAAGAATCCTTTCTATAGAATTATCGTAGCAGACTCAAGATCTCCAAGAAACGGAAGATTTATCGAGGAAATCGGTACTTATGATCCTAATTATGATCCTTGTAAGTTAAGCATTGATGCTGAGGCTGCTAAGAAGTGGTTATCAAATGGAGCTCAGCCTACAGAGGTTGTTGGAAAGCTTTTCAAGATGGCTGGTATCGAGAAATAAAACTAGTGGAGGTGTAATTGACTATGAAAGAATTAGTGGAAATTATCGCTAAGGCACTAGTTGATAATCCGGATGAGGTTGTAGTAACAGAAACTGATAAAGATAAGGCACTTGTTGTCAATCTTAAGGTTGCTCCTTCGGATATGGGCAAGGTTATCGGCAAGTCTGGTAGAATTGCCAAGTCAATAAGAGCAGTTGTTTCAGCTGCAGCTTCTAAGAGCGACAAGAAAGTGATTGTTGAAATTGATAACTAAACAAACACTACTGTCTAAGGCAGCCTTTCGGGGCTGTCTGTTTTGTTATTTTAATATTCATTTATGCCAGAATGGAGAATTTAAGTGGAAGATATGTTAAGAGTCGGGGTTATTACATCAACCCATGGAATAAAAGGCGAAGTCAAAGTTTTTCCTACAACTGATGACCCACTTCGTTTTAAAAAGCTTAAGAAATGTGTTATCGATGGAAAGAGAGAACAGGTTGCTGTCTCTGTATCTTCAGTTAAGTTCTTTAAACAGTATGTTATTCTAAAGTTTAAAGAATTTGATGACATCAATGATATAGAAAAATACACAAAATGCGACTTACTCGTTTCAAGAGAAGACGCTGTTAAACTTGAGCCGGGAGAATACTTTATATGTGACCTTGTCGGTCTTCAGGTTATAACGGATGAAGGTAAACATCTTGGCGTACTGAAAGATGTTTTGGAAACAGGCGCTAATAATGTATATGAAGTAGAGGCAGATAATGGCGAAACCTATTTGATTCCGGTTATTGACCAGTGTATATTAAACCATGATCTGGATAAAGGAACGATTACAGTTCATATTTTACCAGGTCTCTTGGATATTAATAAATAATAAAGAAAATGTATTTTTAGTCTTGCATTATTAGCAGGATTATGGTAATCTTATCAAGTTGTGAGAAAAGGGATGGTCCTCTGTTACAGAACCTGTATTAAGAACATCATAATATTAAGGAGGTCACACATGAATACAATTATTAAGAACATCGAAGATGCTCAGCTTAAGGCTCAGGCTCCTGAGTTCAGAGTTGGTGATACTGTAAGAGTATCAGCTAAGATTAAGGAAGGAAACCGTGAAAGAATTCAGGTTTTCGAGGGAACTGTATTAAAGAAGCAGGGTACTGGCGTTAGAGCTACATTTACTGTAAGAAAGATTTCTAACGGCGTTGGCGTTGAGAAGACATGGCCATTACACTCACCTATCGTAGAAAAGGTTGATGTTGTAAGACGTGGTAAGGCTAGACGTGCTAAGCTTAACTACTTAAGACAGAGAACAGGTAAGGCTGCTAAGGTTAAGGAATTAGTTAGATAATTTGTTTTCAAAAAAGGGACATTTTTATGTCCCTTTTTTTATAATACTAAAAGGAATGTGAAATTATGAGATTTTTTCAGAGAAGATATCAGGAAAATACTAAACTTCTTAACATATGCAAATATGTTTCAGATGTTATGCTTGTAATAGTTACTGCTTATATACTGGTTACCTTTTTATGTTGCAGGACTAATGTTGTCGGCAATTCAATGAATGATACGCTTACTAATAATGATACGGTGCTTGTGAACAGGATATCATATGCATTTACCGGTCCTGACAGATATGACTGTATTGCATTTGAACAGGATTCTGTTGATTCATCAAAAATATATATAAAAAGAGTTATTGGCCTTCCGGGGGAAACCGTCCAGATAAAAGATGGAAAAGTATATATTAATGGAGAGCAGTTAAATGACGATATTAATGATATATCAATACTTACACCGGGAGTTGCTGTTAATCCATATACTCTTTCTAAAGATGAATATTTTGTTCTTGGGGATAACAGAAATAACAGTGAAGACAGCCGCTTTGCGAGTGTTGGAATGGTTAAGAAATCAAATATTGTTGGAAAAGTCTGGATGGTAATTGAACCATTTTCATCATTTGGTTTTATAAAATAATTAATTGAGGTCAGTGTTGAAAATCAGAGATTTTTCAATTACAGGAATGGAGATTAACGTGGAAGAAAAGAAGAGAGCAATTAACTGGTATCCTGGTCATATGACCAAAGCCAGAAGAATGATGGAAGAAGATATTAAGCTTATTGATCTTGTCATAGAAATTGTTGATGCAAGAATTCCCTTAAGCAGCAGAAATCCTGATATAGATAAGCTTGCAAAGAATAAAGCAAGGATTGTATTATTAAATAAAGCAGATCTTGCAGATGATTCAGTTACTGATGAATGGATTGATTACTTTAAGAAAAAGAATTTTTATTGTCTTAAACTTAATTCAAGGCTTAACGTAAGTAACAGGGCTGTTAATAATCTTATCACTACAGCATGCGCTGCTAAAATTGAGAAAGACAAAGCAAAAGGAATAAAGAACAGATCAATAAAAGCTATGATTGTTGGAATACCTAATGTTGGTAAATCTACGTTTATTAATTCTTTTACAGGAAGAAAAAGTGCTAAAACAGGAAATAAGCCAGGTGTTACCAAAGGAAAACAGTGGATTAGAATTAACGGAAGTGTTGAGCTTTTAGATACTCCGGGAATACTGTGGCCAAAGATTGAAGACCGTAATGTCGGTGAACGTCTTGCTATGATTGGTTCGATTAATGATCAGATTCTTAATATTGAAGAACTTGCACTTAATACAATCAAATATCTTAATAATAATTATAAGGATATGCTTTTTGAAAGATATGATATTACAGAAAGTATTTTTCAGAATATTGATACAGATACAATGATGAACCCTGAAAATGCATATGCACTCTGTATTATGGATCATATAGCCAGAAAACGTGGATGCCTGAAAAAAGGCGGAGACACAGATTATGAAAAGGCAGCTGCATGTATACTTGATGATTTCAGGGAAGGAAAGACTGGCAGAATATCCCTTGAAAGACCATAGTTCCTTATTAATTATGTGCGGAAGGTAAAACAATGACTTTAAAAGAAGAACGCGAGTTAAAAAAACAGGCAAAGCTTGAAGCAGAAAAAGAACGAATTGAATTAATGCGTGAATATGAAGAAAAATATGACAATTATTCATATATATGTGGAATTGATGAGGCAGGAAGAGGTCCACTTGCGGGACCTGTTGTTGCAGGAGCTGTTATTCTTCCTAAAGGTAAGCGTATTTTATATGTTAATGACTCTAAAAAATTAAGTGAGAAAAAACGTAATGAACTGTATGATGTGATAAAAGAAGAAGCGTTATCGTATGGAATTGGAATTGTCTCTCCTGAAAGAATAGATGAAATCAATATATTGCAGGCAACATACGAGGCAATGCGTCAGGCTGTCAGCCAACTGAATGTATTACCTGATATTCTTCTTAATGATGCAGTAACAATTCCAGGAATTGACGTCAGACAGATTCCCATAATAAAAGGTGATGCTAAAAGCCTTACAATTGCATCTGCAAGTATTCTTGCCAAGGTAACAAGGGACCGGATGATGACAGAATATGATTCATTATATCCTGAATATGGTTTTGCAAAACACAAAGGCTATGGTACAAAGGCACATATAGAAGCTATTAAAGAATATGGTGCATGTCCGATTCATAGAAAAACATTTATCAAGAATTTTATTTAGGTGAATTAGATGAATATTAATATGTCCGATTTATTCAAAAACAGCATAACATCCAATAATGTACAGACAGGATCTTTAGATAATTCTTCATTGACAGGTGAAATATCTGCTGATACTAAAGATTCTGCTATGTCTGATTGCATGAAATTTCTCAATTCGTTAATGAATGGTGATACATTTACCGGATTCATAAGCCAGTTGAAAGATAATAATGTTTTAATTACCATGAATAATGGCATGCAGATATCAGCACGACTGACAGATGGCAGTTTTATAAACAGCGGACAGAATATAACATTTGTTGTAGAAAATAATAATAATAACCAGATTACAATAAAACCTATGCTTGCGAATGAACAGCAGTCTGTTCTGATTGACAGAGTACTTTCCGCTTCTGATCTTAGTGCTACCCAGGAAAATATTGATCTTGTTAAAGAACTTCTTAATCTTGGAATGTCTGTTGATTCTGGAACTGTAAGCCAGCTTGCAAAATATGCTGTCCAGTATCCTGATGCTGACATTAATACTCTGGCTAATCTTTATCGTCTGGATATACCTGTTAATGATAGTAATATTAACGAATTCAGGTTATACAGCCAGTTTAACGGTAAAATAGAAGGACTTATGTCAGAACTGGAAAACAGTATAATCAATGATTATAATTCTGATAATAATCCCGATATTTTAAAAACTGTTATTTCATCTTTATATGATGGAATAAGTGCAGATAAATCCTCTTTATCTGCAGCTTCAGATATTCTTTCAGATGAAGCTGCAGATTATCTTCAAAGTATCATTAATAATACTGAGGGAATGGAAAATACTGATATCAGAAATATGTCTGTCAAAGACCTTTTGGAGCATATAACAGCCAAAGGCAAAGATGACGGCAACAATAGCACAATCTCTGATGCGGTTAACTCTAAAGCATTTAAAGAGCTTTTACATGCTGCATTTAATGATACTATGAAACTTACCCCTAAAGACATCCAGTCAGGTGAAACTGCTGTAAGTTCATATTATAAGCGAATCCGCAAAAATATTGGCAATATTGAAGATTCTATTAAGGACTCTGACTCCAAAGCTCCTGAAATGCAAAAGAGCCTTTCAGATATAAAGAGCAATATAGATTTCATGAATGATCTTAATAAAAATATGACATATTTTCAGATGCCAATAAAATTCTCAGAAAGTGAAGGCAATGGTGAACTATATGTTTTTACTAATAAGAAAAATCTTGCTAATCACTCAGATAATATAAGTGCCATGCTCCATCTCGACATGGAAAACCTGAAATCAATGGATATATATGTTAATCTTTCTTCAGGCAATAATGTATCTACTAATTTTGTTCTGGAATCAGAAGAATTACTGGATTTCGTATATCAGCATATAGATAAGCTTAACAAGAGACTTGAACAATTAGGATATAATACTCATTTTGAAATGAAGGTTGCAAAAGATCCGGATGAAAGATTTGATTTTGTTAAAGATTTTATTGAAGCTGAGACAAAACCATCAACTAAAGGACAATATATATTTGATGTAAAAGCCTGAAATAAGCAGGCAGACAGGAGCAAATATGAGCGATAACAATAATGGTAATAAACCGAAAATAGCGGTTGCACTGGAATATACACCTGGCGAACAGGCACCTAAAATACTTGCAACAGGACGCGGACATATCGCTGAAGCTATTATTGAAAAGGCTGGCGAATCAGATGTTCCGGTATATGAAGACTCCAAGCTTGCCAATACTTTATCCAAGCTTGAAATAGGGGAGATGATTCCCCCAGAGCTTTATACTGTTGTAGCAGAAATCCTCGTGTTTGTTGATGATTGTGATAAAATCAAAGGGAAAATGGGCAGATAATGAATAAAAGATTAATAGGTGCCAGAAAAGAGCAGCTTGTCACAGAATATCTGATTGATAATAATTACGTTATACTTGAACGAAATTATCAGACAAAAACTGGTGAGATTGATATTATAGCGAAAGATGATAATTGTATCGTTTTTATTGAGGTTAAGTTCAGGAGTAGTTCCAGGTATGGTTCTTCTCTTGATGCTGTTAATTACAGAAAACAACAGACAATCAGACATGTTGCAAGAATTTATCTTTCAACAAGATACAAAAGTCTTGATATTCCTTGCAGATTTGATGTTATAGGTATGGATGGTAATAACATTACCCATATAAAAAATGCTTTCTAAAGGAGCAGTGTTATGAATATTAATTATATTAATACTGATAAAATTTTTAAAGGACTCAAAAAGGCAGTTATACATAATTCAACAAGAATTAGTGTTACAAATAACATTCCATATATTGAATTTACGCCTTTTGATAAATTCGACTGGGTAAAATTACATTTCTCTACACGCCTTGGCGGTGTAAGTTCTGGAATATATTCAAGCATGAATTTTTCGTTTGATCGTGGAGATTCATACGACAACGTATTAAGTAATTACGAACTTTTTCTGGATACAATGGATTTGGAAACAAGCAATTGTGTATGTACTAAACAGACACATACAGTTAATGTGATGGAAGCAGATTACTCAATGGCGGGAATGGGAATAACAAAGCCACGCAGCTATGATAATATAGACGGACTTATTACTAACAAAAAGAATCTGTGTCTTGTTACATACTTTGCTGATTGTGTGCCTGTTTTCTTCGTTGATCCGGTCAACAGATGCATAGGTGCATCACATTCGGGATGGCGTGGCACAGTTGGTAATATAACACATGAAACTGTACAGCTTATGTCATCTGTTTATGGTTCAAGACCAGAAGATCTCCATACATTTATAGGACCATCCATATGTCAGCAGTGCTATGAAGTTGATGAGAATGTTGCATCACAGTTTGCTGACTCATATTCTGGAAATGAAGCAGATGCAGTTATAAAAGTAAAAGGCAATGGTAAGTATCTGTTAAATCTGCAGGCTGCCAATTATTTTAATATGGTTCATGAAGGGATTAATCCTGAAAATATTGGGATAACTGATATATGTACCAGCTGTAACAGCAATTTATTGTTTTCACACAGGGCATCCCATGGGAAAAGAGGAGTGCTGTGCGGATTTATGAGTATATGCAGATAACATAAAATGAAGGACTCACTGATTAACATGTGAGTCCTTCATTTTTATTTATTATGTTTTTCTTTGTATTCAGCCCTTAACTGAGCTTCCTCTGATGTAAGCTTAGCTCTTCCTTTTTTTCCAACCTTTGTTATAAGAAAATATATAGCAAGAAGAATTACTATTGGTATTCCAACTGTCAGAATAGTTGAAAGTGTTTCTGTAAAAATACCATTTTCAAATACAGACTTTCTGACATTAGTATACTGAGCTGAATTAATCATATATTCAATATCATCTGTCATATCTGATGTTATCTGGTTTTCTTTTGACTGAAGAGAATATATGTAAATATATCCCCTTGTTACTGTGTAATATTTTCTCGTATATATTGTACCATTCTCGCTTGAAACAGATGTAACATCTGTTCTGAAATAAGGATGATTATTAATGATATCAATATTGTTATCTGTCATTGTCTCTGATAATGAGTCATCACTTTTAGATTCTTCTGAAGATATATATTCCTTAAAATAATTATCCAGAGTATCTTTATCGAGTTCATCAAGATCAGGTAAAGATGATCCTGCTTTCATGCCAACAACAGCAATTTCATATGAAATGTCATCTGAAAAAGCCTCAAGATATATATTAGAAGCTTTCATTGCATTCTGAACTTCATTGGCATCATTAGCACCTATTTTTTCAAGATATGCATTATTGCCAGTCGTAGTCTGTGTAAAACATATCAGTCCTTCCGGAACAGAAATTTTAAGATCTATTGCAGAGAATTTGTATGTTTTGTCTGCTGCCACAGATACCAGTGGGGGAATAGCAAACATTATTATTGCAAGTACAATAGAACAAAAAGTGAATATTTTATTGGATTTTTTCACAAATACACCTCCGAAACCGCATGAAATCAATATTTTGTATGATATCACAGCGCTTTACAAAAAGCAATGGAACTGATATTATATTATAGATTGCGTGTATTAATTTTTTATAAATTAAGAAAGAGGATATTATTATGAGCAAACCAATAGTTGCTGTTGTTGGAAGACCTAATGTTGGTAAATCGACATTATTCAATAGTCTTTGCGGACAACAGATTTCAATAGTTAAAGATACTCCTGGTGTTACAAGAGACAGAATATATGCCGAAGTAAGCTGGCTCAATCACAATTTTACCCTGATTGATACAGGTGGTATAGAACCTGATACAGGAGATATTATTCTTTCACAGATGAGAGAACAGGCTGAAATTGCCATAGAAACAGCTGATGTTATTATATTTATGACTGATGTAAAACAGGGACTTGTTGATTCGGATTCCAAAGTAGCTGATATGTTAAGAAGATCACATAAGCCTGTTATACTTGTAGTTAACAAGGTCGACAACTTCGATAAGATGATGCCGGATGTATATGAATTCTACAATCTTGGAATTGGTGAACCTTTCCCTATATCTGCTGTTAATAAGCTTGGATTTGGCGAAGTCCTTGATGAAGTAGTAGGACATTTCCCAGAAGGATCTGATGTTGAGGAAGAAGATGACAGACCTAAGATTGCCATTATAGGTAAGCCTAATGTTGGTAAATCATCAATTGTCAATAAGCTTCTTGGTAAGAACAGAGTTATCGTTTCCGATATAGCCGGAACCACAAGAGATGCTATTGATACAGCAATTAAATATAATAATAAAGAATATGTATTTATAGATACTGCCGGACTCAGAAGAAAAAGCAAGATAAAAGAAGATCTTGAGCGTTACAGTATCATAAGAACTGTAGCAGCTGTTGAAAGAGCAGATATTGCCATTCTTGTCATTGATGCAACTGAAGGTGTTACTGAACAGGATGCCAAAATTGCCGGGATAGCACATGAAAGAGGCAAGGGTATTATCATTGCTGTTAACAAGTGGGATGACATCGAAAAGAATGATAAGACCATATATGAATTTACTAATAAAATAAAAGATACTTTATCTTTCATGTCTTATGCAGAGATAGTATTTATATCAGCAAAAACAGGACAGCGACTTAATAAGCTGTATGATCTCATTGATCAGATTGTTGATGCACAGACTATGCGAATTCCAACAGGTGTTCTTAATGAAATTCTTACTGAAGCGGTTGCCATGAAGCAGCCACCATCTGATAAAGGAAAGAGACTTAAGATATATTACATGACACAGGTTTCAGTTAAACCTCCTACATTTATAATGTTTGTAAATGATGTACAGCTCACTCATTTTTCTTATACAAGATATATAGAGAACAGAATCAGGGAATCATTCGGATTCAGAGGTACATCAATAAGATTTATTAACAGAGAACGTAAGGAGAAAGAATAATGTTAGTTAAATTAGCTGTACTTATATTGGGATATTTTGCCGGAGCACTTATTCAGGCAGGATACTGGATGGGAAAGTTCAATAAAATTGATATAAGAAATTATGGCAGCGGTAATGCAGGAACAACCAATGTAATGAGAACTCTCGGTAAAAAAGCTGGTATTGTTACTTATCTGCTTGATGCATTTAAAGCAGTAATTGCAGATGTGTTAATTCATTTTCTTGTAGTGCCACATACAACAATTTCAGAAATGCTTCTGTTTCTTTACTGTGGATTAGGTATTGTACTTGGTCATAATTTCCCTTTCTATCTTGGTTTCAAAGGTGGAAAAGGAATTGCTGCTTCATCAGGAGTAGTTATAAGCCTTATGCTTTTCCCAAAATACTGTTTCATGTTTACTGTATTTGGTATTCTTTTTTTTGGGATGGTTGCAAAGGTAAGCCATTATGTTTCACTGGCATCCCTTATAGGAATGGCAATGTTCTTTGTAGAGTTTCTTATATGGGGAATAATCGGATGGCTTCCGCTTAATGGCATGAGTCTGGTTGAGGGAAATATTATTGTTTTTGTTCTTGTAGCTTTAGCTTTTATCAGACATCGTGGCAACATTGTAAGACTTATTAACGGAACAGAACGAAAAATTGGACAAAAAAATAATTAATTTATATACGCATTTGCGTCAGATTGGAGTATAATTATGGCAAATATTAGTGTTTTAGGAGCTGGAAGCTGGGGTCTTGGACTTGCTTTACTCCTTAATAACAACGGACACAATGTTACTGTTTGGTCAGTATTAAAAGATGAAGTTGATATGCTTCAGAAAGACAGGGAACATAAAAGATGCCTGCCTGGCGTTAAGATTCCAGAAAGCATAACTATTTCTGGTAACACAGAGAATGTGATAACATGTGCTGATGTTCTTGTTCTTGCAGTTGCTTCACCATATACACGTTCTACAGCTAAGACTATAGCGCCTTTTGTTAAGGATGGACAGATTATAGTTAATGTTGCAAAGGGAGTAGAAGAGCATACGCTTCTTACACTTTGCCAGATAGTAGAACAGGAGATTCCTTGTGCTAAAGTTGCTGTTCTTTCAGGACCAAGCCACGCTGAAGAAGTAAGCCGTGGAATACCTACAACATGCGTAATTGGTGCACATGAAAAACAGACTGCTGAATATCTTCAGAACATTTTTATGAGTGATGTATTCAGAGTGTATACAAGTCCTGATATACTTGGCATATGTATCGGTGGAGCATTGAAGAATGTCATTGCACTTGCTGCAGGTATTGCTGATGGTCTCGGATATGGTGATAATACCAAAGCCGCACTTATCACAAGAGGTAATGCAGAAATAACAAGACTTGGTGTAGCTATGGGAGCTAATCCTCATACATTTGCCGGTCTTTCAGGAATTGGAGATTTAATAGTAACATGTGCAAGTATGCACAGCAGAAACAGAAGAGCCGGCATCCTCATAGGTAAAGGATATACCAAGGATCAGGCTATGGAAGAAGTCCAGATGGTTGTTGAGGGAGTATTCTCAGCAAAGGCTGCTTTGGAGCTTTCAAAAAAATACAACATTGAAATGCCAATTGTAGAACAGGTCAACAAAGTTCTTTTTGAAGATAAACCAGCTGCTGAAGCTGTAAGAGAGCTTATGTTACGTGATAAAAAGATTGAAATCGATAATTCTGAATGGAATTAATAATTCATACTTACTACTAAACTGGCACGAGGAGGGATGATTATGGCACATATAAAAAACATGCAGAATAAAGCATATATTTCAAATTATATGAAAGAATGCCTCAGCAGATTTGAAATGTATAGATATAATTTTATATGCGCACCTACGGGCTATGGTAAATCCATCGTGTGTAAAACATTTTACAGAAATTTTTCAGGTTACACTGTATTATGGATAGATGCAAACAGTTCAAAAGAAATATTCTGGATGAATCTGTGTAATGCAATCAAAATAATCAATCCTTCATATGCTGCAGCTTTTAAGGAACTTGGGTTCCCTGATACAGAAGAAAAGGCTAACGAGGTTATTAACAAGCTTTCAGTGATGTCACAGTCCAAATCTTCAGCTCTGGTAATTATAGATAATTTTGACTGTATCCTTGATGACAATATCGAGAGGATTCTTACTTCATGCTATTCAACATCTATGCTTGATTTGAAATATATATTTATCATGCAGCAGATAACCCGTCAGGAGTTAATCAATCTTATAACCAAGAAAGATGCCGGACTTGTAGATAAATCTGATCTTGCTTTTACGGACGAAGATATTCTTGATTATTTCAAACTGAACGAAATTGTTTTAACTTCTGAAACAGCAAAAGAGTTATATGATAAAACTCTTGGATGGCCGATAATTATTCATTCATATATGGATAATTACAAGGATAAACAATATTCTGACAGTTATGTACATGATATAGCTGATTCTTTTATAAGGAATAATATTTGGCTTGAATTAGATAATGACAGACGTGACTTTCTTACCAATATGTGTGTGTTTAATGAATTTACGCTTGAACAATGCGTAAGGCAATTAGAGATTGATGAAAAAGACTGCCTTGTCTATCTTAATTCAACAGCAATAGTTAATTATAACATGCATACAAGAAAATACAGTTTTAACCCTGTATTTAAGCATTTTATGTTAAAAGTTCTTGAGGATAAGCCTGTAGAAGATATTAAAAGGATTAAATTAAAGGCAGCAGAAACCAATCTTTATGATGGTAATTATTTTGAAGCGATGAAACTCTTTTATGCTTCTGATAATTATAATAAGATTTATTTGTCGTCACCTGATTTTAAGAATATATATCCATATATAATCAAAAAAAATAAGAATATTTTCTCTGAAATAGCCAATCATTACTGGGACGTAGAAAAACATGGAAAGTATGATTTTTCAATTATCATTTGCTTTTCTATGCTTCTGCTTAATGAAAAGAACACTGTTCATACACTTTTAACTGATATAGAAACAGATATAAGTAATGACAGTAATCTTAATGATAACAAGAAGAATCAGTATATTTCCGAGCTTGAATATATTAAAGCGTTTGAATATTTTAATGATTTTGATAAGATGAATAAACATTTTAACAGGATATCAGCCATCACAAAGTCTCCTGTAGGCATAATTGCCGGCAAATATCCTTTTAACTTTGAATGTCCATCCATTATGTCTCTTTATCATCGTACAAGTGGAAGTCTGGAACACGAAATGTGTCTGCTTAATGATTGTGCTCCTGATTATTACAGAATTACCAATGGACATGGAAAAGGATTTGAGGCATTGATGAAAGCAGAAGTTCTCTATAACAGGGGAGAGATTGAAAGTGCTGAAATCTTATGTCATAAGGCCGTATATATGGCTGACAGCCGTAATCAGTATTCTATATATATTGCAGCTAATTATCTTCTTGCACTTATAGCTATTCATTATGGCTCTAACGATGAATTTAAAGAATATATGAGTAATATATCACCATCTTCATGTAAATCTGAGCAAAAAGATTTTATGCTTGTGAGAATGGCAGATATATGCATTGCCAGTATATACTGTAATGTTGAAGATAAGGATAAAATCCCTGAATGGCTCAAAGATGAGAAAAATATTGAAGATAACGTTGATTTCTTTTCCTTAAGTTTTGTTAACACTATTGCAGCCAAATATATGATCATTAATAAAGATTATCATGAGTTCTTAGGAATAAGCGGACAGTTACTTGGTCTTAGCAAGATGTTTTCTTATATTATTCCAAGAATATATACATACATTTATCTTGCAATTGCTAATAATGAACTTGGAGATAGTGATAAAGCCAGAAAATTTTTACATGAGGCAATTAATCTTGCAATAAAAGATGAAATTTATATGCCTTTTGTACATAATTATAGTTATATTTCAGATTTATTAATTGAAGCCGGAGTTAACAAGAATATTTCATTGTTTGTTAAAGCAATTAACAAGCTTGCAAAGACTCATGAAAAGGGTGTAAAGGTTATTAAAAAAGCCGGACATATGCTTGCTAATTATGGTCTGACAGTAAGAGAAGCTGATGTTGCCAAGCTTGCTGCCCAGCGACTTTCTAACAAAGAGATAGCAGATCAGTTATTTATAGCCGAGAGTACTGTTAAGTCTAATATGAAGGTTATATTTAACAAGCTGCAGATTAACTCACGTTCTGAACTAAAGAATTTTTTTGAATAGAGGAATATTTTATTATGCGTGTTATAGCTGGAACAGCCCGAAGCATGCCACTTAAAGCTGCTGAGGGTAATAATACAAGACCTACAACTGACAGAATTAAGGAGACACTTTTTAATATGCTCCAAGGTGAAATTGCCGGATGCGTATTTTTAGATTTGTATTCTGGAAGTGGTGCAATAGGAATTGAAGCATTAAGCCGTGGAGCAAAAAAAGCAGTCTTTGTTGAGAATGCAAGAAATGCAATTGCTGTTATAAAAGATAATCTTACATTTACACGGCTTGCAGACAAAGCTGTTGTTATGGAGCAGGATGTACTTTCTGCTATCAACAGATTATCAGGCAAAGGTGTATTTGATATAGTGTTTATGGATCCACCTTATAGCCAGGATTATGAATATGATGTTTTAAAATCTTTATCAGCATCTGATATTATTGACAAATATACAATTATAATAATTGAAGAGGCTCTTAATACTCCTCTTGACTATATAGAAGAATGTGGTTTTGAAACAGTTAAAGTTAAAAATTATAAAACTAACAAGCATCTGTTTATCAGACTAAAGGAGAGTAACTAATCATGAAGAAAGCAATTTATCCTGGAAGCTTTGACCCTGTAACACTTGGACATTTGGATATAATTCGACGTTCTGCCAGTCTTGTGGACCATCTTATAGTCGGAGTATTAAATAACAGTACCAAAACACCATTGTTTTCAGTGGATGAGCGTGTTAATATGTTAAAGGAAGTCACTAGTGATTTGCCTAATGTTGAAGTTTTAAGCTTTAGCGGACTGCTTGTTGATTTTGCTGCACAACATAATGTATCCGTTATAATCAGAGGGCTTCGTGCTGTTACTGATTTCGAGTATGAGCTTGCAATGTCGCAGACAAACAGGGTAGCAGCACCAGGGATAGATACTGTATTCCTTACAACAAGTCTTAAATATGCATATTTAAGCTCAAGTATAGTTAAGGAAATGGCCATGTATGGCGGAGATATCCACAAGTTCGTACCAGAAGAAATCGTTTCAAGAGTGTACGAAAAATACGGAATCAATCAATAATATACAATTTAAAGGAGTTTTTCAGATGAGTAGAATTGAACAGTTAATAAGTGATATTGAGAGCTACATTGATAATTGTAAATATTATCCATTATCAAATGTTAAAATTATTGTCAACAAAGAGCAGCTTGAAGATATGCTTACAGAATTGAGATTAAAGACACCTGATGAAGTTAAAAAATATCAGAAGATTTTAAGCAATAAGGATGCTATCCTCGCTGATGCAAAAGAACAGGCTGATGCAATTATTAATGCTGCACAGATTCAGACAGAAGAACTTATTAATGAACATGAAATTATGCAGAGAGCATATGCACAGGCTAACCAGCTCATAGAACAGGCAACTGCACAGGCTCAGGCTATTCTTGACAATGCAACAGAAGAAGCCAATGGTATCCGTTATAGTGCCATGCAGTATACTGATGATATGTTAGCAAAGCTTCAGTATATTATTGAACATTCAATAAAAGATAATAAAGAAAAGTATGATTCATTATTATCAGGTCTTCAGAATGTCCTTTCTGTAGTTAATAATAACAGAAATGAACTTAGTGGCATTGAGGAAAGTGATAATGAGGAAGATGCTGCTGTTTCTGATTCCGATGTATCAGCTCCAGAAGCCTCAGATTCAAATGAATAATTAAAACAATTCTAATACATATATCAGCAGCCATGTAAATGCGCATGTAATAGTACATAATACAAGCTTCTGATATATGTATTTTTTTGCGTTAAAATTATCGGCACAGACACTTTTGGTCTGCATCATGACACATAAGCCTCCAAAGCAGTCTATTATCATTACGCAAAAGATTTTCTCATAAACTGATAATCCTGATTGTTTTATCAGATTAAGAGTGTTGGATATTTCCAAAGGAAATGTAATTCCAAATGCATATTCGTTAATAACAGGTATATATCTTAAAACCGATATAATAACTGAAAATACAATAATATATGCACCCAGCTTTAATGATGCTGATATTGCTGTATTAACAGATTCTTCAAAGAAAATATATGCATTTTCTTTATTAATTCTGACTTTCTTACCATGATTGTCGTCTCTTTTAGGAAAACAGCCATATATCAATACGATTATGAAAGCTATAACAAGTACCGGAATGTATGTCAGCATAATAAAATACACAATATTTATGCATCTGTCCAATATATAACAATACACATAACTTATAAGGAAAGCAGGACTTGGAATATTAATCAATCCAAAAAGCATGTCCGGTAATTTACTGTCAGGTTCAATCTCTTTGTATTCCGAGCATATATATGAACCATTAGGAAATCCTGTAATTATTCCAATAATTATTATAAGCCAGATATTATGCACATTTTTCATCTTGATTATCCTTATAAGATAATTAGTGAGAATAAAAGAAAGGAATAATCCGGGAAATACTCTCAAACCAAAAAGTGATAATCCATTAATCACTCCCTGGCATACAGGAACTGATAAAACAGAGAGTAAAAATAACAGAATAATTATTAAACTTATCATAAACAGCTCCCGTAACATCTGTTATTTAATAATATTCTCAAAATCTGTTAATTATGTGTTATAATGAAATGTAATATTTTATCCATATTACATTGGAGGACTAAATGGAAATTCAGATGTGGAAAGAAATTCTTATGCCATATGACCTGGCGGTAGAAGAACTACAGATTAAATTTAATCATATTATAAAAGAATACCATCAGACTGGAGAGTATTCTCCTATTGAACAGGTACTTGGACGTGTTAAAAGCATATCAAGTATTATTGAAAAAGCTCAAAGGCGTGGTATTGATATAGACAAGATTCAGGGGAATCTTTTTGATATAGCAGGAATACGTCTTATATGCCAGTTTACAGAAGACATATATACTGTTGTTGAGCTTATAAAGAATCGTAAGGACATGACTGTTATAAGCGAAAAGGATTACATTAAGAATATTAAAAAAAGTGGTTACAGAAGTTATCATCTTATAGTTAATTATGAAGTTGAAACTGTTCATGGTACATCAGTTATCCCTGTTGAAATCCAGATTCGTACGCTTGGCATGAACTTCTGGGCAATTATTGAACATTCTCTTCAATACAAATACAACGGAGAAATTCCTACACATGTAAGAGAACGTCTTAATGCTGCATCAGATGCCCTGATAACTCTTGATAACGAGATGTCATCTATTCATGATGAAATAATTAACGCACAGAACTATTTTGTTATTAAAGCAAATGTTGTTTCTGATATATTAAGTACAATACAGAATTTATATAAAGTTGCAAACAAACAGGTGATTATCAAAATTCAGGATGAATTCTATGAAATATATAGAAGAGGAAACATTAATGAATTATCAAGGTTTTCACGTCAACTAGATATAATTGCTGAAGATTATCGTGCACAGTCTGTTTAGTAGACAATACATGACAGATAATAAAACATTACAGAATTGAGGTATATAAAGTGAATTTACCAGAAAAATATACAGATGCCATGAAAACGCTGTTAGGAGAAGATTATGACAGCTATATAGAAAGTTTTAATGATAAGAGACTATATGGTCTGCGTGTTAATAATCTTAAAATATCCACAGAAGATTTTCTTAAGATATGTCCATTCCAATTAGAACCAATTCCATGGATTGAAAATGGTTTTTATTATTCAGAAGAAGATAAACCTGCCAAACATCCATATTATTTTGCCGGCTTGTATTATATTCAGGAGCCAAGTGCTATGACTCCTGCAAATGTACTTCCTGTAGACGAAGGTGATGTGGTATTTGACATGTGTGCTGCACCGGGTGGTAAATCAACTGAACTTGCTGCTAAGCTTAACAATTCAGGACTGCTCATAACTAATGATATAAGTAATTCCCGTGCAAAAGCCCTACTTAAGAATGTAGAGGTATTTGGTGTTTCTAATCTTTGCGTACTGAATGAAGATCCTGTTGGTATTGCTGACAGATTTTCAGGCTTCTTTGACAAAGTACTTATTGATGCACCATGTTCTGGAGAAGGTATGTTCAGAAAAGACAATAAGCTTATAAAAGCCTGGGAAAAGAATGGTCCCGAATTCTATTCACAGATTCAGAGAAATATAATTCTTGCTGGTGCCGATATGTTAAAGCCAGGTGGCAAACTTTTATATTCTACATGTACGTTTTCAAAGCTTGAAGATGAGGATTCTGTTATACACCTTCTAAAAAACAGACCTGATATGCACCTTATTGATATTAAACCTTATGAAGGTTTTTCTCATGGATATGACAATAACGAAGGATATCACCTCGAGAAAGCTGTCAGAATATTTCCTCATAAAATGTCAGGTGAAGGACATTTTGTTGCTTTATTTGAAAAAAATGGTGATAATTATTCATCGTCTAAACGCTCTGTATCAGGGAAAGTAAAACTTCCTGACGAATTAAAAGAATTCATGGATAGCACTACATTCAAATATGATCCGGCATATATCAACATAAGAGATACCAGGGTATACCTTACTTCTGAGTACATGGCAGAGGAACGGGGATTAAGAATTATAAGAAATGGTCTGTTACTTGGTGAACTTAAGAAAAATCGTTTTGAACCAAGTCAGGCATTTGCAATGGCTCTAAAAAAAGAGCAATATCCTAATACACTTGATCTTCCTGTATCAGATGAACGCGTTATACGATATCTCAAAGGTGAGACAATAGATATAGATGACTGTAATAATGTTAAGTCAGGATGGACTCTTGTATGTGTCGACGGGTATCCTCTTGGCTGGGGTAAGAATTCTAATGGTCAGCTCAAGAATAAATATCTTGCCGGATGGAGATGGATGTAATGATAATAAGACTTGATAAATATCTTGCAGATATGAAGGCTGGAACCAGAAGTGAGGTTAAAGAGCTGATACGTAAAAAACATGTCCGTGTTAATGATGCTATAGTATCACGTCCAGAATTAAAGATTAACACTGATTCAGACTGCGTATATGTGGATGGTATTAAGACAGGCTATAATGAATTTGAATATTATATGCTTAACAAGCCTGCAGGAGTTGTATCTGCAACAGATGATAATACTTGTAAAACAGTTATTGACCTTATCAAATCCAACCGCAAAGACATGTTTCCAGTTGGAAGATTAGATAAGGATACTGAAGGTCTGCTTATAATAACAAATGATGGGGCAATGGCACATAATCTGCTTTCACCAAAGAAGCATGTGGATAAAACATATTTTGCAAAAGTTAAAGGCAATATTAGTGATGATGTAATTGAAAAGTTTATGAATGGTTTTAAGGTTGATAATGAATTAACCGCATTGCCTGCCAGACTTGAGGTACTGGATTATAACAAAGAAGACAATTACTCAGAAGTATATGTGACTGTCCATGAGGGTAAATTCCATCAGATAAAACGTATGTTTGCAGCCGTTGATTCTGAAGTATTATTTTTAAAAAGAGTAACTTTTGGACCTTTATCACTTGATAAAAGCCTTAAGCAGGGAGAGTTCAGACCTTTGAATGTTGAAGAGATATCTGCTCTTAAAAACAACTGACAAATATTGATATATAAGGAGCTTATATGGTTAAGGATTTCCTTCCGATTAACAAAGAAGATATGAAAAAAAGAGGCTGGCAGCAGTGTGATTTTGTCTATATAAGTGGTGATGCCTATGTAGACCATTCATCATTTGGTGCAGCTATAATAACCAGACTACTGGAAAGCCGTGGTTACAAAGTCGGGGTAATTGCTCAGCCTGACTGGAAAAAGAAAGAATCTGTAACAATTCTTGGTGAACCACGATTAGGCTTTTTGGTTTCTGCCGGCAATATGGACTCAATGGTCAATCACTATACAGTCAACAAAAAGCACAGAAAAACTGATGCATATTCTCCTGGAGGGAAAATGGGGCTGAGACCAGATTACGCAACCATTGTATATAGCAACCTGATACGACAGACATACAAGAAAACACCTGTTATTCTAGGTGGAATAGAAGCCTCTCTCAGAAGATTATCACATTATGATTACTGGTCTGATAAAGTTAAACATTCCATCCTTATTGATTCCGGAGCTGATATAATATCTTATGGAATGGGAGAACACTCCATTGTTGAAATTGCAGAAGCACTTGATGCCGGTATTGACGTAAAAGATATAACATACATAAAAGGAACTGTTTATAAAACAAAAAGTCTTGACCATATATATGATGATTATATTGAACTGCCATGTTTTGATGAAATTGCATCAGATAAGAAAAAATATGCCCAGAGCTTTTACACCCAGTATCTAAATACAGATGCCTTCAGTGCCAGAGTTCTTGTAGAAAAAGTTAAAGAAAAAATGTATGTTGTACAAAATCCACCTGCTATGCCGCTTACACAGATGGAAATGGATGATATATATTCACTGCCTTATATGAGGGATTATCACCCTGTATATAAGAAAATGGGAGGTATTCCGGCTTTATCGGAAATAAAATTCTCACTTACAAGTAATCGTGGCTGTTTTGGCGGCTGCTCATTCTGTGCACTTACATTTCATCAGGGACGCATTATACAGACAAGAAGTCATGAAAATATAATACAGGAAGCCAAGGTTATGACCAGAGATCCTGATTTTAAAGGCTATATACATGATGTAGGTGGACCGACCGCTAATTTCAGAAGACCTGCATGCGATAAACAGTTAAGTAAAGGAGCCTGTGTTAATAAACAGTGTCTTTTCCCTAAACCATGCAGGAATCTTGTTGTTGAACACAAGGATTACATAAGTCTTTTAAGAAAATTAAGAAAAATCCCATCTGTAAAAAAAGTATTCGTCAGATCCGGAATACGATTTGATTACTGCATGCAGGATTCTGATGATACATTTTTAAGAGAAATATGTGAACACCATATAAGCGGGCAGTTGCGCGTTGCACCTGAACACATATCTGATAAAGTTCTTTCAAGAATGGGCAAGCCAGAACGTGCTGTATATGACAATTTTATTAAGCGATATAAAAGAATCAATGATAAGACAGGTAAAGAACAGTTTGTTGTTCCATATCTTATGTCAAGCCATCCTGGTTCAACCATGAAAGAAGCTATAGAACTTGCAGAATATGTCCGTGATCTTGGATATATGCCGGAACAGGTACAGGATTTTTATCCAACACCTTCAACGCTTTCAACCTGTATGTATTATACTGGTTATGATCCAAAAACTATGGAAAGAGTCTATACACCTGTATCTCATCATGAAAAGGAAATGCAGAGGGCACTTATTCAATATAAGAAACCTGAAAATTATGAACTCGTTAAAGAGGCACTTCTTGCCAATAACAGAAGTGATCTTATAGGTTTCGGGCCAAAATGTCTGATACCACCAAGAAAAATAAGGAGTAGAAGTAATGAAAATAATAGAAAAAGGTAACTTCGGTTATCTTGCTTATAAGAAAAAACGTAATCTGATAAAAACACTGCTCGCATTTGCTGTTGTTCTTGCAGTATTTATCGCAGGATTTATTATATGGAAATCAAAGAATAATTATCTTACCATGCTGGCAGTTGTTCTTGTTCTACCTGCTGCCAAGTTTGCAGTATCATATTTTGTCCTTATTCCACATAAAAGCTGTACTAAAGATATCAAAGACTGCATCGAAGGTTGTAAAGGCAATCTTAACAGCGTATATGATCTTGTTGTTTCTAATAAGCAGAAACCAATCGGTATCATGGCAGCAGTTATAAGTGATACCCAGATTCTGGCATATACAAACCTTGAAAAGGCTGATAAGAATCTTTTTGAAACAAGCGTAAAAGAATTTCTTAAAAATGAAAAACTAAATTGTGCCGTTCTTCTTTATAAGGATCAAGGTACTTATCTTGAAAAAGTAAAAAATGCTGCACTTAATTATGATGAAACAAAGGAAAACAGTGAAGACAGAAAGCAGTATATAACAGAGGCTCTTCTTAGAATGAGTCTCTAAATCAGGAGTTAACATGAAAGAAATTATTATTGATGAAAAACTTGATGGGCAGAAAATGATGCGCTGTCTTGAGCGTTATCTTTCTAATGCTCCCAAAAGTTTTATATATAAAATGCTGCGAAAGAAAAATATTACACTTAATAATAAAAAATCCACTGGTGATGAAAAATTAAAAGCAGGGGATAGCATCAAAATATTTTTCTCTGATGAAACATTTGCAAAATTCACAAATACTAATAACTCTACAGATATATCAAATTATTATAACAATATTTATAGACCACTTGATATATTGTATGAAAATGATGATGTTATATTTATAAATAAACCAGCTGGCATGCTTTCCCAGAAAGCTGCTGCCAGCGATGTTTCTCTTGTAGAGTATCTGACCGCTTATCTTATTCACAACAGGCAGATATCAGCCGTGGATCTGCAATCATTTAAGCCTGGAGTATGTAACAGGCTTGACAGAAACACCAGCGGCATTGTTGCTGCTGGAAAAACGACAAAAGGACTTCAGGCTCTTTCTGATGCATTCAGGCAAAGAACTCTTGGAAAATATTATATCTGCTTTGTTAAAGGTTTGATTTCCGAAAGGAAATTAATTAAAGGTTATCTTGTAAAGAACGAAAAAAATAATAAGGTGTCAATATCACAATCGCCTGCAAAAGATTCTCTTCCTATTGAGACTGAATATATTCCGGTATGTTCTGGCAATAACCTTACACTTCTTAAAATTCATCTCCTCACTGGAAAAAGCCATCAGATTCGTGCACATCTTGCAAGTATTGGGCATCCATTGATAGGTGATTACAAATATGGCAACCGGACTGATAACGAAAGATTCAATAAAGCTTATGGAATAAAAGACCAAATGCTTCATTCTTTTGAGTTAAATATACCTGATATGAATATTCATATATTTGCAGGTATTCCAGAGATATTTTTAAAAGTAATGGAAGGTGAGCACTTATGCCAACATGGAATTCAAGAGGTCTTAGAGGATCTACACTAGAAGACCTGATTAATATGTCCAACGACAAATACCGAGCTTCACATCTTGCTCTGGTTCAAAAAATACCAACACCAATTAAGCCCATCAACATTGACCAGAAAACCAGGCACATCACTCTTGCTTATTTTGATCAGAAGAGTACTGTTGATTATATTGGTGTTGTGCAGGGGATTCCTGTATGCTTTGATGCCAAGGAGTGTGCTACAGACACATTTCCAATACAAAATATACATGAACATCAGGTTGAATTCATGCGCGAATTTGAAAAGCAGGACGGAATTTCATTTATAATTATATATTTTTCTTCCCGTGATGAGTTCTATTATATTCCATTTTCTGATATAATATTCTATTGGGACAGAAGTCTTAATGGTGGGAGAAAAAGCTTTACCTATGAAGAAATAAACAAATCTTTCAGGATTAATGCCAATCAGGGAATTCCTGTTCATTATCTTGAAACAATTCAAAAGGATATAGAATTACGATAGAAAGGCTGAATTGATTATGAGTAATAATAGTGTCAATAATTACACAGAAGATTATGAGCTTGTTAATGGCTATGCTGTTGTTGATAATAATTTTTCTATAATTACCGCTAACGAAGCAATGTATAAATTTCTTGGAATATCTACCCATTATTCAATAGTTGACACTATTCATCAGGTTGATCTTGATGATTTCATTGATGTTGCCAATACATTAAGACTTAATTTAAGAAAATCTATGTGTCTGAGAATGAAAAGAGTAGATAATTCTTACAGATGGGTTCTTGTGGATATTGAAAAAAAGAACATTCCTTCTTCTGTTAATTCCGAATATCTTGAATTACACATTTCTGACATTCTTGCTATCAGAAATTTTAATAAACAACTTCAAAAGACTATAAAGTCATTTACCCATATCATGGCCATGGATAATGAATTGTTCTACACTTATGATTTTAATACAGATATATTTACTCTTAATTCATTTGTTGATAATGAGTTATTCATGGTTATGAAAGATAAAATCGACAATATACAGAATGTTTTATTTGAAACCAATTCTATACTTGAAGAATACAGAGACGAGATAATACGTCTTAAAGAAGATATTTTATCTGGAAATATTGATTATACGCATACAATACATGCCAGATTATTCAATGACAATTCTGGAAACTATTATCCGATTAATGTTAAAGGTTCAACTATATATTCTAACCTTAAGCCAGTATTAAGTGTTGGAAGCTTTAAACTGATTGATAACACACCTGTAACATTTTCTCAGAAAACATATGAATACAAGAATGCTACATATACAAGAAATCCTTACGATCTTGCTGATTTCTGCAACAATAATATAAACATTAATCCGGACTGTCAGTTATCTATAATATATCTTGAAGTTGATGATATTAACAATCTTACCGCTAACATGCCGGATAAATTAAAAGATATATCCCACATAATTGAAGATACAATCCTTAAGGTTATAGAATATCGTGGCATGCTTTGTCTTATAGATGACTTTAAATATACAATTGTTGTTAAAAATATTAATTCAGAAATATCCCTTAGGGCATTTCTTGAACACATCCGTACAATGATAGCATGGAACTGTAAATTAATTGACCCGGATCTTAATATAGGTTTCTCGATTGGTATAGGCAGATATCCTGACAATGGAACTGATCTTGTATTAATTGAAAATAAAATCCGTAAAGCATTTGCTATTGCCAAAAAGAAGGGCGGTGGCAGATACATAATATATAAAGAAGTTCTACATGATAATTATGATTTATCCAGCTTGTAAGCATGTTGACAAGCTATATTTATTTATGTATAATTCAAACATATTTTAGTGTGTTAGCATGTTATCACTTTAACGTGTTAAAGAATATAGTAATTAACGAAAGGATGCAGGTATATTTATGAAGAAAGATTTATTACATACCCCAGAGGGTGTCAGAGACATATATAGCACGGAATGTGCAGAAAAGAAGGTTATTGAGAATCGTCTTCATGATGTTCTTGCTTCATATGGATACAACGATATACAGACGCCATCAATCGAATTTTTTGATGTATTTAATAAAGAACGAGGAAGTGTTCCATCTAATGAGATGTTCAAGCTATTTGACAGATATGGGAACACTCTTGTTCTAAGACCAGATATGACTCCTTCCATAGCACGGGCTACTTCCAAATATTTTGAAGACAGAATGCTGCCTGTAAAGCTGTGTTACCTTGGAAACACATTTGTTAATGTAAGCAAATACTATCAGGGCAGGCTTAAAGAAAATACCATGCTTGGTGCTGAGCTTATTAATGATAATTCACTTGCAGCTGATTATGAGATTATTTCTATGGTAATTGACTGTATGTTATCCGCTGGTTTAACTGAATTCCAGGTTGAACTTGGTAATGTTGCATTTTTCAATGGACTGCTCCATAAAGCTGGCATTACTGGTGATTCAGCAGAAGAGCTGTTAAGACTTATCAAGGACAAGAATTATTTTGGTGTCGAAGAATTATTAAATAATCTTAATATTGATGATAGCACTGCTAAAGCTTTACTTGAACTCCCACAGCTTTTTGGTGGAACAGAAGTTCTTGATAAAGCTAAAGCTTTAACTGATGATAACGAATGTTTTGAGGCTATTACCAGGCTTGAAGATTTATACCAGCTCTTAAAAGAGAATAACTACGATAAATATATATCTTTTGATCTTGGTGATTTATCTGAACATGCTTATTATACCGGAATTATATTCCATGCATATACATTTGGAACAGGTGAACCGGTTGTTAATGGGGGACGTTATGATAAGCTGCTTGGCCAGTTTGGATGTGACAAGGCATCTATTGGTTTTTCTATCACTATTGACAGACTTATCGCAGCACTTAACAGGCAGAACATACACATTCCACATGATTGTAACGGAACACTTCTTGTATATGATGCTGATAAGCTTGGACATGCAATAAGTATTTCTAAATCATTAAGGAATACAGGAACCAATGTATGTATGATTGCTTAT
Organism: uncultured Lachnospira sp.; assembly: GCA_934343805.1. Taxonomy (GTDB): domain Bacteria; phylum Bacillota; class Clostridia; order Lachnospirales; family Lachnospiraceae; genus Lachnospira. The sequence continues at coordinate 141,250 of CAKRIN010000003.1, forward strand.
ACAGATAAGAAAAATGATTCGCAATATATAGAATATGCTAAAGAATCTTCTTTAGTTAATGTTGCTTTTATTGATAGCATTTATATATCTGATTCAACGGTAAGAGTTATTGATGAATCTGGACGTAATGAAAGAACTACTATAAACAGCCTTGCAGGAGGTACATTCTAATGAGATACATAACAATCGCTCTGGCAAAAGGCCGTCTTGCCAAAAAAGCCATGGAAATTTTTGAACAAATCGGAATTCCTTGTGAAGAGATGAAAGATGAAAAAACAAGAAAGCTTATATTTACCAATGAAGAATTAGGTTTTAAATTTTTCTTGTCCAAGCCATCTGATGTTCCAACCTATGTTGAATATGGAGCTGCGGATATCGGTATAGTCGGTAAGGATACAATTCTTGAAGAAGGCCGTAGTCTTTATGAAGTATATGACCTTCAGATGGGCAAATGCAGAATGTGTGTATGTGGTCCCGAATCTGCAAGAGAGAAATTACAGCATCATGAACTTATAAGAGTTGCTTCAAAGTATCCTAATATTGCCAAAGATTATTTTAATAACAAGAAACATCAGACTGTTGAAATTATCAAGCTTAATGGCTCAGTTGAATTAGCTCCTATTGTAGGACTTGCTGAGGTTATAGTTGATATCGTTGAGACTGGAGCAACTTTAAAAGAAAATGGTCTTGAAGTTCTTGAAGAAGTATGTCCTCTTTCTGCCAGAATGGTTGTTAATCAGGTAAGCATGAAGATGGAACAGGAGAGAATAACCAGACTCATTAATGATGTCAAAAAATATATAGAAACACAGAATAACTAATTATACCGGAGGATTTACCATGCGTATCGTTGAATTAACAGATGAGAGTAAAAATAATATTTTAGAGAACCTTTTAAAGAGAAGTCCTAACAGCTATGGCAAGTTTGAATCTGCTGTTGCTGAAATTCTTCTTAATATTAAGACTAAGGGTGATGAAGCTTTATTTGAGTATACTAAGAATTTTGATAAAGCTGATATCAATGCTGATAACATTGTTGTAACAGATGCAGAGATTGAAGAAGCGTATTCTTTAGTTGATCCTGAGCTTATTGAAGTTATAAGAAAGGCTATCGTTAATATCCGTTCTTTCCATGAAAAGCAGAAGCAGTACAGCTGGTTTGATTCCAAGCCTGATGGCACTATATTAGGACAGAAGGTAACTGCTCTTGCAAGAGTTGGTGTGTATGTACC
>CAKRIN010000004.1 GCA_934343805.1 uncultured Lachnospira sp.
CAATTATGACCACACAATTTATGAGGGCGGTGTACAGCTAATAGATATGGTATATTTGCAAAGACATATATAAATTCGGATTTGCCCAATAAAGGAGCAGTACTTATGAAAAAATTCTTTTTGCCAGTATACACTATAGTGGTATTTTCGATCGTTATTTGGTTTGCTTTATATGGAGAACATCGTGATCCGAGGTTTTATGTCTCTATTTTGATACTTGCAATCATTGGGAAATTTATTGCTTCACACATAGATAAAGAAAAATAGTAATAGATGTAGAATTGCCAGAGAGTTTGGCATAGGTGATTAATAATAATGAGGCGGCATATGTATCTTATATCAGCATATTTTGATGAACATGTAACAAAGGGATTGCAGAGGTTAATTGATAATATTGCAAAAGAAACAGGTAATACTTATATGATTGAGAATAATGTTCCTCCGCATCTGACAATTTCAAGCTTCGAAACAAGAAAACCTGATAATCTTAAGGAAGAATTCATGAAGCTTAATAAAATAGGTGCAGGAGAGATAAATATATTTTCAATCGGGCAGTTTCTGCCGTATGTTATGTATGCTACACCTGTTCTGGACGAATATTTAATGCATCTTTCCAATGAGGTGTATGATATATTTTCTGCAAGAGAAGATGTAACAATTAATCGTTGTTACAAACCATATAACTGGTTTCCACACATAACATTGGGAAAGAAACTTGAAAAAGAACAGATGATAATGGCAATGAGAGTATTACAGACACATTTTGTTCCAATAAAAGGGAAAATAGTAAGGGTTGGATTGTCACAGACTAATCCACATAAGGATATTATACAATTTAATATATGATAGTGTAACCGGGGGAGGGAGAATGGATTTTAGTTGATACTGAAGATGAGATGGTGGCTATTTTTTTACAACAGAGGATATATTTTATGCAACAACAGAAATTATTAAGCCTTATAAGACAGGCAATAGAAGATTACAACATGATAGAGGAAGGCGATAAGATTGCAGTAGGAGTATCAGGTGGCAAGGATTCGCTTACATTGCTTCATGCAATGAAGATACTTAACAGGTTTTATCCGAAGAAGTTTGAACTGTATGCAATCACATGTAATGTTGGCTTTGAGGGAATGGATTTTACAGGAGTGAGGAAGTTCTGTGAGAGTATAAATGTGCCATATGAACAGGTGGATACAGAGATTGCAAAGATTGTATTTGAGGATAATAAGGATGAAAGACCATGTTCGATGTGTGCGAAGCTTAGAAAAGGCGCAATGTATAAGAGGCTTGGAGAGCTTGGAATCAATAAAATTGCATATGCACATAATAAGGACGATTTTATAGAGACAGCGCTTATGTCTCTTATATATGAAGGGCGGTTTTATGCATTTCCACCAGTTACATATCTGCCGGAGGCAGGGGTTACGGTTATACGGCCAATGATGTATGTACCAGAGAAGGGTGTGGCTAATTTTGTGGTTAATCAGGGAATTGAGGTTGTTAAGAATACATGTCCGGTTGATGGTTCGACTAAGAGAGAATATGCCAAGCAGCTTATGGAGCAGATTAATAGAGACAATCCGGGAGCAAAGGACAGAATTATGCATGCGATTGTGAACGGAAGATTTGAGGACTGGCCCGAAGTGCATAGAAATTGAAAATAACTGTTGATACAACACTAATCAGATAATAGAATAATATTAAATCTATTTATAAGGAGATACGAACATGAGAAGATTTTATGAAGGCAATGATAACAAGGGTTATCAGGAAGTTGTAGATAAAGAAGCTGGCTTGGAATTAATAGGTTTTGATTTGATAAGACTTGAGCCGGGTGAAAATGCGGTTTATGAATCAGGTGAATATGAAATAGGACTTGTTATTTTACAGGGAACATGCAGTGTTAAGGTTGATGATGTCACATTTGACAAGCTTGGCTCAAGAAGAAGCGTGTTTGACGGCAAGCCAACAACTGTTTATGTTCCAAGAGATTCTAAGTATGAAGTTACAGCAACTGGAAGCATGATGCTTGAAATCGGCGTGTGCAAGGTTAAAGCAAGAAAGAAGTATGAAGCATTCGTAATAGATGCAGGTGATGTTACAACTGAACACAGAGGCAAGCTTAACTGGCAGAGAGATGTTAATGACATTATTACTTCAAAATATGAGGGAAAGGTTGACAGAATCGTGCTTGGCGAGACTTACAGCATGCCGGGACAGTGGTCAAGCTATCCATCACATAAGCATGACACAGATAATCTTCCATTTGAGGTAAATATGGAGGAAATCTATTATTTCAAAGTGAATCCGGGTCAGGGCTTTGGTATTCAGGTAATGTACAGTGATGATATGTCATTAAGAGAGAGTTACATAATAAAGAATGGTGACAGCGTAGCAATTAAAAATGGTTATCATCCAGTAGCAGCAGCACCGGGATATCAGGTGTATTATCTCTGGGTAATGGCAGGTGCTGACACAAGACAGCTTACACCTTGTGATGACCCTGATCACGCATGGGTAAAGGCTGTTGAGAAGATGGTGTAATATATTTTGAACAAGGAATATGTGGAATCATATATGAATTTAAAGACCCAATTAAAGGCAGAATTAAGGGCTGAATATTAAGAAAAACATTGAAACTTTTTATCGATAATGATATATTTAGTATATAAAATTTTAACAGATTCGAGGTAAAATAATAATGATTTACGCATCACTTAATGCAAAAAAGGGAAATTACCAGTACCCAGCAGCTATTAACACTGCACTTGAATTTCTTGCAAAGCCAGAAACAGCTGAGCTTCCAGTTGGAAGATATGAACTTGATGGAGATAACATTTTTGTTCTTATTCAGGATCAGACAACAGCTCCAGTTGAGAATAAGCGTGCAGAAAGTCACAGAAATTATATTGATATCCAGTATCTTTTCACAGGAAAGGAAGTGCAGGGATATGCACCACTTCTTCCAGGAGTTACAGGTGAAGAGCCAGCTGGTAAAGACAATATCTTTTATGAGACAGTAGAGAATGAGCAGTTTGTTACATTACACCCTGGTGAATTTACAGTATATTTTACTAATGATATTCACCGTCCTAATTGTACTATGGATGAACCGGTTAACATTCATAAGGCAGTTGTTAAGATTAAGGAAAGTCTCATTAAGTAATTGGAATAATTGACTTGTTGATACAATATAATACTTAAACCATAAGCACCATAAGAAATGAATGCAACGCATATCTTCTGGTGCTTTTTTGTACTATTAAAAGACATAATAAACGGATAAAAGGCAGACGGAAAAAGGTTGCTATTAGTTATATGTGCCTGTATAATACAGCTAAAGGCTTGTTATTTATTTAACATTTAATGGGGGTTATTTGATATGTTGGCAGAGCAGGTATTGGCATTAATTATTTTTATTTCTATGTTTGTATTGATAGTTCTTGATAAGATAGAGAGGCATTATGTGACGCTTGGATGTGGGGCATTGACGCTGATTGGGGTATTTGGAATTATCATGAGGTCGCCGGAGGCGGTTATTAGTACTCTTAATTTAAGAAGTATATTTACAACAGATTTCTGGTATCAGTCTGGGGCTGCCGAGGAGGCAGTAACTGGGATTAACTGGTCGACCATTATATTTATTGCTGGTATGATGATTATGGTTGAGGTCATGGCTGCTGCCGGATTTTTCAGATGGCTGTGTATGCTTCTTGCTAAGGCTGTACACTATCGTACCAAAGCATTGTTTATCACATTTATGATAATGTCTTTTGTATTAGCTATGTTTATAGACAGTATAACAGTTATATTGTTTCTTGCGGCTGTATCTATTGAACTTGCAAAGCTGTTAAAGTTTAATCCGGTACCAATGATTTTATCAGAGATATTCTGTGCAAATCTTGGAGGGTCAGCAACGATGTGCGGGGATCCACCTAATATAATTATTGGTACATCACTTAATTTTTCATTTTCAACATTTATTATGCACACAGGATTGATTGCAGTAATCAGTCTGGTATTTATTGTGGCGTATTTTCTTATGGCATATAGAAAAGAACTTGCATCATCACCAGATATTGATAAACTGGCTGCTTCTATGCCAAGTCCTGCAGAGACTATTACTAACAGAAAGGATTTCGCATTAAGCTGTGTTATATTCATGTGCGCTGTTGTAATGCTTGTAACACATGCGCTGACAGGGCTTACAGTTGCATTTATAGGACTTGTTATTGCAGTATTTTCACTTATTGTATCAGGCAGGAAGGCTTTACATATGTTGAAGTCTATTGATTATAAAACACTTTTGTTCTTTATAGGACTGTTTATCGTTGTAGGTGGGCTTGAACAGACGGGAATATTAGAGATTATTGCTGCATTTATAGGCCGTGTGAGCAAAGGTAATCTTAAGCTTATGGTTGCAATTATTATTATTATTTCAGCATTTGCAAGTGCACTTATTGATAATATTCCATTTGCAGCAACTATGGTTCCAGTTATTAAGAGCCTGGCTGCGACGCAGGGGGTTGATCTTTCTGTCCTTGCGTGGGCACTTTCTATGGGAACTGATGTAGGTGGAAGTGCAACACCTATAGGTGCATCTGCTAATGTTGTCGGAACATCAGTTGCAGCTAAGAATGGTTATATGATTGGTTGGGGTAAGTATTGCCGCACAGCTGTTCCGGCAACTATAATAGCTGTGCTTATATCTATGGTGTGTATATTTGTAAGGTATTGTTAATTCTATGTGCACAAAATGTGTACAGAAATGGGGGTTTTATGGGAGAACAATTGATGATTTCTATAAGTCGTGAATATGGAAGCGGTGGACATGAGATAGCAAGAAAGCTGGCTGACAGGTTAGGACTTGCATTTTATGACAGAAGCATGTTAGATGAGATTGCAGGACAGATGAATGCTGATGTGTCAGACTTTCACAAATATGATGAAAAGCCGGGAAACCGTCTCCTGTCAAGGCGGGTAGGTAATCACACCAATTCTTATGAAGAGATTATTGCCCAGTTTCAGTTTGATTATATCCGTAAGAAAGCTGAAAGTGGGGAGTCTTTTGTAGTAGTTGGCAGATGTTCAGAGAATGTACTTAAGGATTATGACTGCCTTATATCTGTATTTGTCACAGGTGATAAGGAACATAAGATACAGAGAATTATGGAGCATTTTGACTTATCCGAGTCAGAGGCATATACTAAAATGCGCAGACACGACAGAACAAGAAAACAGTATCATAACAGATACTCAGAAGGTAAATGGGGAGATGCAACATATTATGACATGTGTATCAACAGCAGTCCTCTGGGAATAGAGAAAACTGTTAATGTTCTGGAGAATTATGTAAAAGAAAGAACAGATAATCAGGAGCTTTAATTATGAAATACACAATAGACACACATACTCATACACTTGTAAGCGGGCATGCATATAACACAATTGATGAGATGGCAGCTTACGCAGCAGGTATAGGAGTTACGCACCTTGCGATAACTGACCATGCACCCAAGATGCCAGGAAGCGCAGGTATATTATATTTTTCTAATATGAAGATAATTCCAAGAGAAAAATGTGGTGTCAGGATATATATGGGCTGTGAAGTCAATATTATGGATTATGACGGAAATATAGACCTTAAAGAATATGGACTTAAGGGCTGTGATGTTGTAATAGCAAGCCTTCATATTCCATGTATCAAGCCCGGAAGTATAGAGCAGAATACGAATGCATTAATTAAAGCAATGGATAATCCTTATGTTAATATTATAGGACACCCTGATGATTCAAGGTATCCTGTCGATTATGAAAAGCTTGTAAAGGCAGCTAAGGGAAAGCACGTGCTTCTTGAACTTAATAATACATCATTGAATCCGGATGGCCCAAGACAGGGTGCTTTTGAGAATGATGTTAAGATGCTTAACATATGTAAGGAATTAGGAGTCTGCATATCTATAGGAAGTGATGCACATATAAAAGAGGGAATATGTGAATTTGACAGAGCCTATAAGGTTATAGAAGATACACAGTTCCCAGAAGAACTTATTGTTAATAGTGATTACAGATTGTATGAATCATATATTGGAAAGAAGAGTTAAAACCCGATTCATTTCCATTATGAATTATTAGAATCTTATAAGTTCGACAAGAAATACTGCTACACATGATGCTATTGCAACAGTTGTAAGACCTTTGCCCTTTAATGCAAATATTACTGCTACCAGAAGTCCTGCAGCTGCACCAGCCCACCAGCTGGTTGCATAGAATATTGCAGGAATTGTCATTGCTGTAAGAACTGCATAAGGTATGTAATAAAGAAAAGAACGGACAAAGCGGTTGTTAATCTTTTCCTTAATTGCAGTGAAAGGTATAACTCTTATAAGATAGGTTGTGCCTGCAAGTATAAGCAGATATATAAAGAAAATACTGTTTTCCATAAGTTCCTCCAATAAGATTAATCATTACTGTTATCAGCTTCGTCAGATACCGGGAAGAATATTGAACCGATAATGGCAGCTGTGATAGCAACAATTGTTATTGTTATACCGCTGGAAATCTTAGAAAGAAGCGGTATGTAATAGAATAAGCAGCTTAGTATAATTGCAATGATTACGACAATCAGGACAGGGCGGGCTTTCTTCATCTCAGGAACAACTACGGCAACGAACATTCCATAGATTGCAACGCTTAAAGCACTCATAAGGCGGTCTGGAAGAATATTTCCAAGAATAGCACCAATAAATGTGCCAAATGCCCAGCCCATATAAGGCAGGGTAGCAAGTCCTGCAAAGTAGCTGCGCTTGATTTCGTCTTCCTGAGTCGCAACTGCAAATATTTCATCAGTTATAAAGAAACCGAGAAGCCAGCGGTATATGCCACTGAAACGGCTGTCGGCTTTCTGACCGATTGATATAGACATAAAAGAGTACCTTATATTAATAGTAATCTGTGATATAAGCATCTGAATATACTGCCCCGGATGAATCATAATGCCGATTCCAGCAAACTGCCCGGCAGAGGTTACGGTTGTCATAGATATGAGAACGGCCTGCCACCAGCTAAGACCATAAGATACAGCCATAATTCCAAAGGTAAAAGAAACTGACAGGTATCCAAGTGCAATAGGTATACCGGTTATCAGACCGCGTTTATAATTATTCATGTAATTTATCTCCGTGTATATAGTATCTGGATTAATATAATAAAGCTATTTACATATTCTATCATATATTTGCAACAAAAGCACTGAAGAAATATTAATAAATAAATCGATGAATAAATGTATAACATACATGAACCATATGTTATAATGTAAAAAAATACAGAAATACACAGGGGTAGGTTATGAAGATAAGAGAATTAATAGCACAGGATAAGACTACGTTGTCTTTCGAAGTATTTCCACCTAAGAGGGATACAGATTTTGCTAATGTTGAGGAAGCAGCATTTGGCATAGCACAGTTAAAGCCAAGCTATATGAGCGTTACATATGGCGCAGGAGGAAGCACGAAGGGGCATACGATAAGACTTGCAGAAGATATCCAGAAAAAGTTTAATGTTCCTGCAATAGCACACCTCACATGCGTATGTGCAACTAAAGAAAGTATAGAACAGGCACTTTCACAGATGAAAGAGGCTGGGATTGAGAATATTCTTGCGTTAAGAGGAGATGTGCCAAAGGATTTTGATGGTAATGCATTTACGGATTTCTCACATGCATCAGAACTTGTTGAATTGATTAAAAAGAATGGAGATTTCTGCGTAGGTGGTGCTTGTTATCCTGAGATTCATCCGGATTCAGAGAGCAAACAGGCGGACATAGCAGGTCTTAAGCGAAAGGTTGAGGCGGGATGTGAATATCTTACAACCCAGATGTTTTTTGACAACAACATATTCTTTAATTTTATGTACAGAGTCCGTGAAGCGGGAATATCAGTTCCTATAATTCCAGGAATTATGCCTATTACAAGACAAATTCAGGTTAAAAATGCTGTTAAGTTGTCAGGATGTAATGTACCCGAGAGATTTAAGAATATTGTTGACAGATTTGGTGATACAGAAGCTGCCATGAAACAGGCAGGAATAGCATATGCAACAGACCAGATAATAGACCTTATTGCTAATGGGGTTAAGCATATACATGTATATTCAATGAATAAGCCGGAAATTGCCAAAGGAATACAGGATAATATATCAGAAATTATTTTGTTGTAAAGTTAAAATAGGCAGAGAAAGCAGATTATCTGCCTGCTTTCTCTGCCTGTTTGTTATTGTACATATTTTTATCCGCCTTATCAAAGAGGGTCCTTAATGTGCAGTCTTCATAATCCGAAGAGAATGCATAGCCATGAGCATAACTTATCTTAAAAGCTTTTCCAAGTTCGTTAAATTCAGATATTTCTTTGTCAAGCTGTCTGAGAATATCAGTAACTTCATCCTTAGTAGTGTTATATATTACGGCAATAAATTCATCACCACCATATCGTCCAACGAAATCATTAGAAGGAACAGCATTTCTTAAAAGCCTTGCAAAATTAAGAATTAACTGGTCACCAACGGAATGACCAAGTGTATCATTGGCTTTCTTAAGATTATTGAGGTCAAACATAATACATGCAGTAGAATCGGTAATAAATTGCGTGGTTCTGAATATTTCTTCACATTTACTTTTATTAGGAAGACCTGTGTGCAGGTCAAGAAATGCCTGCTTTTCAAGCTGTTTATTCTTTTGGGTGATTACAATTGCATTAATGAAATGATTAATTATAAATACTATTATAATGATCATATCTATTGCTGTAAAAGTTTCAAATAATCTTATATTGCAGGCAATTCTTTCAGAATACTTTTCAGCAGCAGAAACAGTCTGGTCAGCAAGCTGGAAGTATTTCTCACTGAGATTTACAATATCAGTATTTTCATAACCATATTCACGGACTTTGTATATTTCGTCCTTTAACATAGTCCAGAAAGCAATCTGTGTATCAAGCTTTTTTTCATAATCATTGTCATCAAGCTTGACAAGATTATAATCGCCATCTTCATATTTAAGATCTTCAAGAATTCCATCAAGATAATCAATGAGCTCATCATTAGGATTACCAGTGATTTCAAGCTTGACTTCTCTCTGAGTAGCACCTCTGACAAGACCGGCATAGTTAATAACTCTGGCAGTTCCCTGTAATTTTCCTATAAGAACCATCATTATTGCAACAAGAACAATAAGAATAACGAGAAGACAGCTTTCAATAACAGTATTGATTGTTTTTATATGTTTTCCGTGTTTGTGTATTTTCATATCTCACCTTATAAAATAATTGTTATATAAGTACCACAAAATCGGTACTTTAGTACTATATCAATATGTTGTTCAAATGTCAATGCAATAAATATAAATTATGAATGAATTTGATTGAAAATGAATGAAAGTGATAACGATATTTATCGGTATGCAAGTATACATATGTTGTGCATTGACACATAAGTATTGCAATATTAAAATTAATTCGTTTGGAATTTCTAACCCGACAGATAATAAATTATGCAGGTTAAATATTGGAGGAATCATATATGTCAAATATAAAGCTTGGAAGTCATGTGGGAATGGCAGGTAAGGAAATGTTTCTTGCATCTGCGAAGGAAGCAGTATCTTATGGTGCAAATGTATTCATGTTATACACAGGCGCACCACAGAATACAAGAAGAAAAGAAATAAGTGAGCTTAATATAGAAGCAGGCTGGAAATATGCTAAGGAACATGGGATTGAGGAGATTATTGTACATGCACCTTATATAATCAATCTTGCAAATACAGTTAAGCCGGAGACTTATGAGCTTGCTGTTGAATTTCTTGAAAAAGAAATTATAAGGACTGCGGCCATGGGAAGCCATATAATGGTGCTTCATCCGGGAAGCCATGTCAATGCCGGAGTTGAAGCCGGAACCGCACAGATTATCAAAGGGCTTAATACAGTGCTTAACCAAAATGATGATGATGTATATATAGCACTTGAGACAATGGCTGGCAAGGGAAGCGAAATAGGCAGAACATTTGAAGAGCTTAAGGCAATCTATGACGGCGTTGATAAGAAGGACAGATTGAGAGTGTGCTTTGATACATGCCATGTTAATGATGCTGGTTATGATTTAGTTAATCATTATGACGAAGTATTTGCAGAATTTGACAGAGTGATTGGTCTTGACCAGATAGCAGTATTCCATATTAATGACAGCATGAATCCGCTCGGAGCTCATAAGGACAGACATGCCAACATTGACAAGGGAAATATCGGGTATGAGACACTTCACAGACTTGTCCATGATGAAAGATTCTTAGATGTTCCTAAGATTCTTGAGACTCCATGGGTAGCGGTTGAAGGAACTGATAAGAAAGAGCCTCCTTATAAGGAAGAGATTGCGTGGCTGCTTAAAGATTAATAAACTGTAGATAAGTAAGTTGTGAAAGGCGGGATAATATGTCAATACCAGCATGTGAAGCAAAGTCAAGATTAATAGAGGGTAATAAAAGATTTATTAATGCAACAAGCAATCCGGGAGATGTTTCAATGGAAAGGCGCGTGGATACATTAAAGAATGGTCAGCACCCATATGCGATTGTTCTGTGTTGTTCAGATTCCAGACAGATACCGGAAGCAATATTCTCAGCGGGGATAGGGGAACTTTTTGTTATCCGTGTGGCAGGAAATGTCGTGGATTCGCATCAGCTTGGAAGTATTGAATATGCAGCAGACCATCTTGACTGTAAGCTGGTGGTTGTGCTTGGTCATAACCATTGCGGTGCAGTTGAGGCGGCAATAAAGCATGATCCCGATGGACATATCAAGTATATAACTGACGACATAAGGGAAGCTATTAAGGAAGAGAAAGACGAGTATATTGCAACCTGTCTTAATGTAAAACACAGTGTTAAGGTGATAGAGGATAATACAGATATGAAGCTGCTTGAGGAAAAGGGACTTGAGGTTATCGGGGCTGTATACCATCTTGAAGACGGACATGTGGAGTTTTTGGAGTGAAGAACAGATATTAGAACTGATGAAATAATCTTGGAGTAAAGAATGGACAAATGTAACATTATCAGACTGAATAATTTAATATCGTATATATCACCAACGGAGAATCCTTTATCAGCAAATGTGGTGATGATACAGGGAAAAGAAGCTTTATGGCTGTATGATGTCGGCAATCACCCTGATATCCCGCAGATAGTAGAACAATTCCGTGATGGAAGAAATGTTAATGTTATATTGTCACATTTTCACGAAGACCACACAGGCAGCCTGCCGGATATAGCCTGCAATGAAATATATCAAGGGAAGTACACTTATAGACACACAGGAAGAGGTGTCATTGTACAGGAGGACATATATATTCAGGACGGTGATGCGTCACTTCATATATTTCCACTGCCTTCAAGCCATGCAAAGGGCTGTGTTGCGTTGGAAGTCAACGAAGAGTGGTGCTTTCTTGGAGATGCATTATATGGAATGCAGAAATGCGGACATAACCTGTACAATGCAGGCATATTAAAAGAAGAAATAAATGTATTGCAAAACATTAAAGCGGAGAAATTCATGCTGAGCCACAGGATGCCTTTTGAGAAGCCCAAAGGAATTATTATGAGGTGGCTTGGGGAGATATATGACAGAAGGGTTAAGGGAGAGGTGTATATTGAGATCTAAATATCATTTTATTATAATCGGTTCAGGCTGGCGAGCCTTATATTATGTACGCGTAGCGAAGGCTCTGCCAGAAATATTCTGTCTTGATGCGATGTATTGCAGGACGCAGGAGAAAGCGGACTTAATTGCCGGTCAGTATCAGATACATACAACTACATCTATAGAAGAATGCGTGGCATATAAACCTGATTTTGCAGTTGTGGCTGTTAAGAAGGACGCCATATGTGATGTTTCAATGGAATGGCTTGACCGAGGAATAACTGTTTTATCAGAGACTCCGGCGGCACTTGATATGGATTCGCTTAATAAACTGTATTCTTATTACAAATGTGGTAAAAAACAGGTGGTTGCTGAACAGTACAGGGAGTATCCTAATATTAAAGCATCATTAAAGCTTATTAATGAAGGAATTATTGGTGATGTCAGCTGTGCAAATGTGTCACTGGCGCATGAATATCATGGAATAAGTCTTATAAGAGCATTTCTTGGTGTTAAGCCGGGAGAGAAATATACAGTTTCAGCTAAGACATATGAGTTTCCTACAACACAGACTCTTACAAGATATGATAAGTTCACTGATGGCAGGATTGCAGGAAAGAAAAGATGCGTTGCCACATTCGAATTCGAAAGCGGGAAAGTGGCATGGTATGATTTTGACTCGGAGCAGTACAGGTCACCAATCAGAAAGAATACGCTTAAAGTTCAGGGGGTAAGAGGCGAACTTATTGATGACTGTGTATATTATCTTGATGAGAATAATGAAGGTCAGACAGGCAGAATAATAACGGATTCCCATGTGATTAACACAGGAAATTCTAATCCTAATTTTGAGAAGATTCGTGAAATCAAGAAGATTTCATTTAATAATAAAATTATATATGAGCCGGAATTTGGATTGTGTGGTCTGTCAGAAGATGAAACAGCAATCGCAGTAATGATGAAGGAAACAGCAGAATATAGCAGAGGAAATGCGTCTGCACCATACAACATGGAAGACGCCCTTGCAGATGCATATGCTGCCATATTGATGAAGAGGGCTGTCGAAACTTGTGAAGTGGTGCATAGTTGATGTAATGAAATGGGGGACATAATATGCAGAATGAATTGTTAAAGGTTGCACTTATAGGTGTTGGAAGTGTTGGAAAGAAATATGCCAGAATGATAACAGCGGGAGAAGTTCCGCATATGAAATTATCAGCTGTAGTTATAAGAAGAGATGAACTTATGGAGTGGGGCGAGTCGCTTGTTAATACTGATGGTGACAATGCAAAGATATTCAGGAGTGCAGATGATTTATTTGAGGCAGGAGATTCTTGTTATGATGCGGTTATTATTGCAACTCCTCATAAAACTCATAAAGAACTGGCTTTGAAAGCATTTGCAAAAGGGAAAGCAGTGTTATGCGACAAGCCGGCTGCGGCAGATATAGGTGAGGCACTTGCAATGCAAAAGGCAGCCAGTGAAAGTGGCAGAATATATGGAATGATATTTCATCAGAGACTTTATCCTAAATACATCAGGATCAAGCAGATGATAGACAATGGTGAATTAGGAGATATAAAGCGGGTATGTCTTATTAATTCAAGATATTTAAGAACCTCATACTATCATAAATCTGGCTCATGGAGAAGCAGCTTTGCAGGTGAAGGCGGTGGAGCACTAATTAATCAGGGACAGCATATTCTTGATATGTATCAGTACCTGTTTGGAATGCCACAGAAGCTTTTTGCAGCGATTCCATTTGGAAAATACAACGACTTTATAGTAGATGACGAGGCTACTATTGTTATGGAATACGACAATGGAAAGACAGGCACATTTATACTATCCACAGGCGAAGCCTGCCACGAAGAGAGACTTGAGATTATAGGAACGAAGGCAAGAATTCTTCTGGAAGACGACAAACTCACTATTACAAGACACAGAGATGTATGTGAGTATATCAAGAACGAAGAAGTCAACTCAAGGCAGAATATGACATTTGCAGAGGAAACTATACAGTTCGAGAAGGTATCTGAGCCATATGCACAGTTATTTGAAAACTTTGCAAATGCGGTGCTTAAAGGTGATGAGTCTTATCTGACAGTTAAGGGCAGTGAGGGAATTAATTCTCTCATGTTGTGTGCCAGTGCTTATTATTCAGCATGCAAAGGCATAAAAGTAGAACTTCCGCTTGATACCTCAGATTATAAAGAACTTATGGATGAATTGATTAAGAAAGAAGAGGGAGAATAGATTTTAAATCTGACCATATAAATTTAACTTAAAATGACAATGTACACATGTCACTTTATCTGTTATTCTTATGTGCAATTAAAGTATGTTGATATGGGAGGCAGATAAAATGGAAGCACAACAGACACAGTCAGTACAGCAGAATATTAAGAAAGAAGGATTTCATATTACTGTAACACAGATGTGTATAACAGCAGTATTTATGGCACTTACATGTGTCGCAACAATGGTGGTACAGATTCCTATACCTTTGGGATATGCACATTTGGGAGACAGCGTAATACTTATATGTGCATTTTTCTTTGGACCAGTTGTTGGCGCACTTGCAGGAGGAATTGGTTCTGCGATGGCAGATATATTAACTGGATTTGCAGTATGGGCAGTTCCAACACTTATAATAAAGACAATCATGCCAATAATAGCATGCGCAATATTTGGCAATATGAAAAGTAAGTTTGACAGATGTAAGGTTATTTCAGTAAAAGGAATTGTTGGTGCAGTTGTTACATTACTTTTTATGACATTAGGATATGTTGTATTTGGTGCGATAATAGCAGGCAGCTTTGCTGCAGGATTAGCTTCAGCACCAGGACTTCTTCTTAAGTCAGTAGTTAATATGGTTGTATATCTTTTTGTGGCAACAGGAATGTCTAAGATTCTTGGCAGAAAATAGTTGATTGCATAGTATAGGGGATAGATATGTAGTCTATGGGGTGGTGCTTTTGGGCACCACCCCTTTTTGTAATCACCGATGGTGGCAGAGTTGTTTGTCAGCGTACATTGCTGAGTCAGCATTTTTCACTATTTCAATAATATTGCTTCCGTTGCCGGATGCAACACCGACAGCACTTGATATTTCTATTGAAATTTCGGAACTGCGTTTAACAAGTTCATCTTTAACAGCAGATATTATCCGGTCAGCTTCACCGTCATGTGGGTTATCAATTATCATTATAAATTCATCACCGCCAAATCTGTAAACACGGCGGCTTTGTTCATCTGAATGGGCGTATAATACAGAAGCAAGAGCAGAAATAGCTTTATCACCATATTCATGCCCATAAGTGTCATTAATAATTTTCAGGTTGTTAAGATCCCAGAAAATAACAGCAACATTATGTACATTAGGATAATACATGGATACCATTTCGTTATATTTATTCTTATTGAAAAGCCTGGTTAAAGAATCAGTTTCTTTAAGATATGTAAGCTGGGCAATTCTTGCAGCGTCATGCTGGCTTGCGGTAACTATGTACTGTATCATGAATGTAAACGCAAGCAGTATCATACTGCGGGGAATACATGCAAAGATTAGTATTACAAATATCGGATTTGCATTATATGTAAAGCTTCCGCCGCTTGCTATAAGGTCAAGGTACCATTTGAGCTGGTGTGTTCCGGCAATAAGCAGATTGGTATCCATTATTCCGTAATAATAATTAAGAATTGAACTTACAAAAAGCGTTAATACACTTAATACATATGTGTACCATAGCACAGAACGTTTTCTGTAATGTCCGGCAAACAAAAGCGGAAGTACATACAGAAGAATGGCGTGATATGATAAAAATGTAATTATTGTTCCTGTAATTATACATATCTGAGTCATGGCTATGTATTTGTAGGCCGGTTTAGATAAATCCCCCTTTACCATGATAAGAATTAAAGGAATAAATAATACTATAGATGAACCTATAACAATAGACATTATCTTGTTGTCAAGTTCAAAAAATCCAGTTGTATTAAGAAGCCATATCAGTAATTCAATTCCGATAAATATCAGAATACCATAAAGAGTGTATTTATTCGAGGTGATTTCCTGATAGGCAAGTTCTTTCTCATATCGAGCATTAAAATTATCCATGTTAAAAATCCTTTTAAAAATAATCCGTTAAATATACGAATATACGCATAACTTATATTCTAACATTTAGTTATATCGATTTCCAGCTTTTTTAATTCTTTTAATTCTCTTATAGTAAAGTATCCGCACACGATAGCAGTGGCAGCGTCTGCTATAGGTCCGGCATACATAACACCATCAATTCCCATGAATATAGGAAATATAATGATGAGTGGCAGCAGGAAAATAATCTGCCTTGTAAGCGACATAAATACACCAAGCTGTGATTTGCCAATTGAGTTAAAGAAATTGGAAGTTACAGGCTGGATGCCATTAACAATTGTCAGAAACATATATATTCTGAAATATCTTTCAGAGAATTTAAAGTACAGGTCGCTTCCGTTACCGAATATGCTGATAATCTGTCTTGGAAATATCTGGAAGCATGCAAATGCGATTAAAGACAGGGCAGAAGCTGCTCCAAGTGCAAGAAGATAAGTCTTTCTTACACGTGCGTATTTCTTTGCACCATAGTTAAAACCTATAACAGGCTGTGTTCCCTGAGATATTCCGATAACAAATGACATGAAAATCATATTAACTTTAGTTATAATTCCGGCGCAGGCAAGAGGAATGTCACCGCCATATACAGACTGTGCGCCGTAGTGTGACAGCGTATTGTTCATAACAATCTGAACAACGGTCATTGCAATCTGGTTAAAGCAGGCACTTGCTCCAAGAATAAATATTTTCCTGCAGTGCGCAGCAGATACAATAAAGCTTTCCCTGCTAAGTTTAATTGTCTTAAAATGAAACATATAACGCAGACTTATTGAAAATGAAATTATCTGGCCTGTAATTGTTGCAAGAGCAGCACCAGTCATTCCCATGTTAAAAACAAAGATAAACAATGGGTCAAGAATAGTATTTACTATGGCACCGGCAAGCATAGATACCATGGAATATCGTGGGCTTCCATCTGCAAGAATAAGTTTGCTCATACCAGTGTTGGCAATTAGGAATGGAAAGCCAAATGCAGTGATTCTTGTATATGCCTTTGCATATGGAAGTACATCTTTGGTTGCACCAAAGAATTTAAGCATAGGTGTTAAGAATATAGTGGTTACAAGGAACAGAAATATTCCAAACAATGCCATAAGCACAATGCCATTGCCAGCATATTTTTCAGACTCATTTTTTTCACCGGCACCAAGAAACAGCGAGAAATTAGTCGCACTTCCTATACCAAGAAGAAGCGATATAGCTGTACATGTCGTTGAAAGTGGAAATGCAATGTTAGTTGCAGCATTTCCAAGCATGCCGATTCCCTGCCCGATAAATATCTGGTCGACAATATTGTAAAGTGCCGTCACAAGCATTGAAATAATGCATGGAATTGCAAAACCAACAAGCAGAGTGGATTCCTTCTTGTAACCGAGCGGATTATCTTTTGTGTTCATAGTCGCTGACTGATTATTCATAATAAAACCTCTTAATTATTACATAACATTATTAAAAACTGATAATAGCATAATTGATATCATAACATATTATGTTAATAAATGTGTAGGGTGAGTTTTAAAATGTGCTGTTATATATTTCGTATTTGTGATATAATTCATGTCGATGTAAACATATAAAGCCGGAGGGAAATATGGATAATTATTCAATTAACACAAAATGCGTCCAGGCAGGCTATACGCCTGGAAATGGTGAACCAAGACAGATTCCTATAATTCAGTCTACTACATTTAAGTATGATACAAGTGAGGATATGGGAAAGCTTTTTGACCTTGAAGCAAGTGGATATTTCTACACAAGACTTCAGAATCCAACTAATGATTATGTGGCAGCTAAGATTGCAGCCCTTGAAGGTGGAAGTGCAGCAATGCTTACTTCATCAGGACAGGCAGCTAATTTCTTTGCTTTATTTAATATTTGCGAAGCTGGAAGCCATATAGTAGCATCATCTTCTATATATGGAGGAACATTTAACCTTATAGAGGTTACTTTGAAAAAGATGGGAATTGATGCAACATTTGTTGATCCTGACTGCACAGAGGAAGAGCTTAACGCAGCATTTAAGGATAATACAAGAGCGGTATTTGGTGAGACAATTGCCAACCCTGCACTTACAGTATTAGATATTGAAAAGTTTGCAAATGCAGCACATGCACATGGTGTACCACTTATCGTCGATAATACTTTCCCAACACCAGTTAATTGCAGACCAATTGAATGGGGAGCAGATATCGTAACACATTCAACAACTAAATATATGGACGGACATGGTGCTGCAGTCGGTGGAGCTATCGTAGACAGCGGAAAGTTTGACTGGATGGCACATGCAGACAAGTTCCCTGGACTCTGCACACCTGATGAATCATATCATGGAATTACATATGCCGAGAAGTTCGGTAAGGAAGGTGCATTTATAACAAAATGTACTTCACAGCTTATGAGAGATTTAGGCTGCATACAGTCTCCTCAGAATGCATTTATCTTAAATCTTGGTCTTGAATCACTTCATGTGCGTATGCCAAGACATGTTGAAAATGGACAGGCTGTTGCAGAATTTCTTGAGAAGCAGGATAAGGTTGAATTCGTTAATTATCCGGGACTTCCTTCTAACAAGTACTATGAAACTGCTAAGAAGTACATGCCTGATGGCGGCTGCGGAGTAGTTTCATTCGAGTTAAAGGGTGGAAGAGAGGCTGCTGAGAAGTTTATGAAGAATTTAAAGCTTGCAGCTATCGAAACTCATGTAGCAGATGCGAGAACATGCTGTCTTAACCCTGCAACATCAACACACAGACAGATGAATGATGAGCAGCTTGCTGCAGCAGGAATTCCAGCAGGACTTATCCGTATCTCATGTGGTCTTGAGGATAAGAAGGATCTGATTGCGGATATTGCACAGGCTTTGGAAGCTATCTGATTCTAATAGAGAATCAAAGTTATCTAATTTTAAGCTAAAGTTACTGATAAATCTGGATAATTAAGAAATTGAAATGTTTTATATGAATAAAGTCGTTAAAATGATGAGATTATTACGAATAAAAGCCATCATTTTGACGACTTTTTATTTACAATAAAATGTGTACATGGTACACTCGGATTATGAAAGGCCATTATTTATCAAGGACTGAAAGGAAGTGACACAATGTTTGCATTAAAAGATTATATTACATCGGAGGATGTTAAGAATCTAAGGAAGAATCTTGGACTGACACAGAAAGAATTTGCCAGTCTTGTAGGAACATCGAAACCGACAATAGAACGATGGGAAAAAGAAAATGCTAAGATTACCGGTCCTATTGTTTTACTGTCTAAGATGATTAATGATTATCCTGATTATGTAAACAGACTGATAATACCGGAAAAAGAATTTCCAGTCAGAATGTTTTATATGTATAAGGATGACATCTGTACACTGATAGATGTTGATGACGCAAAGCAGCTTGTGAGAATAAAGAATTATACAGATAAGCTGATGTTTCGTGCATTTGGTGTTAATGAAAATCCTGATTACAATGACTATAAGGAATTTCTTGAATCAAGATGTTTTCCAAGAACAAGAGATAAGATGAAGCTTGTGCTGGAGGATATAGGACTTCCGTTTTATGATACATTTATGATAATAGAAAAGACGCAGGGGCGTATGGCAGAGGATGACTTCTGGATAAGAATAGAAGAATAGATAAGGAGCAATTATTATGGTAAAGCATGTTATTTTATGGAAATTAAAGGACGAGCTTGCAGGAGAAGAAAAAGAGCAGGTTAAGGCAGGTATTAAGGAAGGACTTGAAGGTCTTGCAGGACAGATCCCAGGACTTATAGAGGTTAAAGTAAGAACAGAGTGTCTTCCAAGCTCTACAGCAGATATAATGTTAGACACAATATTTGACAGCGTTGAAAGTTTAAAGGGATATGCAGTACACCCTAAGCATGTGGCAGTAGCGGATAGCAAGGTAAGACCTTACACAGCAGTAAGATCTTGCATGGATTACGAAATATAGTAATTAATTAACAGCAATATTGGAGGAACTAACAATGGAACATATTTCAAGAAATGACGCATTTGAATTACTTAAAAAGTACAATAACGACCCTTTTCACATTCAGCATGCATTAACAGTTGAAGCTGTTATGAAATGGTATGCTAATGAACTTGGTTATGGAGAAGATGCGGAGTATTGGGGAATCGTAGGACTTCTTCATGATATTGATTTCGAGCTTTATCCTGAACATCATTGTATCAAAGCACCAGAACTTTTAAGAGAGGGCGGCGTATCAGAGGATATAATTCATGGAGTAGTTTCTCATGGCTATGGAATTACAGTTGATGTTGCACCTGAGCATAAGATGGAAAAAGTGCTTTTTGCAGCGGACGAGCTTACAGGGCTTATATGGGCAGCGGCACTTATGCGTCCATCAAAGAGTACTAAGGACATGGAGCTTAAGTCATTAAAGAAGAAATATAAGAGCAAGGGCTTTGCAGCAGGCTGTTCAAGAGAAGTAATTGAGCGAGGAGCAGAGCAGCTTGGCTGGGAACTTGATGAACTTCTGACGAAGACTCTTGCAGCAATGGCAGCCTCAGAAGACACTATTAATGAAGAGATGGAGAAGGAAAATGTTTAATACTCCAACAGATTGTTACAATTATATAATTGAGAATGACCTTGAAATGCCAGTGCTTGGTGCAATGATGAATCATGTTGGCGGATATTCAATAGCAGAGATTGCAGACGGAAGATTCCATAACAGAGACGGAGCAGTCTCATTTTCATCACCGGGTTATAAGATAAACATTCCTGTTACTGATGATGAAATAGTCACGGCAGTACTTAATGGATTGTATGTAAGCGCATTTATATCAAGAAATCAGGATAAGTATCAGATACATTTTCTTGTATCGGGATATCCTGTCGATATGAAATGCCGTTACGAGGAGCATATTGCAAAAGGTGTAGTGAAATATATGATAATGTCTACTATTGTTGCGTGCAGATTAGATAGTGAGAAAAAGCTGAAGGAATATATAGCGGATTAAATAAGAGAGCCAGGATATACGGACTGACAATGGGATGAAGTTCGTATATCCCGGCTCTCTTTATGAGGGGGAAAAATGTTTTTCAAACATCCGATGGCTGCTGCATTGGGAGATTAGACAGCCATCTTTTTTATGAAAAAGTTTGTCTGTTGTCTTTCGACATTGTTTATATTAAAGGGAAATTGTGAAAATGAATTGGAAAGTTTGTGAGAATTTTGTGAACAGTGATATAATAAATGGCGTTGAAATTATGAAAATACTTAAATAACGGAGGACACATTTACATGAAAGAGTTAAGTAACAGATCAGCAAATTTTACAGACTCTGTTATCAGAAGAATGACAAGAGTTGCTAATAAATATGGTGCAGTTAATTTATCACAGGGATTTCCTGATTTTGAGCCGCCAAAGGCTATAACAGACAGGCTTGCAAGAGTTGCAGGCGAAGGACCTCATCAGTATGCACTGACATGGGGAGCTAAGAATTTCAGGGATGCAGTTGCTAAGAAATATGAACATTTTTCTGGTGTTAAGATTGACCCTGAGACAGAGATTGTTGTCACATGCGGAAGTACAGAGGCAATGATGGCTACAATGCTTAGTATTACTAATCCGGGCGACAAGGTTGTAATATTCTCGCCTTTTTATGAGAATTACGGCGCAGATACAATTCTTTCAGGCGCAGAGCCGATATATGTTCCATTAGTTCCACCAGAATTTCATTTTGATAAGGAAAAGTTAGAAGATGCATTCAGACAGGGTGCTAAGGCATTAATTCTGTGTAATCCTTCCAACCCATGCGGTAAGGTGTTCACAATGGAGGAAATGCAGACAATTGCTGAACTTGCAAAGAAATATGACGCATATGTTGTTACAGATGAAGTGTATGAGCATATTGTGTATGCACCTAATAAGCATATTTACATGCAGTCGCTTGAGGGCATGAGAGAAAGAACGATTGTGTGCAATTCGCTGTCTAAGACATACTCAATAACAGGCTGGAGATTAGGTTATGTTATTGCTAACCCACATATAATCGACAGAGTTAAAAAGGTACATGATTTCCTTACAGTTGGTGCAGCTGCACCACTGATGGAGGCAGCAGTTGTGGGATTAGAGTTTGGTGATGGTTATTATGAGGAGCTTGCCGCACATTATGCACATATGAAAGAGGTATTTGTAGGCGGTCTTAAGAAGCTGGGATTAAAATATACAGACCCACAGGGTGCATATTATGTGCTTGTTGATGTGAGTGAATTCGGAGTTAAAGATGATGTGAAGTTCTGTGAATGGATGGCTCAGTTCGTTGGCGTGGCAGCAGTACCGGGCTCAAGCTTTTTCAGGGAAGATGTGCATAATCTTGTGAGATTTCATTTCGCAAAGCAGGACGATACTCTTAATGAAGCAATAAAGAGGCTGGCAACACTTAAAGAAAAGGCAATGAATGTCAAAGCTGTGGACTGGAGATAATTCATGGAAGTATATTTAAAACCGATAATTTCAGCGTGTTATGTGTTTCCGGTTCTTGCTATGCTGTTCACACTGCCGTACATAATATACGAATATCATAAATATGGCTCAATACTTGTAATAAGAACAGGCGTTGTATACACATTTATATTCTACATGCTTACCTCATATTTTATGACAGTGCTTCCTCTGCCACCAGTTGATTCGGTGACACCGGACTCGGCATGTATGCTGTTAGTGCCATTTGATGCGGTAAGAAGAGTCATTGCAACTGCTAATGTTACTTTATCGAATCCGGCAACATATATTAATCTGTTCAAATGTGGTGACTTCTGGCAGATTGCTTTCAATATTCTGTTGTTAGTGCCATTTGGTGTGTATCTGAGATATTATTTTAAAAGAAAATGGTGGCAGGTGCTTATAATGTCATTCTGTTATAGTCTGTTTTTTGAGCTTACGCAGTTGTCAGGATTGTACGGGATATATCCTTATCCATACAGATTCTTTGAAGTGGACGACCTGATATGTAACACACTTGGAGGAATGGTGGGCTTCTGGGTTATGCCGGCGGTTGTTTTCATGCTGCCAAAGCGTGACAAAATGGATGAGGTTGCTTACAACAGAGGACAGATTGTGTCAGAATTCAGAAGAATAATAGCATGGGTGCTTGATATGCTTGTGATAATGGCTCCGGTTGCCGTATTTTTTGCAATAGATAAAGAAAAGTTTATGACAGCGGTGTACGATTTAAGATATCTGGTTGTCATAGCTGTATATATAGTTGTTGCATTTACAATAGTTACAGCAGTTACTAAGGGAAGAACTATAGGCAAGGCACTTGTTAATATAAGACTAGTGAAGGCAGAGAGCAAGAAAAGAGATAACAAGGCAGCTGATTATGAAGCTGAGAATATTGAGGCTGATACTCATAGGAGAGTGAATGTTTTCAGGCTTATGGGAAGATATTTTATTCTGTATGTTTTAAGCCTGCCTTCTCCTGTATATGCATATAATCTTTATCATATGGCACTTAAGGCTTATGGGTGGAGATTCTCTGCAAGTATAGCAGTATGTGTATTGTGCCTTATGGTTACGGCATATTTTGCGACAGATTTCATATTATGTCTGTTCAGCAGTACACGGCAAATGTTTTATGACAGGGTGATGGGAATTACGCATGTCAATATGGTGAAGCAGAAGGAAAAGATATCAAGATAAGTTGGGGTTAAGAGGTTTTAAACAAATTGGAAAACATAACAAAATAAACTGAAAAAATACATTGACATGTTAGAACTGACATGTTAGTATACACATAGCAAATAATTATGCAAATATGGTACAGAATAATAATGTTGTTATGTAAAAGGAGGATTTTTGTTATGGATATGACTTTGAGATGGTATGGACCAGGATACGACAGCGTAACACTTAAGCAGATCAGACAGATTCCAGGGGTAAAGAATGTTATTACAACGCTTTTTGGTAAGCAGGCTGGTGAGCGGTGGCTTCCAGAGGAAATAGCGGAGCTGAAAAGGATTGTTGAAGATGCAGGGTTGGGAATCGCTGGTATTGAATCAGTTAATGTGTCAGATGATATTAAGATTGGCACAGCTAAGGCAGATGAGCACATTGACAATTATATAAAGACACTGCAGGCTCTTGGAGAAGCGGATATTCATGTGGTATGTTACAATTTTATGCCTGTATTTGACTGGACACGATCAGAACTTGCAAGAGAAAGGGCTGATGGTTCAACGGTACTTGCATATAATCAGGATACAGTTGATATGATTGATCCGGAGCATATGAAGGAATCAGTTGCAAAGATGTCTAATGGATTCGTAATGCCGGGATGGGAACCAGAGCGTCTTGACAGATTAAAAGAACTTTTTGAAATGTATAAAGATGTTGACGCAGAGAAGCTGTTTAATAATCTGGTATATTTTCTGGAAGCAATTGGCCCGGTATGTGAGAAGTATGATATAAAGATGGGGATTCATCCGGATGATCCTGCATGGCCTATATTTGGACTTCCAAGAATTATGACAGGTAAGGATTCTGTTACAAGACTGCTTGATGCTGTAGATAAACCATATAACGGAATAACACTTTGTACGGGTTCATTTGGCTCTAACCAGAATAATGATATTTGTGAGATTATTAAGGCATGCAGAGGAAGAATACCATTTGCACATGTGAGAAACCTTAAATATAATTCACCTAGGGATTTTGAAGAAGCAGCACATTTATCATCTGATGGTTCTATGGATATGTATAAGATTATGAAAACATTATATGATACAGGTTTTGATGGCGTTATAAGACCAGACCATGGAAGAATGATATGGGATGAGGTGGCTATGCCAGGTTATGGTTTATATGACAGAGCTTTAGGCGCAACATATCTTAATGGCTTATGGGAAGCTATTGATAAATCATCAAAGTAATTATTAACATTGGGTTTTTATGGCATAATGGAGGATATTATGAAACTTTCAATAAATGGTATTAAGAATACGACAGATTGGGAAAAGGCTGGCATAAAGCTGCCTTCATATGATGTTGAAAAGGTTGCAGAGGATACAAAAAAGTCACCTGTATGGGTACATTTTGGTATTGGTAATATTTTCAGGATATTCATTGGTGGAATTGCAGATTCATTATTGGAACAAGGGGTTTCAGATAAAGGTATTACATGTGTTGAAACATTTGATTTCGATGTAGTAGATAAAATATATAAGCCATTTGATAATCTTGTTATGGCTGTTACATTGAAAGAGGATGGAAATACAGAAAAAAAGGTACTTGGTTCGCTTACAGAAGCTATTAAGGCACAATCGTATTCGCAGAAGGAATGGGAAAGATTAAAGGAGATATTTGCTAACCCGGGACTTCAGATGGTGTCATTTACTATTACAGAAAAAGGTTATGCGTTGAAGGATTCTAAAGGAGAGTTTCTCTCTTTTATCAGGGAAGACATTGATAAGGGACCAGAAAAAGCAACATCAGCAATGGCAGTAACAGCAGCACTTTTGTATGAACGTTTTAAAGCATGTAAGGCACCGATTACAGTTGTATCAATGGATAACTGCTCACATAACGGAGAGAAACTCAGAAATTCGATAACAGAGATGGTAACTGAGTGGAATAAAAAAGGATTTGTTGGTAATGATTTTGTTGATTATGTGAATAACGAAGAGCTTGTATCATTTCCATGGTCTATGATTGATAAAATTACGCCAAGACCAGCAGATAGTGTTGCTAAAGCATTAGAGGAAGCAGGTGTTGAGGATATGAGTCCGGTGATAACATCTAAGAAGACATATATTGCTCCATTTGTAAATGCAGAAGGACCACAGTATCTTGTAATAGAAGACAGGTTCCCTAATGGTAGACCTCAGCTTGAAAAAGCAGGTGTGTATATGACTGACAGACAGACAGTTAATAAGGTTGAGCGTATGAAAGTAACAACCTGTCTTAATCCATTACACACAGCTTTAGCAGTATATGGCTGCTTATTAGGATATAATCTGATTGCTGATGAAATGAAAGACAAGGAACTTTCAGAACTTGTTAGACGAATTGGGTTGTCTGAAGGAATGCCTGTGGTAATTAATCCTGAGATTATTTCACCACAGAAGTTTGTGGATGAAGTTCTTAATGTAAGAATACCTAATCCTTTTATGCCTGATACACCGCAAAGAATAGCGACAGATACTTCACAGAAGGTAGGAATTCGGTATGGCGAAACGATTAAGTCATATGTAGCAAAGGATGGAAGTGCCAAAGAATTAATGGCGATTCCATTGGCTATTGCAGGATGGTGCAGATATCTTCTTGGAATTGATGATAATGGAGAAAGCTTCGAATTGTCTCCAGATCCGATGGCGGATGAATTAAAGAAGCACTTATCTGGTATAAAATTAGGGGACACATCATCTTATGCAGGACAGCTTAAGAATTTATTGTCAAACGCCAACATATTTGGTATAAATTTATATGAAGCAGGAATTGGCGATAGAATAGAAGAGATGTTTGTTGAAGAGATAGCAGGAAAGGGTGCTGTAAGAAATACACTTAAAAAATACCTTTAATATATAACAAGCAGGCTCCTAGAATAAGAAAGGCCGCAGGGTTATGGAGAAATCATTAAACGAAGACACATACGAAAAATTAAAATACGATATCATGAATTTCAGGCTTGTACCAGGAGATTCAATAAGTGCACAGAAGATAGCTGTAAGGTATAATGTTTCGAGAACACCGGCAAGAGAGGCAATTGTTAATCTTGAAAAGGAGGGGCTTCTCAAAATAATACCACAGTCAGGCACATATGTTGCAAGTATTAATTGCAGACGTTTTGAACAGGAATGGTTTGTCAGAAAAAGTCTTGAAGTGGGGATGGTAGATCCGGTTTTTGAGCATGTCAGCAATGAGATGCTTGATAAGATGGAAGAATTAAACAGCCGCCTCATTAATTATGATAAATCTAATGAAAAAGTTCCAAGAATTGAAATCGATAATGCTTTTCATGAACTTATATATGAAAGCTCTGGAGAACAGCTCGCTGCTAATATAATTAAAATGCAGATGAGTCATTATAACAGAATACGTTTCTTAGCAGAGCTTAATAGTTCTATCAGTGTTAAAACTAACGAGGAACATGAGATGCTTATAGATGCAATAAGGAAAAAAGATAAAAGAATGTACCTTCGTGTTATTAAAGGACATATTAACAGAATTTTTAATGAGATTGATAAGTTAAGAATAATTTATCCTGATTATTTTGAAAACAATTAAAAACAGCCATCTGGATACCGGAAATCAACAGGTATTCAGATGGTTGTTTTTATTTATTGAATCATTTCCCTATATTGAGAAGGAGTCATGTTTTTGATTTTTTTAAAAAGTTTGGTGAAGTAATTAACATCAGTAATTCCGCATTGTACAGCAATATCCTGTATAGGAAGCTTGGTTGTATTGAGCAGATAGATAGCATGTTCAATACGTTTATTATTAACAAAATTAGTGAGTGTTGAACCGGTTTCACGTTTAAACAGAGAAGATACATAACTGCTGTTTAAAGCAAATTCAGCAGAAATAGCATTAAGGCTGAGATCGTCGGTTAAGTTAAATGATATATAGTTAATAATATTTTGAACAGGTTTGCTATATTTTCTTAAAGAATAAGATTGAACAAGCAGACAGTATTTACGCGTGATTTCGTTTTCCAGTGTTTCAAGCTGGGCAATTGTGGTACAGGATTCTATCCGGATAGCAAATTTACGTGATATCTCATCAAGATGAACAGGATGAACATATGCTGATTGGGCTGCTTTCCTGCAAAGAGTATTAAGAATTATCATGAAATTCTTTCTATCGCGGATTGAATCCGACAGGCGTGGCTTAATTCCAGATGAATTAAGATGAGCAAGCTTGTCAATTGACGCAAAATCACCATGAGCAACATATTCCATCAGAAGAGATTCATCATTATAGCGTTGTTCAAGAACTTCAATGGATTGCTTTGTTGGTTCTGGGGTATAATCATTGTACATGTATTCAGAAGCATTTTTATTAAGAAAATGCTTTTTCTCAAGCGTATAACTGTCCCATAATTTACTACATAAACAGTTTATTATTGCTTCTATACATCGTTCATCTGCAAATACAGGGAGTGCGGCATAATAAAGCTGCATGAAATCAGTAAACCTTGATGGTATTGAATTGTATGAGCATAAATCATCAATTCTTTGATTGGTAAACTTTTCAAATGAAAAAGGTCCGGTAAAGAAAGCCTTTTTTGAGTCGGGCAATTTAATATATATATAATCACAGGCAAAACTGTCATGAATCAGAAGAATTGTATTATTTTTGCCGGAACAATTAATAAGCTCCTGAAATGCTTTCTTATGATTAATTAAAAATGTATCACTGAGAATAGTTTTTCTTAATTCACCATCATATCTGTCATCCCAGAGAAAGGGCGTATCAATTATATAAGATGGGATTTTTATCTTAGATAATAATTCCATGGTGTAATCCAGATATACATTATATTCCATACAAAAACTCCAATCTCTATCGTTTTTTATTACTATATTATAATAACAGAAGAAAACAAAAAATTCAAAGCATAAAAATAAACTGACATGTTATGTTGATTTACACTAACATGTTACTAAGCCAATACTGACATGTTAGTATTGGCTTAGCTTTTTATAGTACAATTTTTGTTATAAAAAATGTATGGGTAAAAATAATACTAGATATACTAAAATCTGTAATAACGGGTATGTTATGTATAGGTTAATATAAAGACATAGAAAAGAGAGCACATAATAGTGCACATAATATTTAAGGACAGTCTTTAAAAGAAACAATCTACAATATTTAATAAAGTAATGGAGGTTTTATTATGACAGATAACAATGGAAAGGTGAAGCCATTTGGTATAAAAGATAAGCTTGGCTATATGTTTGGTGACTTCGGTAACGATTTTACTTTTTTGTTATCAGCTATGTTTTTGTTGAAGTTTTATACTGATGTTATGGGGGTTTCAGCAGCACTGGTTGGTCTTATGATGATGGCGGCAAGATTTGTTGATGCTATAACAGATGTAACAATGGGACAGATAGTTGACAGGAGCAGACAGGGAAAGAAAGGTAAATTTGCCCCATGGCTCAGACGCATGTGCGGACCTGTTGCATTAGCATCATTTCTGATGTATGCAACATGGTTTAAAGATATGCCGATGGGATTTAAGATTTTCTGGATGTTTTTCACTTACCTTCTTTGGGGAAGTATATGTTACACAGGAATTAATATTCCTTATGGTTCAATGGCATCAGCGATTTCAGATAATCCGACAGACAGAACTTCTCTTTCTAACTGGAGAACAATAGGAGCTACACTTGCTCAGACAGCGATAGGTGTTGTATTACCACTTGTAGTATATTATACAGATGAAGCAGGTAATTCAGTATTATCCGGTCAGAAAATGATGCTGGGGGCTTTGGTATGTTCAATAGGAGCAGTGATCTGCTATATGCTTTGCTACAAAATGACAACGGAAAGAGTTAAGGTTGGACAGAATACACAGAAGTTTTCGTTTAGCGAGCTTATAAAGGAACTTGCTCATAACAGATCTTTAATAGGCATTATAGTCTGCGCATTGGTATTTTTACTTGCACAGTTATCATTAAGTAACATGAACGCATATATTTATCCAAATTATTTTGGCAATATAAAAGCAATGTCGATTGCAAGCCTTTCAGGAACAGTAGTAATTCTTTTACTTTCAACATTTATTACAAAGCTTGCGTCTAAAATTGGAAAGAAAGAATTATCAGTTATAGGATGTATTATCAGTGCAGCTTCATTTATAACATTATTTATAATTCACACACATAATGTATGGATCTGGATAGCTTTAATAATTATAGCAACAATCGGTACTTCAATGTTTAACATGGTTATATGGGCTATGATTACGGATGTTATTGATGAATCAGAAGTTCAGAATGGTGTACGTCAGGATGGAACAATTTACTCAGTATATTCATTTGCAAGAAAGTTAGGACAGGCATGTTCATCAGGTTTAGCAGGTGTGCTTCTTTCGATTGTTGGATATACAACAGCCACTGCATTTGATCCTAAGGTTATTGATGGAATCTACAATGTAACATGTCTTATGCCGGCAGCCGGAATGACATTATTATTGCTTGCATTAATATTCTTATATCCTTTGAATAAAAAGAGAGTAGAAGCAAATGCAGCTAAGTTAAGAGAAATAAGAGCGGCTAAGGAACAGCAGTAAAAATATTATAAATATAAATCAGGAGGAATTAATTATGTTATATCCAGTTTTAACACAGTCAAGATTATTAAGCGATTTAAGCGGAGTTTGGAATTTTAAGTTAGACAACGGAAAAGGTTTTGAAGAAAAGTGGTATGATAAGCCTTTGAAAGATGCGGATACAATGCCTGTGCCAGCTTCTTATAATGATCTTAAGGAGGGAACAGATTTCAGGGATCATTATGGATGGGTGTTTTATCAGAGAAATATATCAGTTCCAGAATATGTAAAGAGCCAGAGGATTGTACTACGTTGTGCAGCAGTTACACATTATGCCATGATATATCTTAATGGGAAACTGATATGTGAGCATAAAGGAGGATTTCTTCCATTTGAAGTAGAATTAAATAATTATTTACAGGATGGTGATAATCTCCTTACCATTGCGGTTAATAATGTTATTGATTACACAACTCTGCCAGTTGGTGGGAAAGCTAACATGATGAGTGGAATGATGGGTGGCATGGGTGCAGGTGCATCTGACAAACCTCAGAACAATCCTAACTTTGATTTCTTTAATTATTGTGGAATTACAAGACCTGTAAAAATCTATACAACACCTGAAACATATATCAATGATATTACAGTTACAGCTGACATTGATTTTACAAAAGAAGAACCATCGGCAGTACTTAATTACAATGTTGAAATTAAAGGAAAAGATAACAACAATATAACATGTAAAGTTGAATTATTTGATGAAGAAGGTACAAAGCTTTCGGAAACAGAAGGGGCAGAAGGCAGCTTTGAGATAAGTAATGTAAGATTATGGCAGCCATTAAATGCTTATCTTTATAAGATAAAGGTTACAGCAGGACAGGATGTGTATACACTTCCATATGGTGTAAGAAGTGTAAGAGTAGATGGCACAAAGTTTTTGATTAATGAAAAGCCATTTTACTTTAAAGGTTACGGAAAGCACGAAGATACATTTCCTAATGGCCGTGGAATTAATCTGCCTATGAATACAAAGGATATATCAATTATGAAGTGGCAGCATGCTAACAGCTTCAGAACAAGTCATTATCCTTATAGTGAGGAGATGATGAGACTTTGTGATGAAGAAGGTATTGTTGTTATTGATGAAACAACAGCAGTAGGAGTTAATCTTCAGTTTGGCGGAGGAGCTAATTTTGGTGGAGAGAGAATAGGAACATTTGATAAGGAGCATGGAGTGCAGACACAGGAGCATCATAAGGATGTTATCCGTGATCTTATATCAAGAGATAAGAATCATGCATGTGTTGTGATGTGGAGCATAGCCAATGAGCCAGATTCAGCAGCAGAAGGTGCATATGACTACTTTAAGCCTTTATATGATCTTGCAAGAGAATTAGATCCGCAGAAACGACCATGTACATTGGTAAGTGTTCAGGGAACAACTGCTGATACAGACTGCTCAGCTAAATTAAGTGA
The DNA here is from genome assembly GCA_934343805.1 of uncultured Lachnospira sp. Lineage (GTDB taxonomy): Bacteria > Bacillota > Clostridia > Lachnospirales > Lachnospiraceae > Lachnospira. Next base: position 31,586 of record CAKRIN010000004.1, read on the forward strand.
TGTAATCTGTCTTAACAGATATTATGGCTGGTATTTTGGCGGTCCGGATCTTGAGGTATCAGAGGCTGGACTTCGTAAAGAACTCTCCGACTGGGGTAAACTTGGAAAGCCTGTTATGTTCACAGAATATGGAGCTGATACAGTGAGCGGACTCCATGATACAACATCTGTAATGTATACAGAAGAATATCAGGTAGAATATTATGAGATGAATAATAAAGTATTTGATGAATTCGATTTTGTTGTAGGTGAACAGGCATGGAACTTTGCAGACTTTGCAACAAGCCAGAGTCTGTTAAGAGTACAAGGCAATAAGAAAGGACTGTTTACAAGAGACAGAAAACCAAAGATGGTTGCACACTACTTCCGTAACAGATGGAGTGCAATTCCTGAATTTAACTATAAGACGAAATAAATCACTTTAATAAAATATAAAAATGTATGAAAAGCTGCCACTTTATTATCAAAAGAGTGGCAGCTTTAATAATGTGGACGTTTATGAAAATTTTGTAAACATGTAAAAATCTATATACTCTATAAATGATTAATGATATTATAATTAAGTAGATAAAAAAAGAGGTTTGTTATGAATAATAATAATATGACAAGAAATCTGGGAGAGGGAAATATATCAAAGCTTCTTGCTTCACTTGCAATTCCTGCAGTTGTAGCACAGGTTGTTAATCTGCTGTATAACATAGTTGACCGTGTATATATAGGGCATATTTCAGGCATTGGGGCAAATGCTCTTACAGGAGTCGGACTTTTTACTCCAATACTTATGCTTATTAATGCATTCGCAATGCTTGCCGGTTCAGGTGGCGCACCAAGGGCAGCAATATTTATGGGAAAGAAGGATAATGAGACAGCCGAGAGGATTATAGGAAACTGTTTTACATTTATAATGATATGTGCGGTTGTATTGACGGCAGTGTTTTATGTATCTGCACCACAGCTTTTAAGATGGTTTGGCGCAAGTGATGCAACACTTCCATATGCTCTGTCATATGCAAGAATATATATTCTTGGAAGCGTATTTGTTCTGATTGTTATGTCAATGAATATGTTTATCACAACACAGGGATTTGCTAAGATCAGTATGATGACTACAGTGATTGGTGCAGTGATTAATATAGTTCTGGATCCTATATTTATATTTGCGTTTAATATGGGAGTAAGAGGAGCAGCACTGGCAACAGTACTTAGTCAGGCCGTTGGAGCTGTGTGGATTCTGCATTTCCTGACTGGTAACAAGACAATACTGCGTCTTAAGAAAGCTAACTTAAGACTTGATGCGAAGATAATCGGACCATGTCTGGCACTTGGAATATCAACATTTGTAATGTTATCTACAGAGAGTATTTTGTCAATCAGCTTTACATCAAGTCTTTCCAGATACGGCGGAGATCTTGCAGTAGGAGCAATGACAATTATAACAAGTACTAATCAGCTTATTGTTATGCCATTACAGGGAATATGTCAGGGCGGACAGCCGGTTATCAGTTATAACTATGGAGCAAAGAACAATGACAGGGTTAAGAAAGCATTTTTTACGCAGTTTAAAGCATGTGTAATATTCACATGTATAAGCTGGGCAATTATGATGATTACACCACAGCTGTTTGCCGGCATATTTACAAGTGACAAAGTGCTTGTGAATTATACAGCATGGGCATTGAGAATATATATGGCAGGAATATTTGCAATGGGATTTCAGGTAAGCTGCCAGCAGAGTTTTATGGCGTTGGGACAGGCAAAAGTCAGTCTTATACTGGCATGTTTAAGGAAACTTATATTGTTGATACCGCTTATATTCATATTACCATTGATTTTTCAAGATAAAGTATTTGCGGTATTTCTTGCAGAGCCGGTAAGTGATATTATTGCGGCTATTGTAACAACGATAGTATTTATGTTTAAGTTTAATAATATATTATCTGAAAATGAATAATATAAAAAATTTTAATGAGTAGCAGGAAAGGGGCAATGGGAATGAACAATATGGATAATTACATGGAGCAGATGGCGGTTCTTTGTGAAAACAATGATAGTATTAACAAGAATCTGTATTCAGAGTATGGCGTAAAGCGTGGATTACGAGATGAAAATGGTCAGGGAGTATTGACAGGGCTTACTAATATATCTGACATAAAGGCTTTTGAATATCGTGATGGTCAAAAGTGTCCATGTGATGGAGAACTGTCATACAGAGGATACAATATAAGAGATTTCGTTGCAGGAAGCAAAGGGAAAAAATATGTTTTTGAAGAAGGTGCATATCTGCTTTTGTTTGGAGAACTTCCTGACAATGACCAGTTAAAGGAATTCCGTGACGAGTTATCAGAGTGTATGAAGCTGCCAACTAATTTCACAAGAGATGTTATAATGAAAGCTCCTACAGCGGATATAATGAGCTCAATGACAAGGAGTATTTTAACGCTTGGTTCATATGATAAGAAAAAAGATAACTTAGATATACCTAATGTGTTAAGACAGAGTATGCAGCTTATTGCAACATTTCCGATGATTGCAGCATATGCATATCATGCTTATAATCATTATGAGAAGGATCAGAGCATGTATATTCACAGACCAGAAAAGGAATTATCTATAGCTGAGAATTTCCTTAGAATGCTTAGACCTGATACATGTTTTACGGATTTGGAAGCAAGGGTTCTCGATATCGCATTACTGTTGCATATGGAACATGGTGGTGGTAATAATTCTACATTTACTACAAGAGTTGTAACCTCCTCTGGTTCAGATACATATTCTGTTATTGCTGCGGCTATGTCATCATTAAAAGGAAAGAAACATGGTGGCGCTAACCTTATGGTTATGAATATGATGGATGATATTAAGGAGCATGTTAAAGATTATGCAGATGAAGAAGAAATAGCTGCATATCTGGATAAATTGCTTAACAAGCAGGCATTTGATAAAAAAGGCCTTATATATGGTATGGGACATGCAGTATATTCCATCTCAGATCCAAGAGAGAAAGTGTTTAAGGGATTTGTAGAGCAGCTTGCAACAGATAAGGGACGCAATGAAGATATGCTTTTATATAATAATATCGAAAAAATTGCACCAAGGCTGATTGCAGAACAACGTAAAATATATAAGGGAGTAAGTCCTAATATAGATTTTTATAGTGGATTTGTATATGATATGCTTAATATACCAAGAGAGCTATATACACCTTTATTTGCTATAGCTCGAATAGTTGGTTGGAGTGCTCACAGACTGGAAGAGTTAATAACTACAGATAAGATAATCCGTCCTGCATACAAGAGTCTTGTAACTAAAAAAGAATATATTGACAGAGAAAAAAGATGATTTTAACACCATATTCTGATTATAATGCAGGATATGGTGTGTTTTTGTATATTTTGCTATAATAAAAAAACGGGGGGAGGAAAACATATGATGAATAAAAAGAAATTATGCATAATAATAGTTATAGCTATAATTGTAACAGGATTAGCTGTTACATTTGCAGTATTATCAAAATCAGGGAAACATAAAGAAAATGTTAATGCAGAAAGTACGGTGGATAATGAGAAACAGGATGGTTCTGTGACAGAGGCAGCTAAGGAAGATGAGAACGAACAGGTACAGACATCTGTAACTATGCAGTTTAACCAGTCTAATTCATGGGAGGGCAATGGTAGATTCTATGCACAGTACGACCTTGTTATTGATAATAAAGAGGCGGCAAAGATATCGGACTGGACATTTAAACTTACTACAATAAGTGGTACAACTTTAGAACAGAGCTGGAACTGTACAGTTGATACCTCTGATTCAGAGTGGAGTGTTGTGCCTGTTGATTATAATAAGATAATTGAGAGTCAGGCGCAGATGAATGGTGTCGGATTTATTATAAGTTCTGCGTCTAAGGAGGAGCTTACAAAATACACACTTGATTTCAAGCTTGACACAGGTAAGGAGATAGTTCTTGCCAGTGATGGAAAGGCATATAAAGCTGGAGAAGAGATTGCAGATTCAAGTGAAGAATCAACGATATCACAGGAAGATACGAAGCAATCAGATGAAAACACAGCGCAGCCGGGTGGAAATGACTCTGGAAATGATTCGGAAAATAGCGCTGATACAGGAAGCAATGCAGGCATAGTCACAACAGTTCCAACAGGAAGACTTCAGGTATCTGGCACGAAATTAACTGACGAATCAGGTAACATTATCCAGTTAAGAGGTGTAAGCACACATGGAATATCGTGGTTCCCAGATTATGTTAATTATGATGCATTTGCAACATTAAAGAATGACTGGGGTGCAAATGTAGTGAGAATTGCTATGTATCCTGAAGAATATAATGGATATCTTTCAGGTGGAGATAAAGCTGCATTAAAGCAGATAATTGACAATGGAGTTAATTATGCAACAGAGCTTGGAATGTATGTAATTATAGACTGGCATGTGCTTAATTATGCACCATCAAGACACACTCAGGAAGCGTGCGATTTCTTCGCAGAAATGGCATCTAAGTATTCAGGCCATGACAACGTAATATATGAAATATGTAATGAACCTGTTGGTGCTGACTGGAATTCAGACATTAAGCCATATGCAGAGTCTGTGATAAGCACAATAAGACAATTCGATGACCATGCACTTATACTTGTTGGAACTAACACCTGGTCACAAGACGTTGACAGCGTTGTCGGCAATACGCTTGATGATGGAAATGTTATGTATGTGGCACATTTTTATGCAGGAACACATAAGGAAAATATAAGAAATAAGATAAGCACAGCACTTAATGCTGGAGTTCCAGTGTTTATCAGCGAATGTAGTATATGTGACGCATCAGGCAATGGTGGAATAGATTATGCATCTGCCAACGAGTGGCTTGACTTCATGAACAGCAATCAGCTGAGTTTTATTGCATGGAGTCTTAGCAATAAAGCGGAAACCTCAGCACTTATATCATCAGGCTGCAGTACCAAGAGCGGCTGGAGTGATGGCGATTTGTCTGAGACGGGAAGATGGTTTAAGAGTGCAATATCGGGAAGGTGATAGTTATGAAAAACCGTATTTTAACATACAGAAAATACATAGATTCATTGTTACAGTCAGATAAGGACTGCGACTGGAAATATATAAAGCAGGAGCATTTGACACAGGTTGCGTTCTTTCAGCATGAAAGGCTCATACACCTGATTGTAACCATAACATTTGCAATATTGGAGTTGCTGACAGTGTGTGCATATGTGATAGTAGGGGCACTTGACTCTGCATTAAGTATGCCTCTGCTTGTCCTTGCAATTGCAATACTTATCCTTCTTGTTCCATACATCAAGCATTACTATCTGCTTGAAAATGAGGTGCAGAAAATGTATAAGCAGTATGACAGTATATGTGAAAAGGAACGGAAATTATGATAGCTGTTGTTGAAGATGAAAAGGAATTACGCGAAAGCCTTAAAATGCTGCTGACTGAGAAGGGGTATGAGATAGTTACTGCCGGAAGCTGCGATGAGGCGGATAAATTTATTGGCAATTCACAGATTGATATGTTTCTGTTAGATGTCAAGCTGCCTGATGGAAGCGGGTTTGACATATGCCGGAAGATAAGAAAATTAAGCGAAGCGCCGGTTATATTCTTAACTTCATGCGATAATGAGGAAGAGATAGTTACAGGACTTGATATAGGCGCAGACGATTATATAACAAAGCCTTTTTATACTAAGGAACTGCTTTCAAGAATAAGTGCCAATTTAAGAAGGAGCAAGTTCAATGCAGGCAATATCTATAAGAAGGGTGATATTGTCGTTGATTTTGACAGATATAAGATGAGCCGTTGTGGCGAAGAACTGAATATATCGACGAATGAATTTGATATTGTAAAAATGCTTATAGAGAATAAAGGCAGAGTCGTAAGACGTGATGCCATATATGAGAAAATATGGGATATTCATGGTAATTTTGTGGAATATAACACACTTACCGTTGCAATGAGCAGAATAAAAGCAAAGCTTGGAACATATGGAGAGAAACATCAGCAATACATAGAGACTATCAGAAATGTGGGCTACAGGTGGATTGACTAATAACTTTCAGGGGGATGTATGGATAACTCGGTTAAGAAGAAACTGTCTGTATTCAGAAAAAGACAGACTATTTTCGTTATTATATATGGATTGATTAATGCGGCTGTTATAGCTGGAATTATAACTTATTACAGGCTTAAAGAGCAGGCGTTGGCAGGTGCATTGTATTTACAGGATAATGCATACGGTGAAGCGTTTGTACGAAAAATGTTTTCATCAGGGATAACAGATAACAATATCAGAGCAGGTAGGACAGCCATGGAAAGTGCCGGATACGGCAGCCATGGCTTCTCGTATGTGAGCAGACTAAATGGGGAAATGTATGCTTTAATAGCAATAATAGTGGTTCTTTTAATTGCACTCGGTTCAGGATTATATAATTGCTACAGACTTGGATATAAGGGTTTTGTAAAGAAAGTGTGCGATGTATATTCAGATAACGAGCGGCTTTCTAAGCAGTTAGATAACGAACATATTTATAATAAAGAGCAGCATCAGAAGATGCAGGATTTCATTGAGAATATAGCACATCAGATTAAGACGCCGCTGGCAATTATAGCTATGAAGCTGGAAATGCTTGAGGAAAAATGTGATGACAGTTCGCAGTGTAAAGAGATAGCTGATTGCACAGGAAATGCGTTCAGAATCAAAACATTTATAAAGAAACTGCTGGATATAAGCCGGTTTGAGGCTGGAAAGGTCGTCATGACAAGTGATGAGGTTGATGCTGCGGCAATACTTCAGGAAAGCATTAACAGCAGTGTGGTTGACAGAAATAGGATTGTAACAGATTATGGTGACGAAAAATTGCGTATGTACGCAGATGAAGGCTGGATTGTCGAGTGCTTTATAAATCTTCTAGACAACTGTGCAGAATATCTGACAGGTGACTATACTAAGGTATACGTTAATGTAACAAGAAAGAACGATGACTGCATAGTTACGATTGCGGATAATGGCAAAGGATTAAGTACAGAGCAGTTTAACAGTATATTTAACAGATTTGAAACTAATGGCAGTGCGGAGGATTTCAAAGCGGGTATAGGACTTAACCTGTCCAAACTTATTGTGGAGGCACATCATGGAACTATAAAGGCGGGCAACAGCGAAAAGCATGGCGGTGCTGAATTTGTTGTGACACTCCCGATGTACAGATTAAAAACAAAATATCAGTTTATGTAAGTTGGATGTAAGTTTTGTAAGATATAATTATCCCAGATAGAAATCGGGGATGAGAGGGGGATACATATGGACATAATATTAAGCGCAAAAGGTATATCTAAAACTTACACAGCAGGACAGGTGAAGATTAATGCGTTGAACCGGTGCGATATTGAGGTAAGAAAGGGAGAATTTACCGCAATTGTTGGGAAAAGCGGTTCGGGAAAGTCAACACTGTTAAGAATTCTTGGAACTATGGACAAGCCAGATAATGGAAAGGTGTACATAGCGGGAAAAGAGATTGATAATCTTAAAAATTCAGAATTAGCCAAATTCAGACGCACACATATCGGGTTCATATATCAGGATTATAAGCTGATTCCTGAATATACAGCATATGAAAATATAATACTTCCGTTAATTCTTGACAGTGAGGAAGCTGATGAGAAGGAAGTCACTGAATTAATGGATTCGCTTGGCATTGATTACTGTAAGGATAAATTCCCTGCACAGTTGTCAGGAGGAGAGCAGCAGAGAGTTGCAATTGCAAGGGCGTTAATTACACATCCGTCGGTTATATTTGCAGATGAACCGACAGGAAATCTTGACGCTGCGAGTGCAGAAACAGTCGCCAGGATGCTTACTCTGGCAGCGTCTAAATATCAGCAGACTATTGTTATGGTTACACATGACAGACAGATGGCAGAATATGCGGACCGGATACTTACTATCACAGATGGAAGCGTGACTGGGGGTGTTGTGCTATGAATAAACAATTGATGGCATTGACATTAAAGGGACTTCACAGGCGCAGAAAAAATGTTGTAAAAGTTATGATAGTAATAACCCTTGTATTTGCATTTGTTGCAGGGGTATTGTTAACACAGGAAAACATGTCCGGCTGGCAGGCTGGCAATAATAAGATGCACTTTGGCGACTGGTTTATAATGTATAGATCTGCTCAGTCAAGAGAAAATGAAGGTATTAAGAAGCATCCTTATATTAAGAGTGTGTATACAGCGAAAACTGTTACAAGTGTGAGTGATGGAAGTGGTTCATCAGAGATTATGATTGGCACAATGTCAGATAGCTTTATGAAAATGGGAAGCATAAAGCCAGAACAGGGGCGATTACCAGAAAGCGATGATGAAATTGCTATGGACAGGAATTCTCTTAATAAGCTTGCGCAGGGAACGGACATAGGTGATGATATCGTGCTTGGCAGCAAAGAATATACACTGTGCGGAATAATGAACAGTTACACCAGTGCATGGAATGATGGCAAATATCTTCCGGGAATTATAGTTACTGAACATGAAGCAGACAATATATCAAAAGAGACAACATACATATATGCGTATTCTTTAAAAAATTATATAAATGAGCAGGATTATAAAAATATAGCAGAGAATATAAAGCAGGATGCAGGAAGCATGTTCAATTTCACATATAACAGCAATGTATACGATTATAAGCCGTCAGGGTATGGCTATGTAAACAGTTATATTTATGTATTTATAATGCTCATAGGAATAGCTGCTGTATCTTATCAGATAGTAACGTATAATAAAGCACGAAAAGATGTCTGGCTTATACAGAAAAATATTGGAGCTGATGTGGGACAGCTTATAGGTATGACTCTTATTGAGAATGTAGTTATAACAGGTGTTTCAGCAATTACTGGTTTTGTATTAGCAATAGCAATTGGTGCTGTGGCAGGATATGTAATAAAATGCATCAGTGGAGTGACATTTTTTACCATAAGCAGGTATACATACATCAGATTATTATTTACATTAGCGGCATCTATACTAATTAGTTTTCTGACAGAGATCATTAACGGAAGATTAAAGTTTAATAACTGTAACAGCAGGATATGTAAAGTAAAGTCAGTCATGACAGAAAAAACATTTGTAAAAACTACTGCGGACAGGTTAAGAAAAGCAGATGGACCGCTTCAGATCATTCTTACAAGGCTTTTCGCAGCTGCAATGGCGGTTATAACCATATTGTGTACAATTAATTGTGTCTATGTATATAAGGGATATATGAAAAATTGTGATTCATCAGACATAGTTGCTTATGCTACAGAACAGATACCTGTGCCATATACAATATATTTTGATCGTCTGCGTATTGTGCAAAAAGAAGAAAATACATACGAATTTGAAGTGTCAGATAAAAAAGTGCATGATACATGGGAGTATGTTCCTTTTTATACCGGTTTTATGTCACAGGTGTATTTTAATGATGTAAAATGTGGCAGGAGTTATTCATATAAGAAAGTAAGAGATGATGAATCTGATTATATAAAAAATATTAATGGCGTAGCGGATGTAACATACGGATATTATGAAACGGCAAGGACATTCACATGGACAGGAATAAATGCAGATAATGTAGGCGGCGGTGCGTCAGAATCAGCGTCATCCCAGTCTGATAATGTGAGCAAAAAATATATATTTGCAGCTGAATATGTTGAACCGGAAGAGACAATATATAATATTCTTAATAATTATGCAGAGGGAAATCTTGACTATGATGCATTCAGGGATGGTTCAGAAGTAATAGTGTTTCTTGATGTTAATAATAACGGGAAATATGATGAAAGCATGAAAGACGGAGTTACACTGAAAGCACAGAATTATCTTACATCACGCAAATATGCAGAGTATGCATTAAAAGACAGTTATAGCACTGCATATGATAAGCTGCTTAAAGAAACAATAGAAGGATATGTTGATGATACAAGTAATGATGAAATTAATAAATATGTGAATAAGAATATTACTAATGAGCAGATAATAGATATTTTTGATCAGTATATGCAGTATATACATGGATATGATGATGATGTATGGCAGCAGACTGTGGATGTATATAACGAGTTTAAAGCAGGCAATATAAGCAAGGAACAGCTGCTAAACAGTGATGGAGAGTTCTATTCTTCATTATTCAGAGGCCTCCTGCCACAGGAGTGGTGGTATAACCAATATTATTATTATACATACCTTAATCCGGCGGCAACAAGTAAAGTTGTAAAAGTGGTTAAACTTACTGATGAGACAAAAGAACAATTTAAAGAAATTGTACCTGAATTTGGACAGTATACAATAATAGGTTCAACACAGTTTCTACAGAATTCAATAGACAGCCAGAATGAACTTATTAAGAAGTATCTGATGCTTGATGAATTACCAGATTATATGACATTAAAGCTGAAGCCTAACCAGATTAATATAAGATATAATCTTGGCTCTTCTTTAATGGCAACAGATAATATTGTATCTTCATATCTTGGTTCGGCTGGATTTGCATATACATCTTATGCAGAATACAACGACCAGTTAAGACAGAAAACAATAGGAACGATAATGACATATGGAATTACGGGGATAGCAGCAATTGTAATATATCTTATAGTAAGTATAATTGTTTTAAAGGGACGGCTTGAAAAGCACAGGAGCAAATTGAAATTATTATCTGATACCGGGGCAGAAAAAGAAAAGCTGGTTAAGATATGCATGAATGAATGTATCAGGGAATCATTGTGGTTCATAGTGCTGATGCCGGTAGAGATTCCGATATGTTTAGTGACAATAAGAAAGTTTATTAAGAAAATTGAATATTAAATAAGTAAGATTAAAAGAGGCTGCGTTTTAACAAAAGTGTTAAAGCACAGCCTTCTTGTATGTAAAGTTAAAATATTATGTTTTCTGGATATCAGATTAATCAGGATACTTGGAAGTGATTCCAAAGTATTCTTCTAAAGATAACCAGTCGCCGTTGTTATAAAGCTTAGTGGCAAGATCCACGCCAACATAGCGCAGATGCCATGATTCGTATTTGTATCCGGTATAAGCATCTTTGTTTTTAGGGAAACGGATACAGAAACCATATTTGTAGCAGTTGTCATTAACCCATTTGCCTTCGTCAGTGTACTGAAAACTGTCTTCAATTGAGTTAAGGTCAAAGCAGAGTCCTGTCTGGTGTTCAGAATATCCTGGCCTTGATGAATAAGTATCAGCTACGGATGCTCCGTCGCTCTTAACATAGCGATTATAAACATTAACTTGATAATTGTAAGAGCGATAACCGCTTGCTATATATATGTTAAGACCATTAGCTGATGCATCTTTTAACATACTTTTCCATGCACTCATAAGTGTTTTATCAAGACATGTAGAACTCCGGTCAGCATTATTAACCGGCTGGTCAGGATTTGTTGGTATGAATCCGCCTGGAAGAGCATATGTCTTATTGGCAATAAGATGTCCGTCAATATAAGTTGCACCATCAATTTCCTGTATAGAAAAGCCTTTAGAGGTTGTTCCTTTGGAAACAGTATTGCCTGAAGGAAGCTGTGGCGCAGGATATTGGGAATTGTCAGAAACTGTTGCGGAAGATGCTACTGCTGTGGAAGATGCCGCTGTTGTGTCAGCAGCATCTTCGCTTACTGTACCTTTGGAATCAGTCTGAACATAGGAGCTTTCTTCTGATATAGGATCAGTTTCTTTATTATCTGATTTTTCAGATTTGGAACAGCTTTTTACAGAAACAGAAATTATTATAATGATTAATATAAGTATTAAAGAGGCAACGCATGCGAGAATAATGCGGTTCCGCCTAACTTCACGCTGCCTGCGGGATAAACGTCTTCTAGCCATAATATTAAAATCCTTTCAAATATAATTAATGCAACTAATTATTGCATTGTTAAGAATATATTTCAAGGGGGAATGCAGAATACAACTTGTTTTAAATGCGATTATAAGCCATAATGTATGCAAGTAATGTAAAGCGAGGAATAATATGTACACTAAAGAACAGTTAATGCTGCAGTTGAAAGAAATGGGTTTGACAGGAAATGAAACGATTCTTATACATTCATCTATGAAATCTATCGGAGAAGTTGAAGGCGGAGCAGATACAGTACTTGATGCATGGATTGAATATTTCGGACATGGGCTTTTACTTCTTCCTACACATACATGGAAGAATATAAATGTGGATTCGCCAGTATATAATCCGAAGGAAACACCATCATGTGTGGGACTTCTTACAAATATGTTTCTTAAAAGAGACGGAGTAATAAGGTCATTACATCCTACACACAGCATGGCAGGAATTGGAAAGAAAGCGGCAGAATATCTGGCAGGTGAGGAGAACAACAATACACCTTGTACACCGGGCGGATGTTATGACAGATTAAGAAGCTGTGGAGGAAAAATTCTGCTTGTCGGGGTAGGACATGAGAGAAATACATTTATTCACAGTGTTGAAGAAGTGCTTAATGTACCTCACAGATTGTCATACAAACCTATGAAGTTACAGATTGTAATGCCTGATGGCAGCATTAAGGATTCTTATATGAGAAAGCATTACAATGCAGACCAGCCTCACATATCAGAGGATTTCGTTAAGCTTAATCAGGCATTTCTTGACTGTAAGGCTGTGCGTGAAGTGATATTCGGTGACGCAGAGTGCCTGTTGTGCGATGCACAGGCAGTGTTTGAAGTTGTAAGGCATGTAATTGCGCCAGACCCTGAATGTATTGTGACAAGCAGTTCAATTTCAAAGGAACGATGGGAAGCACTTATTAAGTAGTAATATTTTCTGAACAGTACTGCATGGCAAAATCTATAAATAACTGTGCACTGTGGCTTAAGAATTTCCCCTTCTTCCATACGATTCCGATATTAACATCAATCGGTGGTTCAAGGGGAATTCCTTTATATTGCTTGAAACGAGGCAGCATATCTGAGAAAAGGAAACAACCGCAGCTGCCGTTGTCAATGAATTTTAAGGTAGTATATAACTGGCTGCTTCGCATAATAATTCTCGGGTTAATCTTTAACTGGTCAAATCTGTTTTTCAAAAGCTCATTCTGCACAGAATCCACATTAAACATAAGCAGACTCTCATTTCTGAAGTCTTCAATAGTCATACATTTTTTCTTAGCCATAGGATGCTTCTTAGAAACAACATACATAAGCTGTTCCTTAGCTAGAATGCAACTTTCAAATTTATCTATATTAAACTGTTCCATATTAACAATTGCAAGGTCGAGCTTTTCATCCTGTATGAGATTACATGCACGCACAGAGCCGAATTCATCTAGTTCTGTCTGGATATCAGGATGATTCTGTTCAAATGCATTAAGTACCTCAGGGAAAAAGATGGTACTGAACATAGGTGGTATTCCTATCTTAAGAACCGGAACCCGGTTGCCTAATTCTAAGAATTCATTCTGCATTTCTGTACTGTGTTTTAGCAGGTCTTTAGCTTTTTCGTAAAATGTCTCACCAGCACTTGTTAGTTCCAGATGATTACCATTTCTTGCAAAAAGAATAATATTAAATTCAGCCTCGAGGTCTTTGATGGCAATTGAGATTGTAGGCTGCGTCACAAAAAGTTCTTCTGCGGCTCTGGTTATGCTGCGGGTGCGGCATGCTGTGCAGAAATATTTTAACTGATTAAGTGTCATAGCGCTTCCTCCTATTAAATGCTGTGAAAATTAGTACATTTTATACATATATTTTACCATAAAAAATTTTTATTGAAACATAAAAATCATCAAATTGTTTTTTTATAAGAACAGGGCTATACTTTAGTTACATTAAAGATGAGTCCGGACAGAAAGTTAATTAATAATATGTGAAAGGGGGAACGTTATGTCTCAAACCACAATAACATTACTGTTCTTATTGTTTGCTGTAGTCAGTTTCATACTTGAGAAGATTCCGCTTGGTCTTACAGCTACAATAGTTGCACTTGGTCTGAACCTTACCAATGTACTTACGGTAAAGGAAACATTTGCAGGATATGTAAACAGCAATGTAATACTGTGTGTCGGAATGTTCGTAGTCGGACAGGCACTATTTGAAACAGGTATGGCTAATAAAATCGGAGGTATTGTTACTAAATTTGCCAAGTCTGAAAAGATACTTATAATTGCGATAATGTTAATCGTAGGAATTATGTCAGGGTTCCTTTCTAATACTGGAACAGCTGCAGTACTTATCCCTGTTGTCTGTGGAATAGCAGATGAATCAGGATATTCAAGAAGCCGCCTGTTAATGCCACTGGTATTCGCAGCAGCACTTGGAGGAAATCTTTCTATAATCGGAGCACCGGGAAATCTTATGGGTGTAAATGCTCTTGAAGAATTAGGACTTTCAACAAGCTTCTTCATGTATGCACCAATTGGAATACCAATGCTTATATGTGGAATTATCTATTTCGTTGTAATAGGCCGCAAGCTTCTTCCTGATAATAAGGTTATCACGGAAGAAGCACCAGAGCAGACAAGAGATTTCAGGAGTGTTCCAAAATGGAAGCAGGCAATGTCACTTATCGTGTTAATTCTTGTTATTCTTGCCATGATATTTGAGGACAAGATAGGAATTAAGATACAGATTTCAGCATGTCTCGGAGCAGTAATACTTGTTCTTGCAGGTGTTATATCTGAGAAGGACGCACTGAAGTCAATTGATTTAAAGGTTGTGCTGTTGTTTGGCGGTTCACTTGCACTTGCAAGCGCTCTTGAAAAAACAGGGGCAGGAACACTTATAGCAGATAAGATTGTTGGAATTATGGGGTCTAACCCAAGTCCTATAGTTCTTCTGCTTGTGATATTTGTAGTCACATGTGTACTAACGAACTTTATGTCCAATACAGCAACAACGGCACTTATGGTTCCAATTGCTGTATCACTGGCAGAGAGTCTTAATGCAGATCCAAGAGCAGTAGTAATTGCTACAGTTATTGCAGGATCATGTGCATATGCGACACCAATTGGAATGCCAGCTAACACAATGGTAGTTGGCATTGGCGGATATAAGTTCAAGGATTATGTAAAATCAGGACTTCCGCTTATACTTGTATCATTTGTGCTGTGTATGATTTTATTACCAATATTATATCCGTTCTATCCATAGGATATGGCGGGGTTTCGCAAAACAAGGAGGATTAATATGAACAAAGAAGAGAGCGTAAAGCTGATGACAGACAAGATGGCTAAGTTTGTTGGCCATATCGGTAAGAAGTTACCAGATGATGTAATTGCAAAGCTTGAGGAGCTTGCAGCACAGGAAACAGCACCACTTCCTAAGGTATTATATGAGACAATGACTAAGAATCAGGGACTTGCAGTATCACTTGACAGACCTAGCTGTCAGGATACAGGTGTACTACAGTTCTGGGTTAAATGTGGAACTAACTTCCCACTTATTAACGAACTTGAGGGCTTGTTAAAGGAAGCTGTCGTACAGGCAACATTTGCAACACCATTAAGACATAATTCTGTTGAAACATTTGACGAGTACAATACTAAGAGAAATGTTGGTAAAGGAACTCCGACAGTATTCTGGGATATCGTTCCTAATGACGACCACTGCGAGATATATTCATACATGGCAGGCGGCGGCTGTTCACTTCCAGGTAAGGCAATGGTTCTTATGCCAGGTGCAGGTTACGAAGGAATTACAGATTTCGTACTTGATCAGATGACAAGCTATGGACTTAATGCATGTCCTCCACTTCTTGTAGGCGTAGGCGTTGCAACATCTGTTGAGACAGCAGCACTTCTTTCTAAGAAGGCACTTATGAGACCAATTGGTTCACATAATGAGAATGAAAATGCAGCTAAGATGGAGAAGTTACTTGAAGACGGAATCAATGCTATCGGACTTGGACCTCAGGGTATGGGCGGTAAATTCTCTGTTATGGGAGTTAATATTGAAAATACAGCAAGACATCCATCAACAATTGGTGTAGCTGTCAATGTGGGCTGCTGGTCACACAGAAGAGGTCATGTAATATTTGATAAAGACTTAAATGCAGTATGTGATACACATTCAACAATAGACCTGAACGCATAGGAGGATTAGAAAATGGTAGAAATCAGAGGCGATAAAAAGGTTCTTGTTACACCAGTAAGTGCAGAGGACTTAAAGAATATTAAGATTGGTGACATTGTATGGCTTGACGGAGATTTAATGACATGCCGTGATGTTGCACACAGAAGACTTGTAGAGTATGGAAGAGAGCTTCCTTATGATATTAAGGACAAGGCAATATTCCATGCAGGACCAATCGTAAGAAAGATTGAAGGAACAGAAGATGATTATGAGATGGTATCTGTAGGACCAACAACATCAATGCGTATGGAGAAATTCGAATATGAATTCACTAAGCAGACAGGTGTAAGAGTAATTGTAGGAAAAGGCGGAATGGGTCCAAATACAGAGAGAGCATGTAAGGAATTTGGTGCTATCCACTGCGTATTCCCTGCCGGATGTGCTGTAGTAGCAGCAACAGAGGTTGAAAGGATTGCTGAACATCACTGGGATGAGCTTGGTATGCCAGAAACATTATGGTGCTGTAAGGTTAAGGAATTCGGACCACTTATAGTATCAATAGATGCCAATGGAGATAACCTCTTTGAACAGAATAAGCTTGCATTCAACGAAAGAAAAGAAGAAGCCAAGAAGGCAATATATCCTAATGTCAAATTCATAAAATAGATATACATAAAAACAGGGGCGGCAGACCTAAAGTCTGTCGCCCCAACTCCGTTATATGGAAAATTATCTTATACCAAAGATAAGGTACAGTAAATTGTAGTTGTAGAACATTACTGCTGCAACGAGTGAAACAGTAGACATAATCTTGATAAGGATATCAAGAGATGGTCCTACAGTATCCTTTAATGGATCACCTACAGTATCACCAACAACGGCTGCATCATGTGCTGGAGAGCCTTTGCCCTGTCCTTCAATAGCACCCGATTCGATGTACTTTTTACCGTTATCCCAAGCACCACCAGCGTTACCTGTAAAGATGGCAAGCATGATAGCTGAAAGAGTAGCACCGATAAGAAGACCGCCTACGAAGTAAGGTCCGAAAAGGAATCCGGCAATTACAGGGAAGATGATTGAGATAATAGCAGGCATACGCATTTCTTTTAATGCACCCTGAGAAGATATCTCAATACATGTCTTATAGTCTGGTTTAGCCTTTCCTTCAAGGATACCAGGAATGTCTCTGAACTGTCTTCTTACTTCTTCAACCATTTTACGGGCAGCATTGGCAACGGCTTCAATAAGCATACCTGAGAACAGATATGGAAGAGCACCACCAACTAAAGCACCTGCAAGAATAAGTGGGTTAGTGAAGTTAAGGTCGAGGCTGCTTCCTTCTGGCTGGAATGCATAAAGGAAACTAACCATAAGTGAAAGAGCTGCAAGTGAAGCTGAGCCGATAGCAAAGCCTTTACCGATGGCAGCGGTTGTGTTACCAACGGAATCAAGCTTATCAGTAATTTCTCTTACCTCAGGTTCAAGCTCTGACATCTCTGCAATACCACCGGCATTATCAGAGATTGGTCCATAAGTATCAACAGAAACAGTTGCTGATACGAATGAAAGCATACCAACGGCAGCCATGGCAATACCAAACATGCCTGAAACTGCATATGATGCGTAAGTTGTAATACCTAAAACAATAAGTGGATACATACAAGACTTCATACCAACTGAAAGACCCTGTGTAATAGTTAAAGCTGCACCTTCCTTAGAAGCCTGTGCAATTGTCTGTGTTGGCTTGTAATCATAGCTTGTATAGTATTCTGCGATACCACCGATGATAACACCACTCACTACGCCAAGTGAAGCAGCTATCCAAGGTGATATGAATCCAATGTTAAATCCTGCAACCTTAAGAATATCTGCATTCTCGCCATTGAATAACAGATATGTAGCAACAAATCCGCCGATAATTGTAATTCCGGCAGCACTCCATGTTGAGATATTAAGATCTCTGTGAGGATTATCAGAACCCTTCTTTAAGAGAACATATGCGATACCAAGAATAGATGCGATAAGTCCGATTGCAGCGAATACAAGTGGGAAATACATCATCTTAGAGAGCATTTCGTCTGAAACTTCAAGGTTATTAGCTACATTTGAAAGGTAAAGACTTACTGCAAGAATAATTGCGGAAGATATAGCTCCAACGAATGATTCAAGAAGGTCAGAACCAAGTCCGGCAACATCACCTACATTATCACCAACGTTATCTGCGATAGTTGCAGGATTTCGTGGATCATCTTCAGGAATGTGTGCCTCTGTCTTACCAACAAGGTCAGCTCCCATATCTGCTGCCTTAGTATATATACCGCCGCCAACACGGTTAAACATAGCAACAATTGAGCAGCCAAGTGCGTAGCATGAAAGACACTGTGTGAATACATGAGCACCACGGAGCGCCTCAATGTCAAGCATGTTAAGACCAAATCCAAATATGATGTATACAAGGAAAAGTCCTAAAAGAGCGAAACCGCCAACGCAGAGACCCATAACAGAGCCACCTTTTAAAGCTACCTTAAGTGTTGAACCAATGTTCTTAGTGTTGCGGGCTGTATTAGAAACTCTTACATTAGCGTAAGTAGCAATCTTCATACCTACCCAGCCTGCTGATGCACTCATGATAACACCAATCATGAAACATACAGATGGCTCCCAGCTGAATTCTCCATACTGGACAGTGAATATAGCTGCAAATGCGATTGCAATAATAACAACTACTACTGCAATAATCTTGTACTCGTATGTAATAAATGCGTTAGCACCAACTCTTATGGCTGCTGCGATTTCTTTCATACGGTCTGTTCCTTCATCGAGTTTCTTAACACCAATGAAGTTGAATGCTGCATAACCGAGCGCAAGCAGGGCTGCAACGATGACTAGAATTAATAATGCTTCCATGTTTTTTCTCCTCGTTAAAAAATTATGTCCGTTACGCGTGCCTGTGAAGATGATAAATGTGGCGTCATTTATTATCTTACTTTAAAACACCAACTTGTTAAAGTTTACTAAAATAACAAAGAAAAGTCAATTTAATTTATGCATATTTACTATGATAATGTTTTGGCATATAAATTAGAAAAATATAGATGAAATTGCGCAAATATCAGCTATAATGTATAATTAAGCATGATAAGTCAAAGTGAAAAACAGAAAATATTGAAAGGAAAAGCTTTTATGAAAATGAAATTAAGAAAGGTAATGCAGCAGGCTGCTTCATTAATTGAAATTGTATTAGCTGCATTTTTACTGATAGTTATAATATTTCTTGCAGGAAAATTTATTGCGGAGAGTGTATGCGGAATTGGATACGAGAATGTAACATTAGAATATTTTCTTGAACAGGTTATGACACTTGCAATCGGAGTGGAGTTTGTAAAAATGCTTTGTACACATACTCCGGGGACAGTTATAGAAGTACTGCTTTTTGCAATATCAAGACAGATGATTGCAGGTCATGTTTCAGGATTTGAGGCGCTGGCTGGAGTAGCTGCCATTGCAGGACTTTTTGCAACTCATAAGTATTTGTATTGCAAGAGTCTTGATGAGTCGGACGAAAAGGAAACGGACTGCAGATAAGAGTTAAAGAAGGAGCAGGATAAAATGGATAATTCCCAGTTAAAGGAGTATGAAGAGGGAGCTAATCGATTCTCAATAAAATGTCAGTGCATGACGATGATATTTCCATTCATCACATGGATACTTAATCATGCAGGCGTATTTATTGTTGAGCCAAAGCTGATGTCAGCGAGTTTGTGGAGTTCGTTTGCTGTTACAATATTTACAATAGTGATATGTAAGGTACTTGGCGCAGGCAACCATGTAACGAAATATTTTGCAATGCTTGGAATTGTGGTTGCCATATGTGTACAGTCGTGTGCGCTTACATATCATGTGTATATGCTGGTGGTTCTGCCAATAATTTATTCTGTCCAGTATGGTCAGAGAAAAATGGTCTTCTATACATATATTTTAAGTGTAATGAGTATAGCGGTAAGCGTTTATGCCGGATATTATTTTGGCTTGTGTGATGCTAACATGGCAGTACTTACTTCCGGCTCGCTTAGTACTTATGTGGATGCGACAGGAAAGATTTTTAATGCGGTAAATGTGAATCCTAATCCGGCTTACACACTATTTATGTATTTCGTTGTACCAAGAAGCATGATGCTGTTTGCGGTTCTGCTTATGGTTATTCACATTTCAGATATAATTCAGAGCCGTGCAGTCAGGGAAGAAAAGCTCAAACAGATGTCTGAGATTGACGAAATGACAGGTATGTACAATAAGAATAAATATCTTGATATGACAAAGTCTTATTATCATGATATCGATAAGATTGCGGTTATTTTCTGGGATGTTAACGGATTGAAGGCAACTAATGACACATATGGGCACAAAGCAGGGGACAGTCTTATTAAAAATGTTGCAGTAAGTATTGAAGAATCAGTGAATGGTTCGGGAAATATATTCAGGATAGGCGGAGACGAGTTCATTGCAGTGCTTGATAATGTAACAGAAGAAGATGTAAAGAAAATCATCAATAACTGGAAAAAATGCATGGAATTAAGAAATGTAAATAATGAATTGGAATTGTCAGCTTCAGTGGGATATTCAATTGGTAATGGCAATAACATTGAAAGAATAGTGGATGATGCTGATAGCAGAATGTATAAACAGAAGCAGAAATACAAGAAAACAAGGGAGAATATCTAGGTTATGATTTCATTTTCTAAAAAGTTCAGGCAGATTAAACCCTATGATGATTACAATGTTACAGATGTACCATGGCATGAATCTATGGCAGCAGGTAATGGAAGGCTTGGTGTACTTGAGTCGTGTGCACCGATACAGGACAGCCTTATATATCAGAATGTTGAATTTGTTATGCCATCGGATGAACCGAGATATGTACCTTATGAGGTTACGGAACAGTTAGAAGAGGCAAGGCAGTCTGTAATTAATTATGATGATACATGGAATATCCATGACAGAAAAAGAACTAATATGTACTGCTATCATCCGGGACATATGATCAGACTGGCATTGGAAGGAGAACCGGATATTTCAGACTACATAAGGTGGACAGACTATAAGTCAGGTTCGATACACTGCACATATAAGGCGGATGAAACTGCAATGTCAAGATGTACATATGTATCTGAAAAACAGAATGTAATTATAACTAAGATGACATTTGATAAAGCAACTAATATATCTGTATCAATAGATGATTTTGAGTCTATGCCCAAGTTTGGAGTGCAGAAGAATAATATTCCGGCTCCTGAACGGAATATGCTGTATTCAAGATTTGCAAATGATAACATATTAGGTGTGGTTGTACATTATCCTGAATATGAAGGCAGTGAACTTGCAAAAGGTGGATTTGCAGGCGTTACCAAAGTGTTGTCAGACGGTAATATGAGCATCTCATCAAAATCTAAAGACAGCCGTGCATACACATGTATAGATGAGAACCAGCCGGTTATTAATATCTCACATGCAGAAAGAATTACACTTGTAACATATACTGACTGGACAGATGATTTGGGAGAATATTGCGAGTTTGTCAACATGGTTAAGAAGAAGGATTCATTTGCAGTAGTAGACAGATGCGTTGATAAAGTTAACTGTGTCGATATCACAGAAAAACCTGTCAGTTACATGCCGGAAAATATAGAGTTTGAGCTTGATGGTGGATGTTGCGGACATTTGTGTGAGTATGCTAATGAAGAGCTGCTTGATTTACAGAAGGGTGAAACTGACATTATTCCACATCTGCTTGAAAGGTTATATTATAATGGTTTGTATGGAATGAAGGCATGTGCAGGGACGACAGCACCGAGACTAAGTGGAATGTGGGTTGGCGAATGGAATCTTTTGTGGAGAAGTGCATACACAATGGATGCTAATGTTAATATTCAGGTCTCTGGAATGAACAGTTCTGGATTGTATGAAGCAGGTGCTGGGTATATGCTGTTTGTTCTTCGTCAGATACCGGACTGGGTTAATAATGCTGCAATGGTATATGGAATGAAGGATGCCGTGCTTGTTCCGGTTAATACTGACGGACACAGGGCGATGATGGTTGAATATGATATCAATTATCCGTTCCAGTACTGGAATGCAGGCGCTGCCTGGATGCTTATCCCTATATATGAATTTTTGCAGACTTATGGCAATTCTGTAATAACAACTGATGATAAAGCTCTAATTAAAATGTATGGAAAAGACACATTTGACATAAGAAAAGATGTGTATGAGCCACTTCTTAAAAAGACTTATAATTTCTGGAAGCAGATAGGAAATGCTGAGTATTACACGGATATAGAAGGCAATGCAAGGTATGAGAAGGGTAAATGCATCCTTAATGAGGGAGAGCATTATCTTATTATTCCATCATTTTCACCTGAGAATAAACCTTTTGGGTATCATAGTGCAATTACGGCTAATGCTGCGATGGATATATCTGCAGCAAAAGATGTAATTAATATGTATATAGAAATGCTGGATCAACAAAATATTGGCGGGAAGAATGGCACACAGGAGAAGATGTATGGATATGGAGAGACCATATCAGAAGCCAAAGCACTTCTAACAGCGCTGCCTGATTTTATGTATGACGAGTCAGGAGCAGTTAAAGAATGGTCTATGAAGGAATATAGGGAGAACAATGCACACAGGCATATAAGCCATCTTTATCCGGCATGGCCTTCACTACAGACACAGCATAATGAGCATTTAGCTAAAGCGTGCCGTCAGGCAATTATCAATAGAAACCATGAGAATAAAGGAAAAGATGATACAGCTTCGCATGGCTGGATACATAAAGCTTTGGTTGCGGCGCGGCTTAAGAATTCAGAGGATGTATATGATATTCTTAATCTTATTATGCATAGTGATATATTCTATACTAATCTGTTCACAGACCATAATACGGACAGAAGTAAAGGTGTGTTTTGTACAGACACATCATTTGGGCTGGTTGGAATTATTAATGAGATGCTTATATATTCAGATGATAATTCAATAGAACTGCTTCCAGCATGGTCAGACAAGCTGGGTAATGGATTGGTAAAAGGATTATATACAAGGTGTGGAATAAGAATTGATGAAATGAAATGGGATGTCAACAATAATAATATACATCTGCAGTACACAGCCCTGAGGGATACTGATGTCAGAGTATTCAGTGATAAGTATATGATTGAAGAAATCGGACATTGTAAGAAGGGGAATGTATATTATATAACGAGGTAAGATAAAAAGAAATGAAAAGAAAAGTTAGTATAATTGTTTTATGCTGTTTAACTATATTAGCTGTTGCATTATATGGATGCGGAAAGAAGACACGGAATGGAAGTCAGAATGTGTCTGATGAAAATAGTATGGATGAGACAACACAGATAAGTACAGAGAAAGAATCAGAGGAGAAGTCAGAGGAGGAGTCAGAATCAGAGGAACTGACAACTGAGGAAGATACTGAAGATACCGAGGCTGTTGAAGATGATGAGGATAACCAGACAGAAGAAGTTGTGGAAGTGGCAGCAGATAACAATAATGCTGAACAGACTGAGGCAGAAGTAGTTAATACTGAGCAGAATGCTCAGCCAGAAAATGCTGTACCAGAGCCTGTGGTAATATGCATTGATCCAGGACATGGTGGAGATAATGAAGGAACGAAGGAAACGTATGACGGAACTCTTATAATGGAGAAGTATCTTAATTACAGGATAGCGCAGAGCCTTAAGAGTTATCTTGAACAGTATGATAATGTTAAGGTGGTTATGACAAGAGATTCTGATGTCAATCCGAGCTTTTCTCAAAGAGTAAACAGTGCCATATCATCTAATGCAAGATATATTATATCTGTTCATGTGAATAGCAGAAGCTCAGAAACGATTGATTCACATGGATGTATGGTATTGATGAGCTGTAGCAGATATCAGCCGTCTAATTCAAAAGTACCGAGCTTATATGATACGGAGTATGCGTTGGCAAAGTCTGTGTTATCAAAGCTTAATGCAATAGGCATACCGATTGCTAATGACTGGAATACTGAATACACAGAAGGAATCTTGCAGAGGACAACAACATCTGGAGAAACATATCCGGATGGTTCGCAGGCAGATTATTACAGCCTGCTATATAATGGAACACGGGCCGGTATACCGACAATAATAATTGAGCATGCTTTTTTGAGCAATGAGAATGATTATAGGAGTTTTTTGAGTACAGATGCGAAACTGGATGCACTTGCAAAGGCAGATGCAGAGGGAATTATGGAATCAATAAGATAAATGCGATTGAAAAACGGACACGAAAGGCAGAACGGATGACAACAACAACTTTATGTTATATTGAGAAGGATGGCAGATATCTTATGCTTCACAGAGTAAAGAAGCAGCATGATATTAATGAAGGTAAGTGGATTGGAGTAGGTGGACATGCCGAGAATCAGGAAACTCCTGAAGAGTGTCTTGTGCGTGAAGTGAAGGAGGAAACAGGGCTTACACTTACTTCATACAGATTCCGGGGACTTGTAACATTTATAAGTGACGAATGTGAGCCAGAGCTTATGTGTGTGTTCACGGCAGATGGTTTTACCGGAGAACTAATTGAATGTGATGAGGGAGAACTTAGCTGGGTTGATAAGAGAAAAGTTCCAGAACTTCCGACGTGGGAAGGGGACAGAGTATTTCTTGACCTTCTTCTTTCAGGAGAGAAACGTTTCTTTTCCATAAAGCTTAGATATGAAGGAGACAGGCTTGTGGAAAAACATATCAATTTGTATTAGAATACATTTTTGGATATATTTAACATATGAGGTAATTTGGCAGTAATGGACAGCAGTAGATATAGCAATAAGAGTATTGATAAGAAAAATGTTATCAGAAAGGCACTTGTATGCGCATTTCCACATACAATTCCAATTCTGGCAGGTTTTCTGTTTCTGGGAATGGCATATGGAATATATATGAATGTATCAGGATTTAGTTTTGCGTATCCAATGATTATGAGTGCAGTTATATTTGGAGGAAGTCTTGAATTTGTTACTGTGAGCATGTTGTTATCAGCATTTGCACCAATACAGACACTTCTTATGGCATTCATGATTCAGGCAAGACATTTGTTTTATGGAATTGCAATGCTTGATAAGTTTAAAAATATGGGCTGGAAGAAATTCTATCTTATATATGCAATGTGCGATGAAACTTTTAGTGTAAATTATTCAGCAGAGATTCCAGAGGATGTTGACCACGGCTGGTTTTATTTCTGGGTAACTTTATTTAACCAGATATACTGGGTTGGAGGTGCTACGCTTGGAGGGCTGCTTGGCGATCTCATAACATTTGACACTAAGGGACTGGATTTCGTGATGACGGCGATGTTTGTTGTTATATTCATGGAACAGTGGTCAAAAGAGAAGAGTCACATGAGCGAATTTATTGGTATTATTGCAAGCGTTGTCAGCCTTTTAATATTCGGGGCAGACAATTTCCTGATTCCAACCATGGTTGTGATTGTTGTTATGCTTACAATGTTAAGAAAGTTTGATGAGAAAAGGACTTTGCAGGAAAGGACTTTAAAAGAGAATAGAAATGAGTCCATAGAAGAAAACATGAAGGAGGATGCGGCACAATGACGATAGCACAGCAGATAATTACAATTGCCATGTGTACGCTTGGTACTATGGCGACACGTTTCCTTCCGTTCATGATATTTAATGAAAAAAGGACAACACCGAAGTACATAACTTATCTTGGAAAGGTTCTCCCGGGAGCGATATTCTCAATGCTTATAGTGTACTGTCTTAAGAATGTTAATATTACAAGCTACAGCTATGGACTTCCAGAATTGATCGCAATTATTGTGACAGTTCTTCTTCACAAATGGAAAAAGCAGATGCTTGTTTCTATTGCAGGTGGAACGATATGTTATATGGTGCTTGTGCAGCTGGTGTTCAGATAAGTGCAGAATTGTTATAGGAAAATGCAGGAGTTGGAGGTAGTAGAATATGAACAAGAAATTATTAGTAGTTATTGATATGCAGAATGATTTTATTACAGGAGCATTAGGCAATAAAGAGTGTCAGGCAGTTGTGCCGGCAGTAGTAGAGAAGGTTAAGAGAGCAGAAGGAAATGCTGACATTGTATACACGCTAGATACCCACGCGGAAGATTACATGAATACACAGGAGGGAAGGAATCTTCCTGTGAAACATTGCATAAAGCCTGATAATGGCTGGAAACTTATACCTGAGCTTGAGGGAATCAAGGCGGTAAGAAGCTTTGAAAAGCCTACATTTGGTTCTATTGAACTTGCAGAATGGATTAAGGAAAACGGTTATTCAGAGGTTGAACTTGTTGGAGTGTGTACGGATATATGCGTAATCAGTAATGCCATGACAATAAAGGCTGTTAATCCGGAAGTGGTAATATCAGTTGATGCAAAATGCTGTGCCGGGGTTACGCCTGAGTCACATGCTAATGCATTGGCAGCGATGAAGGTCTGTCAGATAAAGGTAGAAGAGTAAAAGCCTACGAAATTATTATAAATGTATATAATAGTAGGCTGATTTGCGGAAATATGAGTATATGCTGTACAAGTGGAGCCTACTAAATGCCATGTATTAGTGTGCTTAGTAGGTCTTTTTTATAATATTTTATAATATCATACATGATATGGTTCAATTATAACCGGTGAATACATACGAGAGTTAAAAAGAAAGTTGTTTTAGTATGTATTCAAGATTGATTTATAATATTTTATTACTTAAAAGACCTACTAGCTGGCTTGCTAGCAGGTCTTTAGTAGGCTTTTACTTAGGTCTTACAGTAAGTCTCTTGATAAGACCATTTTCTGTTACTTCACGGACTGTAGCGATAGCCATAATATTGTAACCGCCAAAGTTAGCGATGAATTCTGCCTGAGTAGAGTTTACAACTTCACCGTCTAAGATAGAGTATTTACGGAAGCCGAACTTGTTACGGAAGAACATGCTGATAGCTTCACGACCATATATATGGTATTCGTTCTGCGCTGCTGAGTTAGTACAATAATCATTGATTATGCCATCAGGTGCAAAGAGGTTGGCAAGTCCTGCGTAATCTTTGTTTTCCATTGCTTCTACATATTTTTCAATTGCTGTCATGTTTAGTGCCCTCCTTAATTAATATACTTTCTCAGTGTTTAATAATGCGTCTGTACCACCATCAACGAACATGATGTTTCCATTGACACCTCTTGCTGAATCAGAAGCAAGGAATACCATAACTTCAGCAATTTCTTCTGGGGCCATGAGACACTCCTGACCATATTTTGTTGGTATAGGGAGAGCGTTAAGAGCCATCTTAGCTGTAGTGCTCATTGTTGCAGTCATGGCTGTATGAACATTACCAGGAGCAACGGCATTTATGCGGACACCATTAGCTGCCCATGTTGCAGATACTCGGCGCACCCATCTTGCAAGTGCGTATTTAGTAGAAACATAAAGGCTGTTTCCAACTGAAAGATTAGTGCTGTCCATAGATGAAACAAGGCTTAATATACGCTTTTCGTCACCGATGTTATTAAGAAGATCAACGATATCCTTTCGTCCTGCGCCTTGTGAAATTGTATTAGAAACAGTTACAACACAGCTTCCGTGTTTTTTCTTTAAAAGATCGTAAACGCCATTTGCAACAGCTACTGTTCCAAAGTAGTTAAGAGAGATAATAAGTCCGAGATTGCCGCATGCGCCTGAAACACCAGCATTGCATATCATTCCATCAAGTCCATCCGGGAACATGGTATGTAACTGGTCAACAGCTGCCTGTCTGCCTTCCTGTGTTGCAAGGTTTACACAGATGTCACCATCTTTAAGGTCAATATTAATTACTTTATGTCCCTGCTGCATTAACAATTCTTTGGTTTTAGCGCCAATACCGCTTGAAGCGCCTGTAATAGCATAGATTCCCATAGTATTTCTATTCCTCCTTGTTTTTTGTTTATGAGCTTATTATAATTAAAACTGATATCTTTTAAATATCCAAAACACATATATAATAGGAGACCAGATTTGCTTACATATGATTTAGATAAACGCGGAAATAAAACACTGTACGAATATCTGTATGAACTGATTAAGGAAGATATAGCTGATGGAAAGCTTAAGGCTGATGAGAAGCTGCCCTCCAAACGTGGACTTTCACAGCATATGCATATAAGTGTCAAGACAGTGGAGAATGCATATGAGCAGCTTCTTCTTGAAGGGTATATCCGTTCTGAAGAAAAACGTGGTTATTATGTTAATAAGATTGCGATGGTTACGGGAAGTGCGCCAGGGTATGCAGCTCCAGTGAAAAGATTTCATGAAGAGACTTATCTTGCAGATTTGACGGCTAATAATATCAGGTATGATAAATTTCCATTTGCCACATGGGCAAAGGTTATGAGGGAAACCCTTACAGATTATAATACGTCACTTCTTAAAACAGTGCCTTTTAACGGAGTGCTACAGCTTCGGGAAGCGATAGCAGATCATTTGAATAGATATCGTGGGATGCAGGTTTCTGCTGACCATATTATTATTGGGGCAGGAACGGAATATCTGTATAACAGGCTGCTGCAGTTATTAGGTCCTAATGTAAAATTCGGTGTCGAGAATCCTGGGTATCGCAAGATTACCAAAATATATGATGAAAATGGTGTGGACTGGGATTATGTGAATATTGATGACAAAGGCATGAAAGTCGACGAACTTAGAAAAAAAGGCGTAAATGTAGCACATGTCAGCCCAGAACATCATTTTCCAATTGGTCTTGTTATGCCAGTTTCAAGAAGGCAGGAACTGCTTAACTGGGCTGCAGAAGAGCCGGGAAGATATATAATAGAGGATGATTTTGACTGTGAATTCCGTATGCAGGGAAAACCTATTCCATCTATGCAGTCGAGAGACAGAAGTCACAGAGTTATATATATGAATACATTTTCAAAGACAATGGTGCCTTCACTTAGAATAGGATATATGGTGCTGCCAGAAAAGCTGATGGAAAAATACATATCAACAATGAATTTTTATTCATGTACAGTGTCGGGATTCGAGCAGTATGCAATGGCAGCATTTATTGAGAAAGGTTATTTTGAACGGCATATTAAGCGTCTTGTCAATGATTACAGGGGACGCCGTGAAAAGATATGCAGGATGTTCCGTGAATCTAGGCTTAGTGAAATAAGCACAATATATCAGGACGATGCAGGAACACATTTCCTGTTGCATGTGAAAACTTCCCTAAGTGATGTTGAGATTAAATGGGCAGTCAGACAGAAGGGGATTCTTATTAACTGCCTTTCGGAGTATTGTTTCGCTGACGCAGATAAGTACCACGGAATACTTGTAATTCACTATTCTGATATGGACGAGGCAACTCTTAGGCTTGTTATTGCAGCTTTCGAGGAGATATTTATGTAAAAAATGTGGCAAGAAATATATATTGATAAAATGATAAATAAAAATATAATAAAATTATTTGCATCTATTGTATGACATGTTGAAATATGATAAACTTGGAACACGCAAAGGGGATTTTCATTATAAAAAGAGGAGGGATTGGATGGCAGAGATGACAGATAGAGAAATGCTTGTTGCTATATATGGCAACGTTGAGCATATAAGAGCAGATGTTACGCAGTTAAATGTGCGGGTTGGTAATTTAGAGTCAGAAGTAACAGAGTTAAAAGAAGATGTGTCGGTATTAAAAGGAGATGTAGCAGTTCTTAAAGAAGATGTAGCAGTTCTTAAGGAAGATGTGACAACACTGAAAGGCGAAGTAACAGAGTTAAAGGAAGATGTGTCGGTATTAAAAGAAGATGTAGCAGTTCTTAAAGAAGATGTAGCAGTTCTTAAAGAAGATGTGACAACTCTGAAATGTGAAGTGACAGAATTAAAGGAAGATGTGTCGGTATTAAAAGAAGATGTGAAGAAGACTCAAACAAAGATTTCAGGAATTGAGATGACTTTGGAGAATGAGATCAGAAATAATATAAGGATTGTTGCAGAAGGACATACAGATATTATAAGAAGATTTGATGATTACATGGTGATAGAGAATAGTAAGGAAATGTTTTCAGTCAGAATGAACATATTAGAAACAGATGTCCGCAACATAAAAGAAAAGATAGGAATAGCATAACTAAATATACGAAAAAGGAATCCCATAAGCAGAAAGGCAACACCTCCCTGCTCACAGGATTCCTTTTATTTTAATATTTTATATTATAATATCTTAATCAGCCGATTCCGCCAAGTACTATTCCAAGTATAAGAACAAGGAAACATACAGGGCAGAAAATGTATTTGCATATAGGATAGAATTTGTCAGTGAACTTCTTATCGCGTCCGGTATTAACCTGAGTTTCAACATATTTCTTACCACATATCCAGAAGAACATAATTCCGGCAAGACCTGCACCAAGCGGGCAGATGTAGATAGAAAGTATATCCATCCAGCCAGAGACAATTCCCTGAATGCATATTGAAACAATAAGTGCGATTGCAGCGATTATTGCACAAGATGCCTTTCTTCCTAGATGAAGCTTTTCCTGAATAGTTGCAATAGGTGCTTCATACAGGTTGATTAAAGAAGAAAGTCCTGCCATAAATACAGCAACAAAGAATATAATTGCGACTATGTATCCGCCAGGCATTGATTTAAAAAGTGCCGGGAGGAAGATAAACATAAGTCCGGGACCACCCTGATTAAGCTGGGCACCAGTTGTTGCCATTGCAGGAATGATAACAAGAGCTGCGAGCATGGCTGCTATAGTATCGAACAGCGCAACGCGTCCGGCAGCAGCAGGAATATCTTCATTATCTGAAAGGTAAGAACCATATATAAGAGTACCATTACCAGCAATAGAAAGAGAGAAGAATGCCTGGCCAAGAGCAAATATCCATGTCTTAGGGTCGGCGAATGCCTCAGGGTCAACTCTGAAAATGTATTTGTAGCCTTCTATCGCACCAGGCTGGAAAGCAACATATATTCCAAGTAAAGCAAAAAGAATAAAGAAAACAGGCATCATGATTTTATTGGCTTTTTCAATTCCACGTCCGACACCGAACATCAGAATAATAATACCAATAACAAGAGCTACAATCTGCCATACATTATTACCAAATGCACTTGCCATACTTCCAAATGAAGCAGCAAAGCCTTCTGTGTCAGCAGGTGCGAGTGTCTTTCCTGTAAAAGCTCCAATCATGTACTTAAGAATCCAGCCCATTACAACTGTGTAACCAATTGCCATGGCAAGTGCGCCAAGTACAGGAATAAAACCGATAACCTCACCAAGCTTTCTCTTATTCTTGGTTCCACATGCATATCCAAATGCATCAACAGGTCCTGACTTGGTAGCACGACCAAAACTCATTTCTCCGATAACACCTGTGAAACCAATAAGTGCAACGAATATAAAATATGGTATCAGGTATGAACCACCGCCATACATTGATACTCTTGTCGGGAACATCCAGATATTACCCATACCAACGGCAGAGCCGATACAGGCAAGGATGAATCCCCATTTGTTGTTAAAAGAATCTCGTTTGTTCATAAAACAAATCTCCCACATATATTTTGCCAGACAGCAATGTATTTAATATACAGTATATTTGTGGATATGGCAATATTGGTGGACTGTCACAGGATTATTACGGAACTTATGATGAAAGTATATCAGATGAAATAATATGTGCCCTTTGACAAAGATATAACAATAGTGATAGTATGATAAAATATTTGAATAACTATAATCAGATCATATATAGGCAGGTAAAACATATGACAAAAGAACAAGTCGAAAAACAGGTTGTTGAGTTAAGAAAAATATTTGATGTTGTTCGTTTTCTTGATGCAGATAATTTGCAACTGTTAGATGATGATGGACAGGAGGCAGTGTGTCAGTGTTATGAATTCTGGAATAAGGATTATAGATGCGATAATTGCATATCTAAAAAGGTGGCGGTGCAAAAAAAAGAAAAAACAAAGCTGGAATATGTGGATTCTGAGTTATATCAGGTAATATCAAGATATCTTGAAGTCGATGGCAAGGGCTATGTAATGGAACTTGTAAAGAAACTGGATGAAGATTCTCTTATAGATAAAGAAGGCTCAAGAAAGCTTATGGACAGGCTTGAAGGACTTAGGCATAAGCTATACGAGGATGTTCTTACGGGAACTTATAATAGAAGGTATTTTGAAGAAGAAGTTAAGAATATAGGAACGGCGGTTGGTATAGCTATCATCGATCTGGATGATTTTAAGGTGTATAATGACACTTATGGGCATGACGTTGGAGATATAGCATTATCTACAACAGCCGGTGTAATAAGACAGTGCATCAGAAAGACTGATATTCTTATCAGATATGGTGGGGATGAGTTCTTGCTGGTATTACCAGGAGTAAATGAAGATGTTCTTGATGAGAAGCTTCAGACGATACAAAAAAAGGTGCACGCAACTAATATCCCTGGTTATCCAGAAATACATTTGTCAGTAAGTATTGGTGGAATAGTATCAGAAGATGGTCCTGTTGGGGATGCGGTGGCAAAAGCTGACAGACTTATGTATTATGCAAAGAATAAAAAGAATATGGTTGTAACGGAAAAGAGCATAAATACAGATATTAGTAATAACGAACAGAATGAAAGCGCTTTAAACAGACAGAACATTCTTATTATTGATGACAGCAGAACGAACAGAGAACTATTAAGAACAATGCTTGAACACGAATATAATGTAGTTGAAGCTGCAGGTGGTAATGAAGGAATAAAGGCACTTACGGATGGAGAACGTGAATTTGCTGTCGTACTGCTTGGCATCATTATGCCAGATACGGATGGTCTTATGGTTATGGATGAGATGCGTTCAGACAACCGAATGAAAGATATTCCTGTTATAATGATATCAAACGGGGATAATAACCGTACAATAAGAAAAGCATATGATTTCGGCGCTGCAGATTGTATCAGTATACCATTTGATTCAAGAATAGTATATAAGAGGGTATCCAATGTTATCAGATTATATGCTAAACAAAGAAAATTTATGGGACTTGTAACAGAAAATATCCAGCAGCAAGAAAAAAATAGTCAGGTAATGATTGGAATTCTGAGTCATATAGTGGAATTCAGAAAAGGCGAAAGAGAAATAAATGTACTGCATATTAATCAGATAACACAGATGCTTCTGGATAATCTTGCAACTAAGACTGATAAATATAATCTTACATGGCACAAAAGATATCTGATTTCAATGGCATCCGCTCTTCATGATATTGGTAAGATTGGTATACCAGAAGAAATTCTTAACAAGCCAGACAGACTTACAGCCGAAGAATTTAATATTATGAAGAAACATACTGTTATTGGCGAAGGAATACTTAGAGAACTTGATAATTATCAGGATGAGGAACTTGTACAGATTGCCATGCAGATATGCCGCTCACATCATGAAAGATACGATGGAAGAGGATATCCTGACGGACTTGCAGGAGAAAAAATCCCAATATCTGCCCAGGTTGTGTCAGTGGCGGATGTATATAATACACTTACAAGTAACAGAGCATATAAGAAGGCATATTCGCATGAGAAGGCTATAGATATGATTCTTAATGGTGAATGTGGATCATTTAATCCGGAAATTCTTGAATGTCTTATTGAAATTCAGGATAAGCTTAAATTCTGATTAAAAAAATAATTGCACGCATATCACATTTAATAATGTAATTTGCGTGCGCTTTTTTTAATAATATGGTAAAATATGTATATGTTTAGAGAACGGAAAAACTATAAAAGTGGGGCAGGGATAGTATTATGAAAAACACCAGAAAATACGAACCTATTATTAATCAGGCGATGAGAAAAGCTTTGGATTATGAGAATCCTGATGAACAGATTAATCAATTTATAAGATTCTTTGGAGAACATATAGGTTCGGACAGAATATATATTTTTGAGGACGATGCTGAGAAACATGTTACTAATAATACATATGAATGGTGTGCCGGGGATGTGGTACCGCAGATTAAGCTTCTTCAGAATGTAGATATGGATATGATCAGATGGTGGTATGATGCATTTGAAAAAGGTGAGAATGTCATTATGATGGACATTGAATCAATAAAAGATACATACCCAGAGGCATATGAGTTATTAAAGTTACAGAGTGTAAGGAATGTTGCGGTAAGTCCGTTCAGATATCATAATCAGATTAGTGGATTTTTTGGTGTTGACAATCCACCAGAGAATGATATGGAACAGATATCGAGATTCCTTAATATGATAGGGACATTTCTTGTGCTATTACTTAAGCAGAGAAATGCATTTCGTAAGTCAAGAAAAGAAGCTATGTTCAGTGCATATTCAGCATTGGCAGAGATATATCTGTCCATGCATCTTGTCAATATTAAGACAGGAGAATTCTATGAAATTAAATCAACAGATTTTATAAGAGATAATATGGATAGAAGTGGGGATTATTCCTTTGCACATCAGGTAAAAACAGTTATGAATATTTTACCTGTTGACGAATATAAAAAGAGCGTACTTGAATTTGTAGATGTAACAACACTTGAAAAACGTATGAAAGGGAAGAACACAATTGCACATGAATTCCTTGGAAGCTATTCTGGATGGTGTCGTGAAAGATTTATAAAAGTAGATGATGATAATGGTGATTTATGGCATGTTATATTTGCAGTAGAAGTAATAGATGAAGAAAAAAGAAAAGAGAACAGGCTGTTATATCTGTCAGAGACTGATCTAATGACTGGTATAAGAAATAGGGGCAGTGGAGAAAAGCAGATAACAAGTATGCTTAAAAAGTGCACAAAAGGACTTATGTGTCTACTTGATTGCGATAAGTTCAAGGCTATTAATGATACATATGGACATGCTGTAGGTGATTCGGTAATTGTTGCAGTGGCAAAGAGCCTTCAGGAAGTATGCAGGGATGGCGATATTGTAATGCGTCTGGGTGGAGATGAATTTGCAATGTATATTCCTCAGATATCAGATAAAATTCAGGCAGAGAATTTCAGCCGGAGAGTATTTAACAAGCTCAAAGATATAAGAATTCCAGAGATGGGCGATGAGAAAATATATGTCAGCATGGGTGAAGTACTTTATGATGGCTGCTGTAGTATAGATTTTGATGAGTTATATAAAAAAGCAGATAATGCCATGTATAAGAGCAAGGCTGTTGATGGCTATTGTTCAACACTAGAATGTATAACTACAAGGTTTTAATATGTAATTAATATATTATGGAATAGTATGTAAGTCGTGCAACCTACATACTATCCTGCTTAAGGTAATTAATCAGCTTTTTGGCAGCAATGCTTTCATCGTGTTTAGATTCTCTTATAAGAATAACATCTCTGCGTGGAACAGATTCATGGAGAGATACAGGATATATTTCACCACGCATTATATATTCAGATGCAAGTTCCTCCGGATAGAACCCTAAACCGAGATTAGCCTGAACCATTGCAAGTATCTGGTCTGTAGTAGATGCTTCCATATCAAGATCAAGGTGCAGATTGTGTTCGTAGAAGAGTTTTGTATAGTGATCATGAGTTCCGGTTCCTTCTATAAGGCTTATAAAAGGATATGATTCAAGATCGTGCAGATGGATTGCAGATTCTGACAGAAATTGGTATTTAGGACCTGCAATAAGAACATCATTAAATGAACATAAGCATTCAGATTTCATATCATTGGTAATATTTACAGGGGATGTTACAACAGCAAAGTCAACAATGCCTGATTTTAATGCATTAACAGCCTGGTTAGTTGAATGATTTGTTAATTTGATTTTGACATCAGGATATGAATTCATGAACTGTTCCAGCTTTTTTAAAAGAAATATGCGCAAAGCAATATCACTAACGCCTATAGATATAGTACCGCCATTAAGACTTTTATTTTTTATAATGGCATTTTCCCCATCCTCAAGCTGCTTCATTGCAATAGACACATGTGAGTACAGTGTTTTTCCTTCTGGAGTAAGAGAGATTCCTTTATGAGATCTGTTTAGCAGCTTGCAGTCAAGTTCATTTTCTAATATATTCATGCATCTGGTAATGTTGGGCTGATTATTATCAAGCATTCTGGCTGCTTTAGAAAAGCTTTTGTATTTTGCAACATAATAAAATATTCTATAATAATCTAAAGTCATAATATCTCCTTGCAATATATAATTATTGTATAATGCTTATATTAAATATACATTTTACATATTAAAAATGCAACACTATAATATAAAAAAAGATGAAAGAAGGCATCGTTATGTTATTTAAAAAGAAGACTTTAGATGAAAAAATGCAGAAGTATGTTAAACATGGAGACTGGTATGCTATTCAGGAAAAGCTTCAGGGAACTAAGGAAGAGAAGGTTGCAGCTGCAAAAGCATTGGGAGAAAGTGACAATCAGAGCAGTATAGATCTTTTGTTAAGATTTATTGATGATGCAGATGATGATGTTGTATTTGCAGCATGTGAGTCATTAAGAAAAGTTGGTTCTGAGCATGATACAGCAGATTTGCTTGCACGTATGCAGAAGATTCCTGAAGACAGAAAGACTATAAGAGACGAGATCGGAAAGACTGTTCAGGAGCTTCATCACAGACCTTAATGTAGTGTATTATAAGAAAAGTATAAGTTATAAAAATAATGGGTACAGATCAAGAAATAACTTGATTTGTACCCGTTTTTGATATTAAATATAGAGAGGTTACAGAGTCGGTTGACAAGTGTGACGAAGGAAGAATGTGTTGGAGGTTGGGTATGTCAGGGAAATCAGAGAATATAATTGAACTTAAGCATATCAGTAAGGTATACAGTGATAATGGATTTAAAGCAGTAGATGACTTTAATCTGGAGGTTAAACGTGGAGAATTTGTAACATTTCTTGGACCCTCAGGCTGCGGAAAGACTACAACATTAAGAATGATTGCAGGATTTGAACTGCCAACGGATGGACAGATACTTCTTAATGGGGAAGATATATCGCAGCTTCCAGCTAATAAAAGACCAATTAATACTGTATTTCAGAGATATGCGTTATTTCCCCATATGAATATCTATGAAAATATTGCGTTTGGTCTTAAGCTAAAGAAGCTTCCTAAAGAAGAAATCAAAAAGAAGGTTAAGAGAGTATTAGATATAGTAGATCTTGAAGGTTTTGAGAATAGAAAGATTTCAACGCTTTCAGGTGGACAGCAGCAAAGAATTGCAATAGCCAGAGCTCTTGTTAATGAACCAGAAATTCTTATGCTTGATGAGCCGCTTGGAGCACTTGATTTAAAGATGCGTAAGGAGATGCAGCTGGAACTTAAAAATATGCATGATCAGCTAGGAATTACATTTATATATGTAACGCATGATCAGGAAGAGGCTCTTACTATGTCAGATAAGATAGTTGTTTTATCAGAGGGCAGAATTCAACAGATTGGAACACCGGAAGATATATATAATGAGCCTAAGAATGCATTTGTTGCGGATTTTATAGGTGAGAGTAATATATTTAAAGGAATTATGACGGGTCATATGAAGGTAAGATTCTGTGGAGGTGAATTTACAGGCATGGATGATGTTCCGGAAGGAACTTTAGTTGATGTTGTTATAAGACCAGAGGATGTCATTATTACTAGACCAGAAGATGGAACTATAGT
The DNA here is from genome assembly GCA_934343805.1 of uncultured Lachnospira sp. Lineage (GTDB taxonomy): Bacteria > Bacillota > Clostridia > Lachnospirales > Lachnospiraceae > Lachnospira. The sequence goes on from CAKRIN010000004.1 coordinate 69,403, forward strand.
TGGTGAAGTTACGTCTGTGATATTTAAGGGAATGCATTATGAAGTTGCAGTAGAATCTGGTAAATACGAGATGATAATAAGGACAACAAAGTGTTATCATGTGGGTGATTCTGTAGGAATGCAGCTTGAACCAGACGGAATACATGTAATGATAGCAGAGGATCATACAACAAGCTTTGTATGTAGTGTTAATGGAGACTATACTCTTGATTTCAATGGAAAGATTATTAACTGTGATATAACTAAAATTATACCTAAAACAAGAATGGAAAATGGAATTCTTGTAGATGAAAATGGCGAGAATGTTGATGTTACCAAATTCAAGGTTGTAGTATCAATTCAGCCGGATGATATTGAAATGAGTGATGATATTGCGGCAGGTCTTGTCTCAGGTAAGATAATTAATCTTATCTATAAAGGAGATCATTATAGTTATGTAGTCAGAACTGAGTATGGACATGATTTAATAGTTGATGATGAGTATTTATGGAATATGGATGATCAGATTGGACTCATTATGCATGAAGATAAAATGAATTTTCAATTAAAGAAGTAGGAGGTGCAGACGGATGGCTTTTTCAAGAAAATACCTTGGAATTCCTTATGGGATTTTTCTTATATTATTTGTTGCAGCACCACTGCTTGTGTTGATTTATTATGCATTTACTAATGGACAGGGACAGTTTACGATTGGAAATCTCCAGAATTTTTTTACAGATCCTAATACGTTGGGAACATTATGTTATAGTCTTGTACTTGCATTTGTTGTTACTCTGGTATGTTTAATTATAGCTTATCCGGTAGCCTATATCCTTGCACAGAGCAAAATCAGAAAGAAAGCGGTTATACTGCTGCTATTCATAATGCCAATGTGGATTAACTTTACATTAAGGATTACAGCACTTAAAGAAATATTATCAATGATAGAAGGTAATCTGGCATATTACCCGTATATTAATACAGTAATTGGAATGACATATGATTTTCTGCCATTCATGATACTTCCGCTATATACGACATTATCAAAGATGGATAAAAGTATAGTTGAAGCTGCATTTGATCTTGGTGCCAACAATTTTCAGACATTTATAAAGGTAATACTACCATTGTCAGTGCCTGGAATAGTAAGTGGCGTATCAATGGTGTTTCTTCCGGCAATGACGAATTATGTTGTGCTTGATATGCTCTACAACAGCACATACATCATGGGTAGTCTGATAGGAAGTTATTTCAGCGCGTATGACTGGCATAATGGATCAATGATAGCATTAGTTCTGCTTGCAATTATATGTATTGTCACTCTTGTTTCTGGTGATAGTGATTCAGAAAATGCGGGAAGAGGAGGAATTGTATAATGAAGAAGTTTCTTAAATATGCAATTATATGTGCAGTTTTGCTTTTTATGTACATTCCGATACTGGTTCTTGCGGTATATAGTTTTACAGATGCAGCCAATATTGGACCGGTACATTCTTTTTCAATGCATAATTATGTTACATTATTTACAACACCAGAATTAATGAATATGATACTTGGATCAGTGATTTTAGCAGTTGGTAGTGCAGCAATAGCAACAGTTCTTGGAACAATGGGAGCAATTGGTGCATTTTATTCAAAGGGAAAAGTAAAGGGAACAATGTCAGCACTTAATCAGGTTCCTGTTGTTAATGCAGATGTTGTTACAGGCTTTTCAATATGTATATTGCTTGTAGTTGTGTTAGGGGTAAGTAAGGATACATATATTCCGCTTGTAGTGGGACATGTAATACTTAGTGCACCTTTTGTTTATCTGGCAGTTGTGCCTAAACTTAAACAGATGGATCCAAGTCTGTATGAGGCGGCATTGGACCTTGGAGCAACACCAGTATATGCCCTTTTTAAAATAATAATTCCACATATAGCATCAGGCATAGCATCTGGATTTGTTATGGCAGTTACATTATCTCTTGATGATTATTTTGTCGCAACATATACCAAGCCGGCAACATTTGATACAATCAGCACTTATGTTGTTAATGCAACGAAAGGCTCACAGACTGATATTAAGACAGCATTGTGGGCATTGTCGACAATAATATTCCTTGTAGTTATAATTGTGGAAATAACAATTAATCTGGCCCCTGCCAGAAAAGCTGTGAGAGAGGAGTCTGGAGCAGATGAATAGATTAGTAAAGAGAGTTAATGCTGTTTTCCTGGCTTTAATAATGGGAATAAGTGGTGCTTTATTTACAGCTGGATTATTCTTTAATACACAGGTTGTTACAGCCAGCGCAGCAGAAGATACAATTGTACTCCGGGTGTGCAATTGGGAAGAATATATAGATGAAGGCGGATGGGATAAAGAAGATACGATAGACCTTGAAAGTGGCGATATCATAGGAGAGAATTCTATGGTGTCTGATTTTGAGGACTGGTACTACCAGACATATGGAAAGAAAGTTAAAGTACAGTACAGCTGCCTTGGAACTAATGAAGAATTATATAATATGCTGACGCTAGGTGATGATTATGATCTTGTCTGTCCATCTGAATACATGATAATGAAGCTTATGGCAGAAGGATGGCTCGAACCATTTTCAGAAGATTTTTATAATACAGATGATGAATATAATTATTATGCAAAAGGGGTATCTCCATTTATTAAGAAAACATTTGATGAGAATAAGATAAATGAAGAACCATGGAGCCGTTATGCGGCAGGATATATGTGGGGTATAACAGGAATTGTATATAATCCTGAGAAAGTAACACAAAAAGAAGCATCAACATGGACTATAATTGGCAATGACAAATTCAGACGTCAGATAACCATCAAGGATAATGTAAGAGATTCAATGTTTGCTGCAATAGGGGCAATCAAGGCTGATAAGCTTACATCACAAGAATTCATCAACCAGTCTGATTATAAGGAAAGACTGGCTGATGAGATGAATGATACGTCAGATTCGACTATTAAAGATGTACAAAATTATCTTCAGATGGTCAAAGATAATGCATATTCGTTTGAGACAGACAGTGCTAAAACGGATATGATTACAGGAAAGGTAGTTGCAGGATATCAGTGGTCAGGAGATGCGGTCTATACAATGGATCAGGCTGATGAAGATGACTTTGAACTGGATTTTGCAGTACCAGAGGAATCTACTAATCTGTACTTTGATGGCTGGGTAATGCTTAAGTCAGGAATTAATGGTGATTCAGAAAAAAAGCAGGCAGCACAGAGTTTTATTAATTTCGTATCTAAGCCGGAAAACGCTGTGAGAAATATGAATTACATAGGATATACATCGGTTATATCAGGTGGAGACAGTGATATTGTGTATAATTATGCCAAATGGAATTATGGGGCAGACAGTGATGACACAGATACTGTAGACTACAAGCTGGGATATTTCTTTTCAGGGGATTCAGATGATGAAAGATATATTCTTAAGGTTCCGGCAGAACAGACATACAGACAGTTATCAGCACAATATCCAAGTGAAGAAGTTATGGACCGGAGTGCAGTTATGCAGTACTTTGATTCAGACGAAAATGCCAGAATCAACCAGATGTGGATCAACGTCAGGTGTTATAATCTTAATAAAGTTCCTATATGGGGATGGATAGTGGCAGCAGTAGTAATTATCCTGCTGATTGTAACTGCCATAAGAATGAAATTTAATAAGAAATATTAAATAATAAGGCGATATTAAGTTATGGAGTTTAAAGTACCTGAAAATGCATAACTTATATATCGCTTTATTTAGTTTGTGACCGAACCACAATTTACATTCCATAATGCGAATGTTATTGTATTTTTACGAAGTAATCCGTAAGTTCTTCTATTGGATGAGGCTTTGAATATCTGTAGCCCTGAATATAATCAAATCCCTGACTGATACAGTATTCATTCTGATAATCATCTTCCACGCCTTCTATAAGAAGGACAAATCCCTGTTTTTTAAATACACTTATCATGTGTGACATTAAATCTGATACCCCGTCATTCTTCAAAGCCTTGTATAGCAGGCTTTTATCAAATTTAATAGTGTAGAAGGGGCATCCAATAATTCTTTCCAGATTAGAATATCCGGTTCCAAAATCATCAAGATAAAACATTACTCCAGATTCGTTGAACTTTTCCATATTATATAAAACAGTATCAAAATCATCAAACATAGAACTTTCAGTTAATTCCAGCCTTATATGTCTGGTTTCCACGTGATTGGCATTGATTATAGACATAAGCTCATCAAATAAATGCTTGTCTGATAACTCAGAAGAAGAGCAGTTTACAGTAATAGCATCAAATGAATATAAAGATTCAAGCTCGTGAATCATGGAGCATACTTTGTTAAGAATAATAGTTGTCAGAGTATGTATACATCCATTCTTTTCTGCAAGAGGAATAAACTTGTCCGGATAAATGATAGTTTCATCAAGCTGCAGTCTCATAAGTGCTTCAGCAGTTCTGAAACTATTATCTTTTACACTGAATATTGGCTGTGCATAGCATATAACTCTTGGATCGTTAAGATCATTCTTATTTCTGATATCAAGCAGCATCTGTTCAATCCGATATGTTTCATGGAAATTCTCATAGTCAGTATCTGTGGCTATATAACAGCAGTTGCCAGTTGAAGCACTATCTATAGAAAATAAGTAATCTGTCAGTGAATTCAGCCGATGTGTAGTTGATATTACAGGATTATTTCTGAATGCAACCATTCTGTAATTAACATTAAAAGAAGCCTTCTGGATATTCCTGTTAATAATCTGTTCAACATTATTAATGAAAGTATGGACTTTATTCTCGTCACGGATATATACCATAACGGCAAATTCTGATGGATCAATTCTATAAATGTGAATAAGCCTATGAAGTAATTCAATCTCACGGCATATAAGTGCTGCCATTTCATCAATCTGCTGGTTGTGTATAGCATAATTAACATTCTTTAATTGAGGAAACCTTATATCAATTATAAGAAAATTACGTTTGATCAATATGCTGTTAGAGAAACGTGCTTCATAAGAATACTTATTCTGACAGCCAATAACTTCATCATATGGATTGCTGTGAAAGAGAATATAAAATATCATAAAAGGCAAAACATATGAGAGACTTGTAAATACTATATACTTAATATGTATCTGTACAGCAAGCATTATGAAATCAAGTATTATGAAGATAACAGCATATTTGCATGTAACAGAAGGAATAGTCTTGTGATTGCGTATTACGGATATATAAGAGAAGACACAATCAATAAGACCTGCTGTTGGATAAAATGTCAGCATTGTATCAACAGAAAAATGTTCACTGATATGAGCGTTATAATAAAAAAGAATTACAGCAGCTATTGTATATAACAGGGCAATGGCTATTATCCTGTAATGCAGGTAATGTATATGTTGTCTGGTATTAGAAGATAAAAGACAGATACTTGCATATATAAAACATAAAATTATCAGATACATAAATAAAAAGAGAGTACTTATAAAGAAGAAAGTATTAATTCCGAATACATCTGTTCTGGTTGAGGCTGATATAAGTGCAATCTGTGAGATTATTGTAAATATTGAGAGGATAACACCTGAAAAAACAATCGTGTATGAGCGGGTCTTTCTGGGGTTAGAATAAAGCATCAGCAGAAAAAGAAAGATAGCTACAATAAGACAGATTATCTCAGCTGTAACATTATAATTACCTATGATCATATATTTCTGTTCTCCTTTGTACAAGATAAAAATGTATTATACATATACATAGAAAAAGAATCAATATAATAAATCGATATTGTCAAGAAATTTATAATTTACGTTACATTTACAACAATTATATTGGATAAATACTTTGCTGGTATATAGTTAGTGCAATCCGTTAAGAGAAAGTGATATATGCGGATAATAATCCAATATAAGGGAGAAGAATATGAAGAGAATGAAAAAGGTTGCTGCGGCAACGCTTACGGCTATTATGGTTGCAAGTATTTCAATGGGAACAACAGAAAGCTGGGCAAGAAGCTCTAAAAGAGCAGCATGGAATAATGCAGCAGCAGAGTCTTCTGACACAGAGATGGAAGTAAAAGATGCATGTTATGTAGAAGATGGTTCAGAGACAGACGTACATAATGTTAAGTCCAATGTATATGCTAACAGTACTGAGTGGAATGAATGGAAGACAAAGTGGGAATCAGTAAGAAAGCAGTTCTGTCAGATAGCACTTACACCAGGAACCAATGAAACTCAGTTAAATGCGGCATGGTATTCAACTACAGAAAATGATACACCAAAGATTAAGCTTATGGATGCATCAGGTAAGGAAGTAAAGACATTTGATGGAACAATATCTAAAGACACAGATGTAGAAAAAGTTATTGATACAAAGGATAATTCAAAGGAATATACTTTATATCCATGTAAAGTAACATTAACAGGACTTACAGAAAATACATCATATAAGTATCAGTATTTTGTTAATGGAAGCTGGTCAGACACATACGATTATAAGACAAAGAATACAGAAAGTTTCTCAGTTATGTATGTAGGAGATCCACAGATTGGAGCGTCAACTAATCAGCTCGGAAATCAGGATAAAGAATATTATGCAATGAATGATTCTTATAACTGGTATCATACACTCAACAATGCGATTAAGAAGTTCCCTGAATTAAGCTTCGTATTATCTGCAGGAGATCAGATTAATCAGACATCTGTCAGTAAAGATTCAGACAAACTGGAACAGCAGATTGAGTATGCAGGATTTCTTAATTCATCAGTATTAAGAAGTCTTCCAATTGCTACAACTATTGGTAATCATGATTCTAAGTCAGTAAATTATTCTAATCATTTTAATTATCCTAATAAACAGACAGCTAATGTAGAAGGAAAGACAGTAGCAGGAACAGATTATTACTTTACATATGGTAATACATTATTCATAAGTATAGATACTAATAATTATAACGTGGCAACGCATGAAAGCGTAATTAAAGAAGCTACTGAAAAGAATAAGGATGTTACTTGGAGAGTACTTATGTTCCATCAGGATATATATGGCTCAGGTTATGATCACTCTGATTCAGATGGAATAGTTCTTCGTACACAGCTTACACCAGTAATTGATAAATATGATATTGATGCAGTATTACAGGGACATGATCATACATATTCAAGAACATACCAGTTATCATCAGATAATAAAGAACATGGTAAATATTCGTCAGCAGCAAGTACATCTGACAAAGAGGCTTTTTCTAAATATATATCTGATAATATGTGCTACAATTTAAAGACTGGTGCTAAAGAGAGCAATCGTGTAGTAGATCCTGAAGGAACAGTATATTTCGAGGCTAACTCAGCAACAGGAAGTAAGTTCTATCAGCTTATAGGAACACAGCAGGATTACATTGCAGCAAGATGTCAGAGCTGGAGACCAACATATTCAGTTATTGATATTACGGAAACTACACTTACAGTTAATACATACGATGCAGCTACTAATGAAAAGCTTGTTGCAGATGGAAATGTTGATACAACATACACAATAGTAAAGCAGGCAGATAAGTCAGCTCTTGAATCAGAAATTGCCAAGTCAGAGAATGCATTAGAAGAAGCTAAGAATGGTGGTAATACAACAGAAGCTTCCATGAAGTCACTGGAAGATGCCATTGTATCAGCTAAAGAAGTATATAATACAGCAGAGTCAACAAAAGAGGATATAGCAAGTGCGGTTGTAGCTTTACAGGAAGCAAGAGCATCTCTTGAAACAATATCATCAGCAGTAAAAGATGAGACAGCAGAGATTAAAGACGAGACAGGAACAGTTGCAGCTGCAACAATAGAAAAAGGAGCTGTAATTAAAGATGCAGATGGTAATATGGTGGATGCAGCCCAGGTTGTATTAAATGCCAAGAAACTTAATGATTCTATGGTTAACAAAATGTCTGCAGCACTTAAGAATAATTCAACAGTAAAGAGCCTTGATAATGTTGATTACTATGATCTTTCATTAGCAACAAAGGATGGCAGTGCATGTACTCTTGAAAATGGTAAAGTAAAGGTTACATTTAAAGTTAAGGACGGAATTGATACATCTAAGTATGATATCAGGGTGTTTCATTACAATGAGTCAGCAGAAAAGCTTGAGGAATTATCAGCAAGTATATCTGATGCAGGAATAACAGTAGAGGCAGAAAGCTTTAGTCCATATGCAGTATATTATGAGCAGAAGGAAAATGTGCAGACAGGAGATAATATTCTTCCAGTGGCTTTATGGCTGATACTTGCAGGATTAGCCGGAGCTGGAGCTGTTGCAATTGTTATAACAGAAAGAAAACGTGAGGCAGAGTAGAATAATATGCCGGATAAAAAGAAATTTCTTATCCGCCTGGCAGTAGTACTGGCCGGACTCGCTGCATTTATATGCGCGGCAGTCCGGCTTCACGTTACTGATAAGGAGGAAATAGTATCAACAACTGGATATACTTATGAGGAGGCAAGAGTTGTTGAGGTTGTAGAAGATAATCTTACAGAGGATGGCGTGAGAGTAGGATATCAGCATCTTAAGGTGAAGTTATTATCAGGTACATACAAGGGAATGGTTGTTAATGCTACAAGCGCGGAAGGTAATCTTTTCGGTGCAGTATGCAAAGCAGGGGACAAGGTAGTAGTCCATATGAGTGTAGCTGATAACACGATGAATGTTTCGGTATATTCTAAAGACAGGATAGTGCCAGTAGCTGTATTTGTGTTAGTGTTTCTGTTTCTTATATGTGTTATCGGAGGAAAGAATGGAATAAAATCAGTAGTTGGACTGGTATTTACTTTTATAACAATATTCATGATATACATACCAATGATTTACAGAGGAGCATCACCATTTGCGGCTGCAGTGATAGTGACTATTATAACAACGATAGTTACAATGTATCTTATAAGCGGTATGTCAGTTAAAACATTGTGCTCAATAGCTGGAACAGTGACCGGTGTATTACTGGCAGGATGCGCTGCATGGCTTTTTGGAATAGCTGCTGACATAGATGGATATAATGTATCTAATATTGAAACACTTGCATTTGTCGGGCAGTTAACCAATATAAAGATTGGTGGCTTACTGTTTTCAGGAATTCTTATAGCATCGCTGGGAGCAGTAATGGATGTTGCAATGTCTGTGTCATCAGCAATATGTGAAATCCATAGTAAAGCGCCCCATCTTGGATGGAAAGAACTGTTTAAAAGCGGGATGAATGTAGGCCGTGACATGATGGGAACAATGTCTAATACACTTATACTTGCTTTCGTTGGAAGTGCTGTCAGTACACTTGTTATTAATTATGCATATGATCTTCCGTTTAGACAGATAATTAATTCTTATAATATTGGTATAGAAATAATGCAGGGGATATCGGGAAGTATAGGCGTAATATTGACAGTTCCGGCAGTGGCAATAATAACATCGTGTCTGCTGGACAGAAAAAAACAGAAACGATCTGATGCTTGAATATGATGTGAATATCGTGTATTATGGAAAAGAGCCACTTGTTGGCTCTTTTTTGATGTTTACGGAATTAGGAGAATGATTATGAGCCAGACATATATGAAAGAACAAAAGGTACTTCCATTGTTACTTAAGATGTCACTTCCAATGGTTATATCTATGATGGTTAATTCCTTATACAACATTGTAGACAGTTTCTTTGTTGCAAAGATAAGTGAAAATGCCATGACTGCATTGTCACTTGTATTTCCTGTACAGAATCTGATAAGCTCTGTAATGATAGGATTTGCAATAGGAATTAATGCAGTTATATCTTTTTATATGGGTGCACAGGATTACAAAAGAGCAGACAAGGCAGCAAGCCAGGGAATGATAATAAGCTGTATACATGCATTGATTCTGACAATTGTGTGTATAGCAGGAATGCCGGCGTTTTTAAGACTTTTTACCAAAGACAGTGAAATTGTTGCTTTGGGATTACAGTATTCTTATATTGCATTTGCATTTTCAATTATGCTTGGAATTGAGCTTGTGTTTGAGAAGGTTTTTCAGGCTGTTGGCAGAATGAACACATCAATGATCTGCCTTATGACGGGCTGTATTGTTAATATTGTGCTGGATCCGGCATTGATATTCGGCTGGGGGGTTCTTCCACGGCTTGGAATTAAAGGCGCCGCACTTGCTACAGGACTGGGGCAGACTGTGGCTGCAATTCTGTATATAATTATATATTTAGTAAAACCAATACCAGTAAAGATAAGAAGGAATGAGTTAAAGCCAGATGCAGGTATGGCAAAAAGATTATATTCAATAGGCCTGCCGGCAAGCCTCAGCCTGGCATTGCCATCAATACTTATATCCGTATTAAATGTTATTCTTTCTGCATATTCTTCGGTATATGTATTTGTACTTGGCGTGTATTACAAGCTACAGACGTTTCTTTATCTGCCGGCTAATGGTGTTGTTCAGGGAATGCGTCCGCTTATGGGATACAACTATGGGGCAGGAGAGCATGCAAGAGTTAAGAAAATATACAAAACAGGCCTGGTTATCATATTGATAATAATGGCAGCAGGTACAATGTTGTGTCTTGCTATACCTGACAGGCTTATAGGATTATTTACATCTAACACAGAAACGATATATGCGGGAGAGAAAGCATTAAGGATAATATGTGCGGGATTCATTGTGTCTACCATATCAGTTAATTCTGCAGGAGCATTGGAAGGACTTGGAAAAGGCTTCCCTTCACTTATTATATCTTTATGCAGGTATGCATTAGTTATAATTCCTGTTGCTTTAGTTATGAGCAGATTTATGGGAGCTGTAGGTGTATGGCACGCATTCTGGATAACAGAAGCAGTTGCTGGCGTCGTTTCATTGGTTGTATATAAGAAAAATGCTTAGGTGTATAAAAATAAGAACAATGGCTTTTGGCAAAAAATTCCCCCAATATGGGGGTAATAAATATTTACTGTAATGTGATAGCATACATTCGAAACAGATAGCATGTACTAAAGTACTACAAAAAACAAAAGCATAGGTAACAGGTGGAAGCTTTTGTGACTAACAATCATGCTTTGCATTACAGGAGGAATGTTATGAGAAAGACAGTAGCAAAAAGAATTCTTGTTAGTTTGATTACATTGGTTATGGTGTCGGTATGCGTATTACCAATGGTAATTAAGAACGCAAATGTTGCTGGTGCAGCAGAGAATGTAGCAGGTAGTTACGGAGAATATAAGGATAATCTGAAACTTTGTAAATATATAAGTGATGAATTACCAGATGAAAATGGTTATTACACACTAAATTTTTCAGCACAGACTAAGAATTTACAGACAATTGGAGGAGAAGAACAGAATGTTGTTCTCGTTATTGATTCTTCACTTAGTATGGCATGTGATATCAGCTCAGATGTTGAATCTAAGAATATGGGTTATACATATGAGAATACAAGATGGAATGTTATGTATAATTCAATAGAAGCATTTCTTCAGAAATTCTTTGAAGCTAATGCAAATAGTAAGGTATCTTTAGTTAGTTATAATAAAGATGCAAATGTAAAGGTTACAGAGAGTTCAAAAAAGAGTGATGTTCTTGATGCTCTTAAAGAAATATATTCAAAAGATATGTTTGAAGAAAGTAGAAAAGAGTCTGAATCAGACATAGATCTTGATGATATGAAGAACAAAGGCGGACTTGGTTCAGGAACTAATGTACAGGGTGGAATTAATGCTGCTTCAGAGTTATTAGGAGAAAATAAATCAGGTAATGCTGTAATATTATTTACTGATGGTGTGGCTAATAAATATTCAGGAAGCTCATTAAAATATCAGTATACTGGAGCATTGGAAAAAGTTTCAGTCAATGACAGTGGATATTATGTTGATGGAATAAAGTATACTGGTAATACTAATGAACTTTTAGGATCATATTACGCTAATATAGCAGGTCAGAAGCTTTCATCAGAAGGTGTAGATATATATACAGTTGCTCTTATGAGAAATGTTGATAATAATGTTAAGGTTTCTATGGGAGCCGCAAATGAATCGTATGAGTATGTTGACGTGAGTACAACAACAGATAAAAAAGGAAAAACAACAGTAACTGGAAAGACAGAGTTTACAACAACTGACAGCGGATATGCAAAAGCATTTTTCCTTGCAGATAATGCAGATTCATTGAACGAAAGTGTTAACAAGATTACAACAACAATTACGCCAGTTATTTTTGAAGATGCATTTGTAACAGATACTCTTGATAAACATTTTAAACTTGTAGAGGGACAGGAAAATGTAACAGATAATGGAGATGGAACATTTACTGTGAAATATGACAATGCAGTTTCATCAACTGAACAGGTGATATCAGTAAAGATAAAGGCGGTAGATGGTTATGCAGGTTCGTCATATACCAATGATGGATGTGTATTTAACGCAACTATAGGTGGAAATGCATATACACAGAAATATGAACAGACACCAGCTGCAATTATCCTTCCAACAGCAAAGGATGATGAGTATTCTGTAGAGCAGGACAGCAAGCTTGAGGTTTCTATACCTGTTACAGATAATGATGGTAATGAGTATGTTAATAATAATGGAAGAAATGTTACTATTAAGGCTGTTAAAGTATCAGATACAGTTAATGGCAAAGTAACATTTAATAATGATGGAACATTTACATATATTCCAGATGCAGGATACACAGGTGCAGATTCATTTGATTATGATGTAGTATTAGTTGTTGATGGAAATGAATATACTGCACATGCAAAGGTTACTATTAATGTTAATCCAGCAAAGACACCGGAAACTCCAAGCAAACCAGAAGTACCAAGTCAGCCGGAGAATCCAAGCCAGCCAGAAGTTCCAAGTGAATCAGTTACTGTACCGGCTTCAGGAGAGGTAGCAGCAGATGAGGAAGTTGTAACTAAAGGGAATACACAGAGCCAGATTACAGAAAGTGGCGAAGTAGCAGCAGATGAAGATGTTGTAGTACCGGAGGTAGCAGCAGATGAATCTACAGTTACGACGGGTGATAGTTCACATGCAATGCTTTATGTTGTAATAATGATTGTTGTAGCTGCAGTTGCAGCAGCAACTATTATTGTGAGACATAAAAAAGAAACAAAGTAATATGTAATTACATAAAAGGCAATAGGACAGTATTTTAATGTGTAAAAAGCATTAAGATGCTGTCTTTTTTAAACTTTTCTTGACTTTAGTATAAATTGGAAATACAATAGTTGCACATACAACAATTGGAGGTGCAAGTAATGTTGAGAAGAATTTTTTCTTATATGAAAGAATATAAGAAATACGCATGGCTGGCGCTTATATGTATAGGTGTAGAAGTCGTGCTTGAGATTATGGTGCCTAAGCTGATGGCTGACCTGATTGATACAGGTGTGACCAGTTCAGATGTGCCATATATAATAAATAAAGGTATCCAGATGGCTGTATGTGCAGTTGCTGCGCTTATATTAGGTGTGGGAAGTGCAAGATTTTCTGCGCTTGCAGGTCAGGGACTGGGTGCTAATATAAGAAAGGCTGAGTACGAGAAACTTCAGTCTTATTCATTTTCTAATATAGACCATTTCAGTGTTTCGTCATTGGTTACACGACTCACAAGTGATGTGACTAATATACAGAATGCTGTGTCAACAGGCATGAGGCCATTTGGACGAAGTCCTGTAATGCTGATATTTGCAACAACACTGGCATTCCAGATTAATTCTACTCTGGCACTGGTTTTTCTTGTGGCACTGCCAGTCCTGGCAGTTTTGCTCATCATAATAATCATTAATGTAGGTCCACGATATGGAAGAATGCAGGGAGCAGTCGACCTTGTAAACAGGTGTATAGAAGAGAATCTTACAGCAGTAAGAGTCGTAAAATCATATGTCCGGGGGGATTACGAGATTGAAAAATTCGGACACGTTAATGATAATCTGAAAAATGAATCAGAGAAAGCATTTGGAATAGCTGTACTTAACATGCCTGCAATGCAGTTCGTTATGTATTCGACAATTCTTGGAATTCTTCTTATAGGTGGAAGACTTATCAATTCAGGACAGATGATGATAGGACAGCTTACATCTTTCTTAAGCTATGTTCTTCTGATACTTAATTCCCTTATGATGATGTCCAATGTGTTCCTTCTTATGACGAGATCTCTTGCATCTGCAGAAAGAATCATGAAGGTAATTGACGAATCGATTGATATTACTGACGAGAATGCGAAAGATATTGAAGTTAAGAAAGGAGAGATTGAATTTAACCATGTCTGGTTTAAGTATAAGGATACTGCTAAAGAATATGTTCTCTCAGATGTTTCCTTTCACATTAATGCAGGACAGACAGTCGGAATAATAGGCCAGACAGGTTCATCAAAGACGACGCTTATCCAGCTTATTCCAAGACTTTATGATGCAAGTAAGGGTGAGATTAAGATAGATGGAATTAATGTTAAGGAATACCCGGTAAGACATTTAAGAGATGCAATCTCAGTTGTATTGCAGAAGAATACGCTATTTTCAGGCTCGCTTATTGATAACTTAAGATGGGGCGATGAAAATGCGACTCTGGATGAGATTAAAGAGGCATGCAGCATAGCGTGTGTTGATGAATTTATAGACAGGCTTCCTGGAGGACTTGATGCAGAGATGGGACAGGAAGGTGTCAATGTATCAGGAGGACAGAAGCAGAGAATATGTATTGCAAGAGCAATATTAAAGAAGCCGAAGGTGCTTATTCTTGATGATTCAACGAGTGCGGTTGATACTGCAACAGAAGGAAATATAAGAAATGCTCTTGCAAAGAAACTGCCAGATATGACTAAGATTATAATTGCACAGAGAATTTCATCAGTGCGTCATGCAGACCAGATAATTATTATGGATAACGGACATGTAGATGCAGTAGGAACACATGAAAGTCTGTTAAAGACTAACAGGATATACCAGGAAATATATGAATCTCAGAAGGAAGGAGCTGATCTTTAATGGCTAAGTATGTTGGATATAAAAGACCTAAAGATACGAAAAAGACTGTTAAGCATCTCCTTACATATCTGGGTCATTACAAATGGGCTTTCCTGCTTATAGCAATTCTTGTATTTATAAGTGCAGGTGCAGGAATTATGGGAACATTTTTAATAAAACCTGTAGTTAATAATTTCATTGTTCCTGGCAATATGAAAGGTCTTGTCATGGCTGTGTGTGGAATGGGTGTAATGTATGCGTGTGGCGCGTTGTCAACACTTGGCTATAACAGGCTTATGGTGCATACTTCCCAGAAGGTGGTAAGTGAGATTCGAATGGATCTGTTTAAACATACACAGAAGCTTCCATTGATATATTTTGACAATAATACTCATGGCGAGATTATGAGCCATTTTACTAATGATGTTGATACGGTGCAGGAAGCGATGAACAACAGCTTTGCTATGGTAATCCAAAGCTTTCTTACACTTTTTGGAACAATAACTATGATGATGGTATTGAGTGTTAGACTGACTATGATTGTTGTTGTGTTCCTTATTCTTATGTTCATCTTTATCAAATACAATGGTAAACGGAGCAAGAAATATTATCACAGACAGCAGAAGGAACTTGGTAATATCAATGGTTTCGTGCAGGAAATGATGGCAGGACAGAAGGTGGAGAAGGTCTTTAACCATGAGCAGAAAAACTTTGAAAAATTTTGTGAGATGAATGAGAGCTTCAGAAAGGAATCAACTAATGCACTTGCATATTCTGGTATGCTTATTCCTGTAATTGTAAGTCTGTCATATTTTAATTATGCGCTTTCTGCCTGTGTTGGAGGCATATTTGTAATCAAAGGAATTATGGACCTCGGGAGTATATCAGCATATCTTGTATATGTAAGACAGAGTGCCATGCCGTTAAACCAGTTTACACAGCAGATTAATTTCATACTTTCAGCGCTTTCTGGAGCTGAGAGAATATTTGATATGATGGACGAGGCGGAGGAGCTTGACGAAGGAAAAGTAACTTTGTGCAATGTCATTAAAAATGCGGACAATACCCTTACAGAAACTTCTGATAAGACAGGATTTTTTGCATGGAAGCTGCCTGCGGGGGAGCTTGTGGAGCTTAAGGGTGATGTAAGATTTAACGATGTTGTGTTCGGATATGTGCCTGAAAAGAAGGTGCTTAACAAGATTTCACTTTTTGCAAAGCCAGGGCAGAAAATTGCATTTGTCGGTTCAACAGGAGCAGGAAAGACGACTATTGTTAATCTTATAAACAGATTCTATGATATACAGTCAGGTACAATTACATATGATGGAATTGATGTAAAGGATATAAGAAAAGGTGACCTGCGGCGTTCTCTTGCAATGGTAATTCAGGATACGCATTTATTCACAGGAACTATTGCAGATAATATAAGATATGGAAAGCTTGATGCAACTGATGAGGAAATCAGGGAGGCAGCTAAGATTGCCAATGCTGATTCATTTATAACAAGACTTCCGCAGGGGTATGATACGATGCTTACTGCTGATGGAAGCAACCTGTCACAGGGACAAAGACAGCTTCTTGCTATCGCGAGAGCAGCGATTACCAAGCCACCGGTGCTTATTCTTGATGAGGCGACAAGCTCCATTGATACAAGAACCGAGCGCCTTATAGAGAAGGGCATGGACGCAATAATGGAAGGAAGAACTGTATTTGTTATCGCACACAGACTTTCGACAGTAAGGAATTCTAATGCTATAATGGTTCTTGAAAAGGGCGAAGTCATTGAACGGGGCAGCCATGATGAACTGTTAGAGCAGAAGGGAAGATATTACCAGTTGTACACAGGACAGTTTGAGCTTGAGTAAGGGGGAGAAAAAATTATGGATAAAATGACTAAGAACGCATTTTTTGATATAGAAATGTTAAGAAGAAGGCTTGTAAGACCATTTCTTATTGAATTAGGACTTACAGTTGGACAGGGACAGCCGAGGATTCTTAAGGAATTAAGAGAGAATGGAACTATGAACCAGAAAGAACTTGCAGATATGTGCTTTATGGACGTAACTACAATGTCAAGAACGTTAGACAGAATGGAAAAGGATGGTCTGTTAAAGAGAGAGAGCAATCCGGCAAGCAGAAGGTCATGGAATGTGTTACTTACTGATTATGGCGCCCAGAAAGCTGATGAAGTTATTAAGATATTTAAGTGGACAGATAAAGTCATATATAATGGATTCAGCGAAGATGAGATAAAGACTTTAACAATACTTACAGATAAGGTTCAGGATAACCTTTGGGAGGCAGTTAAGAATGAAGAGCAGAAATAAACTTATTGTCAGATGGGTGTTTTATCTTCTGGGATTACTGATACTTGCACTTGGAATCATGCTTAATACGAAAGCTAATCTTGGTGTATCACCAATAATTTCGGTGCCGTATTCGATATCTCATATCATAGGATTTAACTTTGCCAATATGACGATGATTGTATATTTTATCTTTGTTTTAATTGAGATGATAATGCATACTGTCTGGTATCTTACAGACAGAAAAGAAGCTAAGTATCTTGGAATGTATATTGTAAGAGATGCCTTACAGATACCGGTAAGTATAGTATTTACACGTTTCTTGAATGTGTTCTCAGCGCTTATTCCGTCTCTACATAACAACATTGTATTACAGATTATAGTATTGCTGCTTGCTGTAATCCTTACAGGAATAGGAGCAGCAATGTCACTCAATATGAGGATTATACCTAATCCAGGAGATGGAATTGTACAGGCAATAAGTGATTCTACAAGACTTAAAGGCAGAACCGGCAAGGGAGTCGGTTTCTGCAAGAACTGCTTTGATATATTCAATGTTTGCACAACATTTTTAATAGGATTCTTTACCGGACATATGCTTCTTGGACTTGGACTTGGAACAATTCTTTCAATGATTGGTGTTGGGCGTGTAATTGCAGTATTTAATAAACTTTTTAAGAATTCCATGGAAGAGATCGCTTTTGATTATGTGGAAGAATAAGAAAATCCACTATTATGATAATATTGTGCTGATATCTTAGTTGTTTACAGCTATTCAAGCCTACTAAAAGTCAGAATGTCACGGAATTAGTATGCAAATAAAAAAGAATGGTGTTTAATTTGCAGCAGAGAATGATAAAAAGACCTACTATATTTGATTCAAACATCAAATTAGTAGGTCTTTCTATATATATTCTTGTAAAAATGTACGAATTAAACATACGAGATTAAATGTTAATAACATTTTAGTATGTATTACCGTAATGCATGTTATAGCAGACACATGATTTTGTCAAAACAATGATTACAGACTTACTTTCTTATCAAGAAGCAAAGCACTTCCAAATGTACAGCCTACCGCAACTAACAATTGGAATATATTGGCAGGAAGTGAAGTTATAATTTCCTGTGCAAATGTGACCGGATTGGTATAGATTTCCGGAAGTTCAGATGCAATCTTAATTGTTACAAATGCCAGAATACCGAATATTATAACAGAAATTAATCCTTTTATCTTCTTGTTCTGCAGGGCAGTGGAAGAAAGTGTTATTGCAAAGTAGGCAAGTGTTATAAGGAAGAAAAATGATACGAGGAAAGAAAGAATCATTCCAATAACATTTATTAATAACTGTCCAATATTAAGCCCAAGAGCTTCAAGTACCTCTTTGTACATTTTGAGAATTCCTCTATATTCTCCAAAAGATATAGCCATCATATAGCCATCAAGAACACCTAAACCAGTGAGTACAACGGCAATTCCTATACCAATAATCAGCGTATAGAATAGTTTTGATACAATAATGCTGATTGAAGAATTAGGGGTCATGAATATCAGATAACTGCTTTTACTTGATAATTCTTTACTATATGAAACAACACCAAAGATAAAAACAATAAAATAACTTACGGAAGCTGCTACAATCAGTAATACAGCGAATACGACTGTATAGTTTATCTTTTTTGTCAGACAGAAAAATGTAAACAATATCTGAAGTGCGCATATAATGCCTGCAACAATCCCTATTCCAAGGACGTTTTTTCTTAATTCATATTTAGTCAGTTTTAACATTGAAAAATCCCCCCTTTAATATGTGTAAATGCGCTTGTACTGGTCAACGATTGACATACCAGATGCAGTTCTTAAGCTTTCTGCATCACCATGTGAAACGATTACCCCATCTTTAATAAATACAGCGTTATCTATAATAGCTTCAAGCTCATCAACAAGATGACTGGACATAATAATAATTCTGTCAGGAGAAGCTTTAGATATGATAGTATTTATTACCTGCTCTCTGGCAACTATGTCAACTCCATTGAGTGGTTCATCAAGCATGATTAACGATGCATCTCTTGAGAGAGTAACAGCCAGCTTTAACTTTGCCATCATTCCGGATGACATTTTGCTGGCTTTCATGTCGGGAGTAAGATGCATTTCATTAAGATAATTATTATACTGTTCAATCGAGAAGTCCTCGAAGAAATCAGCATAGTATTTTCCGATATCAGCGCAGCTCATATAGTTATAGAAGTAACTTTCAGTAGGCATATATGCTATATGTTTCTTAGTTTCAACTCCTATAGGAATTCCTGAAAGAGTGATGCTTCCAGAAGTAGGCTTTACAAGACCTGCTACCATCTTCATTAAAGTTGTTTTGCCGCTTCCATTAGAACCAAGCAAGGCGTATATTTTGCCAGGCATGAAGTCGATGGAAATATTATCAACGGCAGTCATTTTCATATACTTTTTAGTAACCCTATTGCATTGCAGCATAAATAATTCCCTCCATATTTAATAATTCTTAATTAGATTAATAATTTCATCTTTAGAAAAGCCAAGGCTGGTCATTCCAGAGATAAATGTTTCAATCATTTCACCAGATATGTCGTTCTTCAATGTATCAATCAGATGTTCATCTTCTGATACAAATGTACCGAGTCCTCTTTTGGTGTAGCACAATCCGCATAGTTCAAGCTCATTGTAAATTCTTGCAGCAGTGTTGGGATTGATCGTGTACTGCACGGCAAGTTCCCTAGTAGAAGGGAGTTTATCACCAAGCTTAATCTCGCCAGTAAGAATTCTTTTTTTAATGTCGTCAATTACCTGGAGATAAATAGGTATATTAGCTTTATAATCCATAATCCCTCCTTGTTTTCCGAAGGAAAATCCGAAACCACGGCGAGGAGAGGGATTTACCTTCATGTTTTTTCCGTATACATGACGCGTACCTGTGTACCAGGATGATAGTACACTATAACGATATGACTGTCAATACATTTTTAGAATAAAATATAAAGATATTTGCAAGCTATAAATGCCTGATGTATGATAATTGTTATAAAATTGAAGGACAATAATACAATATGACAATACAGCAGGCATATAAAATATTTGATGTTAAATCCAACATAACAACAATAGATTTGAAGAAACGATACAGGAAACTTATGCATAAAGTTCACCCGGATGCAGTGCTGGATAAAGAAAATATATACCAATACAGTGCCTATGAGATTAATGAAGCGTACACAATTCTATCTGAGCAGGCAGATGGTAAGAATATAAAATATAATTATAGAAAGCAGAATTCTGATTATCATCAATACAAAGAGGATTCGCAAGAATATGGATGGACGGCGCCAGAGAATGAATATGCTTATTGCCAGCGCAATGTGTATCATTATGCAGAGAATTATGATGGTACATGCGTAGGAAGATTCAGGGTTGCCAGAGGAAAGTATATGTGGACACCTGAAGAGGATTTTAAGTTGTTTCTGCGCAGTATATATGAATGTAGTGAAGAGCAGCTTAACAGTATTGATATGGAATATGCCAAGCAGCCTGATGCAGAAAGAAAATTTAAGTTTCAGGCAGAATTGGCATACCTGTTGGCGCAGCAATTTACTGCAACATCAGAAACGCTTGAAAGTATCCTCACATCAATAGATGATGATGCCAATATATTTTATATTGGAGCAATGCTTGAATTACAGGATGAATCAGGATTTGTAAAAGCAGGAATGAAGTTGTATCCATCAGGAATAAAGAAACATAGATTATATGTAATGACAAGATCAGGAAGAGATGCAGGTTATATATCTTTTAAAGATGACAGATTGTATTATGTGCTGATTCCTATTCTTGAACAGAAGCGGGCATTGGTGAAGATAGAAGTATCTGCAAAACAGGACAGGCACAATACTATGGGAGCCAGAAAATATAAAAATCTTGATTTGTGGGTAAAGATTGGAAACAATGCGACATTTCCAGAAAATATCAATATGAGAATAGAGGATTTGCTTAATAAATATCGTGATAGTATGTAAAAAATGGTCATATCAGCACATAAAGTCTGATATGACCACTCTATTATTTAATTTTTAGATTGTGCGTCAGTGTTGTTGTCCTGACTGTCTGACTTGGCTCTGTCAAGCCACACACCAAGTCCACAGGCAGCAACAGCTAGAACAATGACGATGCCAACTGTTATATTACCTAACATATGATTATCCTTTCAAACTTAGTCAAACATAGATATTCTGAAACGTAATTTCCTATAAAGCTTATATATTATAGTTCCGAAAATACCTACAGTAATTCCAACAGTAGAAGCTATAGAGATGCCTCCACCGATGATAATTCCGATTATCATTAAAATATTCATTTTTACTACCTCTTTTTATAATTATTTATTAATATTAATAATATATAAAGATAATGTACCTCAGAAATCTGATTGATTTAATGATAATGTGCTATTTCTTGCCGTCAGTCTGATGGATATAATTGAGAGTGACAGTGGTGCTGCATGTGATAGAATCATGCATTACGTCTGTCAATTTAAAATAGATACTGATACCTATAGCTGTACATAACCCGCAAAATAAAAATTGGAATATGCGTAATACATTACGGGAACTGCTTCTGTCTGCTGTAAGATTAGAAAAAGATGTTCTTACAATTCCAAGCATTTCAATTGTACATGGCATGGTATCACTGACAGAAGGCTCAGGTGTAGCGAATACCTTGGCCTCTGATACGGAAAAAGAGTCCACTTCTGGAACATATGTATTAGCCCTGTCAAGGCACATGCCAACAAGAAAAAATGTTATTACAAATATACAGCTTAACAGTCTTTTAAAGCTATTCTTCATAAAAACATCTCCCTTCCAAAGTGAATCTCATCTCATTTAATATATCATATTCAGAAGACGGAATAAAGAGAAAAATGCTAGTTTGACAATCCAATGTTAAATAGGTAAAATACATATAAATGTATGTGATTTGCCATGGAGTATCATGACATAATGCAACGTGAATCAGGAGGAATTTAATATGGCATGTTTTATAGTACCAGGTACAGAAGCTATTGTTACAACAGCGATTACTAAGATTGTTGAAAAGAAAGAGAAGAAGGAAGTCTGTTCATGTGAGACAGAAGGTGCGGTGGAAGCAGTTAAGGAAGAAAAAGTTCTCCCATTCTCAAGAAAGTTAAAGTGGCTTAATAATATGTTATGGGGTGGTACAGCTTTACTGGCATTCGAGCATGTATGGCATGGAGAAGTTACTCCTTTCTTTCCGTTTTTAACAGCAGCTGGCAATGCGCAGGATGCTATGCAGATGCTTAAAGAGATGGCAACTGCCGGTGTTGGCATGGCACTTGTTGTAACAGCCGTATGGGTTGGAATGGTAGCAATCGCTTCCGGCATAGAGAAAAAGGCAGCTAAGGAAGCAGGAGTTAAGGAAGCTGAATAATTAGTTGTGATAAATAATAAAATATAGGAGCATTAATTATGACATTACTTATAGCTGTATTTGCAGCGGTTATAACTACTATCATATGGTACACGAATGACAAACGTTCACAGTTAAAGCTAGGAACACTTGCACTTATGTACTGGGGCGCATCACTTATGTGGATGGTAGATGCAGTTGTGGAATATATTGAACTGGGGGCAGAGTACTTTGCTCCGGCATCATCAGATATGCTTAATGATGCATTTTTGGGATTATCAGTGGTGGCTTTTGGACTTATCATATGGATAGTCATACTTATGGTTAAAGATCCGCTTGGAGTAGTACGCAAGACTGTACTTAATAAATAAAGAAGATTGTTGGGATATGGATTTTAAGAGAAAAGAACTTGCTAAAAATGCTAAGAAGAACTTAAAAAAACATTACTGGCTGTTAGTAGCAGTCAGCCTTTTTGCGGCTTTCATTGGCTCTGAATTTACGGAGACAATGGAAGCCTTTAAAAGTTTAAATAATGTCGGAAATACCGGCGTGCAGGGCGCTGCTTCAATTGAAACAAATGTTGATAACATTTCCAATACGTCAATTACCAATTCTGTAGTTCGGGCTATTGGTGCGGTTATAACCGGGGACGAGGATTTTGGAAGAAGGCAGTCAGATGAATTGGTTTCAGAGGCAAAGCTTAATGCAACTAATGTAATGGGAAGAACAAGAGGGGTATTTGCATCTTTAGTTAATGGTATAACATCAGGCGGAATTGTATTTACATTTGTGGACTCACTGTCATCAGTCATAAGTTCAAGAAGAGCAGTGGTGCTTATACTTCTGATAGCAGCACTTATGGTATATGTGTTTATAACATTTTTTATCAAGAAAACTTATCTTGTTATATCAAGAAGAATAGTGCTTGAAGCGCGTACATATGATGCTGTTCCACCGGGAAAGTTCATGTTTCTTCTTCGTGTAAAAAGGTGGATGAAGGCATCGTGGGTGCTTATTGTCAAAAATGTATATGAAATATTATGGTCACTTACTATTGCAGGCATATTAGTGAAGCATTTTTCATATATGCTGGTGCCATATATTATCGCTGAGAATCCTGATATGAAGGCAAATGAGGCTATAACTTTATCAAGAAAGATGATGAATGGCTACAAATGGCGGGCATTTCTGTATGGATTATCATTCATAGGCTGGACAGCGATTGGAATGGCAACATTAGGAGTTGTGGGAGTGCTGTTTGTGAATCCTTATAAAGCTGCATTTTATGCAGAGTTCTATGCAAATGTAAGGAAAGCATATCTTGAAAAAGAGCCAGATGCGGGCAGGTATCTTAACGACATATATCTGTATGAAAGACCATCAGAGGAGCAGTTGAAAAAAGTATATACAGATGTTTATGCACTTATTGACAGCCCTCAGCCGCAGATTGATTTTGATGATTATCATAATTCAAGAATAGGAAGATTGAAGAAGTTAAGAGTATTTTTAGCCAATACATTTGGCATAATACTCTTTAACAGCAAGGGTGAGCTGGAATTTGAAGAAAAGAAGAAGGAAATGCTTCGTATGAGCAAGAATAAAGCAGAAGCAGTTGGGAAAGCTTATTCTGCCAGACTTTTCAATCTTAAGGAACGCAGAGTTGATCTAGAAAATACAGTGTATATGCGAAATTATTCAATACCATCGCTTATACTGATATTCTTTTCATTGTGTTTTGTTGGATGGATATGGGAGGTTACGCTTCATCTTATATCATCACATACATTTGTAAACAGAGGCGTTCTGCATGGACCATGGCTTCCTATATATGGTTCAGGTGGAATATTAATTCTTATATGCCTTAAGAAATTAAGAAATAAGCCAGTAGTGGAATTCTTTGCATCGGTAGTTTTATGCGGATTTGTTGAATATTTTACTTCATTGTATCTGGAACTGAGCTGTGGAAGGAGATGGTGGAATTATAACGGCTATTTTCTTAACCTTAATGGAAGAATATGTGCGGAAGGTCTTCTGGTGTTTGGCCTTGGTGGAGTCGCAATAGTGTATATTATTGCACCGCTGCTTGATAATTTTTTCAGAAAGATTAATTTGAAAGTTATAGGGGCAGTATGTACTGCATTAGTGATAGTATTTGTTGCAGATATGCTGTATTCAAAGAAGAATCCTAATACTGGGAAGGGAATATCATCATTCAATGATAATGTACCAGAATATAAACTGGCAGAAATGTATCAGGGGAAAGTGAGAGTATATGAGAATAGAATATCTTTTAATCAGAAATTTTAAATCAATAAGGGAACTTGAGATTAATGATATTGAAGATGTACTGATTCTTGTTGGCAGAAATAATGCAGGAAAAAGTGTGGTTCTTGATGCGATAAGGGCGGTTACAGGAGATTATGAAGTTTCATTAAGAGATTTCAATGACAATGAAGGTAATATAAGCATTACAGTACGCATCAGTATTGAAGATGAGGATCTGGCTGTATTGTATCAGAAGGGACAGGTCAGCTCTTTTAAGCATTATGACTTATGGTATAAGGATTTTTGCAATAAACTGCCATCGTTAAAGGATGGAATTCTTGAATTTGAGTATATATACAGCAGGGATGGTAAGATTAAGTACAGGGATGGAGTTAAGAAGAACAATATATATATAAAGACAGTTCTTCCCAGAATATTTTATGTTGACCACGAAAGACGCAAGTCATCAATTCAGGAAGATCTTATTATGCTGCAGGGTGGAACTGAATATGCAGATCTTAAAGATAACGTGTGTATATTTGATAAGCATAGGATGTGTAATCAGTGCTTTAATTGTATAGGGATAATTAACCGCAAGAAACCGGAACAGCTATCTTTATTAGAAACAGCGAGACTTATGCAGTATAAGCTGTTTAATTTTAATCTGGCTAATTTTGAGAACAAACTTAATGAGAAATTCAGAAACAATGGTGGTATTGGAGAAAAAATTCATTATCAGATTACATTTGATGCAGAAAAACTCATGCATGTTGATACAATTGTTCACAATGAAATGCGTGACACTGATGGGGATGTCAATGACCTTTCAGATGGACTGAACAGTATCTACATTCTGTCGCTGCTTGAAACATATGCAGAATATGGAAGTACTGTGCCATACATTATTCTGATTGAAGATCCTGAAATATATCTGCACCCTCAGTTACAGAAGATAGCAAGTGAAATTCTATATAAGCTTTCAAGAAAGAATCAGGTTATATTCTGCACGCATTCACCGCAGATGTTATTTAACTTTACTACAAGACAGATTCGTCAGGTAGTCAACGACAGGGATAATAATACAGTTGTTACTCCGGAGGCAGATATTGATGATATATTAGATGATCTTGGATATGCTGCTAATGATCTCATGAATGTGAGCTTTGTATTCATAGTGGAAGGGAAACAGGACAGAAGCCGTCTGCCGCTCCTTCTGGAAAAATATTATTCAGAAGTTATAGATGAGAATGGCAATCTCAATCGTATAGCGATAATTGCAACTAACAGCTGCACCAACATCAAGACTTATGCCAATCTGAAATATATCAACACATTATATCTTAAGGATGAGTTCCTTATGATAAGGGATGGAGATGGTAAGGATGCTGACCGCTTAAGAGACCAGCTTACCAATTATTACAGGCAGCGCGCAAAGCAGGATTATGGTAATCTTCCGAGAGTAACAGACCGTAATGTGCTTATATTAAAATATTATTCATTCGAGAATTATTTTCTTGACCCTGAGATAATGACTAAGATAGGCGTTGTGAAAAGTGTAGACCAGTTCTACGATATATTATATGCCAAATATAAAGAATACCTGTATCGCCTTGTCAGTACTAAGAAAATGTTAGAAAAACTGAACATAACAATTGAGACAAGACGGGACATCATAGACAACATGGAGAATATCAGAAAATATGTCAGAGGACACAACCTATATGACATATTCTATGGAAGATATAAGGGCGAGAAAGAAAACAAAATATTGAAGGCATACATAGACGCAGCACCGAGAGAGAATTTTGACGATATATTCACTGCAATTGATAATTTTGTATACTTTAATAACCGTAAGAATTAATTTAAATATTGTGTCAGTGTGAGGGTGTCCGTCTGTCTCGCTGTCTCTCTATGGTGGATGTTCGATTTATTCTGAATCGTGTGTGAGTTAATGCCGCTATCTATAAAAGTTCGGATAGGTAAATCTCGTTCAAGCGAAGTGCGTTTGATTTACCTATCCGTAATAAACTATATAGATGGCGGCATTTACTCACACTAGATGCAGGAATCCATGAGAACATGCACCATAGAGAGATACTGTGGCAGATGGACACACGTATACTGTCAACAAATATTTAGTTGCATGACTGCTTGATTAAATCAGAATACCAATATGCGGAATCCTTTGGAATTCTCTGCTGGGTTTCATAATCGACATAGATTAACCCGAATCTTGGGTCGTAGCCGCTATGCCATTCAAAGTTATCTGTGAATGACCAGTGGAAGTATCCGAGTATTGGAACACCGGCTTTATAGGCTTTTTCAAGGTCTGTGAGATATCTTGTCAGGAAGTCGATACGGTTGCTGTCGTGAACTTTGCCATCAAGACTTATGATATCGTTGCATGCAAGGCCATCCTCAAATATATATATTGGAAGATTATATCTTTCATACATATAACGAATACCATAATTCATTACACCGGGAGTTACAGGCCAGCCAAGAGCTGTTCGTGGACTGCCGGGCTTTTTCTTTATGTGTCCGGTGGAATTTACTTCGTGACCATTGTATATATTGATTCCTAAGAAGTCTATTGGCTGGTGTATTAGTTCAATGTCCCCTTCTTTAACAAATGGCAGTTCTTCATAATGTCCGATTTTTTCAAGACTATTTTCGAGATGTAATCCGGAACCTGCAATATCAGGATATTTTCCCAGACAAGTCATATCACAGAATATCGTATGATTAAATGTCATATTTCCTGGAACTATTTTAAAACTTTCAGACCTTGCGGCATCAATATCTTCATCACTTGTGCTTGCTGGAAAACATAAATCACCGGTACTTGAAAAACCAGTATGTATAGGCTGCCTGGCAACTGTACGCATTCTGCTGACGGCAAGTCCGTGAGCAAGTGCGAGATGATGGATTACTGACAGGACAGAAACCGCATCAAGCTTTTTGCCTGGGGCATGTAGTCCAAGCATGTATCCAAGACCTGATATTATCTGTGGCTCATTGATTGTTGCAATATTAGTGACTCTGTCAGAAAAATGCTTACATATGAATTCTGCATAGTCAGCAAATATATATGCAGTCTGCCGGTTAAGCCAACCACCATTATCTTCAAGTGCCTGAGGAAGATCCCAATGATAAATTGTGATAAATGGTTTTATATCGTTTTCAAGACAATAATCAACTATATTGTCGTAAAATTCAAGACCGGATTTATTGTAGTGAACATTGCCATCAGAGTCTTTTACGATACCTTCAGGAAATATTCTTGGCCATGATATAGAAAAACGATAAGCCTGTATGCCAAGGCTTTTCATAAGAGTTATATCTTCGCGGTAGCGGTGGTAGTGGTCACATGCTTCATTACCATTCTCATCATGTGCAATATTGCCTGTGGTATTGGAAAAAGTATCCCAGATAGAAAGACCTTTGCCATCTTCGGCAAAGGATCCTTCTATCTGATAGGAACTGGAGGCAACTCCCCATAAAAAGTTCTTATCAAACATAATGCTATTCCTTTCTTATCTTATCGAAAAATATCAGATGTTAACAATTACATTGTATTCTTTAATGTCCTTGCTGTAAGGTACAGTGTTTCCAGAGACTTCATTACCATTAACAATAAGGGAAGATACACGTTCATGTTTAGTGTTGGTTATAGTAATGTTATATACAGCTCCCCTGAATTTTCTTGTAATAGTAAGATTCTTTATTGAATCAGGAAGACAAGGATCAATTGTCAGTCCGTCAAATGAAGCCCTGACGCCAAGAATATACTGTGAAATACTTGTGAATGTCCATGCTGCAGTTCCTGTAAGCCAGCTATTCTTGGCTTCACCAAATCTTGCAGCATCTTTACCGGCAATCATCTGAGAGTATACATAAGGCTCCGTGCGATGTATCTCACTTATTTCTTCAAGATATGCAGGGCATATCTTTTTGTATGTTTCAAAAGCTCTGTTCTTGTCATCAACAACTGTTTCTGCAATAGATACCCAAGGATTATTATGACAGAATATACCAGCATTTTCTTTGTATCCAGGTGGATAAGAAGATACTTCGCCAAGTTCAAGATGATATGACTTGTAGGCTGGCTGCAAAATCATAATACCATATTTGGTATCAAGAATTTTTTCAACTGAATCCATTGCTTTCTGTGCAAGTCCTTCTTTAACGCCGATGCCTGCCATAACACAGAACCCCTGAGGCTCAATGAATATCTGCCCCTCGTCACATTCGTGGGATCCAACTTTGTGGCTTTCTGCATCATATGCGCGAAGGAACCATTCTCCATCCCAACCAGCGTCAAGGACTGCTTTATACATTTCATCAACATGTGTACGGACAGCAGCTTCTTCATCTGTGAGTCCTGTTATGTGGCAGATGTCGGCATATTCGTTGCCGTATTTTACATACATTCCTGCTATAAATACTGATTCTGCAACAGGTCCTTCTGATGGTCCTGTGGTCTGGAATGATTCACCAGGAGTAGCAGAGAAACAGTTTAAGTTAAGGCAGTCGTTCCAGTCAGCTCTTCCTATAAGTGGAAGCTTGTGCGGACCAAGATGCGTAGTAGTGTAATTGAACGATCTTCGTAAATGTTCCATAAGTGGCTGTGCTTTGCTTGTATCACAGTCAAATGCTACCTGTTCATTAAGAATGCTGTAATCACCTGTTTCCTTAATATATGCTGCAGTTCCAGCAATGAGCCAGAGAGGGTCATCATTAAAGCCTGAACCAATATCAGAATTACCTTTTTTGGTTAATGGCTGATACTGGTGGTAAGCACTTCCATCTTCAAATTGAGTGGCAGCAATATCAAGAATTCTCTGTCTTGCTGAATCGGGAATAAGATGCACAAAGCCAAGCAAATCCTGGCATGAATCTCGAAATCCCATTCCGCGGCCTGTACCTGATTCATAATATGATGCAGATCTTGACATGTTGAATGTAACCATGCACTGGTACTGGTTCCATATATTAACCATGCGGCATAACTTTTTATCTTCTGTATCAACAATATAAGAGGAAAGAAGATTGGTCCAGTAATCTTTTAAGGCTGCAAGCGCTGCATCAAACTTTGTCGGAGTATTATATTTTTCAAGCATTGCATATGCAGGCTCTTTGTTGATTATTCCAAATGATTCCCATTTTTTATCATCAGAGTTCTCTGCATATCCTATAATGAATACATATTCTTTTTCTTCACCAGGTTCAAGGTCAATGTCAATTCTGAAAGAACCAACAGGAGACCAGCCGCTTGCAACGGAATTGAAAGAAGTACCTTCTTTAACAGCTTTAGGCAGTGCAGGACTTCCGTATGTTCCAATAAAGCTTTCTCTGCTTGTGTCATATCCATCAGCTGTAGTGCTGACAGCATGTACGGCATAATGATTGCGTCTTTCGCGATATTCTGTTTTATGGTATATAGCAGACATTAAGGAGCCGTCAATGTTAATTTCAGGCTGGATTTCAACTTCACCAGTGCTGAAATTTCTCTGGAAATTGTTGCAATCATCAACAGCATTCCATAAACAGAATTCTATATAAGAATATATTGATAAATGCTTTGTAGTATTACCAGTGTTTTTAACTGTGAGCTTATCAAGTTCGCAGTTATCTCCAATAGGAACAAGAGCAGTCTGTGTGGCTTTAATGTTGTTTCTTGATGAAGATATTATTGTGTAACCAAGACCATGCCGGCAAGTATAATCCTCGACAGGCGTCTGTGTTGGCTGCCAGCCGGGATTCCATATTGTATCATTATCCCTGATATAGATATAATGGCCGTTATTATCTAAAGGTGAATTGTTGTAACGATAACGTGTAAGTCGAAGAAGCTTGGCGTCTTTATAAAAACAATATCCTCCGCCAGTGTTGCTTTTAAGACTAAAGAAGTTCTCACAGCCCAGGTAATTAATCCATGGCAATGGAGTTTCTGGGGTTGTTATGACATACTCCTTAGAAATGTCATCAAAATAACCGAATTGCATATTATACCTCCTGTACGCATATAATTTATAGAAAACGATTAAGTGCATCAGGGTATAAATTTAATGTTGATTTTATATTAATAAGTATATTTTAACCCCTGAATTAAATCAATCATAATTTCATTAAAATATGATAATTGTGATAAATGCACAAAAAATACCAGTAAAAATCAGAAAATAGGTAAAATTTACAAAAAGACTTGCATTTATATTTGATATGGTGTATATTAAAGCTACGAAAACGATTAAGTAATGCATGAAAGGAATGAATCTATGGTATCTATGAAAGATGTTGCTGTAGAATGTGGAGTTTCAATTGCTACAGTGAGTAAGGCTCTCAATGACCATAGTGACATCAGCGAAGAAACACGCAGGAAAGTTAAAGAAGCAGCTAACAGACTAGGGTATTATCCTAATTCAGCAGCAAGAGCACTTAAGACTAACAGATCTTATAATATAGGAGTTCTTCTTAACAATGGTCTTGCTCATGAATATTTTGCCGAAGTTCTTGAAAGTTTCAAGAATGAAGCTGAGAAGAAGGGATATGATATTACATTTGTCAGCAATCATTCAAAGAAAATGACTTTTTATGAACATTGCTTATACAGAAATTTTGATGGCGTGCTTCTAGCTTGTGAAGATTTCAGCAATCCTGAAATTTACGAAATGGTTAGCGGGAGATTACCAGTTGTGACTATCGACTACATTTTTAATGGCAGTACATCAGTCAATTCTAACAACGTGAAAGGGATGAGTGAGTTAGTACGTTACGCGTACAGCAGGGGACACAGAAGAATAGCTTACATTCATGGCAATAATGAATCGGAGGTTACGAAAGAGCGTCTGGCAGCCTACTATAAGACAATTGGTGATTTAGGGGTAGAAGTTCCAGATGAATATGTAAAAGCATCAACCTATCTTGATTCAGTAAAAGCTGAAGAACTTACATATGAGCTATTAGAACTTAAGGAACCGCCAACATGTATATTATATCCTGACGATATGTCTGTTGTTGGCGGAAAGAATGCGATAAGGAATATGAAATTGCATAGTCCGGAAGATGTGTCTGTTGCAGGGTACGATGGAACAAGATTCTCGCAGATGTTAAATCCTAAGATTACAACAATTCGTCAGAATACCAGGGAGATAGGCAAGATTGCTGCAGATGAGCTTATAAGTGCTATAGAAAATCCCAGGGCAACAATAATAAAAAGAGTTGTTGTAGATGCGGAATTAATCGAAGGGGAAACTATTAAAAGAATAGGAAACTAAGGTGTCGTCTAAGATTTATGGAGGATTTTTTTATGAAAAAGAGATTATTAAGTATGGCACTTGGCACAATGATGGTGCTTTCCACATTAGCAGGTTGTGGATCAAAAAGTGGAGGTTCAACAGCAGTAAATACAGATCCTGATAAACAGGGAAAAGTTCTTAATATATACTGCTGGAATGAAGAATTTAAGGGGAGATTTGAAGGATATTACAAGAACCTTCCTTCAGATGTTAAAGTTAACTGGGTTATTACTCCTAATGAGAACAATGCATACCAGAATGCTCTTGATGCTGCTTTATTAAAGCAGAAAGATGCAGCAGATGATGATAAGATTGATATGTTCCTAATTGAAGCTGATTATGCTTTAAAGTATGTTAACAGTGATTATACACTTGATGTAAAGGATATAGGTCTTACAGATGATGATCTTAAGGACATGTATCAGTACACTAAGGATATTGCAACTGACAGCAATGGAAAGCTTAAAGCTACAACATGGCAGGCAACTCCAGGACTCTTTGCTTACAGAAGATCAATTGCCAAGGATGTTCTTGGAACAGATGATCCAGATAAGGTTCAGGAAGCACTTTCATCTTGGGATAAGTTCGATAAGGTAGCTGAGCAGGCTGCTGCTAAGGGTTATAAGATGCTTTCAGGTTATGATGATTCATACAGAGTATTCTCTAACAATGTATCAGGTCCTTGGGTTGATTCTAACAACAAGATTGTTATTGATGATAACATTATGAAGTGGGTTGATCAGACTAAGACATATACAGACAAGGGTTACAACAATAAGTCATCTCTTTGGGATTCAACATGGGCAGCAGATCAGGGACCTTCTGGTAAGGTATTTGGTTTCTTCTATTCAACATGGGGAATTAACTTTACACTTTTAGGTAACTCACTTGCTACTCCTGTTAAGGAAGGTGGTAAGGAAGAAGTTGGTAATGGTATCTATGGTGATTACGCAGTTTGTGAAGGTCCACAGAGCTACTACTGGGGCGGTACATGGATCTGTGCAGCAGCTGGAACAGATAATGCTAACCTTATAAAAGATATTATGAAGACTCTTTGCTGCGACAAAGATACTATGAAGAAGATTACAGAAGATACTCAGGATTATACTAATACTACATCAGGTATGAATGAAATTGCCAATAGTGACTTTAAGTCAGACTTCCTTGGCGGACAGAATCATATTAAATTATTCGCTAAGTCAGCTCCTAAGATCAGCATGAAGAATATTTCTTCATATGACCAGGGTCTTAACGAAGAATTCCAGAAAGCCATGAAGGATTACTTCGATGGTAATGTAACTAAGGATAAGGCTCTTGATAACTTCTATAAAGCAGCTATTGAGAAGTATCCTAACCTTTCAAAGTAATTAATTATTAATTGCTAGTCATTAAGGCACAGTCATTATAATAGATTGTTATATGGCTGTGCCTTTTTATATGGCAGGAATGGAGATATGTATGAATAAAAAGAAGAAAAAGTTCGTAAGTTACGCCAAGTGGGGCTACATATTTCTTATACCGTTCTTTGCAGTATATATTGTGTTTTCATTAATACCATTGATATCTACTTTTTATAATAGTTTTTTTGAGAACTACATGGTTGGACTTATGCAGGTCGGACCTAAGTTCGTTGGATTTGACAATTACAAGGCCATACTGTTTAACGGTGATACATTGCTCTATCTGAAGAATACAATGATAATGTGGCTGATGGGATTTATTCCACAGATTCTTATATCGTTGCTTCTGGCGTCATGGTTTACAGATCTTAGATTAAGATTAAAATGTACAGGATTTTTCAAAACTATAATTTATATGCCTAATTTAATTATGGCATCTGCGTTTGCCATGTTATTTTACGCAATATTTGCAGATCAGGGACCAATCAATAACATGCTTAACGGTATGGGATTGCCTACATATAGATTCCTTGCGGAGGTAGCAGGAGCGAGAGGACTGATTGCTCTTATGAACTTCCTTATGTGGTTTGGTAATACTACAATAATTCTTATGGCTGCTATTATGGGCGTTGACCCTTGCCTTTTTGAGGCCGCACGAATTGATGGAGCTAATTCGAGACAGATATTTGGAAAGATTACACTTCCTCTTATTAAGCCTATTCTGGCATACACACTTATTACATCATTGATTGGTGGTATCCAGATGTTCGATGTTCCTCAGATTCTTACGAATGGTAATGGTAATCCGGACAGAACAAGTATGACTGTTATCATGTACCTTAATAAGCATCTTTATAGTAAGAATTATGGTATGGCAGGAGCACTTTCAGTTATTCTGTTCTTTGTAACAGCTATACTTAGTATATTTGTATTTAATTATATTACTAAGGATATGGAAGCGGCAGGAATAAGAAAAGCCAAGAAGAAAAAAGCAAAGGAGGCGAAGTGATATGAGCAAAACTGATAAGGCCTCTGCAAGTGCCAATATTAAGGGTACTAACGCTGGAGTTAAGGATAAGGTAATACTTACAATAGAGAGGGTATTATGTTATATAGTGCTTATTCTTATAACATTCTTGTGCCTCTTTTCATTCTATGTGCTTATAATTAATACAACAAGATCACATCCGGACATTCAGAAAGGATTCTCATTTCTTCCGGGTAAATCGTTTATAGTTAACATGAAAAATGTGCTTGCTAATCAGAATATACCTGTTATCAGAGGTATGTTTAACAGTTTATTTGTTGCAGCATGTTCGGCAGTTCTGTCAGTGTATTTTTCAGCACTTACAGCTTTTGCAATTCATGCATATAACTTTAAACTTAAGAAGTTTGCTTTTACATTCATTCTTCTTGTTATGATGGTTCCAACACAGGTTTCAGCACTTGGTTTTGTTAAGATGATGGGAGACTGGAATCTTCTTAATTCATATATACCACTTATTGTTCCTTCTGTTGCGGCGCCTGTTGTATTTTTCTTTATTAAGCAGTATATGGACAGTGTGCTGCCTATGGAACTGATTGAAGCTGCAAGAATAGATGGAGCAAAGGAGTTCAGAATATTTAATCAGATAGTGCTTCCTCTTATGAAACCGGCAGTAGCAGTTCAGATGATATTTACATTCGTGTCATCATGGAATAATTACTTTATACCATCACTCCTTATTAATAAGGCAGAAAAGAAAACACTTCCGTTGCTGATAGCACAGCTTAGAAGTGCAGATTTCTTAAAGTTTGATATGGGTCAGGTATATATGATGATTGCATTTGCAATTGTTCCTGTAATTATTGTATACATCTGTTTGTCAAAATTCATTGTCAGGGGTGTTACTCTTGGTGGCGTAAAGGGTTGATTATTAAGAAAATATTGTGAGTGAAATAAAAAGGAATGATGCACTAATTTCTTAGTGCATCATTCCTTTTTTCTATTCTCAAATATATATTCAATGTAATGGTTAAAATGCTCGCCTGCCTTAAGGACGGGAGAAGAAAAGTTGTCATGATGCATTGCATCAGGAAAGAATTGTGGCTCAAAACATATTCCGTGCTGATTGTTATACTGTGTATGATATTTGCCAATACAGTTTCCAATAAAATTGCCGTTGTATAATTGCAGTCCCGGGAAATCTGTCTTAACAGACATGGTGATTCCAGTATCTGGATCATGTATTCTGGCGGCATAATCATATGAATCAGTTAATACATAATTAATGTCAATACATTCTGTTCCTACGGCTTTAGGAGTGCGGAAATCATATAATGTCCCTTCGACAGGAAGGATGCTTCCAGTTGGAATGTTATGATTATCTACAGGAGTGTAGTTATCGGCTCCTATGGAAATAATCTGATTGGATATATTTCTGATGCCAGAAAAGTTAAAGTAACTGTGGTTTGTAAAGTTACATACAGTATCCATATCTGATATGGCATTATATTTCACTAAGATAGAATGCTTATCTGTAATTGAGATTGTCTGAGTAACTGTAAGATTCCCTGGGAATCCATTATCAAGGTGTGGACTGTTAAGGGTAAGTGTCAGTGCATCTGAATTGACGTCATATGTCCACATACATTTATTGAAGCCTTTTCCTCCATGAAGAGTATTACTGCCCTCGTTAGCGGTAATATGCCAGTCAGTACCATTGAGAGTTACACAGGCTCCAGCAATCCTGTTGGCATATCGTCCCATTGTTCCACCGAAATTCTGCTGGTCATAATAGTAATCTTCTGGCGTATCATAGCCAAGGATTATGTCATGTCTGTTACCACTTGAATCGTTGATAAACATTGATTGAAACGTTGCACCATAATCAGAGATACAGACAGATATGTCATCATGTGAAAGTTCTATGATGTGACAAAGTGTTTTGTCAGGAAGAATCCCCCATTCTTTAATATTATAATCCATAATTATCCCCCTTATCTTGAATTATAATCTTAGAAGTTATAAAAACGAACATTTTATATGCATTAATTATATCATTATATGTGAATAAGTTCTATGTTTTTATGCGATTTTATGATATATTTATCCATAGTCGCTTTATGTGTTATTAAGAACTATTAATGGAGAAGATATGAAAATATTACATTGTGCGGATATACATTTGGATTCAGCCATGACATCTAATCTTGATAAAGAAAAGGCCAGGGAGCGAAAGAAAGAATTACTGGCAGTTTTTAAGGACATGATTGCATATGCTGCAAACGAGAATATTAAATGTATAATAATTGCTGGGGATTTGTTTGATACAAGGAATGTATCAGCCGGTGCCAGAAAAGAAGTGTACAACATAATTGTTAATAGTCCGGATATACAGTTTTATTATCTGCAGGGGAATCATGATGATGGCAGTTTTATTTCATCAATAGATGAAATACCGGATAATCTTAAAATGTTTGGAAAGCAGTGGACAAGTTATAAGGCCGGGCATGCAGGTCAGGAATTTAATTCAAGGGATATATATATAACAGGCGTTGAACTTAATGAAGAGAATGCAGGAAGTATATATAGCAGTTTATCTCTGAATGTTGAAAATTATAATATTGTAGTTATGCATGGACAGGAGGCATCCCATATATCCAAGAATAATGCACAGATAATAAGTCTTAATGAGCTTCGCAATAAGGGAGTTGATTATCTGGCTTTAGGGCATGTACATGAATACTCTATGGACAGATTGGATGCAAGAGGAATATATTGTTATCCTGGATGTCTTGAGGGAAGAGGTTTTGATGAGCCGGGAGAACATGGCTTTGTGGTAATTGATATTGATGATGTTACAGGAAAAACGCAGACGGAATTCATTCCATTTGCGAGAAGGCATATATATGTGTCACAGGTAGATGTATCTGATTGTGAAAGTACATTTGACATGGAAAAATGTATCAGGGATTATCTTGAGAATGAAGCATATCCATCAAACAGCCTTGTTAAGATAGAACTGACTGGAGCAATTGATGTTGAGGCGGATAAAGATATTATCTATTTAACGAAAAGATTTGAAGATAAATACTACTATTTCAGAATAAAAGATGACACAACGTATAAGGTGGATTATATGTCTTTTGAACATGATGTCTCTCTTAAAGGAGAATTTATAAGAAATGTAATGGCCAGGACAGATATAAATGAAGAAGATAAATCAGAAATAATCAGGTATGGATTACAGGCATTAAGAGGGGAGGATATAGGCTGATGAGGCTTATCAGTTGCACAATCGAGAATTTTGGAAAACTGAATAATATCAGCTATGATTTCACCAGAGGCTGCAATGTAATATGCGAAGATAACGGCTGGGGAAAAAGTACACTGGCAGCTTTTATAAGAGTAATGTTTTATGGCTTTAAGAATGAAGGAAAGAAAAAGCTTTCAGAAAAGGAAAGAAATCGCATGCAGCCTTGGCAGAAAGGCGTGTATGGAGGTGAGGTATCATTTGAAGCTGATGGTGTTGAGTATTCTGTAAGAAGAGTATTTGGACATAAGCAGACTGATGATGAATTTTCATTGATAAGAAAAGATACTAATATGGAATGCAATGACTATTCATCTAATCTTGGAGAAGAATTGTTCAGGATAGATTCGGAATCATTTGAAAGGACAGTGTTTATTGCCCAAAGTGACTGCACGACATATACTACAGATAGCATTAATGCTAAGATTGGTAATCTGGCTGATAATACTGATGATATTAATAATTTTGAAACTGTTATTGATAAGTTTAAAAATATGCTCAACAGTATGTCGGAAACAAGAGCAACAGGATCGATGGCTAAGAGAAAGTCACAGATAACTGGATTGAAGTCACAGATTAATAATTACTCAGATGTTGAAAAAACTATTAAAGAACAGATCGCAATCAGAGATGGATTTTGTGAGAAACTTGATATACTAAAAAATGACCGGAAGGAACTTGAAAAGAAACAGAAGAATCTTAGTAAAAAAAAGGATGTCCAGGCAAAAAAAGATAAATATGATGCGCTTGTTAATGCCTGCAGGGATAAAGAAAAATCATATACAGACAGCAGAAGCTTTTTTAAAGATGAGATTCCTGACAGGGATGAGATAAGATATTATATAAGAGAGTGTGATGATGCAGGAAGAATCATGGGGAAGATTGCAGCACCTGATGAACAGAACCGAGCTCTGGTCAAGAAATATGAGCAGATGTTTTCGCAGGGAATCCCGGATGAAAATGTTTTTGGCAGACTTGAAGAGGATTTAAAAAGGCTGATAGAATTAAAACATGATGAGGATGCTAACAGGTTGTCTGTGGAAGAGCAGCAAAAGTATGATCTGTTAAAGAACAGGTATAAGGATGCAATTCCAGACGATACCGATATTGTAAGGCTGCAGGAACAGTTGGCTGAGTGCGATAAGAGAAGTAATTCACTTGCTGGAAAAGAAATGACACTTGATCTTGCTAAACAGACAGAGAAAAGTCATAAAGACATAGCAGGTGAATACAGGGATTCCATGCTGCCGGTTATTGTGTCAGGGGTAATTCTTGCTATAATTGCAGCAGCTCTTATTATGATTAATAAATTTGCAGGGATTGTGCTTTTGGCAGTTGGAGTTGCAGTTGTTATTGCTGCAGTGATAATATCATGCAACAGGAAAAAGAAATATAACGAAAAATATACGGCAATAACCAATGAATCATCTGAAAAGATAAGACAGATTGAAAAACAGATAGAAGATGACAGACATTTCATAGAGGAGACACGCAGGGGTGTAACTTTATTTTGCGAGAAATACAAAACGGGATATGAAGGTATATCACCTGTTCTGCAATTGTCTGATATCCGTCAGGATGTCAGAGTGTACAGGGAACTGGATAAGAGAGTGCAGCTGTTAAATAATGACGGAAAAAGAGATGAAATATCAAAACTGGTTGAGAACTTAAAGTATATGTTTCTAAAGTATGGCTTAAATGCGGATGATAACTATGAATTATATCTGGAAAAGTTAAGAAACAGTGTATCTGATTATCGGCGGCTGATGAATATTTCAGAATCCAATGCTAAATATGAAAGGGAATATAATGAGAAGATATCAGGCATTGCCGAATATGTGAAGTTATATGTTCCTGATTCTGAAGAAAGAGCAGATTTGAATGAGTCACTAAGAGAAATGGATAAGAAGCTCGACGAATATGAAAAGTCAAAGAATGAATATGCAGCTGTATTAAAGGAAAAGTCTGATTACGAGGAGAGTGCTGAATTCAAGACTATTATGAATACGGATGTAGAAGATGAATGTGTGAATCAATCATATAGTCTGGAAGATATTGCTGAGAAGCTTACCCGGATAACGGAAGAATCGGAAAATATAGCTAATAATATAAGAGCAAGCAACAGGAATATTGAGATGATGCAGGAACAGCTGGAGGAACTTGATAATTGTAAGGATGAGCTGGCTGGACTGGAACAGACTCAGGCACAAGAAAAAAGAAAAGCTGCTCTTATAAAGAAAACAAAAGAAATAATGGAAGAATCTAAACAGTCATTTACGGCAAAATATATGGAACCAGTAATGTCTGGATTTAAAAAATATTTTAATGTAATAACGGATAATTCAGCAGATGAATACAGAATAGATGCTGATACAAATCTGACGGTAATTGAACAGAATCTCCCAAGAAATATAGACAGTCTCAGTGCTGGAAGACAGGATCTTGTGGGGATATGTCTGAGAATGGCATTGGTTAATGCTATGTATAAAGAAGAAAAACCATTTCTTATATTTGATGATCCATTTGTTAATCTGGATGATAATAATATTAAGGGAGGAATGAAACTTCTTGATGAGATTGCTAAGGATTACCAGGTAATTTATTTCACATGTAGTGAAAGCAGAAAAAAATAGTTTAAGGAGAATTACAATGGAAGAGATTATAGAATATCTGCCTAATATGTATGCAACTTTCTGGGCGCTGATCCCGCCGCTGGTTGCCATTATACTTGCACTTATAACTAAGGAGGTTTACAGCTCCTTATTTGTGGGAATTGTAATAGGTGGTCTTTTTTATGGAAATATATTTCAGAAAGGATTCAGTCTTGAAAAGTCTGTACTTCACATATTTGAGGACGGGCTTGTAGGTGTACTGTCTGATCCTTATAACGTCGGAATACTGGTATTCCTTGTTGTTCTTGGTATTATGGTGTGTATGATGAATCGTGCCGGAGGTTCAGCGGCATTTGGTGAATGGGCATCAAGACATATTAAGACAAGGATCGGAGCACAGCTTGTTACAATTCTTTTAGGTGTGCTTATATTCATAGATGATTATTTCAATTGTCTTACGGTTGGCAGTGTAATGAGACCGGTTACTGATAAACATAATGTATCAAGGGCGAAGCTTGCTTATCTGATAGATGCAACAGCAGCTCCAGTATGTATTATTGCACCTATATCTTCATGGGCAGCAGCAGTTACCGGCTTTGTTGAAGGAGAAGACGGATTTGGAATATTCATAAAAGCAATTCCATATAACTATTATGCATTATTTACAATTGCGGCGATGATACTTATTGTGCTGATGAAAGTGGATTTTGGTTCAATGGCAGTCCATGAAGCAAATGCTGCCAAAGGAGATCTGTATACTACTTCGGACAGACCTTATGCTAATGCTACTGAAGATGTAATTAAGGGTCGTGGGAAGGTAATGGATCTGCTATTTCCAATAATTACACTTATAATATGCTGCATAGTTGGGATGCTATATTCTGGAGGCTTTTTCAAAGGCACAGGATTTGTTAATGCATTCTCACAAAGCGATGC
Organism: uncultured Lachnospira sp.; assembly: GCA_934343805.1. Classification (GTDB taxonomy): domain Bacteria; phylum Bacillota; class Clostridia; order Lachnospirales; family Lachnospiraceae; genus Lachnospira. Next base: position 110,951 of record CAKRIN010000004.1, read on the forward strand.
GTCAGTAGGATTGATGCTTGGAAGTTTTGTTGCACTTATTATTACAATTGTATTCTATTCAGTAAGGAAAGTTCTTGCATTTAAGGAATCATGTGCATGCATACCAGAAGGATTTAAGGCAATGGTTCCTGCTATTCTGATACTTACATTTGCATGGACACTTAAAGCTATGACAGACAGTCTTGGCGCTAAAGAGTTTGTTGCCGGACTTGTACAGGGCGTTTCGGGAACGTGGTTAAGCGTATTGCCGGCAGTTATTTTCCTCGTAGCGGTTTTTCTTGCATTTGCAACAGGAACATCATGGGGAACATTTGGAATTCTTATTCCAATTGTAGTCAGCACATTTTCAGGAACTAACCATACAATGATGATAATATCTATCTCAGCATGTATGGCAGGAGCAGTATGCGGGGATCATTGTTCACCGATATCAGATACAACAATTATGGCATCAGCTGGGGCACAGTGCAATCATATGAATCATGTATCTACACAGCTTCCATATGTTATTGTGGTTGCGGTGGTGTCATGTATTACTTATGTTATTGCAGGATTTGCACAGAATCCGATAGTACCTTTAATTATAGGTTTTGCACTTCTTATAGCAACCTTTATTGGAATCAAATATATTTATAGGGAAAAGGGTAATGAATAATTTTAAAGGTAGTCTTATTCTTTTATTAACGGCTTTTATATGGGGAACAGCATTTGTTGCCCAGACAAGTGGAGCTGATGCAATAGGAACATTTACTTTTAATTCTTTCAGAGCTTTTGTTGGGGCAGCATTTCTTGCGATAGTTATTGTTGCACGAAATATTGCCCGAAGCAGGAAGAATTCTGAGAAAACAGGGGCAGGAATTACAGCTGTAGGAAGAAATGCTCCGGTTACATGGCCTGTTGGGGCAGGAGTTGTATGTGGCATAGTTCTTTTTGCAGCAATGTCATTCCAGCAATATGGAATCAGCAGATATCCGGATGGTGTTGCAGCGTCTGGAAGGGCTGGATTTATAACAGCAACATATGTTGTTATGGTATCTGTGGCTGCTTTTTTTATGGGGAAAAAACAGCACTGGATTATAGGCGTTTCTGTTGCCGGATGTATAGCTGGAATGTATCTTTTATGCATGTCGGAAGGAATATCTGCAATATATATAGGAGATGTGTTTGAACTGGCTGGAGCAATATGTTTTACATGTCATATTCTTGTTATTGACAAATTTTCTGGGGCAGATAGTATAAAGATGTCTTGCATTCAATTTCTTATTGTTGGTATAATATCAGCATTCGTAATGATGTTTACGGAAGAGGTAACAAGGCAGGGGATACAGAAAGCATTTGTTGCCATTATATATGCCGGAGTATTTTCAAGCGGTATTGCTTATACGCTTCAGATGATTGGACAGAAATATGCCCAGCCGGCGGTTGCATCTATTGTTATGAGTCTGGAATCAGTATTCGCTGCTCTTGCAGGATGGATTATTTTAGGGGAAATATTAATGCCAAGAGAGCTTGCAGGATGCATACTTGTGTTTGCGTCAGTGATACTTGCACAGATTCCGGGGATGAAGAGAGGTAAGGTATGAAGAAAAAGATTTTGTGTATTGTAATTGTCGGAGTAATTGTATTTTTTGGCTACAGGTATTTTCATAATCTGTCGGCTAAGGATGTGAACTCTAAGAGTATTCAGTTCTCATATGAGGAGACACCTAATTTTAATGGAAGGGATGCTTATATTACAGTTAATGATAATAAGCCGTATTTCACAAGTGATGAGATACTTACAGAGTCATCTGTCAAATATGGTCCTCAGGACAGTATAAAGAGAGTTACATCGGCTATGGCATGTATTGGAAATGATTCAATGCCGGAAGATGACGCAAAAGATGATGAAATCAGTGTTGAGCCTACTGGATGGAATAATGTTCAATATGACTGCATTAAGGATAATGATGGATATTGTCAGACAAAGGTACAGCTTATTTCATGGAACCTGTGCGGTTCTGGTGCAGATAAGAGAAATGTTATAGCAGCTTCACCATATCTTAGACAGAATATGAATATGTTTGCGCAGAGAGTGGCAAGATATATAGATAAGACTAATAATCATGTAATGTACAGAGTTACACCTATATTTCAGGGCGCAGAGGTTTTGTGCCGTGGAGTGCTTGTCGAGGCTTATTCGGTTGAAGACAGTGGTGCTGGATTAAGCTTTAATGTATTCTTATATAATGTGCAGCCGGGTATTGGATATATATATTCATCAGGGGAATCAACATATACGGGCGAATATGAGGATACTGTATTTTCTGGTGACATAACAAGGGATTATGCATACATTCTTAATGAAAAGACAATGACGGTACATAAACCAGACTGTTTACAGGCTGCTAAAATCGGAACAAAGAATAAGGCATATTCAAATGCTGATATAGAAGACCTTGTTGGAGCCGGATATAAGTCAGCAGACTGCTGTAATCCATAAAATGTCAGTTAATAAGATTTTAACATTTGTTCATAAATGGTCTACAGACATATATTGTTGTAGCTGATAATATATAATTATTGGTAAATATAATTACGGGTAAGGGAGGAGACAGGATTATGAATAATAGTTATGAGAATTTTGAGTTATCTACAGAGCTTATCTTTCAGCGTTTTTTGATGGATAAGGAAAGAAGACGCAACTTCTATAATGGACTTGAGCTTGCAGATTATATTGCACTCAAGGTTATGGAAAAGGATTGCATTGATGGAAAAGATAAGACATATCTTAAAGATTTGTCGACATTTATGAGAATATCAATTCCACAGACATCAGCCATAGCAAGCAGTCTTAAAGATATGGGATATGCGTTGTGGAAGCATGATGGCAAGGGAACGGATGGTACATATCTTGTATTTACAGATGCCGGAAGAGATTTTCTTAAAGAACGTGAAGACAATAACAGAGAGTATTATGGTAATGTTATTGCTGAGCTTGGAGAAGAAAGGACATCTAAGATTCTCGAAGACATGAGAACTCTGGTAGAGGCTATGGAACATGCTTCTGATAAAATGCATCTGAAAGAATAATTACAACACGATGGAGAACACAATAATGAGTAATGTTAATAGCAAAAGTAATGTGAGAACAGTGGCTGTGACAGGAATGTTATCTGCAGTTGCAGTGGTTCTTATGTATCTGGAAATACCAATACCAATTATGCCGGGCTTTATCAAGTTTGATTTTTCAGACCTGCCAGCATTACTTGGTGCGTATGCATTAGGACCGGCAGCCGGAATAATAATATGTCTTATTAAGAATATTGTTCATTTGGCGGCTTCACAGAGCATGCTTGTCGGGGAACTTTCTAATTTTATACTGGGATCGGTATTTGTTACTATTGCGGGATGTGTTTATAAAAAGAAAAAGAGTAAACATAGTGCTTTGATTGGAGGAATCTGTGGAGCGGTTGCTATGGGATTGTTCAGCATAATATCTAATTATTTTGTTGTTTATCCGGTATATTATAAATTGGCAATGCCAGAATCTGTCATACTCGCGATGTATCAGGCAATTGCTCCATCAATGAAGTCGGTTTTACAATGTCTGATATGTTTTAATATGCCATTTACAATTGTAAAAGGATTTATAAGTGTTGGAATATCAATGCTTATATATAAACCATTATCGCCATTACTTAAAGGAAAACATTAGAATTAATGATGTTATTATTGCCGGGACTTGATATCAGGTTCCGGCATTTTTGTGCATTTCCATGATTTACAGAAATAATGCATATACAAAAGCGAAATGAAGAACATATATTGTGCATTATGCACAAAATATAATAAAAACTTTGTGAATGAATATGATTGAATTTGAATGAATATGACTGTATTATAATTATAAGAAAAAGGTCGTGAAGTCAGAAAGGAGAAATAATGATATATACAGTAACATTTAATCCTTCACTGGATTATATCGTGGAAGTGACAGATTTTAAACTTGGAATGACCAATAGGACATCATATGAACATATGCTTCCAGGAGGCAAGGGTATTAATGTTTCAATTGTTCTTAATAATCTTGAGATTGATACGACAGCATTTGGATTTGTAGCCGGATTTACAGGCAAACAGATATGCGACATGGTATCAAAGTATGGTATTAAGACGGATTTTATTCAGGTTGATAATGGATTTTCCAGAATTAATATGAAGCTTAAGAACATTGATGGAACAGAGATTAATGGAATGGGACCTGATATATCAGAACAGAATATCAGGTTACTTGTAAGTAAGATTGATGCTCTTTCAAGTGGCGATGTACTTGTTCTTGCAGGAAGCATTCCAACATGTATATCAGATGATATATATAGTAGGATTATGGAAAGACTACAGGGAAGAGGTGTAAAGATTGTAGTTGATGCAACAAGCAGACTTTTACTTAATGTTCTTGGGTTTCAACCATTTCTTATTAAGCCTAATCAGCATGAACTTGGCGACATATTCGGGGTTAAGCTTGAGACTAAGGAAGATGTTATTCCATATGCAAGAAAGATGCAGGATATGGGAGCTGTAAATGTTCTTATATCAATGGGGGGCAAAGGTGCAGTATTTATTGATGAACATGGAAAGGTTTACGAAGCAGATGCACCAAAAGGCGAACTTAAGAATTCAGTAGGTGCAGGAGATTCAATGGTTGCAGGATTTATGGCGGGATATCTTCAGACAGGTAATTATGAAGATGCATTCAGAATGGGCGTTGCAACAGGAAGTGCCAGTGCGTTTTCAGAAAATCTTGCAACGAAAAGAGAGATTTCAGGGGTATTAAAGCAGGTAGTGGTTAACTGCAAGGGATAATGTAAAGGAGGTATTTTATGAGAATTACAGATTTACTTGATAAGAGAAGTATTAATCTTAATGCTTCACCTAAGACAAAGAATGAAGCTCTTGATATGGCTGTAGAACTTATGGCAAAGAGCGGAAAGATTGATGATGTGGAAAGCTATAAGGCCAAGGTATATGCAAGAGAAGAAGAAAGTACAACAGGCGTTGGAGAAGGAATAGCAATTCCTCATGGCAAATGTAGTGCTGTTAATGCACCAGGGCTTGCAGCAATGGTTATTAAGGATGGAGTTGATTTTGAATCACTTGATGATGAACCAGTAAAGATTCTTTTCCTTATTGCAGCACCGGATACAGAAGATAATGTACATCTTGATGTACTAAGCAAGTTATCGGTGCTTCTTATGGACGAGGATTTTGTAGCAAAGCTTATGAAAGCCGGAAGCCCTGAGGAGTTTCTTGAAATCATAGATGGGGCAGATGAGGAAGCTAAGGGTATTGATGAGAGACTTGAAAAGGAAGGCGATAAGCCGGCAAAGATTCTTGCAGTTACTTCCTGCCCGACAGGTATTGCACATACTTACATGGCAGCAGAAGGTCTTGAGAAGGCTGCAGCTAAGGCAGGCTGCGCTATTAAGATTGAGACCAGAGGTTCTGGTGGGGCTAAAAATGTATTGGCAGATGCTGATATTGAATCGGCTGAATGTATAATTGTAGCAGCAGATGCACAGGTTCCAATGGAGAGATTCGATGGAAAGAAAGTAATTGAGTGTCAGGTTTCAGATGGAATTAATAAGGCAGATGAGCTTATAAAGAAAGCTCTTGCAGGGGATGCACCTGTATATAAGGCAGGAACTTCTGAAAAGAAGGAAAGCACATCAGCAAAGAAGGGTGGCGGCATAGGACATAAGATATATACACAGCTTATGAATGGTGTATCACACATGTTACCTTTCGTTGTAGGCGGCGGTATTCTGATTGCCATAGCATTTCTTATTGATGGACTTAATGTCGATATGAATGCACTGTCAGAGGCAGAACGAAGCAACTTTGGTACGATAACACCTGTTGCGGCTCTGTTTAAGACTATCGGAGGAGCAGCATTTGGCTTCATGCTCCCTGTGCTGGCAGGATTTATTGCAATGGCCATTGGTGACAGACCTGCACTTGCACTTGGTTTTGTAGGAGGTTATATTGCAGCTAATGGAAAGTCTGGATTCTTAGGAGCTCTGGTTGCAGGCTTTGCAGCAGGATATATTATAGTTCTTTTAAGAAAAATATGTGATAAGTTACCAGAGGCATTGGAAAAGATAGCACCAGTACTTATATATCCGGTAGTGGGTATTCTGGTAATAGGACTTGGAATGACATTTATTGTAGAGCCGGTAATGGGTGGAATTAACACAGGACTTAACAGCTTCCTTGCAGGAATGGGAAGTACAAGCAGGGTTCTTCTTGGATTCATACTTGCAGCTATGATGGCAATTGATATGGGGGGTCCGTTCAATAAAGCAGCATATGTTTTTGGAACTGCTTCCATTGCAGCAGGTAATTATGATATAATGGCAGCAGTAATGATAGGTGGTATGGTTCCACCATGTGCGATTGCTCTTGCAACAATACTTTTTAAGAATAAGTTTACTAAAGAAGAAAGAGATGCCGGTCCAACTAACTTTATTATGGGACTTGCGTTTATAACAGAAGGTGCAATACCTTATGCGGCAGCAGATCCTTTACATGTAATTCCAGCATGTATCATAGGCTCAGGTGCAGCAGGCGCTGTCAGTATGTTTTTCAAATGTACTTTAATGGCACCACATGGTGGTATCTTCGTATTCCCGGTAGTAGGAAATGCAATATATTATGTGATTGCACTTGTGGTAGGAACAATTGTATCAACTATATGTTTAGGATTATTTAAGAAAAAAGTTAATTAGTAGAAAGGCGGTAGAATTATGAAGGAATTTAAGTATGTTATTACAGATGCCGAAGGCATACATGCTCGTCCGGCAGGAGAGCTTGTAAAGGCAGCTAAGGAATTCAGCAGCAAGATTACACTTACTAAGGACGGCAAGTCAGGAGACTGTAAGAAAATTTTCGGTATTATGGCACTTGCTGTAAAATGCGGTAACGAAGTTACAATTACTGTAGAAGGTGAAGATGAAGAGGCTGCAGCAGCTAAGATTGAAGAATTCATGAAGAGCAATATGTAGCAGTCAGGAGGTGCGCATGAATAAATATACTGGAAAGAGTGTATTTGGAGGCATTGCTATAGGTAAGATAATGGTGTATGAGAAAGGCGAACATCAGGTTAAGCGTGTAAAGATTACTGATGCAGAAGCTGAGAAGAACCGCTATTATGATGCTATCGAGACAGCCTTTAAACAACTGGGGGAACTTCATGATAAAGCACTTCGCGAAGTAGGCGAGGCTAATGCAGCTATATTTGAAATTCATCAGATGATGCTTGAGGATGACGATTATAAAGAGTCTGTTGAGCATATTATCGAGAGCCAGATGGTGAATGCAGAATATGCCATAGCCCAGACAGGGGATAATTTTTCACAGATGTTTGCAGCTATGGACGATGAATATATGCGTGGAAGGGCGGCAGATGTTAAGGATATTACGGAAAGGCTGTTGGGTATACTTTCAGGCAAGACTGGAGACAGTATTGATGCGGACGAACCTGTTATTATGGTAGCAGAGGATTTAGCGCCATCAGAGACAGTCCAGATGGATAAGAGCAAAATATTGTCATTTGTTACGCAGAAGGGTTCAGTCAATTCACATACTGCAATTCTTGCAAGAACAATGGGTATTCCGGCTTTGATTGGTTCTGATGTTGTTATTGATGATTCTCTTAATGGCAAGCTTGGTGTTGTCGATGGAACTAACGGTGTTGTATATATTGAACCTGATGAGGCAACTCTGTCAGCAATGAAAGAGGAACAACGTAAAGACAATGAGAAGAAAGCTCTTTTGCAGGAACTTAAAGGCAAGGAGGATGTGACTTTAGATGGCAAGAAGATTAAGTTGTATTCTAATATAGGTAACATTAAGGACCTTGCAAATGTTATTGCAAATGATGCAGCAGGAATCGGACTGTTTAGAAGCGAATTCATATATCTTGAATCTGATACATTTCCAACAGAAGAAGAACAGTTCAACATATATCGTACTGTAGCTGAAAGCATGGCAGGAAAACCTGTAATTATAAGAACTCTTGATATCGGTGCTGATAAGCAGTGTGATTATTTCGGGCTTGATAAAGAGGATAATCCTGCTCTTGGTCTTAGAGCAATCAGGATATGCCTAACAAGACCTGAGATATTCAAGACACAGTTACGCGCCCTTTACAGAGCAAGTGCGTATGGAAACATATCTATTATGTATCCTATGATAATTAGTGAACAGGAAGTTGATAAGATTAAGATTATTGAAGATGAAGTCAAGGCTGAGCTTACAGAGCAGGGAATTGAATTCGGCAATCCTAAGAGTGGAATTATGATTGAGACTCCGGCAGCAGTAATGATGAGCCGCCAGCTTGCTAAGAAGGTGGATTTCTTCAGTATTGGAACTAATGACCTGACACAGTATACGCTAGCGATTGATCGTCAGAACACAAAGCTTGATGAGTTCTACGATGCTCATCATCCGGCTGTTCTTGCAATGATAAGAATGGTTGTCGAGAACGCACATGCAGAGGGCATATGGGCTGGTATCTGTGGTGAACTCGGTGCAGACACAACACTTACAGAAGAATTCCTTAAGATGGGTGTGGATGAGCTTTCAGTTTCAGCGGGCAAGGTGCTGGCTGTGAGAAAGGTGATTCGTGAGACGAGGATTTCTTAGGAAAACTGTTGCAAGGGTACGTCGTATGGTATGAGGCAGGATGTATGTAGAATCTGCGTCGAGCGAGCTTTTTCGAGCGGGCATTGTTGAGAGTTCTTTGGTTAGTGAGTGTTCTGGGCGGCTTTTGCAATTTTCGTATAAGAAACATATTTATGCGACTATTGATAGGTATCATAATAAGGAGAATCAGCTAATGGTAAAGAAAATAGTGAAAGACCCATTCTTTCTGGCACAGAAATCAGTGGATGCAACAGAGTCGGATAAACAGGTGGTTACAGATTTACTTGATACATTAAGAGCTAATCTTGACCACTGTGTCGGGATGGCTGCTAATATGATTGGGGTCAAAAAGAATATTATTGTGGTGGCAGCAGGACCATTTCAGTTTCCATTGATTAACCCGGTAATAACTAATAAGTCAGGAGAATACCAGACGGAGGAAGGATGTCTGTCATTAGAAGGTGTGCGTCCATGTACGAGATATCAGGATATTGAAGTGGATTATCTTGACCAGAATTTTAAGAAACAGCATAGAAAATATTCAGGTTGGACAGCACAGATAATCCAGCATGAGATTGACCATTGTAATGGGGTTGTAATATAAGATAATTTGAATATAGAGCAGGCACTTTTCTTTAAAGAATAGTGCTGCTCTATATTTTTGAGAGAAAAGTGTAATACACATGAAATAGCCATCACAATAATTCATAATTTGATATTCAGTTGAAAAATTAATTCATTTTTTGATTTGCTATATTCAGTCTCTTTAATACCAGATTAATTAGAATTATAATGCTTTGAATAATAATGCTATAATATTTATCAAATAATGATGGCTCTTGGAATAAAACAGTTATATTTCAGCTAAAATATAATAGAAATATAGATCAGCCGAAAAACACTTGCTTCTTAATTGCGCTTCGGCTAAAATATAATAAAAATAGAAATTAGCCGAAAGGAGGCTGGCGTATGAGTTATATTAAAAGAAATTTGGAGAATGTGATAAATCAAGTTACAAGGGAATATCCAGTAGTTCTTGTTACAGGACCAAGACAAGTGGGCAAGACTACAATGTTGCAGAAGTTAATGGAAGGAACAAAAAGAGGATATGTTACACTTGATGATTTGAATGAAAGAGCACTTGCTAAGTCTGATCCAGAATTATTCTTACAATTACACAAGCCTCCTGTATTAATTGATGAAGTTCAGTATGCACCGGAATTGTTTGCCTATATTAAGATGAGCGTAGATAAAAACCACGAACCAGGAAGCTTCTGGTTGACTGGTTCACAGATATTTAAATTAATGCGGGGAGTACAGGAATCCTTAGCAGGAAGAGTGGCAGTACTTTCTCTGACATCTCTGTCTCAGGCAGAAATAGCAGGTGGTGAGATGGAGCCGTTCACTATAGATATGGAAGCATTGGCTGCAAGAAAGGCGGGCAGAACGGAAATTGATACAAGAGGTATTTTTGAGCGTATTTATAAAGGTTCCATGCCTGCAATTGTAAGTGGCGTAAACAGTAATAGCCAGATTTTTTACAGTAGTTATTTATCTACTTATATTGAGCGTGATGTTAAAGAGTTGTCGGATACCATTGATTCACTTAAATTCTTGAGATTTATCACAGCGGTAGCTGCAAGATGTGGTCAGATGGTCAATGTGGCAGAAATTGCAAGAGACGCAGACATTAATCAGACACAGGCAAAGGATTGGCTTGGAATTTTGGAAACTCTTGGTATTATTTTTTATCTTCATCCGTATTCTAATAATCTGCTAAAGCGTCTTGTAAAAACTCCAAAGTTGTATTTTTATGATACGGGGCTGGTATGTTATCTTACAAAGTGGAGCAGTGCTGAAACATTAGAAAGTGGGGCTATGAATGGCGCGATTTTAGAAAATTATGTGGTTGCAGAAATCAGGAAAACTTATCTTAACTGTGGAAGAGAACCATATATGTATTATTACCGCGATAAGGATGCCAAAGAAATTGATATTGTATTAGAACATGATGGAATATTGAATCCGATAGAAATCAAGAAAACTTCAAATCCAGGAACAGAATTAATTAAGGTATTTGGATTGCTTGACAAGGCATCAACACCGCGCTCTAAAGGAGCAGTTGTCTGTATGAAGCCTTCACTTGGTGCAATTGATAAAGATAACTATATCATACCAATTTGGATGATATAGGGTGAGTAAAAATTGCTATATTCACAATCCCTCTATAATATGCTATCATGATGAAAATTTACAAAAGTGAGGTTTATTTATGTGGGAGAAATTTAAGGCTTTTCTGAAACGGAAAGATATTCAAGTTTCAGTGAAAAGATATGGTATTGATGCGCTGGGTGCGATGGCACAGGGATTGTTCTGTTCGCTGCTTATAGGAACAATCCTTAATACGCTGGGAACACAGTTGCATATAGGTTTTCTTACTAATACTGTGGCAACAGTAAGTGGTGTGAATTATACAGTTGGCGGACTTGCTTCTGCAATGAGCGGACCGGCAATGGCGGTTGCAATTGGTTACGCACTGAAATGTCCGCCGCTTGTGCTGTTTTCACTTATAACTGTTGGATTTGCGTCTAATGCACTTGGTGGTGCAGGTGGTCCTCTTGCAGTATATTTTGTTGCAATCATTGCAGCAGAAGCAGGTAAAATGATTTCTAAGGAAACTAAGGTAGATATTCTTGTTACACCGCTTGTTACAATCGGAGTTGGAACAGGAGTTGCAGCTATTATCGCTCCGGCATTAGGAAAAGCAGCGATGAAGATAGGTGAGCTTATTATGCTTGCAACTAATTTACAGCCTTTCCTTATGGGAATTGCTGTATCTGTTCTTGTGGGAGTTGCACTTACACTTCCTATATCATCAGCGGCTATTTGCGCTGCATTTGGACTTACAGGACTTGCAGGAGGCGCGGCGGTAGCAGGCTGCTGTGCGCAGATGGTTGGATTTGCGGTTATGTCGTTCAAAGAGAACCGCTGGGGTGGACTTGTTTCTCAGGGAATTGGTACATCAATGCTTCAGATGGGAAATATTATTAAGAATCCCCGTATATGGATTGCGCCGATAGTTACGTCTGCAATTACAGGTCCTATGGCAACATGCCTGTTTAAACTGCAGATGAATGGCACTCCAGTATCATCCGGTATGGGAACATGTGGATTTGTTGGTCAGATTGGTGTGTATTCCGGTTGGGTAAATGACATTGCTAATGGAACTAAGGTAGCAATTACAGGATTTGACTGGGCTGGAATGATTCTTATATCATTCGTTCTCCCGGCAGTGATATGTCCACTTATTAATATGCTTCTTAAGAAGATGGGCTGGGTTAAAGATGGAGATATGAAGCTTTCTTAAATAAAAAATGAAATAACAATAATGACATATAATAAAACAGAGACAGGCTTTAGTTATTTAAGGGGTTACCTTGATTCCTAAAGTGCTGTCTCTGCTTTTATTTGATGTATATAATTCTTAATTAAAATGTTCTTTCAATTCATCTGAAAGCTTTAATACATGTTCGATTCCGTTATCAACGTGTGAAACTGCTTCTTCCTGCTGACGGATACTTTCTGAGATATTAGTTACCATTGCGGCATTTTCCTCCGATGTTGCAACGAGTGTCTGTATATCAGAATTGACACTGTTAAATGCACTCTTGACAGATTCGATAACTTTATACTGTTCTCTTACAAGGTCGTGTGCAACCTCTGTTGATTCGTTAATTCCAGAGAGAACATTAACAAGAGTATCCATCTTGGTAACAACATCATTGGCAGCTTCTGCACCAGCATTGACACGATTAGAAACCTCACCTGTCATGCCTGAAAGACCATTGATAATCTTGTGTATGTTGTCAGAGGCTTCAGAACTTTGCTCAGAAAGATGGCGGATTTCATCAGCAACAACAGCAAAACCTTTCCCGTGTTCTCCGGCTCTTGCAGCTTCAATGGAAGCATTAAGAGAAAGAAGATTAGTCTGCGCAGCAATTGCGTTAATTTCTTCAAGAATAGAGGCAATCTTGGACATTTCATCCATAAGATCAGACATTGCACCTTTGGCAGAGCCAACAGTTTCAGCCATCTCAGAAAGAGTGTTCTTAACAATATTAACCTCATCGTTACCGGCTCTGACAGATGCATCAACCTTTTCAAAACCAGAATCGAGTTCTTTGGAAAGTTCATAATTCTTATTGATTTCTTCAGTTGCATCCTGGATTTTTTCTGTAACAGATATTGTAGCATTAGTTGTATCGTCAATAACGTTACTCATCTGGGAAGCAGCTTCATTAACTTTTATTGCCTGATTAGACAGATTATCAAGTCCTGTCTTGGAATTTTCAATAGCCTTATTAAGATTAACAGCAATATTATTAGCTGTCTGTGAATTGGCATTGACAGTGGACAGTGTTTCTTCGCTCTGTTCAAGGAGAGCACGGCCTCTGTCAACAGCCTTATATAAAACAATGGCAACAAGATCAAAAAGAAATACCTTGGTAAGGGCATCAACTCTGTTATAGTCAGCTCCATCAATAACGAATGGGAAGAATATTGCACATATAAGAGCAATGTTAGCAATAGGAACTGAATAGTATATAATGTACTTCTTATCAAAATATAATGCCATCATTGAAAGAAATACAAGGTTAACAAGAAAGGCAACCGAGTTCCCACCCAAAACAAAAGCATATACAAATGTAGCAATTGATGGTGTCAGATTAATAAGCAATGCTTTGATAAAATTATCTTTAATAAGAAACTTGCCAATGCCTGCTGCAATAAGGCTGGCAAGCATTATGCCAATACCGGTAAATGCACGGGTATTAACACCCTCAGAAAATAATGTCATAACAGACAAAGATATAGTTCCAACTAAGACTATCAGGTAGTTGTGTGAATGTAATTTTTCCATTAGTGCCTCCATAAAAAGTTATATTTAATTGTTCGAAACAGATATGGAAATAATATCATTATTCTATATAAAAATCAATAATTAACAGGTTGACATTGAGAAAATTTTGAAATATACTTTTAATCAAAGCGTTGAAGAGAAAAGTACTATGTTACGGTTCTACAGAGAGAGGCATATATGGTGGAAGTGCCTTAGAATACGGATATGGGAAAACCACCT